>JAFYUI010000006.1 GCA_017549565.1 Clostridia bacterium
CCCACATCTGTTAAAATTCCTTTAACCTCATCAAACGGTTGACCATATCTTTGGCTTAAATAACGCATTGAAGCGCCAAGCTCGCCGTCCGGTCCGCCGTATTGCGAAATTATTATTTGTGCATATTTAGGGTTTTTATTTTTAATATTTACAGGGTACTGTAATTTCTTTTCATATTTCCACATACTGCTTAATCCTCCTTATATTCCCAAGGCCATTTGCCTTTAAGCCATTCCCAACAGCCCTCGGTAGGAGCATCTTCTGCCATAACAAAATACTTGCCGAATTGCTGTTCATATTCTTTAATACATTCGGTGCGTTTATTGCGGTATTCGGTTAAAAGTGCCATTGCCTTGCGGTTGGTGGGGTGGGTATCTAAAAACAAGACAAGCTCGTGAATTGCAAAATCAAGCGCGTGAATTTTCTTTTTTAATTCGTTTCGGGTGTTCATTTCATTTTACCCCCATAAAACGGCTTTGTAATATTTGGAAAAAGAGAACCGTTTGAAAATGCTTCTGCTTCGTTATAAACATAATCAAGCGGTTGCATATTAACAAAAGCCATTGTTAAAACATCGCTGACATCACTTTTGGGTGAGTCAACACAAACATCGGTGTTAAAGCAATTTTCAACTAAACCGTCAGACATTTGTCTTTGCGGTGCAGTTCTGTTATAAAATTCGCTTATATCAAACATTTTTCTATCCATTTTTAATCTCCTTTAAGACATTATTCGCTTGTCCGTTAACAGTATATTAAAATATTTGATTTTTGTTACTAAACTTTATGTGATAATAATACAAAAATAATTAAATTACTATTGTAAATGCTTGATTTTTGTAGTATAATAACTGTAAATAGGTGGAAAATTTTTATTTATTTTAAAAACTATTTTTTGGCTTAAGGGAGGTGCCTCAAAAAAATGTTTGAATCTTTTATTGCAAAAGCCAATTTTGTGGGTAGCGGGTTTGAAATACCCTATACTGTTCTAATTGGTGTTGGCGCAGTTTTTGCGGGTCTTATTTGCATTGTAATTATGTGCAAAATTGTTGGTCTGTTCTGCGGCACAAAGAAACCCACCGATGACACTGTTAAAAGCACTGCAACACCTGTTGCAAACGCTAAACCACAGGTCATTGAAAACCGTCAGGAAATTATCGCCGCTGTTTCTGCTGTTATTGCTGAAGAGCTTGGAACCGATGTTTCTGCATTAAGAATTTTGTCATTTAAAAAATTATAATTTTAAGAAAAAGGTGTAAAAATTATGAAAAAATATAATGTTACCGTAAATGGTACTGCTTACGAAATTACTTTAGAAGTTGTTGACGCTGCTGATGTTAAAGCAGCTCCCGCACCTGTGGCAGCTCCTGCCCCTGCTGCAGCACCTGCTCCTGTTGCTGCTCCTGCACCCGTTGCTGCTCCCGCAGGCGGTGAAACTGTTAACAGCCCAATGCCCGGCACAATTCTTTCTGTTAATGTGCAAAACGGCGCTGCTGTTAAGAAGGGTGATGTTTTAATGATTTTGGAAGCTATGAAAATGGAAAACGAAATTATGTCACCCTGCGATGGTACAATCGCTTCTATAAATGTAAATGCCGGCCAATCGGTTGAAACCGGCGCTGTTCTTTGCGTAATCGCTTAATTATCCTTTAAGGAGAAATAAAAATGACAGACGCAATTTTAGAATTTTTAAGGCAAACAGGTTTTTATTTGCTTGGCGCCGGCTTTTTGCAAGAGGGTTGGAAGTACGCGGTTATGATTACCATTTCGCTTGTGCTTTTGTACCTTGCAATTAAAAAACAGTTTGAGCCGTTACTTTTAATCGGTATTGCTTTTGGTATGCTTCTTACAAATCTTCCTGGTGCCGGTCTTTATAACGAGGCACTTTGGTCCGAATTCATGACCGAAGGCAGTAAGTATTACCATGATTACGGTCATATTCTTTCAAACGGCGGTCTTTTGGACTTTCTTTATATAGGTGTTAAAACTTGTATTTACCCCTGCCTTATCTTTATAGGCATTGGCGCTATGACCGACTTTGGTCCCCTTATTTCAAATCCAAAATCACTTCTTTTGGGTGCAGCTGCACAGGTTGGTATTTTTGCCACCTTTGCCGGTGCAAAATATTTGGGCTTTAACGGTTTAGAATCTGCCTCGGTTGGTATTATCGGCGGCGCTGACGGCCCAACCGCTATCTTCGTGGCATCAAAATTAGCGCCACATATTTTAGGACCAATCGCTGTTGCTGCTTACAGCTATATGGCACTTGTTCCTGTAATTCAGCCCCCTATTATGAAGCTTCTCACCACTAAGAAGGAACGCGAAATTGTTATGAAGCCCCTTCGTCAAGTTTCAAAAACCGAAAAGATTTTGTTCCCAATTATCATTACAATTTTCGTTGCATTGCTTGTTCCCTCTGCTACACCACTTGTTGGTTGCTTAATGCTTGGTAACCTTTGGAAAGAATGCGGCGTGGCTGAACGCCTTTGCAAAACCGCTCAAAACGAGCTTATGAACATTGTTACCATCTTCCTTGGTATTTCGGTTGGTGCTACCGCTACTGCAGGCACATTCCTTAATACCGAAAGACAGCTCGTTAACATTGGTGGCACTGAAATCAATATGCTTCGCCTTCCCACAGTTGAAATAATTGTTTTAGGCGTTGTTGCATTTGGTGTTGCTACCGCTTGCGGTGTTCTTTTTGCTAAGTTTATGAATCTTTTCACAAAGAACAAAATCAATCCGCTTATTGGCTCGGCAGGTGTTTCTGCAGTTCCTATGGCTGCCCGTGTTTCACAAATGGTTGGTCAAAAAGCAAACCCATCAAACTTCTTGCTTATGCATGCTATGGGCCCGAATGTTGCAGGTGTTATCGGTTCGGCTATCGCTGCCGGTGCGCTTATAGCTATATTCGGATAAAGGAGAATTTAAATGAACAAAAAATTATTTATAACCGATACCATTTTGCGTGACGCGCACCAATCACAAGCCGCCACCAGAATGAAAATCGAAGATATGATTCCCGCTTTGGAACGCCTTGATGAAATTGGCTATTGGTCACTTGAATGTTGGGGCGGCGCTACATTCGACGTTTGTATGCGCTTTTTAAACGAAGACCCGTGGGAACGCCTTCGCACACTTAAAAAATATATGCCCAACACCAAGCTTCAAATGCTTTTCCGTGGCCAAAACATCCTTGGCTACAAGCATTATGCAGATGATGTCGTTGATTCGTTTGTTGGAAAATCAATTGAAAACGGTATTGAAGTTATCCGTATTTTTGACGCACTTAACGACACCAGAAACCTTGAACAAGCAATTAAAAGCTGTAAAAAATACGGCGGTATTTGTGAGCCCGCTTTAAGCTATACCGAAAGCCCCGTTCATAACGAGGAATATTTTGTAAAGCTTGCAAAAGAGCTTGAACAAATGGGCGCTGATGTTATTTGCATTAAGGATATGGCAAACTTGCTTTTACCTTTTGATGCTTATTCGCTTGTTAAAAAGCTTAAAGAAAATGTAAAAGTTCCAATCCACCTTCATACCCACAACACAACAGGTACAGGTGATATGACCTATTTAATGGCTGCACAAGCAGGCGTTGATATTGTTGACACCGCATTGTCACCATTGGCAAACGGTACTGCACAACCCGCAACTGAAGCATTGGTTGCAACCCTTAAGGGTACCGCACGCGACACAGGGCTTGACCTTAATAAATTAAGCGATGTTGCTGCTCACTTCCGCGGTGTTGCCGATAAAATGAAGGCCGACGGCATTTTAGACCCCAAGGTTTTAAATGTTGACACCAAAACCCTTATTTATCAAGTGCCCGGCGGTATGCTTTCTAATATGCTTTCACAGCTTAAGCAAGCCGGTAAGGAAGATAAGTATTACGATGTTCTTGCCGAAGTTCCGCGTGTTCGTAAGGACTTTGGTTATCCTCCACTTGTTACCCCCACAAGCCAAATTGTCGGCACACAAGCAGTTATGAATGTAATTGCCGATGAAAGATATAAAATGGTTCCCAAAGAATCAAAAGGTCTTTTAAAGGGCGAATATGGCCGTTTACCTGCAGAGGTTAATGAGGATGTTCGTAAAAAGTGCATTGGCGATGACGAGGTTATAACCTGCCGTCCTGCCGACCTTATCGAGCCCGAGCTTAAAAAATACAAGACCGAGCTTGAAGCAAAGGGTCTTGGCAATGGCTCTACCGAAGATGTATTAAGCTATGCTCTATTCCCACAGGTAGCAGAAAAATTCTTTAAGGTGCGTGATGCTGAAACAATGCCCCGTAACCTTATTGTTGAAGATTTGTCTATCTAATTTTAAAAGCGTATCAAACCTAATGTTTGATACGCTTTTTTTGTTAAATTATCGTCGCAAGAGTTAGCATCTCTCGAGCTTTTAGATATATTTCTTCAGCATTTTCAGCGGGTAATGGGTTTTTCCCTAGTCCCATTTCAAAGGTGAATGCAGGGCGATTAAACCTTTCTATAAACCAGTCCTTAAATCCGCCGCCATCCGCAATAGAAATGGGTACATCAAGCGCATAACCTGATGCCGTTGCAAATATTTCGGCAATACGCTTAGACCTTTGGGGTGTATTCTCACCAAATTTCCAATAAATTACTTCACCCTGTGTATGTAGTGCCACAGCATGCCTAATTTGCACCTTTTTGCAAAGGTTAACTATTGCTTTTGTTTCTGGCTCGCTTTCGGGCTTTGGCCCGCCGTAACGGGTTGGTGCAGGGCCATAAATACCCAAATTTCGCTCTTTTTCACGCAGGTTGCACCAATCAGCATCAAAGTTGTGGTTTATATCAACACCACGAAAGTTTGCGTTCCACCTTGTAAAATCGCTTTTGCAAAGCCGTGAAATGCGGTCTGCATCCCCGCCGCAAGCAACCTTGCCAAGCAATGATATATCACAACCGTCTGGGTTGACACAGGGCACAAAAATAGCGCCTCTACCGCTTAAACCCCTAATTGCATTTACACCCTCTATCGAAAGGTCGTTTTTAATTGAAAAGGCCAAATCCTCTAAAAACATTAAAAGAATTGTCGAGGTTATGCGTTCCATTCCGTGATATGCCGCAGTTATTAAGCTGTACTGCTCTGCCGAGCCGATTTTTAACGCCGTAATTTCCTTTCCCATACAGCTTTTGCCAATAACCATTCGCTTTATAAACGGGTATTCCTTGCATATTTCATCAATTAGCTTTTGCCTTGCAAAAAAATCATATTCCATTGGTTTTACTATTGCTTTCATTTTAAACACCTCTTTTTAATTATATTAAAAAATGATGATTAAAATGAATAAAAAAGTGGAGTCTTACGACTCCACTAAAATTATTTTGAAGGTGTTTGCATATCAATAACCTTTAACGAATTGCCAACCTTTTCAATATAAACATATTTATCAAAATAGTCTTTATATGTTCTTTGACCCAGCTTTAAAATATGTGTAAATTTTACACGACAGCTGTAAAGATTATCGGTATATTTATGTGCTTCTGAAAATGAAATATCCTCAAAATCATAACCTGTATGTGTCCAAACCCAAAGTTCGGTTTTTCTTACATAGTTATAAAATTCGGTTGAGGTATCAAAATAGTGTGAAATACTTCCAAGAGATGCATCCTCTTGCATGAATTTGGCATAGCCCTGACTTGCATTTAAAGCGTGGTTTTTAAGGGTTTCAAGCTCGACAGCTTCCATACCCTGTGCAACGGTGCAAACGCCGTTGTTATCACTAACCGCAACCTCACTGCCATCAGCACGATATGCTTTAATTTCCATCTTGTCAGAAATTAAATTTTCAAGCTTTACGGTTTGAAGTGTGGTTACATTTTTGTCCCCAATTTTATCGGTTAAAATTTTTGGGAGTGCATTATCAATGCGGTCCTCTTTTTTAACCTCAATACCGTTTATAACAAGCTTAATATCAGACGGTACATGAATTTCATATTTTTTACAAATACTGCTGTCAAGCTCGGCAACACCGACAACATAACCCTTTATGCCATATTCGCCGCTTTTTTCGGCTTTTTTAAGATAAAAGGTTAAAAGGTTGTTATCTCCCGCCTTAATGTTATATACCTCAGTATAACCGTCGCGCTTTTTACCGGATGAACCAATAGATAGCTCTTTATCTTCAACAATTTTCTTAAAAACATCGTTTACGATATTTTTGTTTTCATAAGCCGAAAGCGGAATATCAAATTCTTCAATAGCGCCGCTTAAATCGCCTTTTTGCAAATATTCGGTAACAATTTTATCCATAAGACCTGTTGGCTGTGCTGCTTCAAACACACCTAAAACAGAATAAAGAACAAAAAGACCTGCAATAAGCAAAACTAAAAATACCGCAATAACGGAAAAATAAATTTTATAAAATAATGGTTTATTTTTCATTTTCTATTCCTCCGTAACGATAAAGCAGGTTGGTAAGCGGCGAGGTGTTGTAAATGCCTTATATTGATTTACAAGACCCTGCTTTTGATATGTGTCAAACTTGGAGGTATCCAAATTATAAACATTATAATAATCACGATAGTACATCATTGCTGAAGAGCCACCGTCAAGCATACCTGCACTAACAACGCCATATTCAACCAAAATATCAATAACATCATTTCGGGTAGCGCCGATACTGCTGGCACTTCTACCATCGGTTACAAGCATAATAACTGTGCCGTCAGCACGCTGACCGATAGCAGTACGCTGTGCAGCACCAAGGTTTCCGTCGCCATAGTGAAGATTAACCTTGCCAATGCTGCCGTCTTCCTTAGTAGAGTGGTCGATAAGCAAATTACCTGTTTGGAAGCAAACCGCATCACGAATACCAAGCTTTTCGGCCTTTTCAACCGTCATACCCTCGTAGCAAACAAATTTATTATCCTTTGTAAAGCCCATAAAGGTACGGCTTCCGTTACCGCCCCAAACCTTTTTGCCAAAGGAATAAGTAAGGCCCATTGGTTGTGCGCCATTGCCCTGTCCGCCTGTGTCGGCAAATTCACCTGCATTTATAACCGCAAGTGCATTATATTTTTCAGCGAAATCGAAAATACGCTTGCCACCTGTGGCAGAGGCAAAGTTTTCGCTTGAAACACCTACATTTACTCGTTTAGGGTCCTTAACCATTAAAAGATATGCCTTAAAGTTTGGCTTTTGAATAAAGATAAGCTTTGTGCCGTTTTTAGCATCCTTCCACTCATCCCCATCGGTAGAGTCAACATATTGGTCAACATCAATACTGTCGGTGCTAATTTTATGACTGTTATCAACTATTTCCTTAACCTTTTCTTTTGAAAGGAACAGCCCCGGTACCCATTTTGTTGCACTTGCCTGCATAGCAGAAAGCACCAACATATCACGCATTGTTTCACTTGGGCCGTATGACACAACAAAGCCGGCCGAAAAAGCAGTAATAATTACAAGCAAAAGCGCTGTACCAACCGAAATTAGTGAACGGTTAATAACATTTTTAACTGTAAGCTTTTTCTTTGGTGCGTCGGTCTTTTCTTCAGACTTATTTGCAGTGCTGAAAACCCAAGTTTGCTGAATACGATAGCTTATAAAGAAAAGCACCATATCAACAATTAACTTTATAACTGTTTTGATTTCGGGATTTTTAGAAAGAAGTACAGATAAAAGCGTCACCAAGCCGGCGGATATAAGCATTTGCGGTATTGCCAACAAATAATAACGAACAACTGCTTTTTTAGAACTGCCTTCAAAATCAAAAACCGATTTGCGATTTATTGTAAAGTTTGTAAAAGATGAAACAGCCCTTGCAATAACAGTAGAAAGTAAAACACCGAAATTGCAGAACTTACTTAAAATGTAAAAAATCAATAAATCAATAACAGAAGAAGCAACAGAGCTTACTAAAAAGCCCAAAATAAAACTGTAAACTCTTATAGAATCTCTAACAGTTTTAAAATGCGATTCGTGTTTACCCTCTTCTTCATAAAGGGTTTGGATAGTCACCTCGTGCATTTTAATGCCCGTTTGCTTGAATTTTAAAAGCATATTGGTTTCATATTCAAACCTGTCGCCTTTTACTGTAAGTAAAAACGGTAAATGCTCTATCGGAAAACCGCGAAGCCCTGTTTGAGTATCGGAAATTTTAATGCCACATAAAAGTTTAAAAACGCGTGAAGTGGTTTTATTACCAAAACGACTTCTTTTAGGCACTTGCGGAAGTGAAAAATCACGGCAACCCAAAACAACTTTGTCTTTTTGCTCTAAAAGTGCTTCGGCACATTTTTTAACATCCTCAGGTGCGTGCTGACCATCCCCGTCAACGGTAATAACACCCTTTAAGGTTGTTGAAAACTTTAAGATAAACTTAAATGCAGTTTTAATTGCGGCGCCTTTACCCTTATTGTAAGAATGTCTTAAAACAATGAAATTATTTTCCTTATCAGTTTCGGGGAAATTACCTTGATGTGCGGCATCGCTGCCGTCATCCACAATTATGAAATTTTTAAAGCCAACCGCTTTAAGCCCCTCTACCGTTTTCATAAGCTTTTCATCAGGGTTAAGCGAGGGTATTAAAATGCAAATTTCATTAAACATAATTAAACCTCAAAAATTCAGTATTTAAACGCTCAAAAGCGATAGCCCGCAGGGGCCATCGCCAGTGAGACAAAATATAATTATTTTTCTTTATATTCTTTTACAACCTTTTGGATGCGATCAACAGGGTCTAAAAGGCTGCTAATTGAATTATCATAGTTAAGGGTTTCAATAAGCAAAGCAATATACTTTGACATATTAACGCTGCAATACCATTCACGAGATAAAAGTTCTGGCGATTGGTAAATAAGGTTGGTAGTGAATACCTTATCGATAAGACCATTTGCGTAATATTCATCAAACTTATCAAGACCATCTACAAACAAACCAAAGGTTGAGAAAACAAAAATGCGTTTTGCACCGCGTTCTTTAAGCTTTGCGGCAATATCAAGCATTGATTCACCCGAAGAAATCATATCATCAACAATAATTAAATCCTTGCCTGTGATATCGTTGCCCAAGAATTCGTGTGCTTCAATGGGGTTTTTACCATTTACTATCACCGAATAGTTGCGGCGCTTGTAGAACATACCAAGCTCTAAGCCCAAAACTGATGAATAGTAAATGCAACGGCCCATACCACCCTCGTCGGGAGAAACTATCATAGTATGTTCACGGTCGATTTTAATATCAGGTACGGTGCGAAGTAAAGCTTTTATCATTTGATATGCAGCTTGTACATTATCAAAACCGTCAAGCGGAATTGCATTATTAACGCGGGGGTCGTGAGCGTCAAATGTGATAATGTTTTTAACACCGATTGCCACAAGCTCTTGCAAAGCCATTGCACAGTCCATAGATTCCCTTGCAGTTCTTCTATGCTGTCTGCCCTCATAAAGCATTGGCATAATTACTGTAATACGGCGTGCTTTACCGCCCAATGCGGCAATTACGCGTTTTAAGTCTTGGAAGTGGTCGTCAGGACTCATTGGAACAGTTTTTCCATACATCTTATATTCAACACTGTAATTAAAGCAGTCACAAAGAATATAAGCGTCAATACCACGGGCAGTATGCTTTAAAACTGCCTTTGCTTCACCTGTGCCAAAGCGTGGGCAATGCGGCTGCACAATAAAGGTGTCATTTTCATCGGCTTCGCGCCAATTTTTTAAATAATAGTCAACCTTTGATGCTATGTCCTCGCAGCCCTTCATACTAATAAGTGCCAAGTCACCGTAAGGTGTGTGTTTGAAATCGATTTTTGCCATTTACAGACCCCTCCAAGATAGATACTAAATTATTAGTTATATAATAACACAAAACGCTCGACAAAAAAAGACTTTTTTAACAAAAAAATATATAAACTTTTTGAAGAAAAACCATTTTTTTCTAAACTATTATACAAATTTCATTAAATTATCAAAATATAACGAAATTTGTTGAATAATTTGCTTTAATTTGATATAATGATTTTGATTACACAAAGAATAATTTTAAGGGTGATTTTATGGCAAATGTTTATCTTTTAACCTATACCCCAAATCCCGAGCATTCTATCGCTGCGGCGGCAAAGCTTTGTTACAGCAGTTCCTCTATTTCAGATTTAAGAAATAACCTAACCGATGAAAAAGCAGCACAGTTTGTTGAAATGCTTTCGGAAATTGGTCACGAAAGTCCCATTGAACACGCAAGCTTTACCTTTGGTATTGAGGGTGTATCTCGTGCTTTATTGGCACAAATCACCCGTCATAGAATGGCATCCTTTTCGGTTAAAAGCCAACGCTATGTGCGTGAGGGTGCGTTTGAATATGTAACCCCACCCGAAATTGAAAATATCCCCGAAGCCAAAAAGATTTATGACGAAATTATGGCAGAAGATCAAAAGCGTTATGACGCATTGGCTGAAATTTTAAAGCAGCAGCACATTAAAACCTTTTTAGCCGAAGGCAAAGATGAAAAAACCGCAAACCGCTTGGCCGAAAAGAAAGCCATTGAAGATGCACGCTTTGTTTTGCCCAACGCCTGCGAAACCCAAATGGTTTTAACTATGAACGCAAGGTCGCTGATGAACTTTTTCAGACACCGTTGCTGTAACCGTGCACAGTGGGAAATTAAAGATGTTGCCGACCAAATGTTAGCCCTTGTTTTAAAGGTTGCACCAAACTTGTTCAAAAATGCAGGTCCTGCTTGTGTTAGCGGCCCTTGTCCCGAAGGTAAAATGACCTGCGGGCATTATAAAGAAATTAACGAATTTTATAAAGGACTTAAAAAAAATGGGTAAACTTATCGTTTTAGAAGGTCTTGACGGCAGCGGTAAATCAACTCAGCTTGATTTGTTACCACAAAACCTTAAAAAAGCAGGCATTGACTGTAAAAAAGTTTCTTTCCCCGATTATGACAACCCTTCAAGCACATTGGTTAAAATGTATTTGGCAGGTGATTTTGGGGCAAAACCGGGCGATGTAAATGCCTATGCGGCATCCACCTTTTACTGTGTTGACCGATATGCCTCCTTTAAAGCAAATTGGGGCGAATTTTATAATAATGGCGGCACAATTGTTTCGGGCAGATACACCACCTCTAACGCTGTGCATCAATGCTCAAAATTACCAGAAAGTGAATGGGAAGCTTTTTTAAATTGGCTTTATGATTTTGAATATAACAAAGTTGCTATTCCAAAACCCGATAAGGTAATTTTCCTTGATATGCCGATTGAAGTGTCACAAAAACTTTTGTCAAAGCGTTACGAGGGTGACGAAGCGAAAAAAGACATTCACGAAAAGGACACCGAATACCTTGAAAAATGCAGAAAAGCGGCAATTTTCACCGCAAAATATTCAAATTGGGATATTATCCCCTGTTCTGAAAACGGCGAAGCCCGCAGTATAGAAGACATTGCAAATGATGTTTTGAAATGCGTTTTGGAGATTTATTAATATGATTTATGTTTTTTTAGCAAACGGCTTTGAAGAATGTGAGGCGCTTGCACCTATTGACATTTTACGCCGCGCGGGGTTTAACCTTAAAACAGTTGGTGTGGGTGGTAAAACTGTTGTTGGTGCACACGATATTCCGATTATTTGCGACATTGAAACAAAAGACATTGTTTTTGAAAATATCGAAGCCATTATTTTACCCGGCGGTATGCCCGGCACAACAAATTTAGAAAATGATGAAACTGTGCAAAAAGCAATTGATTATGCAAACGAAAACAATTTGCTTATAGGTGCAATTTGTGCCGCACCTTTAATTTTGGGGCACAAAGGCATTTTAAAAGGCAAAAAAGCCACTTGCTTTAACGGTTTTGAAGATGATTTAATTGGTGCCGATGTTCAAAACGCATCGGTTGTGCGTGACGGCAACATTATCACCGCCAAAGGTGCAGGTGTTGCATTTGAGTTTGGGTTTGAACTTTTAACCTATCTTACCAACAAAGAAAACACAGAAAAACTTAAAAACACAATGAAATTTATTTGATTTGAGGGTTTTTAATGAAAAAGAATTTTAAAATCATAATTATAAGCGTTTTGGCAGTTGTTTTGGCGGCTGTAATCGGTGTTTCAGCATTTTTTGTCACCGATATGACGGGTGGCAAAAGCGGTGCTGACATTAAAATTGAAATTAAAAAAGGCACTTATGCATCACAAATTGCGGAAATTTTAGGTGATGAAGGCATTATATCTTCCCCACTTGGTTTTAGAATTTTTTCTAAAATTAAGGGTTATGAGAGCCAATTCAAATACGGCCATTATGAATTTAACACGGGCGACAGTTATGAAGAAATTGCAAAAAAGCTAATGACACAGGGCGAAAAAGCCCCTACAATACCTGTTACAATTCCCGAAGGAACAGGCATTAACGATTTTGTTAAAAATGTTGACGGCAAGCAAGTGACCGTTTTGGGTATTGCTTCAATTTTAGAAAAAGCGGGCGTTTGCACAAAGGCAGATTTCATTGCAGCTTTAAATGAATACGCTCTTGAAACCAAGCTTCTAAGCGGGGCGAAAAATAAGGTGACCTATTATGCGCTTGAAGGTTATCTTTTCCCCGAAACCTATGAATTTTATAAACTTGAAGATTCAAAAGCCGCCGCAAAATTGGTGGTGGAAAAAATGGTTAAAGAAACCGAAAGCCGCATTACCGATGATATGTATACAAAAGCCGAACAAATGGGCTATACTATGCACGAAATTTTAACTATGGCTTCAATCATTCAAATGGAGGCAGGTGTTGATACCAATTCTCTGCCCAAAATTGCGGGTGTGTTTTACAACCGACTTAAAAGTCCAAACTTTACTACTCTTGGCTCATCCCCCACAATTTTTTATGGTGATTCTTTCGAGCAAGACGATGATAGATACGACACTTATAAAATTAAAGGTTTACCACCCGGACCACTTTGTTCGCCCGGTATTAAAGCAATTAAAGCGGCTTTAAACCCCGAAGGTAGCGATTATTTTTACTTTGTAACAGATAAAAACGGCAAGTTTTACTTCCACAAAACCTATGCCGAACAAAATGCAACCATTGCGAATTTAAAACAAAACGGAAATTGGATTTATGAATATTACAACAAATAATATACCCGAACTTTTATGCCCTGCGGGTGATTTAACCCGCCTTATTGCGGCGGTTGATTATGGTGCTGATGCGGTTTACCTTGCGGGCGAAGAATTTGGTATGCGTACCGCTGCCACAAACTTTGGCGAAGAAGATTTAATTAAGGGTGTAAAATACGCCCACGACCGCGGTGTTAAGGTGCATGTAACCTGTAACACCATACCCCATAATGATGAAATTCCACGCTTACCTGACTTTTTAAAATTTTTAAACAAAATTAAGGTTGATGCCATTATAGCTGCCGATTTAGGCACAATTATGATGGTTAAAAAATATGCACCCGATGTTGAGTTGCATGTTTCGGTGCAGTCAGGTATTTGCAACTTTGAAACTGCAAATGCTTTTTATAATTTAGGTGCAAAGCGCATTGTTTTGGCTCGCGAATTATCTCTTAAAGAAATCAAAGAAATTCGCGAAAAAACACCAAAGGACCTTGAAATTGAAATGTTTGCACACGGTGCTATGTGTGTTTCATACTCTTCAAGATGCCTTTTGTCAAGCTATATGACAGGGCGCGATGCCAACCGTGGCGACTGTGCACAGCCCTGCCGTTGGAGCTATTCTTTAATGGAAGAAAAACGCCCGGGGCAGTATTTTGACATTACCGAAACCGAAAAAGGCACCTATATTTTAAACGCCAACGATATGTGTATGGCGGAGCATCTTAAAGAAATTTGCGATGCGGGTGTTGACAGCATTAAAATTGAAGGCAGGGCCAAATCACACTATTATGTGGCTGTTACCACAAACGCTTACCGTGGTGCGCTTGACAGCTTGAAAAACTGTGAGGGTGAATGGTCTTGTCCCGCTTGGGTAACCGAAGAACTTAACAAAATAAGCCACCGAAATTATTCAACCGGTTTTTATTTCGGTCAGCCGACAAATTCCCAAACCTATGCCAATGCGGGCTATGTGCGTGATTATTCGGTTGCTGCTATTGTTAACGGTTATGAAGACGGTATGATTATTGCCACCCTTAAAAACAAGTTTTTAAAGGGGCAGGAATTTGACTGTTTAGAGCCAAAAAACAAGCCATTTATAGTTAAAGCCGACACAGTTTTTAACGATAAAAACGAAGAAATTGATTCTGCCCCCCACCCAATGATGACAATAAAAATCCCACACCCTCACCCTGTAAAAGCGGGCTCGCTTTTAAGGATGAAAGCTGACTAATATTTACACCTCGTGCCAATAATAGACACGAGGTGTTTTTTAATGCAAAATAAAATTTGGTGGCGGTTTTTCACAAAGCGAAGTGCCATTTGTTATTTTTTACTTATTTCGTTATTTTTTAGCGCTTTTTTGCGTGTTGCAGTTATTGCTAAAAGCGATTACACCGATGTTTTACAGTCACACGGCAGGTTAAAACTTTCAGCGGGTAAAATTAGGGGCACAATTTACGACTGCAATATGCGACCGATTACCAACAACAAATCAAAAATTATTGCTTGTGTTTCCCCCACAAACCGCGCAAAAACCGCACTTTCTACCGTTTTAAAGGGACAAGAGCTTGAAAATGTTTTAGACCGCCTTAAAGACGGTAAGCCCGTGCTGTGTGAAGTGCCGAAAGAAATTAAGTGCGACGGCATTGTTTGCACCACAGTTTATTTTAACGATGACAGTATAATTGCGCCCCACACCGTTGGCTATGTTAATAGCGATAACAAGGGTGTAAACGGGCTTGAATTGGCTTATGATAAACTGTTATATAACAATGACGGTGTTTATTTCAGCTTTGCCTGTGATGGTCTTTATAATGTTTTAGAGGGCATCGAGCCCGAGGTTTATAATAACACCTCTGCCGTTGCAAGCGGGGTTGTAAGCACTATTGACATAAATATTCAAAGCATTATTGAAGAAACCGCAAACTCGTTAGAGCGCGGCGCAGTTGTGGTGGCAGATGCCAAAACCCTTAAAATTAGGGGTATAGTTTCCCGCCCTAATTTCAACCCAAACGACCTTGAAAGCTATTTAAAACGACAGGATTCTCCCCTATTTAACCGCGCAATAAATTCTTATGCCGTTGGTTCGGCCTTTAAGCCATGTATTGCCGCTGCTGCTATTGAAAACGGGCTTGAAAGCACTGTTTATAACTGTGTTGGCAGTATGGAAATTATAGACCGCCATTTTAACTGCCACGAAAGAAGCGGTCACGGTGTATTAAATCTTAGGTATGGATTAGCGAATTCTTGCAACACTTATTTTTTTAATTTAGCAATTAAAACAGGCAAAAACAACGTTTTTAAAATGGCCGATAACCTAAATTTCGGTAAAAAAATAAAACTGTGTGACGGCATCTATACCGCAAACAGCATTATACCATCTATCGAAAAACTTGAAAACACAGCCCACCTTGCCAATTTCAGTATCGGTCAAGGTGATTTTACCACATCACCCGTTTCTATGCTAACCCTTTATTCCGCCATTGCAAACGGTGGTAAATATTATATGCCATCGCTTGTTGAAGGCACTTATAAGGACGGCAAGTTTACCGAATTTAACCGTGGCTTTATGACAAAGGCAATGAGCGACAAAACTGCAAGCAAGCTTTTAGATTATTTAAAAACCGTTATTACCGAAGGTACAGGCGGTGATGCTCTGCCCGAAACAGTAACCGCCGCAGGTAAAACCGCCACCGCACAAACGGGAATTATAGAAAATGGGCGTGAAATTTTGCGAAGTTGGTTTTGCGGCTTTTTCCCCGCCGAAAGCCCAAAGTATATTGTAATTGTGTTTTCAGAAGATTCAAAAAAACAAACACTGTCCTGCGGTAAAATTTTCTCACAAACTGCGGATAAAATTACCGCCCTTTCGGTTGACAAATTTTAACTATAAGTATATAATAATAGAGTATGTTTAATTCTAATTAAAGGATGTTTTGAAAATGAAATGGACTTCACTTAACGACCTTCGCGAAAGCTATCTTTCATTCTTTGAATCAAAGGGGCATTTGCGCCTTGGAAGCTTTTCGCTCGTGCCGAATAATGATAAATCTTTGCTTTTAATAAATTCGGGTATGGCGCCGATGAAAAAGTACTTTACAGGCGAGGTTACCCCACCCCGCAACCGCGTTACAACCTGCCAAAAGTGTATCAGAACACCTGACCTTGAACGAGTTGGTATCACCGCTCGCCACGGCACATTTTTTGAAATGCTTGGCAACTTTTCGTTTGGTGATTACTTTAAAAACGAAGCAATTGCTTGGGCTTGGGAATATTTAACCAAAACACTCCAGATCCCTGAAGAATTATTATGGCCGTCGGTTTATGAAGAGGATGACGAAGCATACGCTTTATGGCGTGATGTTATTGGTGTGCCCGAAGAACGCATTGTAAGAATGGGCAAGGCCGACAACTTCTGGGAACACGGCACAGGTCCTTGCGGTCCATGTAGTGAAATTTATTTTGACCGCGGCGAAAAATACGGTTGCGGCAGTCCTGACTGTAAGCCCGGTTGCGACTGTGACAGATATATGGAAATTTGGAACAATGTATTTTCACAGTTTAACAATATGGGTGACGGCACCTATACCGAGCTTGAGCATAAAAACATAGATACAGGTATGGGTCTTGAACGCCTTGCTTGTGTATTGCAGGGTGTTGACAATATGTTCGAGGTTGACACTATTAGAAATATTCTTGATAATGTTTGCTTGATTTCGGGAAAGGTTTATGGCAAAGACCATGCGACTGATGTTTCTATTCGTGCTATTACCGACCACGCACGCGCCGCTACATTTATGATAAGCGACGGTATCACCCCCTCTAACGAAGGCCGTGGTTATGTTTTAAGACGTATTATCCGCCGTGCTATCCGCCATGGAAAGCTTATCGGCATTAACCGTGCTTTCTTTATGGAGCTTTGCAACATTGTTATTAACGAAAACAAATCGGGCTATCCTGAGCTTATTGAAAAGAAGCAGTTTATTGAAAAGGTTATCACAAACGAAGAAGCATCCTTTAACAAAACCATTGACCAAGGTCTTTCAATGCTTGAAGCGCTTACCAAAAACGGCGGTATGCTGTCTGGCGAGGATGCATTTAAGCTTTATGATACCTATGGCTTCCCTGTTGACCTTACAAAAGACATTCTTGCTGAAAAGGGCATGACCCTTGATGAAGAAAAGTTTGCCGCTTGTATGGAAGAGCAACGCCAAAAAGCAAGAAATGCCCGCAAAGCATCCGACGGTGAAAGCTGGAAATCAAGCGATATTACCTTTGAAAATATTGGTGCTACCGAATTTTTAGGTTATACCCAAAACAAGTGCGAAGCAAAAGTTTTAGATATTGTAGTTGATGGCGAACACACCTTAACCGCAACCGAAGAAAACAAAGCAATTATTGTTTTAGATAAAACAGTTTGCTATGCTGAAAGCGGCGGTCAGGTTGGTGACAGCGGTGTTATTATTGCTGACGGCTTTGAATTTAAGGTTTATGATGTTAAAAAGAATTCAAGCGGTATCTTCACCCACTTTGGCACTGTTACAAAGGGCGAAATCACAGTAGACAGCAATGTAACAGTTGAAATTGACAATGTTAAGCGGTCGGCTATTCGCCGCAACCACACTGCCGCTCACCTTTTACAGGCAGGTCTTCGTGCTGTGCTTGGCACCCACGTTGAGCAGGCAGGTCAGCTTGTAAACGAAAAGGCAGTCCGTTTTGACTTTACCCACTTCTCTGCTTTAACTGCTGAAGAAATTGCAAAGGTAGAAGCATTTGTAAATAACGCTATTTTAAGCGGTATTGAGGTTATGAACAAAGAAATGCCGATTGCCGAAGCCAAGAAAATGGGCGCTATGGCATTGTTTGGCGAAAAATATGGCGAGGTTGTTCGTGTTGTGGCAGCAAGTGATACTTCGGTTGAGCTTTGCGGCGGTACCCACGTTGACAACACCGCAAAAATTGGTCTTTTCCACATTGTTTCTGAAAGCAGCGTTGCCGCAGGTGTGCGCCGTATTGAAGCAGTAACAGGCGCAGGTGTTTTAAATGTTCTTTATGGTAGCATTGCACTTGCTAATGACACTGCAGCAGTATTAAAGGCACAAAACACAAACGACATTGCAAAACGTGCAGCCGCTGTTATGGATGAACTTAAAGAAACCAAGCGCTTACTTGAAAAAGCCGAAGCAAAGCTTGCAGGCGGTAAGCTTGATGATATTTTGTCAAAAGCCGTTATGATAAACGACATTAAGGTTGCCGTTGCTAAAATTGATGGCACTGCCGATGACTTACGCAAAATGACCGACACTGTTAAAGCCGAAAATGATGACACAGTTGTTGTTTTGGCGACCGTAAACGGTGAAAAGCTTACATTTAGTGCTGCTTGCGGTAAGGTTGCCATTTCAAAGGGTGCACACGCAGGTAATTTGGTGCGTGAAATTGCTAAAATTTGTGGTGGTAATGGTGGCGGTAAGCCCGACAGCGCAATGGCAGGCGGTAAGGATGCTTCAAAATTAGATGAAGCACTTGCAAATGTTCCCGCAATTTTAAAGGAGATGCTTTAAATGCAGAATTGTTTGTTTTGCAAAATTATAAAGGGCGAAATTCCATCCACAAAGGTTTATGAGGATGAATTTGTTTACGCCTTTTTAGACATTCAGCCCCAAGCACCTTTCCATGCGGTTATTGTGCCAAAAATTCATATTAAATCAGCCGATGAAATCAACACTGAAAACAGTATGTATATAGCAAAGATTTTTGAAGCGGTTGCAAAAATTGCAAAGCAAGAAAATTTAGAAAACGGATATCGCGTTGTTAATAACTGCGGTACCGACGGCGGTCAAACCGTTGGTCACATCCATTTTCATTTACTTGCCCGCCGCAACTTGCAATGGCCACCCGGTTGATAAATTTTAAGGAGATATATTATGTCTGAATTTTATACTTTAAAAATTGCCGGTCTTGAAAGACAGCTTGAAAAATTTCCAGTAAGCGACAAATTAGATATTGCCGCATTTATCATCTTCGGCGATGTTGAACTCACCATTAAAGCAAGTGAAGAATTACTTAAAAAACTTCCTGAATTTGATGTTATTTTAACCCCCGAAGCAAAGAGCATTCCGATAGCTTACGAAATGTCAAGACAGTCGGGCAAGCCCTACATAATTGCACGCAAGGGCGTTAAGGTTTATATGCGTAATCCCCTTTCGGTTTCGGTAAATTCAATTACCACCAAAAACGAACAGCATTTATACCTTGGCGAAAGCGAAGTTAATATGATTAAAGGCAAAAAGGTGCTTATTGTTGACGATGTTATCAGCACAGGTGAATCACTTACCGCTGTTAGAAATCTTGTTAACGCTGCGGGCGCTATCGAAGCCGCTTCTTGTGCATTTCTTGCTGAAGGTGATGCCGCCGACCGAGACGATATCATCTTCCTTGAAAAGCTTCCCCTTTTCTTTAAATAATAAAAATCAAAAGACCTTCCGTTCGGAAGGTCTTTCTTATTATTTAAAATTCTCTAAATGTCGGTTTAATTCGCCAATGGGAAGTCCAACAATGTTGAAATAATCCCCTCTGATTTCCTTAACAAGCAAGGCGCCCTTGGCTTGAATACCGTAGCTACCTGCTTTGTCATACGGCTCATCAGTGTCAAGATAGGCGTTAATTTCATCTTCGGTTAGTTTAAAAAACTCAACCTCGCTTACAACCGAAAAGCTATCAACCTTATCCCCTTTTATTATGGCACAGCCCGTCACCACCAAATGTGTATTACCCGACAAAAAACTTAACATATTAAAGGCATCTTGTCGGTTTTTTGGCTTGCCCAAAATTTCATCGCCCAAAATTACCGATGTATCGGCACCAATAACTATTGCATCAGGGTGGTCCTTTGCAATATCCTGCGCCTTAATTTTTGCAAGATATTCGGGCACCTTTGTGTTTTCTAAGCCATCGGGTATAATTTCTTCCACGCCTGACGGCAAAACCTTAAATTCATTTGTAATAATTCCCAACAACTCACGCCTGCGGGGTGACTGGGATGCTAAAATATATTCCATTATTAAACTCCTGCAACAAATGACGGAAAGCTGTCGTCACTTAAACTTTTAATTTTGTCATTATAATCTTTTATTGAATATTTTGAATGCACAACATAGCACATTATCAAATACGGCAATGTGAAAATAAGTGGCACAAAGAATAACGATAAAAGCATCCAACCGATTAAGCTGATAATTAGAAAAACAAAATCCATTAAACTGCCCTTTGAAATAACACGCGACATATATATCGCTTCGTCAAGGTCAATTTCTTCATTTGCAATTATTAAAATTGGTGCAAGATAAAATTTCGAAATTGAAAGAATTACAAGTGCAAAGGAAAAGGATGAAAGAAACTTCACAAAAAGTGAAAGATTTTGCGACCAAATCGGTATCGGCATATCAATAATACGGTAAAGTTCGGGACTGGCAATAACATTTAATGCAATTACAGGTAAATAAAAGATTAAGGCAAAAATCGCCACCCTTACTGCCAATTTTAAGGCAAGCTTTTGCACCTTTAAATAAAGTGACATTTTAGAAAAATAATAAAATACCGAAACGGGTGCTTCATCACATCCGCCTAAAATTCGCCAAAAGCACCTGAAAACACCAAAAAACAAGGGGCAAAAAAGCAGTAATAACAAAACAAACATTATAACCGTTGCCCATATTTCGCCTAAAACAACAGCCAAAAGCGAAGCGGTGTTTTGAATTATTAAATATAAAAACAAAAGCGTTAAACCGCTGATAATCACCATAAGCCAATTACCTTTTAGGGCCTTTTTGGCTTCACGCTTAATTGAAGAAATGCTTACTGTCATAAAAATCTCCTAAAATTAACTAATAATAGTATAGCATTTTAAATTTTAAAATAATTAAATAATTGTTAACTTTGCAAAGCCCGCCATAATTTTTTTGGTACCAACATTTTCAAAAGCAATTTCCAAAAGGGTGTCATTACCCATTGGGGTGGTTGACAAAATCATACCAACACCAAAAGCATTGTGCCGAACCTGCATACCCACCTTATACGGTGATGCGGTTTTCGGAGCATCACTTTTAATAAATGAGGATTTGTTAGCAGAGGTTGGTGTATATTTAGGTGTAGAAAAGCTGATATTTTGCGGTATTTTGTTAACACCTGTGGTTTCGCAAACCTCTAACGGAATTTCCTTTACAAAGCGGGATGGCAAATTACGGGTTGTGCGACCGTAAAGCATACGCATTGCGGTGTTGCTGACAAAAAGGCGTTTTCTTGCACGGGTAATGGCTACATAAGCCAAACGGCGTTCTTCTTCAATTTCAGCATTGCCACCCATAATTGACTGGTCACCGGGGAAAATGCCCTCCTCCATACCAACCAAATAAACATTATCAAATTCAAGGCCCTTGGCCGAGTGCACCGTCATTAAAACAACCTTGTCATTATCGCTTTCAAGCCCGTCGATATCGCTTATAAGGGCGATTTGCTCCAAAAATTCCGACAGGGTGGGGGCATCGTTTTCAAGCTCGTACTGTAAAATGTTTGAGGATAATTCCATAACATTGTTAAGTCGGTCTTTGCCCTCTTCTCCCTCAAGTTCAAGCATTGTTTTATATCCCGTAACGGTTATAACCTGTTCAAAAAGTTCGCTAATTGATGCATTTTCGGCATATTCGGTCAAACTGTCAATCATATCGCAAAAGCCCTTTATTTTTGCGGCGGAGCGTGAAAGTTCGTTATATTTATCGGCATTTCGCATAACCTCAAAAATCGAAGTGCCGAGCTCGCGTGCTATATCGGCGGCGTGACCAACAGTTGTGTCACCTATTGAACGCTTTGGCTCGTTAATAATTCTACGAAGTCGTATATCGTCACGATTATTATTTATAAGCTGTAAATACGCCAAAACATCCTTTACTTCCTTGCGGTCATAAAAGGCGGTACCGCCAATAACCTTAAAGGAAATACCAGAACGGGTAAAGGCATTTTCAATGGCATTTGACTGTGCATTTATGCGATAAAGCACCGCATTTTCTGAAAATTTACCGCCTTTGCGGACATTTTCTAAAATACTGTCGGCAACAAAGCGGGCTTCTTCCCTTTCATCATAAGCGGTGTGGATAATAATTTTTTCACCATCGCCACTGCTTGTCCAAAGGGTTTTGCCCTTTCTGCCACGATTGTTTTCAATAACCTTATTTGCGGCGTTTAATATATTTGCGGTTGAACGATAGTTTTGCTCAAGTCGAATAACCTTGGCGTTTTGATATTCATCCTCAAAATTTAAAATATTTTCAATGGTGGCGCCACGAAAACGGTAAATACTTTGGTCGTCGTCGCCAACAACGCAAATGTTATTTTTACCGCCCGCCAAAAGACTTACAAGCACATACTGTGCGTGGTTAGTGTCCTGATATTCATCCACACAAACATAACGGAATTTATTTTGATAATAATCTAAAATATCATCATTTTCGCGCAAAAGCTTAACGGTATTAACAATCATATCGTCAAAATCCATTGCGTCAGCATCTAAAAGTGCTTTTTGATAATATTTATAAATTTCGGCAACAATTTTAGGTCTATAATCGTTACCTACTTCTTCGGCATACTCTTGCGGGGTTAAAAGCTCATCCTTTGCCGAAGAAATAAGCGACAAGGCATATTTAAAGGGCACGAATTTATCATCAATATCGTGCTGTTTCATTATGTTTTTAATAAGTCGGCGTTGGTCGTCGGTATCATAAACCGTAAAGTGCGAGGTATAGCCAAGTCGGTCAGCGTGGCGGCGCAAAATTTTACCGCAAACCGAGTGAAATGTACCCGCCCAAATATCGTTGGCATCATCGCCTAATTTATCGGCAATTCGGTCTTTAAGTTCACCCGCCGCCTTATTTGTAAAGGTAATGGCTAAAATTTGCCACGGCTTTGCCGCAAAATCGGCAAAAATTCCATCAGGCACAAAATCAGTAACACCGTTAAGATAATCTTCGCCCGCTTTTATATCATCAGCCGAAAACTGCGGTATATAGGTGCTGTTATAGCCGTTGCCAAACTTTACAAGATTTAAAATGCGGTTTACAAGCACGGTGGTTTTACCGCTTCCCGCACCTGCAAGCACTAAAACAGGGCCGTTTACGGTTGTAACGGCCTCAAACTGACGGTCGTTCATACGACCAAAATATTTTTTAATAACTTCTTTTCTTAAATGCAAAAAGTCCATAAAAGCTCCTTAAAAAATGCTATAATTATAATACTATTTATTAAGATTAAAGTCAATAAAATAAAAAACTTGTCATATTATGAAAGTTGTGATATAATTACCTTACAATTTTGAAAGGAAGTAAAAAAATGGCAGGTTTTAGAAGAAGTCTTTTTGGCTTTAATACCGACGATGTCCTTGAATATATTGAAAAAACCCACAAATCGTTTTCTAAAAAGCAAAACGCTTTAAACGAAAAGGCAGAAAATTTAGCAAACGAGCTTTCGCTTTCTAAAGAGCAGTATGAAAATTTAATGGCCGAAAAAGCTGTTGTGGATGAAAAATTAAACGCTTTTATGGCAAAATATGATGAGATTGAAAAGCTTTCTGAAAATATTGGCAAGCTTTATTTGGTTGCACAAGCAAATGCACAGGCAGTTATGTCCAGCAGTGAAGAAAACTTAAATATGTCTAATGAAGAGGTTTCAAAAAACATTTCCACCATTGATGAGGCGCACGATTCTTTGGGTGAAATTCGCCAAAACATTATTAAAACCTCTGAAGAATTTGTCAGCGAGCTTGACGAGCTTATACAATCCCTTGTTGAAACAAAAGCAAAAATTTCAAACAACAATAACGAAGCAAACCAAGCCATTGATGAATTTGATAAATTTTATGATTCTATTGTAAATCAGTAAAATATTAAACGGTGGAAACCAATAAGGTTTTCCACCATTTTTTATTTTATATGTACTTTTGATTTTCTTTATTATTAACACCCAAAATCCCGCCAATAATAGATGACAGCATTAAAATAATAAGGCGGAAAAGTGTATTTAGTGTAAAAATATCTTTACTTGCCATTAAGCCGACAAGGGTTATTATAAAAAACACCGCAGCCCCTATTACCGCACCGACCAAATACCCCCGCTGGCCGATTTTTTTGGAAGCAAAAAATGAAGTAATAAGTGTGCCGATACCTAATGATATTGTTGCAAAAAGGGGTGAAAATTCATAACCACCCTCTAAAAAATACATAACTGTTGCAAATATAAACATTGCCGCAACGGTTGTGAAAACCAAAATTAGTAATGCCTTTATTAAAAAGATATAATCAAGCTTTTTATCCATAAAAAAAGTCCCTCCCGATAAAGTTTATTCGGCAGGGACAAAGTTTATAACTTATTTTTTAGCAACATCATCGTGAACGGTGAGGTTTTGTTGTAAAGCCCAACGAGCAATGGTAAGCTTGCTGCGGTCGGCCTTTGATTCGATAACCATTGAATCTTCTTTTAAAGAAATTACACGGCCATAAATACCGCCGATGGTAAGAACTTCATCGCCAACCTGTAAATTTTCACGCATTTTCTGTTCTTCTTTTTGCTTTTTGCGGTTAGGACGGATAAAGATAAAGTACATACCGCCGAAGAGCACAGCGTAAACCAATACCATCACAATAAGACTTGTTGTGCTATTAGGATTTTTAGCAAGTGTTATAAGTTCAAAATTCATTGTAAAACTTCCTCCAAATTAAATATCAAATGGTATTATACCCTAATTTTCCCAAAAAAGCAAGTGCTATATTCTTTTTGAATATATAATTTCTTTTTCACGCTTAAATTCGGCAAATCTACCCTCGTCAAGCGCATTTCGGATATCTTCCATAAGGTGATTATAAAACCAAAGGTTATGCATAACCAAAAGTCGTTGTGACAGCATTTCTTGACTTTTTAAAAGGTGACGGACATACGCCCTTGAATATTTTTGACACACGGGACAACCGCAATTTTCATCAATGGGGCGCATATCAAATTCATACTTTTTGTTGTTGATATTCATAATGCCCTCGCTTGTAAATAAATGACCGTGACGGGCATTTCGGCTTGGCATTACGCAGTCAAACAAATCAACACCGCGTTCAACCGCATTAAGAATATTTGCGGGAGTGCCAACACCCATTAAATAACGAATTTTGTCCTTTGGCATAAAGGGTGTCACCTTTTCGATTATGTCATACATAACCTCTGCCGGCTCACCAACTGCTAAACCGCCAATAGCATAGCCGTTTAAATCTAAATCGGCAATTTCTTTCATATGGTTAATTCTAAGGTCGGGATATGTGCAGCCCTGATTTATACCGAAAAGCATTTGCTCGCGGTTTATTGTGGTTTCAAGCGAATTTAGTCGTGCCATTTCATCCTTGCATCTTTTTAGCCAACGGGTTGTGCGTTCGCAAGATGCCTTTGAATAGCTGTAAGCCGCGGGGTTTTCAACACACTCATCAAATGCCATTGCAATGGTCGAGCCCAAATTGGACTGAATTTGCATACTTTCTTCTGGCCCCATAAAAATACGCTTACCATCCACATGGGAAGCAAAGGTTACACCCTCTTCCTCGATTTTACGAAGTGAAGAAAGCGAAAACACCTGAAATCCGCCACTATCAGTTAAAATTGGACCATCCCAAGTGGTAAAGGTGTGAAGACCGCCGCATTTTTTAATAAGCTCGTCCCCGGGGCGAACATGTAAATGATATGTATTTGAAAGCATTACCTGACAGCCAAGGGTTTTAAGGTCTTCTGCCGAAACCGCACCCTTAATTGCCGCCGCAGTTGCAACATTCATAAAAGCAGGTGTTTGCACAGTGCCGCGGTTTGTTATAAACTCGCCACGCCTTGCCCCATCTTTTTCACTAATTAGTTTATACATTTAATTACTCCTAAAATTACAAAATAATCATCGCATCACCGAAGCTGAAAAAACGGTACTTTTCAGCAACTGCTGTGTTATAAGCATTCATTGTTTTTTCATAACCCGCAAAGGCAGACACAAGCATTATAAGTGTGCTTTCGGGCAAATGGAAATTAGTTATTAAACCGTCCATACACTTAAATTCATAACCTGGGTAAATAAAAATTGAGGTGTCGTCACAGCACTCTTTAATTTCGCCAAAGGTTTGCATTGCGCTTTCAACCGTGCGACAGCTTGTAGTACCAACACAAATAACCCTGCCGCCGTTTTTCTTTGTGTTATTTATTATATCGGCGTTTTCTTGTGTAATATAGTAATGCTCGGTGTGCATTTTGTGTTGTGTTATATCATCAACCTTCACAGGGCGGAATGTACCAAGACCAACATGCAAAGTAACATAAGCGATATTAACGCCCTTTTCTTTAAGCTTTGAAAGCATTTCGCTTGTAAAGTGAAGCCCCGCTGTTGGTGCCGCGGCCGAGCCCAAATCGCGCGAATATACTGTTTGATAACGCTCCTTATCCTCAAGCTTTGCCTTAATATAAGGTGGTAACGGCATTTGGCCAACCTCATCTAAAACTGCAAAAAATTCACCATTAGGGGTAAATTTCACAATGCGGTTGCCGTCCTCCAAAACCTCAATAACCTCGGCAGTTAATTTATCGGAAAACTTAAAACTGTGCCCAACCTTTGCTTTTTTGCCGGGGCCTGCAAGACATTCCCACACATTTTGCTCTTTTTGTTTTAAAAGCACAAATTCAACGACACTGCCCGTGTCGGTGCGTGTGCCAAAAATTCGTGCAGGTAAAACGCGGGTGTCATTTAAAACAAGGCAGTCCCCTGCTTTTAAATAATCAAACACATTATAAAAATGCCTATGGGAAAGCTCGCCCGTTTCTTTGTTAAAAACCAAAAGGCGTGAATTATCACGCGGTTCTATTGGGGTTTGGGCAATAAGCTCTTCGGGTAAATCATAATAAAAGTCGCTTGTTTTCATTTTTTCTCATTTCTTCCTTAAAAATAGCGTAAAACCATTTGACAAAAAGTATGTAAAATGGTATTATTGTTTAGATATAATTATATATTATAGTAAATTTGAATATATATCAAGTATAATTTTCAAATTTTGAAAGGAATGCATAAAAATGAAAAAGTATAATGTTGGTATTATTGGTGCTACCGGTATGGTTGGTCAGCGTTTTGCGCTTTTACTTTGCGACCACCCTTGGTTTAATGTTACCGCTTTGGCTGCAAGTGCAAATTCAGCCGGTAAATCTTACACCGAGGCAGTTGGCAACCGTTGGGCTATGACCTCCCCAATGCCTGAAAATCTTAAAGATATGATGGTTTACGACGCCGAAAAGGACATTGATGAAATTGTTTCAAAGGTTGATTTTGTTTTCTGCGCCGTTAATATGAAAAAGGATGAAATCAAAGCATTGGAAGAAACCTATGCAAAGCGTGAATGCCCTGTTATTTCAAACAACTCTGCTCACCGCTTTACTGCCGATGTTCCAATGATTATTCCCGAAATTAACGACAACCACGCTGAAATTATTGAAAGCCAAAGAAAGCGTCTTGGCACCAAGAAGGGCTTTATTGCAGTTAAGTCAAATTGCTCACTTCAAAGCTATGTTCCTGCCCTTTACCCACTTGACAAATTTGGTGTTGAAAAGGTATTGGTTTGTACATATCAAGCAATTTCAGGTGCAGGCAAAACCTTTGACCGTTGGCCTGAAATGATTGATAATGTTATTCCCTTTATCGGTGGCGAAGAAGAAAAGAGCGAAAAAGAACCGCTTAAAATTTGGGGTACTATCGAAAACGGTGAAATCGTTCCTGCATCTTCACCAAAATTTACTGCACAATGCCTTCGTGTTCCCGTTTCTGACGGTCACATGGCTGCAGTTTTCGTGACCTTTAAAAATAAGCCCACTAAAGATGAAATTTTAAACACTTGGGCTGAATTTAAAGGTGCACCTCAAGACCTTGAGCTCCCCCATGCTCCTAAGCAATTCCTCAACTACTTTGTAGAAGACAATATGCCACAAACCAAGCTTAACCGCGACCTTGAAGGCGGTATGGCTGTATCTGTTGGCCGACTTCGTGAAGACACACAATATGATTATAAATTTGTTTGTCTTTCACACAATACTTTACGCGGTGCCGCAGGCGGCGCTGTATTACTTGCTGAACTTCTCTGCGCTAAGGGTTATATGGACTAATTTCTTGGAGGGATTTAAACGAAGCCGAAAATATTCACGGGTGCGGCTACCGCACTTATTACCCCGATGAATGAAGACGGCAGTGTTAACTTTGACGAAATTGTGACACTTGTCCAAAGTCAAATAGCATCCGGTATAGATGCCCTTGTAATTTGTGGCACAACCGGTGAGAAGTCCACATTAAAATATGACGAGCATTTAAAAGTGATAGAAACTGCGGTTAAAGCCGCAAATAAAAAAGTGCCAATTATTGCCGGCACGGGAAGTAACGATACGGTTTACACGGTAGAACTTTGCAACGATGCCGCAAAGCTTTCGGCTGATGCTTTTTTAATGGTAACACCATATTATAACAAAGCATCGCAAGATGGTCTTATCGCCCATTATAATTACATTGCCGACCGTGTAGAAAAGCCGATAATTCTTTATAATGTCCCCTCTCGTACGGGGGTTGACATTTTGCCGAAAACCTATAAAATTTTAAGTCGACACAAAAGAATTGTCGCAACCAAGGAAGCGTCGGGCAGCATTACAAAGGTTGCCGAAACCCGTTATCTTTGCGGTGACGATTTGTGGATTTATTCAGGCAATGATGACCAAATTATACCTATTATGTCACTTGGCGGAATTGGTGTTATTTCTGTTTTATCCAACATATTGCCAAGCGAGGTTCACAACCTTTGTCAAAATTATTGGGTGGGCAACACAAAAACCGCAGCCGCGGCACAAATTAAGTATATGGGGCTTATCAAAGCACTGTTTTGTGATGTTAACCCCGCACCGCTTAAAACCGCAATGAACCTTATGGGCAAAAATGCGGGTCCTTGCCGACTTCCACTTTACCCGCTGAGTGAAACCAACTTATCACTTTTAATTGAAAAGCTAAAAGAATGTAATTTATTAAACTAATGTTTTGGATGTGAAAAAATGTTAAAGGCATTACTTATTGGCGCCAGCGGTAAAATGGGTTGTTTTATAACCGATTGTGCCGCAAATGACTGCGAAATTGAAATTTCAGCCGGTTTTGATAAGGTTAATATCGGGCAAAAATATCCTGTTTTTTCAAGCTTTAACGATATTACAGTAAAGCCCGATGTTATTATTGATTTTTCAAATGTTGCACTTTTAGATGGCATTTTAGATTATGCAACAAAAAATAAAATCCCCGCTGTGCTTGCAACAACAGGTTATAGTGAGGAACAAATTGCAAAAATTAAAAAAGCCGCTGAAATTATACCAATTTTCTTTACATTTAATATGTCCATTGGTGTTAATTTGCTTTGCAGTCTTGCCAAAAAAGCCGCAAAGGTTTTGGGAACTGACTTTGATGTTGAAATTATTGAAAAACACCACAACCTTAAAATTGATGCACCCTCAGGCACTGCTATAATGCTTGCAAACGCTGTAAATGAAGAATTTAACGACAGTTATAATTACGAATATGACCGCCATTCAAAGCGCGCTAAAAGACCGAAAAATGAAATTGGCATTCATTCGGTACGCGGCGGCACCATTGTTGGTCAACACGATGTTATTTTTGCAGGCAGAGATGAGGTTATAACCCTTTCACACGAAGCAACCTCGAAAGAAGTGTTTGCAGTGGGTGCAATTCGCGCAGCGAAGTTTATCGCATCAAGAAACCCTGGCCTTTATGATATGAATGACATAATGACATTTTAATTTAAAAAAGCAATGATTAAAAAATCATTGCTTTTTTTGTATAATTTTAATCTTTTTGTGAAAAAATACTTTTACAAAAGGAGTTGAAATTATGTTTGATAAAATTTGCTTAATTCTTGTTATTATAGGCGCATTAAACTGGGGTCTTGTTGGTCTTTTCTCATTTGACCTTGTTGCCTGGGCTTTTGGCGGAAGCACTGCAATTATTAGCAGAATTATTTATACCGTTATTGCCCTTGCAGGTGTTTGGTGCATATCCTTGCTTTTCAGAAAAGACAGCTGCTGCAACCGAGACGACAGATAAAAGAAAAAGGCGTTGTTTTAAACAACGCCTTTTTTAATTTTAATTACATTTTAACACTCTTATCACGAGCAACATAGGTTGTATGTAAATCGTGATGTGCTTTGTGACCGCCGAAGCCGTCATACCATTCGCTGTAAAGTGCCTTTACAACAGGTGATTCATGTGACTTACGAATAGCCATTGAAGCATCCTGGTCATAAAGTGCCTTTGCACGAACTGCTTTAAGGTCAACAGTGTCACGCACACTTTGAGGTTGGATAGGTTGACCGCCACCGTTTACACAACCGCCGGGGCAACCCATAATTTCGATAAAGGTCCAACCTGCAGGGTTGCCTGCTTTGAGTTGGTCCATAACATATTTAGCAGCGCCTGCGCCTGATGCAACAGCAACCTTAATATCGGTGCCGTTAATGTTAACAGTAGCTTGCTTTAAGCCCATTGTGCCACGAACTGCGGTAAAGTCAATATCGGTATTGTCTTTGCCGGTAAGCCAGTCGTTAGCGGTACGAAGAGCAGCTTCCATAACACCGCCGGTAGCACCGAAGATTACAGCAGCACCGGTATCTTCACCGAGAGGTGAATCAAATTCTTCATCGGGTAAAGCAGTGAAGTTAATACCAGCGCGGTCAATCATACGGCCAAGTTCACGAGTGGTGATAGCAATATCAACATCGGGAACGCCTGCAGCAGATTGGTCTTCACGACCGATTTCGAATTTCTTTGCGGTACAAGGCATAACAGAAACTGAAACGATATCCTTAGCGTCGATACCCATCTTTTGTGCGTAATATGTCTTGATTACAGCACCTGCCATCTGTTGAGGTGATTTGCAGGAAGAAAGATGGTTAATCATATCAGGATAGTAATATTCGCAGAACTTAACCCAACCAGGTGAGCAAGAGGTAATCATTGGTAATGTACCGCCATTATTGATGCGTTCAACCAATTCGTTTGCTTCTTCAACGATGGTAAGGTCAGCCGCAAAGTCGGTATCGAATACCTTTGCAAAGCCAAGACGGCGTAAAGCTGCAACCATTTTGCCTTCAACATTTGAGCCAACAGGCATACCAAAGCATTCGCCGAGAGTTGCACGGATAGAAGGTGCAGTCTGAACAACAACATGCTTTGTTGGGTCAGCAAGAGCAGCCCAAATCTTATCGGTGTCATCCTTTTCAACCAATGCGCCTGTGGGGCAAACTGCAGTACATTGACCGCAAGAAATACAAGGTACATTTGAAAGAGCAACCTCGAACGGAGTACCGATAGCAGTATCAATACCACGGTTGTTAGCACCGATAACACTTACATACTGTTCTTGACAAGCGGCAACACAACGACGGCAAAGGATACATTTATTATTATCTCTTACCAAGTGTGGTGTGCTGTTATCAAGCTCATAAACGGGTTTAAAGCCCTCGAAAGCTGATTCGTCAACGCCATAGTCACGGCAAAGCTTTTGAAGTTCGCAATTTGTGGAACGAGCACAAGAAAGGCACTTCTTGTCGTGGGTTGAAAGAATAAGCTCTAATGTGGTTTTGCGGTTCTTTTGAACCTTTTCAGTATTGGTTAAAACTTCCATACCTTCACTTGCGGGATAAACGCAAGCAGTAACCATTCTGAAGCCACGGCCTTCATTAACTTCAACAATACAAATACGGCAAGCACCAATTTCGTTCTTATCCTTCATAAAGCAAAGGGTAGGAATTTCGATACCTGCAACACGGGCAGCGTCTAATACAGTAGAGCCCTTAGGAACGGTTACGGTAATACCGTTAATTTTTAAAGTAATCATTTCCATTATATTTCGGCTCCTTTCTTATATTTTGCTAATTGCTTTAAACTTACAATTATCAATACATACGCCGCATTTAACGCACTTGTCAGTATCAATTGTGTAAGAAGCAAGCTTGTGACCGGGTGCAATGTAGTCAGTCTTAGTGATAGCGTTAGCAGGACAATTCTTTGCACAAAGACCGCAACCGATACATTTATCTTTATCGATAACGAATTTAAGAAGGTCTTTACATACACCTGCGGGACACTTCTTATCTACAACGTGAGCAATATATTCATCACGGAAGAAGTTAAGAGTTGAAAGAACAGGGTTTGGAGCAGTTTGACCGAGACCGCAAAGTGAGTTTGCTTTGATGTAATAGCAAAGCTCTTCCAAACGGTCGATATCTTCTAATGTGCCCTTACCTGATGTAATCTTATCAAGCATTTCAAGCAATCTCTTTGTGCCAACACGGCAAGGAGTACACTTACCGCAAGATTCATCAACAGTAAATTCAAGGAAGAATTTAGCCATATCAACCATACAGTTGTCTTCGTCCATAACGATAAGACCGCCTGAACCCATCATACAACCGATAGCTGTTAAGTTGTCATAGTCAACGGGGGTATCAATAAGGTGAGCAGGGATACAACCACCTGAAGGGCCACCAGTTTGAGCAGCTTTAAATTTCTTGCCGTTCGGGATACCGCCACCGATTTCGTCAATAATGTGACGAAGAGTTGTACCCATTGCAATTTCAACAAGACCTGTGTGAGCAATTTTACCGCCAAGAGCAAATACCTTTGTACCCTTTGACTTTTCGGTACCCATTGATGCAAACCAGTCAGCACCCTTTAAGATGATTTGAGGAATGTTTGCAAAGGTTTCAACGTTGTTTTCAACGGTGGGCTTGCCGAAAAGACCCTTAACAGCAGGATAAGGAGGACGGGGTCTTGGTTCACCGCGGTTACCTTCGATAGAGGTCATAAGAGCAGTTTCTTCACCGCAAACGAATGCACCTGCACCCAAACGGATGAACAAATCAAAGTCAAAGCCGCTGCCGAAGATATCTTTACCTAAAAGACCATATTCACGGGCATCGTCAATTGCCTTTTGTAAACGCTCAACTGCGATAGGATATTCAGCACGAACATAAACATAACCCTTGGTAGCGCCGATAGCATAACCGGCAATAATCATTGCTTCAACCAAGCAGTGTGGGTCGCCTTCCAAAACGGAACGGTCCATAAATGCACCGGGGTCACCTTCGTCGGCGTTACATACAACATACTTTTGGTCTGCCTTGTTGGGAGCAGCCAATGACCATTTAAGACCTGTTGGGAAACCGCCGCCGCCACGACCGCGAAGACCGGAATCCTTAACAACCTGAATAACCTGTTCAGGTGTCATTTCGGTTAATACTTTACCAAGAGCAGCATAACCGTCCATTGCGATATATTCGTCAATGCTTTCGGGGTTGATAACACCGCAGTTACGAAGAACAACACGGTTTTGTGATTTGTAGAAAACAGTGTCACTTAAAGCAACATTGCCCTCAATTTCGGGAGCATTATCACCTGTTTCATCATAAACAAGGCGGTCAACCTTACGACCTTTAAGTAAATGTTCCTCAACAATTTCTTTTACATCATCAACGGTAACGCGGCTGTAGAAGGTACCGTCAGGATAAACGATAACAACGGGGCCCAATTCGCAAAGGCCGAAACAACCGGTCTGAACAAGCTTAACTTCATCACTAAGACCAAAAGCTTCAATATTTTCAGCAAACGCCTTTTGAATTGAAGCACTGCCCGAAGAAGTACAACCTGTACCGCCACAGATTAAGACATGTGCACGAATCATGTTTTTTACCTCCAATTAGTTTTTACTGATTAGCGCCGATTGTATATTCATTAACAACCTTGCCGCCCTTTAAATGCTCATTAGCAATACGCTTTGCCTTTTCGGCATCAACCTTTACATATGTAACCTTTTCCTTGCCTGATTCATAAATCTCAACAATGGGTTCATACTGGCAAAGACCGATACAGCCGGTTTGAGAAACTGTAACAGTTTCCATAAGGCCTAAAGCGTTAACTTCTTCAACAAAAGTGTTAAGAACGGGTCTTGCACCGGCAGCGATACCGCAGGTAGCCATACCAACAACAACGCGTGTTGCATTAACGCCCTCACGAAGAATAACCTTATCCTTCATTCTTTCTTTAATTGCCTGTAATTCAGCTAAAGATTTCATTTTTTGTCATCCTTTCTTAATGCTGTTTAAATTAACTAAAGATTTGTAAATATTGCTCACGCAAATATTCTTCAATCCATTTAATTACTTCATAAGTGTTAATCGGTACACCCTCAAGCGTTTCTTTAATTTCCCTTGTGTCAAAAACAATTTCATCATTGTTTATGCGGTGGATATAAAGAAAATCGGTTTCAGGGTGGCCCTGAATTAAAGTAGTAATTGTTGAAACCACATCGCCAAGCGGTGTGAAATCAATATGTTTTTTTGAAAAAGTTGCTTTTACGACTGTGCCGTGCTCATTTGGAAATTCACCGATATGCTTTGAGGCAATAACCACCTCACCGCCTGTCAGCTCTGCCGCCATTTTTAAAAGCGGAATACCCATACCAACCTTTCTGGTGGTGCGGGTGGTGGTAAAGGGGTTTGTCACCGTTTCTAAAATTTCGGGTGTCATACCGCAGCCATTGTCAGTTATGGTTAAAACCAAATCATCATCAGTTTCGGTTATGTTAATTTCAGTCAAGGTTGCCCCTGCTTTAACAGAATTTTCGGTAATATCAAGAATATTAAGTGATAATTCCTTCATAACTAAAACCCTAACGCCTTAAATAAATTTTCTACAGCATTTTCATCATCATCGGGCAGTTCGATAAAATCGGTTGCCTCTTTAATGTATAAAAGCTGATGTGCGTCTGATGAAAAGACCATTTTTTCGGTTTTAATGGATGCCATAACCGCATAATCGGTAACCCTTTCCCTGCCGTGCATTTCAGCACATGGAAAGCTGTGATTTGGCGGAAACGCACCCAAAACCGCAATAACCGAATTTGATGGACGGTCAATATGTGCGGGAAAACAAACACCGTTAAAGCCCTTAATAAATTCGGGCACCTCATCAAAGGAAAGATTTGTCGCAAATGACAAAATATTTTCCTCTTCTGCAATTATGTTGTCATCCTCATCCATAATAAGCTGTCTGCCAAATATTTTGGGGCGGTTTGGCATTAAAATTCGTTTTTCCTTTAATGCCTCATCACAAGCCAAAGCATCTTCGAGTGTTCTAAAAAGACACACCATATGTATATCTTCGGCGGTGGTAAGCTCCATCCCGGCAACAGCAATTATGCCATACGCCTTTGCCGCCTTAAAAAAAGCGGGACAGTTTTTTGCAGTATTATGGTCAGTAAGTGCCATAATATCCAACCCGTTTAGCTTTCCTATACCCGCAATCGAGCAAGGGGTTGCATCATCGTCACCGCAAGGTGATAAACAGGAATGAATATGCAAATCGTAAAAATACTTTTTCATAATAAACCGTTTAAGTAAATTGCCGTTTCGTAAATATTCATATTAGTGGTAAGAATGTTGATTTCTTTATCCATAGCAGTTGCTTTAATCGTTTCATCAACCGTTACACCCTCTGCCAAAATTATGCAAGAGGTGTCCGCCAAGGATGCCACCGCCAAAATATTTACGTTAGACATAATTGTAATCCAAGCATCGTCTGCTTTGGCGCGTCCCATAACCCAACTTAAAAGGTCACCGATGTAAACATTTTTAATTTCACGGCTTTCATCGGGCAAAGAAATGGCAGAAAATTTTTCACTTGTTAGCAAATCCCTTACTGTCATTTTTTCTCACCCAAGTCCTTACACAGTTTTATGAGACATTTATCAATTGAGGATTGTCCTTTAACAACATCCTCAGCCAGTGCGCGACAGGTCGGCGCCCCGCAAGAGCCACAGTCAAGCCCGGGTAAATTACCCTTAATTCGCTGAATGTCTGCAAGCATTCGCATTGATTCCGCCATACTGTCAGACAAACGGGAAATTGGGTAATAATTCGGTAAATTATCAAAAAGGAAGCTATCGGGGATATAACCCTCCTCATCCTTAATAAAATTTTCCGAAACGGGTAAATACCGCCTTAACGAACGAAGTCGTGCTTTGGCAACAAATGGATTTTGAATTGTAAGCACACCGCCGACACAACCGCCGGGGCAAGCATTAAGCTCAATAAATTCAAGCGATGGGAAGTCGCCGTTTTCAAGCTTATCCAAAACCTTTATAACATTTTCAATACCGTCGGCCGCCAAATAATTTTCATTGAAAATTGCGGTAGCTTCACCACCTGATGAAGCCCAACTGATACCAATAATGCCTGAATTTGAAAGTGATTTTATGTCACTGTCGTGTGACATAACGCTAATTAGTTGAAAATAAATGTCGCTAATGGGAACAACTACATCAACCTTGCTTTTATAATCGGCAAAGCCGTTTTTAACATAGCTTGCCTTTGCGGGACAAGGTGAAATAAAGCAAACACCAATATCACTGTCAGTAAATTCGGGATGCTCCTTTAACGCCTTTTGCCGCGCTAAATCTGCCGCAACCTCCATCGGAGGCAGCATATGAATTATGTTATCCATAAGGGACCGAAACCTTAAACTAATAAGGCGTGTCACAACAGGACAAGCAGAGCTTATCGCAGGTTTTGTAATTGCTTCGGTTTTTAAATATTTCCGTGTGTAAGCCGTAACAAGCTCGGCCGCGGCGGAAACCTCAAAAACATCATCAAAACCAAGCTTTAAAAGCCCGTTAAGTACATAATCAACATCATCTAAATTTTCAAACTGACCGTAGAGTGACGGTGCGGGAAGAGCTATCTTCCACTTAAATTTGTCCATCATAGAAAGAGCACCGCATTTGGCTTTCTTCGCATTATGGGGACAAACCCTTATACATTCACCGCAGTCAATACAGCGTCCCTCGTTTATAACGGCGTGCCCATCCTTTACCCTGATAGCTTCGGTAGGACAACGCTTTAAACAAGCGGTACAGCCGGTACATTTTTCGACATCTAAATAAACTGAATGTTCGTATGTATTCATAAACAATACCTGCCGAAAACTAATTTATATTTACTCGCATAGTAATGGTGGTGCCTTCGCCCACAACAGAATTGATTTCCATAAAGTCGGAATAGCGCTTCATATTGGGAAGACCCATACCTGCGCCAAAGCCAAGCGAACGAATATTATCGGTTGCGGTGGAAAAACCCTCCTGCATTGCCTGTTCAATATCCTTAATGCCGGGACCCTTGTCGGTTAAGACAATTTCAACATAGTCCTCGGTCACGCTAACATCGGCAACACCGCCGCCTGCGTGGATAACCATATTGATTTCACCTTCGTACATTGCAATAGAAACCTGCCTGATTTTTTCGGGTGGCAACCCTAACTGCCTTAAATTCTTTTTCACCATAACCGAGGCATGACCGGCGGAAGTAAAATCCTGCCCGTCAACCACATAGTGAAATGTCAAAGCTTCAGACATTTTTTGCCCTATTTCCTACAAGACCGTTGCTGTATAAAATACCGCATGCCTCGTAAAGACGTTTTTTGGTTGCCAATAAAACGATACCGCTTTCTTGCGCCAAAGAAATCATTTCGGCAGTGGGATTTTTTGAACGCACGAATACGACACATTTCATATCCATCATTTCAGCTGTTCTTATAACCTGTGAATTAACAAGCCCTGTAAGTAAAACTGCCTGGTCCTTAACATAAGCCAAAACATCGCTCATCATATCGCTACCGCAAGCAGAATAAACCGAGGCCTCAAGCTCTTCTTCACAGCAAATAACTTCAGCATCGAGCAAATCTTTAATTGTATTGATTTTCATACAAATTATTCCCTCTTGGTTTATTTTTCGAAGCCGTATTTTTCAAGAATACCGTCAACATCGTCAACAGTAAGACGGCCGTAAACCTCTTCATTAACTGTTAAAACAGGTGCCAAACCGCAAGCGCCTATACAACGGCAAGCGGTAAGAGAAAACTTACCATCTTCAGTACATTCGTCAGAGCCGATACCAAGGCGTTCTGAAAGCTTGTTAAAGATATCACCTGAACCCTTAACATAGCAAGCTGTACCAAGACATACAGAAATGTTGTAATCGCCCTTAGGTGACAACGAGAACTGTGCATAGAATGTTGCAACGCCGTAAACCTTTTCAAGCGGAACATCCATACCGTCAGCTATCATTGATTGAACCTCTAAAGGAAGGTAGCCGTAAATGTTTTGAGCTTCCTGCATAACAGCCATTAAATAGCTTTTGTCGTGCTTGTGAGCTTCAATAACAGCTTTAAGCTGTGCTTCCTGTTCAGGCGTTCCCTTGAAAGGGAGTTTGCTGATTTTTTTAAGCATGAAACAAATCCTCCTATAAGATAATTGCGATATATACCACTATAATTATGGCATTATATATACGATAAAATTATATCATACTTTTATATAAATGCAAAGGTTTTTTAATTATTTTTTTATACTTTTTTAACAAAATACGACTTTTCTTGAATTTTGCAAAAATTTATAGTATAATTTCAATGTAAAACTTGAAAGGAATGCGAAAATGAAGTCGATTATTAAAATCATTTCACTAATTTTAGCCATCATTTTGCTCTTGCCGCTTACCGCTTGCGATGATACAAATGATGCTTATATATATTTTCAGCTTGATGAAGTTCCCCGCACGCTTGACCCACAAACCGCAAAGACAAATGTCGAACTTATGCTAAGCCAAAATCTTTATGAAGGGCTTATGCGTTTTGACAGTGACGGAAAACTTGTTTATGGTGTTGCAGAAAGCTATGAAAAGCAAGGGCTTACTTACACATTCAAACTCAATAAAAAGGCCGAATGGAAGAATGGTGAAAAAATTACTGCAAACGACTTTGTGTTTGCTTTTAATCGTGCTTTAAGCGCTGACACTGAGGCACCCTACTCTTCCCTGCTTTTTTCAATTAAAAATGCAAAAGAATTTTTATCGGGCAAATCGACCGATTTGGGCATTAAAGCCATTGATGACCAAACCTTAAAAATAGAGCTTGAATACGATGATAAAAGCTTTTTAGAGATTTTAACCTATCCAATTTCAATGCCCTGTAACCAGCAGTTTTTTACCGAATGTAAGGGTAAATACGGTCTTGATACCGATTTTATTCTTTCAAACGGTAGCTACCGCCTTACAAAATGGGGCAAGGATATTTTCGGCATACGCCTTTATAGAAGCAAGTATTATAACGGTGATTTTACCGCAAAAAACGCAGCTGTTTTTGTGTCTTTTGATGAAAATCTTGCCGCTGCCGAGGTGCTTAAAAACGGCGATGCCGACATTGCTTTTATATCTTCAAGCGATGTTACAGACCTTAAAAATCAACAGTTTAAAACCGCCGAAATTCACAACACGGTTTGGTTCTTAACCCTTTCTAACAACCTGCCACAGCCCATTAGAAAGGCATTTACAATTTTGTCAAGCGGTGAGGTTTTTGGTAATAATTTGGGCTATGGCAGCTCAGTTGCAAATTCAATTTTTCCACCCGATTTAAATGTCAAAACCGCAGCCACAGGCACTCTTCCCTACAATCTTGATGCTGCAAAGCAACTTTATTCTGAAGCAATTGTTAATATGGAGAATAAAAAGCTCCCTGCCGATATAAAGCTTTATTATTATGATAATGGCTTTTCGAAAAATATGGTAACATCCATCGTCGGCCATTGGCAAAATAATTTAGGCGCTTATATCAATATCGAATCGGTTTCTTCACCTGCTCTTCTTACCGACCAACTAAAAAACCAAACCTATTATATGTCGGTTTTCCCAATAACCGCACAAAACCCATCAGTTACCGAATATCTTTCAAGCTTTGGCATTGACTATACAAACGGTGATTTAAACGCAGTTCAACTTGATATTTTGTCACAAAACAATATTGTACCGCTCGCCTACGAAAGCCAAATAATTGCTTTTGACAATTTGCTTGAAAATGTCAATTATAAACATGGCGGCGGCGCTTTGGATTTTGCTTTTGTTGTAAAAAACGAAGATTAAAAAAATCACAAAACGACCGATTTAATTCGGTCGTTTTAATTTTAAAAAATATTTTTAAATTTGCATAATCTGATATTGACAAAATCGTTTTTATAGGGTATAATCATTAGCGTTGTAATTATAGTTTTTGTATACATCAAGAGGGTTGCCAAAACCTTAATTTCAACAATTTAATATTTTTTATCGAGGTGTCGCCCAGTTGGTAGGGCGCTAGTTTTGGGAACTAGATGCCGCAGGTTCGAGTCCTGTCACCTCGACCAAAATTCCAAATCTGACCTTTAGGTTGGGTTTGGAATTTTCTTTTTATGTGTAGGGCTCGAACCTGTGAAGGTCCGTAGCGTTTTAAAACAGTACGGTGTACTGTTTTTAGCAAGGAGCGCGCAGTCGGGTACCGAAGGCAACGGCTTAGGTCGACAAGCGGATAGTATGCGAAGCAGACGGCGAGTCCTGTCACCTCGACCAAAAATTCCAATTTTAACCGTTTGGTTAGAATTGGAATTTTTTATGCTATTTACATTTACCAAAAAACCACCCCAAAGTGATGATAATCATCAATTTAGGATGGTTTTTAATATTGATTTTTAAGTTGTGTAATGTTATCTTTGCACTCTGCCGCTGCCGTCGCCGCCTGCAAGCTTTTCAACCTCAGAAACGCTTACGCGGTTATAGTCGCCTTCAATAGAGTGTTTAAGAGCTGATGCTGCAACTGCAAATTCAATGGCTGACTGTGTGTCCTTACCGCTTAAAAGTGCGTAAATTAGTCCGCCGCCAAAGGAGTCGCCACCGCCCACACGGTCAACAATATGAAGATGATATGACTTTGAGAAACAATAGTTTTCGCCGTCGTAAAGCATGCCTGCCCAGTCGTTATCACTTGCAGAAATTGAGGAACGAAGTGTGATTGCTACCTTTTCAAAGCCAAATTTATCAGCAAGCTGTTTTGCAACCGATTTATAACCCTCGTGGTTTAATTTACCGCCATAAATGTCGGTGTTTTCGGCCTCAATGCCGAATACATCCTTTGCATCCTCCTCGTTAGAGATGCAAACGTCTACATACTGACAAAGGTCGGTCATAGCTTTTCTTGCCTCTTCCCTTGTCCAAAGCTTGCCACGGTAGTTAAGGTCGCAAGAAATCTTTACGCCCCTTGACTTTGCCGCTTTGCAAGCCGCACGGCAAATTTCCACCATATCGCCGCCAAGAGCAGGGGTGATACCAGTGAAGTGGAACCAATCAGCACCCTCAAAAATATCATCCCAATTAAAATCTTCGGGCTTTGCCATTTGTATAGCTGAATATGCACGGTCATAAATACAAACCGAGCCACGCTGTGAAGCGCCCTTTTCAAGGTAATAGATACCTACTCTATCTCCGCCACGAACGATTTTTGAAGTGTCTACACCAAAATAACGAAGTGAATCAACCGCCGCTTGACCGATAGCATGTTTAGGAAGCTTTGTTACATAAACACTGTCAAGTCCATAATTTGCAAGTGAAACCGCAACATTGGCTTCACCGCCGCCAAAGGTGGCTTGCATTTGGTCGTTTTGGAAAAATCTAAGATATCCGTTAGGTGCAAGGCGAAGCATAAGCTCGCCGAAAGTTACAACTCTTTTCATTTTTCTGCCTCCATTTTATCAAGTGATTCTTTTACAAAAAAGCTGCCGCCGATAGCCGCAATTTTATCGAAAGCTAAAAATTCATCTATATTGCTTCTGTCAACACCGCCGGTTGGGATAAACTTAACCTGTGGGAATGGTGCTGAAAGTGCCTTTAATGCCTTTAAGCCGCCATATACATTGGCTGGGAAGAATTTCACAGTAGTTATGCCAAGCTCAAGCGCGGCCATAATTTCGGTTGGAGTTACGCAACCGGGATAATAAGGAATTCCCTTTTCATTGCAAATTTTTGCAACTGCCGGTGAAAGACCGGGTGACACTATAAAGGTTGCACCTGCATTAAGGGCTGCTTCGCATTGCTCGGCATTGATAACTGTGCCTGCGCCAATTTCCATTTCGGGATAATTTTTTGAAGCATAGGCAATCGCTTCTGCCGCACAGGCGGTGCGGAATGTGATTTCTGCACAGTTAATGTTGTTGTTTTTAAGTGCAGTTAAAATTTTATCGGTTTCACCGAGCTCTTTAATAACCACAACAGGAATAAATTTTTCCATTAGTCAACCATCCTTTTAGCATTATAATAGCATATATTTTCCACCAAAATTTCTGCGCTTTGAAGGTCATACTCGCCTTTTTCTACAAGGTTTCCCACAAAATCACAAAGAATTCGACGGAAGAAATCAAAACGAACATAGCTTGAAAAGCTGCGCGAGTCGGTAAGCATACCAAGATTATTTCCGAGACTTGCATATTCACAAATGATTTTTAAATTACGGCGAATACCTTCAACCGTATCGTTAAACCACCAAGCCGCACCCATTTTCACATTTCTGAAAGCACCGCTTAAAACAGCAAGCGATGAAAGATTTGCATCATTTAGGGTGTATAAAATAGTGTTTGGTCGTTCATCATCAGGAATTTGTTGGAAAAAGCCCAAAACATTTTTAACCGACGGAGCTTCGCTTATAACGTCAAAGCCGCTATCGGCACCGCAGAGCTTAAAGGTTGCGGGGTTTACATTTCTTGTAACCGCTATATGAAGCTGCACGGTCATATTTCTTTTTTTATACTCCTTTGAAAGCCAAACAAGTAAAAAACCTTTAAGGCATTCAGATTCATCTAATGATAACATATCATACCTTGAAAAAAGCTTTGTTGCCTGCTCTTTATCGGCATAGCTTTTGGGGAATGTATCAAGCCCGTGGTCTGCCATACGGCATCCCTTTTGGGCGAAAAAATCCAAACGATTTGATAAAGCATTTAACAAATCGTCAAGCGTTTTAATCTTCATGCCTGACACTTGCCCTAATTTTTCGATATAATCCTTTTGAAAATCAAAAAGCTTATCGGGACGGAATGTAGGAGTCACATTTATATCGCCATATTTTTTGTGGTTAGAAAGGTCATCCACAGGGTCATCGGTTGTGGCAATAAACTGTACATTAAAGCCATTTAAAAGCCCTTGAACAGTAATATTCTTAAGCTTTTCATTAGCCAAGGCATAAATGCTTTCAGCACTTTCTTTATTTAAGGGAATATCAATACCAAAAACTTGTTTAAGCTCAAGATGTGTCCAATAGTAAAGCGGATTACCGATAAGATTTGGCACAATTTCGGCATATTTCAAAAACTTTTCGTGAAAGCTGGCATCACCTGTAATATAATGCTCATCCACGCCGTTCATACGCATAGCACGCCATTTATAATGGTCGCCTGCAAGCCATAATTCGCCAATATCCGAAAAACCATCATTATTTGCTATCTTATTTTGGTCAAGATGGCAATGATAGTCAATAATCGGCAAGGTTTTAACCTTATTGTAAAGCGTTTTACCCGCATCATTATAAATTAATAGATTGTCGTCAAAAAACATATTAAACCCCCGAATAAGCGGCAAAGCCACAATCTATAGGGAGTACAACACCTGTAATAGCCGAAGCTGAACGCTCATCACAAAGGAAGAGCGTGCCACCAAGAAGCTCGTCAGCATCAACAAATCTATTCATAGGTGTGCCGTTTAAAATTTTAGCACTGCGGGCAGTCGGTGTGCCATCCTCATTAAAGAGCAAAGCTTTGTTTTGAGCCGAAACCAAGAAACCGGGTGCAATGGCATTGCAACGAATGCCTGTGCCTGCAAAGTGTGTAGCAAGCCACTGTGTAAAGTTTGAAATACCTGCCTTTGCAGCAGAATATGCAGGAATTTTGGTAAGCGGAGTATAAGCATTCATAGAAGATACATTAAGAATGCAACCACTCTTTTTTTCTACCATATCCTTTGCAAATGTCTGGGTGGGAAGCAAAGTGCCTTGAAAATTAAGCTTAAAAACAAAATCGACGCCGTTTGCCTCGAGGTCAAAGAAAGACTTACCTCCCTCCTTTGCCTCGTGCTGATATTCGTTATCAGTAGTAGCGCGAGGGTTGTTGCCCCCTGCACCATTTACAAGAATATCACACTTGCCAAGGTCGTTAAGCACTGCTTTATGTACTTCTTCAAGATTTTCGGTGTCGAGCACATTGGCTTTATATCCCTCACAAATAAAGCCCTCTGCTTTAAGCTCATCAGCAAGTTTTTTTACTGCATCTTCATTAAGGTCAAGTGCCGCAACCCTTGCACCCGACTGTGCAAAAGCCCGTGCCATAGCGCCACATATAAGACCACCGGCACCTGTTACAACAACAACCTTATCGGTATAATCAACATTAAGAGGAAGCTTAATCATTTTAAAATCTCCTTATTTATCGAATTTTTCAAGACTGTCCCACACACCGAGCATATACATAATGCCAAGTGCACGGTCATAAAGCCCATATCCGGGGCGAACATTACCCGGACCTTCATCCCAAAGATGTCTGCCGTGGTCGGGTCGGATATATCCGTCATATCCACAGTCGTGATATGCTTTAAGTATTTCAAGAATACCGGTATCACCGTCACAGTCACGGTGACTTGCTTCTGAAAAATCTCCATTTTCGAAATGCTTTACATTGCGTATATGAGCAAAAGCAATACGGTCACAGTGCCGGCGCACAATTTCAGCCACATTATTGTTGGGGTCTGCATTAAGACTGCCCGAGCAAAGTGTCAAACAGTTATATTCATCATCAACCATTTTTAAGAAACGGTCAATATTTTCTTCGTTAACAAGCAATCGCGGAAGACCAAAAATATCCCATGGTGGGTCATCCATATGAATTGCCATTTTTATATCACACTCGCGGCAGGTGGGCATAATTGCCTCAAGAAAATATTTAAGATTTGCCCAAAGTTTTTCGTGGTCAACACCTTCATACGCCTTAAAAAGCTCGTCCAGCTTTGCCATACGCTCGGGCTCCCATCCTGGAAAAGACATATTGTATTTTTCAGTAAAATCCAAGATATACTTCGCCATAGCGTTATAATCATCCTGAATCATATTTTTTTCATAAAAAAGCGCGGTGGAGCCGTCACCAACAGGATGGAATAAATCACTTCTCGTCCAGTCAAATATTGGCATAAAGTTATAGCATATAACCTTTACCCCAAATTTTGATAGGTTGCGAATTGTGGTTTTATAATTTTCGATATAACCATCACGGGTGGGCAAACCGATTTTAATATCGTCGTGCACATTAACCGATTCGACAACATCCATATTAAAGCCGTATTCATCAAGATGACGCTTTACCTCGGCTATTTCCTCCTCTTCCCATACCTCGCCGGGCATTTTATGATGCAGTGCCCACACAATGCCGTCAACGCCGGGAATTTGTTTAATGTCTGATAATTTAATACGGTCATTGCCTTCGCCGTACCAACGGAATGTCATTTTCATTTTTAAAACTTTTCCTCCGATAATATAAATTAGAGCAGTTTATCCAAATAATTATATAATATTTTGCAATGAAAAGCAATTATGTTTCAATAATTAAAAGACCCAAACCGCCCGAAAAAACAAAAAATTTCTAAATTACCGTTTTTATTTCACGGTATTCCTTTGGGGTTTTGCCAACATATTTTTTAAACAGCTTGCAAAAATAATGCAAATCTAAAATACCGCAAAGCTGAGCAATTGTTTGAATTTGCAAATTTGTGGTTTTAAGCAAATGCTTTGCATGACTTATTCGCTGATTATTAACATAATCGGTAAGCGTTTGGCCCGTTTCGGTTTTAAACAGGGTTGAGAAATAGCTTGTGCTGACATTATTAAGCTGTGCCAGCTTTTTAAGGGTTAAATCCGCAGTCAAATCACTTTGAATTTTAATAATTGCACGCTGTACCAATGAAGAATACTGATTTATTGAATGCTTACGCACAAGGCGGCAATAATCATTAAGCATTTGTTGCATAAGCTGCCTTACACCGTGCGGTGAAGACCCTTGCTCAATACGCTTGGCATAGTCGGATGAAATTTTATCCAAGTGAATAGGATGAACGCCGCCATCCTGTGCTGCCTTACGCATTAGTGTATTCATAATGATTGAATAATTTTTGAAGTTTCTAAGGTCATCATTTGAACGGCTTTCAAAAGCAATGCTTGAAAACGACGACATCATTTGCTCGGCCTTGTGAATTTGGCCCTTGGCAACCGCGTTCAAAAGTTGTTCCTCATAAGCATAACGCTTTTCCATTAAATCAATTTTCCAATTGTTATCAATATCGGGTGAGGGAGTTTTTTCCTGCCGCTCAACAACTAAAAGAGAGGTGTCGTCATGGTCAAGGTCAGCAACCGAATAGCTTTCAGCCCCACCCCAAATATGCTCACAAAATGTGTTAATCATAGCAAAAAAATGCCCCTCATCACGCAAAACGGGAACCGAGGAAAAATAATACTCTAACCGAGAAAGCATTTGGTTGTTAAGATTCATTTTTTCGGCCTTTTCCAAGATTTTAGCGTGTGAAATGTCCTGCATTAAATAGGGCCCTATAATTATTATCTTATCCCCTTCAATTTCAGGCATTTTTATAAAAATATAATGACAACTTAAAATATCGCTTACCTTGTATAATATGCGGTGGTTAAGCTCGGGAAAATAATCGCAAAATCGTGTTGATTTATCAAGCAGGTTAATTATACCCTGAAAGGCAATGTTCAGATTATCATCAACGACGGTGTCAAAATTGATAACATTTAATTTAATATTCATTTTTTCAAACACTTTTTTCAAAAAAATAAACTCTTTTTCAAAATACAAAATTAACACCTCCATTTTTTATGCAAAAAAGCCAAAACAAATTAACTTTTTTAAGAATTATAGTATAAAATACAATGCATTTCAAGTCATTTTTTAACTTTTAGATAAAAATTATACAAAAAAATCAAAAAATCGTGCTAACTGATATTTTTTCGTTAGACTATAATAAAAACATACCAATATGGGCAATGGTGCCCTTTAATATTTTATTTGAGGAGTTGTTTTAAAAAATGGCTAAGAAAACCCCTAAGCTCGATGCAAACGGCTACCGCAAGTTTGGTATTCGAGATAGTATTGCTTATGCAGCCGGTGACCTCGGTTGTAACATGAGCTTTGCACTTAAAGGCACAATGTCAATTTTCTGGACCCAGTTTATGGGTATGGACTTATGGTATGCTTTATTGCTTATCGTGGTTCAAGTATGGGATGCAATTAATGACCCGCTTATCGGCTCAATTATTGACTCTGACAGACACAAGTACAAAAGAAATAAATTCTTAGCGTACATATGGGCAGGTTCTATCGGCCTTATAATTGGTGGCGCTTGTTGCTTCTTACCTTTCCCAAATGCACCTACATGGGCTAAATTCATAATCTTTATCGCAGGGTATGTTGTTTGGGATGCTTTTTATACCGTTGCAAATGTTCCCTACGGTTCACTTCTTTCCTTAATTTCCAACGATGTTAAAGACCGCGCTTCACTTTCTGCTTGGCGTTCGGTTGGCTCTATTTTCGGCAATATGCTTCCTATGGTAATTCTTCCTTTCATTATTTATGACAAGGACAACAATCTCATTGGCGAACGCGTATTTATTGCCGCTTTGATTATGGGCGTTTTAGGTTTTATTTGCTTCCAATTTATGATTCGCAACACTACTATCCGTGTTGAACAGGATGTAAATCTCTCTGAAGAAGCCCCCAAATTTAATGTTTTCAAAGCGTTTGGTAACTTCTTGAAAAACCGCCCAGCTGTTGGCGCAACAATCGCCGCAATGGGTATGTTTATCGGTATGCAGGGTGCTACAACTGCTGTTACCGTTGTATTCCAGTCATACTTTAAAAATGTGCAGATTTCAGGTATTGTTCAATTGTTTGCAATGATTCCTATTGTTTTCTTCACACCACTTGCTCGTACAATGGTTGCTAAATTTGGTAAAAAAGAACTTGCAACCTTTGGTTCTATTTGTTCAATAATCGCAGCTTTAGGTTTGTTCGTTATAACACCTAACAACACAAAGCTTGACCTTATAATTTACATAGTTTGTCAGCTTATCTATTCACTTGGCCTTGGCATCTATTCAACTGTTTCATGGGCTATGATGGGCGACGCTATTGACTATAATGAATGGAAAACAGGTGCTCGTGAAGAAGGTACCGTATATTCACTTCACTCCTTCTTCCGTAAGCTTGCACAAGGTATTGGCCCATCACTCGTTTTAGTTATAATGGTTGCTTTAGGTTATGTTGGCGCTGACGAAGGAAACCAAGCATGGCAAGTTGCTGTTAATATGCGTTACTTAGTTGCCGGCACATTTACTTTCTCTGCACTTCTTCAATTTATTGGTCTTGGTCTCGTTTACAACCTTGACAAAAAGACACTTGAAAAAATGAATAACGAACTTAAAAAGGTTGAAGCTCCTGTTGAGTCTGTCGAAAATTAATTCTTAAAAACAAAAGTGTCCGAAACATGCTTTCGGACACTTTTGTTCAAAAATTGTCAACATATAATTTTATTTTCGTGTTATAATTGTTACAAATCTTTTTGGAGGAAAACTATGCGCAAAACTTTAAACTTTAATTCAAAATGGGCTTTTACAAAAATGGCAACCGAAATCCCTGCCGCAATGCCTAAAAACTGGGATTTTGTAAACCTTCCTCATTGCTGGAACGCTATTGACGGTATGGACGGTGACAACGACTACTTCCGTGGCACCGGCTATTATGCCAAAGCTTTTAACAAAACCGATTTGCCCGAAGCCGACAAATACTTCCTTGAAATTAAGGGTGCTAATTCTTCGGCTGATGTTTATTTAAACGGCAAAGCACTTGCTCACCACGACGGCGGTTATTCTACCTGGCGTGTTGATTTAACCGATTCTCTTGAAATGATGAATCTTCTTGTTATTGCGGTTGATAACAGCGCTAACGACAAGGTTTATCCCCAAATGGCCGACTTTACCTTCTATGGCGGTATCTATCGTGATGTTAATATTATTTGCGTTAACGACGCTCATTTTGATTTAGAATATTATGGTGCCCCCGGCATTAAGGTTACACCTGAAATTAACGGTAATGATGCAAAGATTACTGTTGAAACCTTTGCTAAAAACCTTAAAGAAAACCAAGTTGTAAAGGTTACCATTTACGACAAGGAAGAAAACGAATTAACCTCTGCCATTTCAGTTGACGGTGTTGCAACCTTAGAAATTAAAGATGTACACCTGTGGCACGGTCGAATTGACCCATATTTATACTGCTGTGAGGCCGAAATTTTAGAGGGTGAAAATGTAATTGATAATGTTTGCACCCGTTTTGGCTGTCGCACCTTCAAAATTGACCCTGAAAACGGCTTTATATTAAACGGCAAGGAATATGCTTTACGCGGTGTTTCACGCCACCAAGACCGTTGGGGCAAGGGTAACGCTCTTTCAAAAGAAGACCATAAGGAAGATATTGAGCTTATTTATGAAATGGGCGCTACAACTATCCGCTTGGCTCACTATCAGCACGACCAATATTTCTACGATTTGTGCGATGAATACGGTCTTGTTATCTGGGCTGAAATTCCTTATATTTCAAAGCATATGCCCACAGGCCGGGAAAACACCATTTCACAAATGAAAGAGCTTGTTTGCCAAAACTATAACCACCCCTCAATCGTGGTTTGGGGTCTTTCAAACGAAATTGGTATCGGTGGCAGTGACGAAGATTTGCTTGAAAATCACCGCATACTTAATAATATGTGTCACGAAATGGACAAAACCCGTCTTACCACTATTGCAGCTGTTTCAATGTGCAAAATGGACGACCCATATCTCTTAATTCCGGATGTTGTTTCCTACAACCATTACTTTGGTTGGTATGGTGGCGAAACCGATATGAATGGTCCTTGGTTCGACAAATTCCACGCAATGCATCCAAACATCCCCATTGGCTGTTCTGAATACGGTTGCGAGGCACTTAATTGGCACACCTCTACCCCAATGCAGGGCGACTATACCGAAGAATATCAGGCATATTACCACGAAGAACTTATTAAACAGTTCTTTAGCCGCAAATATCTATGGGCTACACACGTTTGGAATATGTTTGACTTTGGTGCCGATGCTCGTAATGAGGGTGGCGAAAACGGTCAAAACCATAAAGGTCTTGTAACTATTGACCGCAAATACAAAAAGGATTCGTTCTATGCATATAAAGCATGGCTTTCAGATGAAAAGTTTGTTCACCTTTGCGGCAAGCGTTATATCGACCGCGTTGAAGATGTAACAAAGGTTACTGTTTATTCAAATATGCCAGAGGTTGAGCTTTTTGCTAACGGCGTTTCCCTTGGCAAAAAGACCGCTGACGACCACTTCTTCTATTTCGAGGTTGAAAACAAGGGTGAAACCGAATTGGTTGCAGTTGCAGGCGAATTTAAGGACTGTGGCAAAATCCGCAAGGTTGAAACCTTTAACGAAGAATATCGCCTTAAAGAAAAGGGTGCAATTCTCAACTGGTTTGACATTGAAACCCGTGAGGGTTATCTTTCACTTAACGATAAAATGAGCGATGTTCTCGCTACATTACAGGGCAAAATGCTGTTTATGTCACTTGCAGGCAAAATGCTTGGTGGCAAGGGCAAGGACGGCAAAATGGAAGCTATGGGCTTTGAAGTTGGTCCTGAAATGATGTCAATGATGGGTGGCTTTACCGTGCTTCGCTTATTTACCCTTATGGGCGGCATGATGGACGCCAAATTCACAAAGGAACAGCTTTTAGACCTTAACGCAAAGCTTAACAAGATTAAAGCCCCTAAAAAGAAATAATCATCCCCCTTTATTATACGGAAAATACGGCAAGTACATCTAATTTGTACCTGCCGTATTTTCTATTTATATGAAATTTTAAATTACACCGTATTTTTTAAGATTAACCTTATTGTTAATAACCTCTATCCCCTCGGCTTCTAATCGGCGTTGTTGCTCACCTGCGCCGCCAAAAACAAAAGCTTCACTAAGCGAGCCATCACCATGCACCACCTTATAGCAAGGATATTTTTCGCCGTCGGGATTACGGTGAAGTGCATTTCCAACTGCACGCGCCCAACCCTTATTACCAAGCAAAGCCGCGGCTTGACCGTAGGTTATAACCTTTCCCTTGGGAATTTTTAAAAGTAAATTATAAAGCTCAAATCTGTCAAATTTTTTATTCATTTAACACCTCTTCAAAACCCAAGTTTTGTTAAATCGACAATAATTTCGCGGTAGATATTAACAATATCCGAAACGCCTTCCCCACTTTTTTTCGAAAATCTGCGGCGGCGCACATCTATTTCATCACAATGTGATATTCCCCGTCTACCAACACCGGAATAAATGCCTTTAAAATCACCCCATTTAACTGCATCAGGGGTTAAAAGCCCGTCGTTTTGTCCCTCAAACAAACTGACAAAAAGGTTTTGCGGACACATTAAAATATCACTAAACGGGTTTTTCATTACAAAGGCATAGCTTTGATAATACACACCCTTAAAATCGGGTGTTGCACTGTTAAATTCGTCTGCACCCTTAGTTGTAAACGAATGAAAAACCGAATAAGTATTTGGGTTTTTATCACCCAAAATACGAAACCAAACATCTGTAAAAAAGGAAACGATTTTAACCAAAGCGTCAGGAAATTTCATAAAAAAATCAACCGTTTTAGAACCATTATGTGGTGTTGAAAGAGTTGTAAGGGATGCAACTTTATTCCCTATTCCAAGCGTAGAAATAGCATATCTACTGTCAAGTCCACCCTTCGAATGTGCGATTATATTGATTTTTTCGGCACCTGTTTTCGCTAAAATTTCTTCTATTTTTTCAGCAATATGCTCACCATTTGTTTTAATATCAGCATTACTATCCTGATAACCGTAATAAATATCGCAACCCATTTCTATAAGGGTCTTAGGAATTCTGCCCCAATAATTTATAATTTTATTATCCCGAAAGCCCATACCATGCACAAGCAAAACTGGATATTTTAAACGATTTTCCATCACACATCCCATAAATAAGTATAGCACAGTAAATATATATTTTCAATATTTTCCACAAGTCACATAATATATAACAGGTGATATTTATGAATAGTTGTGAATTAACGGCATCAATAACCGCAGTTGCAAATTCTATCGCCTGTAAGTACAGTAGCAAAGAATTATTTTTATTAGCTTCTATCTTAGTTCAACTCGGCGATACGCTTGTGACTCTTGCAACACATAAGGATTTTTGCGAAAAAAATTAAAAGCAGTAAAGTTTTTTCTTTACTGCTTTTAAAATTATAACCTATTATTTATCTTTTCTCATTTCAGCAAGAATTTCGGTTAAAAGCTCTTCTGTTGTGGGGGCTTTTGGCTCCTCTACAACAACTTCTTCCTCTTTCTTTTTCTTTGCTTCTGCCAATGCTTTTGCCTTTGCCATAATTTTAATAATTAAAAATACAATAAAAGCAATAATAAGGAAATCAATAATTGTAACAAGCAATGTACCGATGCCAATTACAACTGCGGGCTGCGTAACCTCGCCCGATACTGCATCAACAACCTCTTCAACCAATGTAATATTGATTTGACTTAAATCGATATCGCCGATAAGCCAACCAATAAACGGCATTACAACATCATTTACAAGACTTGTGGTAATTTTTCCGAATGAGGTTGCGATAATAACACCGATTGCCATATCGATTACATTACCGCGCATAATAAAATCGCGAAATTCGGTTATAAATCCTTTACTTTTTGACTTCAAGCTCATTTTAACAATCCCCTTATTTTTTTAATTTTCGCTGTAAATTACGGTTACATCGTTGTGTAACTGAAGAATTGAAGCGGGCACTTCGGGTGTAATGGGACCAAAAAATGCCTTTTCAACGATTTCCTTTTTGTTGGCGCCATTTGCAACCAATAAAACCTTTTTAGCCGACATAATGCCGCCCATACCCATTGTAATAGCGGTCTTTGGAACATCATCAATGCTTTCAAAGAAACGAGCATTTGCAACAATGGTAGACTCGTCCAAAACAACACGATGGGTTTCTTTGGTGAAATATTTATCGGGCTCGTTAAAGCCGATATGACCATCTAAACCGATACCCAAAAGCTGAATATCAATTCCCATTTCATAAATGCGGTCATCATATGCTTTGCATTCAGCAGGGATATCAGTCGCCTTGCCGTTTGGTACAAAGGTTTTTGACTTATCAATATTTACGTGGTTGAAAAGATTATCGTTCATAAAATAACGATAGCTTTGGTCATGCTCACCATCAAGGCCTTCATATTCATCAAGATTGATTGAAGTTGCCTTTGAAAAGTCAAGCTCGCCCTTCTTGTTCATTTCGATAAGCTTTTTGTAAGTGCCAACAGGTGAAGAGCCAGTTGCCAAGCCAAGCACACAGTCGGGCTTTGCTTTAATTACATTTGCAATAATTTCAGCGGCTTTTTCGCTTAAAATGTCATAATTTTCTACTTTAATAAAATTCATAAAAACACCTCGTAAAAATTATATACCGTTATATAGCCCGTTATTCATCATATCAGAAATAGCTTTCACAACCATCTCTTTATCTTCCTTATAGGTAACACCGTACCATTTATCCTCGGCCACCAAAACACGAACTTGCTTTTCGCCATTTTCAATAAGAGAAGAAACCACGCTTGGTAGGTAATACTCAGATTTTGGAACATTGATTTTTTCTTGTAAAAACGCCTTAAAGCCATCTTCAATATATCCAAATAAGTCCGGTCCAAAACCCCAAAGGTTCATTGAAACAACACTGTCGGGCGAAAGAGGTACCCAGGTTTCACCATCATCTTCGGTGTATTTACAGTCCATAATTTTTGTTCTTTCGGTAACAGATGTTAAGATACCGTTTTCAATTTCGCAAATACCACGCGAAACATGGCCGTTTTCGGTTAAAGTATTAACTAATCTAAAACCAACCATTGCATAATCGTTGCTGTCTTCCCTTAAAAAGTCAGCGATTTTTTGAAAGGCACTTCTGCCATAAAAATCGTCAGCATTTATAACTGCAAATGGTTCTTTGACAATATCCTTACATGCCAAAACCGCCTGTGCTGTTCCCCACGGTTTCACGCGGTCAGCAGGGCAAGTAAAGCCATCAGGCAAATTTGCAACCTCTTGAAAAGCATATTCAACCTTAACCTTTTTCGAAATACGGTCACCAACAAACTTTTTAAAGTCGGCCTCAATTTCGTGCTTAATTACAAAAACAATTTTTGTAAACCCGGCTTTTATAGCATCATAAGCCGAAAAATCAAGAATAACCTCATTATTAGGGCCAATGGGCTCAATTTGCTTTAAACCGCCAAAGCGACTTCCCATACCTGCCGCCATAACTACTAAAGTAATATCTTTTGCCATATAAAACACTCCTTAAAAGTGATATTATGCTTCCAAATTTTCTATAATGTTCTTAATAATCAATTCAAGCTCGTCCCACTTGCGCTCGATATCCTTTGCAAGTTGCAGCTGACAGCGGGTGCGAACAAGATTATGCTTTGGATATGTACATCTGAAATATTTATCGCCCGTAATATAATCATCCAAAAATCTTGCCGCAAGCTCAATAGTTATTGAAAAGGTTGCCTTAACAAGATTTTCAATTTCAACAGGTTTAAGTGATTTATGTGTTTCTGAAATAAAGCCCTTTGCAAATGCGGCAAATTTTTCAGTATCAAAAGATACTTTTGAAAGATGCGGCTCATCCTCAGTAGAAGTGTTTGCAATAAAACGAACTGCATCACCAAAGTCATACATTGACATACCCGGCATAATTGTATCAAGGTCGATAACAACAATTGGCTCTTTGGTCTTTTTATCAAAAAGTACATTATTACATTTTGTATCATTGTGGGTTACTCTTTTGGGAATTTCACCATTAGCGTACATCACACTTAATTCGGCCGCTTTTTCGCGAACAGAAGCGATATATTCAATTTCTTTTTTAACTTCGAGCACACGACCGCAAGAGTCAGCTTCTATATGCTCAAAAAGTGTATCGAGTCGCTTTTTAGTATTGTGAAAATTAGGAATAGTTTCATAAAGTACTGTGCCGTCAAAGTCAGAAAGCTGGGTTTGAAAAGTACCAAAAGCTTTGCCGGTTGCTTCGATAACCCTGATATCATCACAAGTATTAAAGGTGACCGAATCCACAAAATTAACCACACGCCAGAAAGCATTTTCATCATAAATAAAATAATTTAGTCCTTCATCGGTGTGGTGGAAGTGCAAAGCAATTTGATTCGGATTTTTTTCGCGTATAAAGGTTGTTACATGGTCGATATTTTCCATAATCTGAACAGGATTTTTAAACACATGAATATTCACCCTTTGAAAAAGGTAAGATTTAAGCGTTTCATCCGGATTTTTATATGTAACCTTATATGTGGCATTAATATTGCCCATTGTAATTGCTTCAAAAGAATATATTTCGCCAACAAGTCTGAACTTCTGCCCAATTGTATTTAGTGTGTTAAGCATAATTTTTGACTCCTTGAAATTTGATAATCATAAAATTTTAAAAACAAAGTCACGCTTATAGTTTATTATACCACTATTTTAACATATTGTCTATATAAAAATTTTACTTTATTCGCAATTTTTACCTTTAATAAAATCAAAAGCATATCATAAAATAATACTGCAAACGCAAAAATTTTATAGGAGAGAAATTAAAATGGCTAAACATGTAGTACCTGAGGCAAAAGATGCACTCAACCGTTTTAAGATGGAAGCTGCTAACGAAGTTGGCGTTAACTTAAAGCAGGGTTACAACGGCGACCTCACCGCTAAACAAGCTGGTTCTATCGGCGGTCAGATGGTTAAAAAGATGACTACCATACGAACCTTGACTTTCGAACGTGCAAGCCGTATTACATACAATCACAAGATTGCTATTACATACGAGGCTTCACTATCGTAAATATATTTTGCTAATACAAAGAACAGGCGCGGAAAATCCGTGCCTGTTCTTTTGCTTTAAATTTAAACTATTTTCTTACCATCAAAAGTCATTGAAATTACTTTACCTGTTCCGTCTTTCCACTCATAAGTGATTGTAAAATCACTTCTTATCATTGCCCCAAATCCATTTTGAGAGTCAACATACGATGATACAGTAAACTTATTTCCGTCTTTTGAAATACTCCAATCCTCAAATGGTGAAAGGAATGAACCAGGGAATTTTGCGGTTGACGGAGCTTTTAGGACTGCTTTAACGTGTTCTTCTGCCCACATTTTGATTTGGGTTTTTTCTTCAGTGGTAATAAGACGGTTTTTTAAATCCTCAACTTTTTTACCATTTTCGTAAAACTTTATGGTTCCACTATTTATAGAATTTACAGTTCCGTCTTGATTAAAATAAACTAAAAAGTTATAACCGCTAAAATCAAACGAACATCTTTTTCCATTAGCCCAATCATTCTTTGCTGTTATATTTGAAATTTTTCCGTACTCAATATCAATTACTTTACAAGCGTTAATCATATTTTCAAATGCTTCTACGGAAACGCCTGCTTTTTTAGCGTTTTCAGCTTTTTTAGCGTTGAGTTTTTCTTGTTCCTTTTTTAATTTTTCTTCTTCTTCCTTGGCTTTTTTCTCTGCCTCTATTTTAGCAACTTCGGTATCCACAGTTTTCTTCTGCTCATTGATTTCATCTATGTACTCTGATTCAGGATAATCTCTCAAGAAATCCTCAATTAAATCTTGAGCTTCCTCAAAATCTTTGTTTTCAATGGTGGTAATAATTGTTTCATAATTTGTTTTTTCAATATTTGCATCTGAAGCGGCACCAATTATTCCAAACAATATAGTAACGATGATTACAGCCACCGATAAAATCAATTTTGTTTTTTTAGAGAATTTTTTACTTTTAACTATGGTTATAATTGCCATAATGGGCAAAAAGGCAATCCACAAAAACACAATAAGTCCCGTTGGTAATTTTGGTTTTTCATTTACCATTTTTCCACAGTGAACACACAATACCGCCTTATCATCAATTTCTTTTCCGCAATGCTTACAAATCATTTCTTTTCCTCCTCGAAAAATTAAAAAAAGTGTGTGCAACACGAAGTCGCACACACCGAAAAATGCTCGACTCCGATTTGCTACCACACAAAACTCCACACTCCACACAGAAATGCGAAATAAGAAGTCAGCACTTTTACCGAAGTAAAATGCCCACTTCTGTGCGGAAAAATACATTTTAGAGTTTTATGTGGTGAACACATTATAACACATATCGCCTTTAATGTAAAGGTAATTACGAAAATATTAAAATAATGTGTTGATACCCCTTGGCCGCCGCCCCCAATAACTAATGGCTCTGCCGTTAGTGATATTGGGTTATTGACATTGTCAAGCCCCCGTTTTAATCATCTATAATATCAGCAAACACGCCAAAGGGGGCAATGACAATGGAAAATAACGTAACAATATCAACACACAACGGCAGTCAAGTGGCACGTCAACACAATCTGCGAAATCCAAAGGTTATCGCAAAGGAAGACCACATTGACCCGAACGGTCATTTTGAGGTGTGGTTGGATGAAGATCCAAGAAACGCCTACGAAAGACTATTCGGGAAATCCGTCGAAGAATATAACGAAAGGCAGACACGTGAAGACCGCAAAATCACTGACTATTACAAGCAAATTTGTGAAGATAAAAAGAAAAAGCCCGTTTATGAGCTTATTATTGGTATCTATGGCAAGAAAGCAGACGGCACACCTATTTGCAGTAAGAATGACGGCAAAAGAATTTTACGAGCATTTGTCGAGGATTGGGAAAGAAGAAATCCGCAGTTGAAACTTTGCGGTCTGTATTATCATTGTGACGAATCTGTAGGTGTAAACGGCTCACAGGTCGGACACGTTCATATTGATTATATCCCTGTCGGTGACGGATTCACTCGTGGTATGGGTATGCAAAGTTCTTTATCCCGTGCTTTAGAGCAACAGGGTTTTGAATCGCAAGGGTTAAACAATACCGCCCAAATGCAATGGGAGAGCAGAGAAAATCAGTTTTTGGCAACACTTTGCACACATGCAGGTTTTGAGGTTATTCGTGGCAACGGAAACAAAGAGCATTTAGACACCGCCACCTATAAAAAGGTTAAAGAACTTGAAGATTTAGAAAAAAGAGAAGCAGCATTAGTTCAGAGCATTGCCGAAAAAGAGCAAGAATATCTTGAACTCCAAGACGATTTCGAAACCCTAAAGGCCAAAAAGAGCCTATCACAATCGGTTTTAGAGGCTTGTGTCGAAACCGACTTAAATATTGAAGCTAAAATTATTCCTGCAAAGAAGAATCCCATCACAAAGCAAGAAACGCCCGAACTTGTTTTACTGAAAAAATCCGATTATGATTTAATGAACAAAAGAATAGGCATAACGGATTGGATTATAAAAGCATTGAAAGAACTTAAGCACACGGGTGAAAAATTAACCCGTGAACTCAATCAGCGCCGTAGGGTTGCAGAGTTGCAAGAACGGGCAAATTCTGCCGAAATAGAAGCCCGTGCCGCCGAAGTGGAACTTGCAAACGCCAAAGCCGAAATTGCCGATTTGCAACAACAAGCGTGGGAACAGCAAGAATGGATGGAAAGCCAAGTCACCCGAAGTGGCAAAAGCATTTGGGAGTTTTTTATGGATTTCATTACCAAACAACACGAACGTGAATATTTTGAACGTGACGAACGATAAAAAATCAGGTGTATCTCTCAAGGTACACCTGATTTTTTATGTTTTGGGACAGTTATGTGGGTAAAATTTGGGACACGGGTGTGGTGGGAAACACACGTAATTTCACTTGTTTGACCTTGCAACACCCCGTTTAGCAGAAGAATGGACATACTGCTCCCTTGTAACCTCAAGGAAGCAGTACAAAAACGAAGTGTCACCCCATGTTCCCTTCATCCCCCGTGCGTCTATTTAGCGTGTCTTGTACGCGAACAACTTCACAGGATTTTGCCTCTCACTACCGCCCACGTGCCTTTCGACACGTGGCGTAAGTCTTTTTACAATCGTCCGTCTGATTGCTGCTTTCGCTTAACTTACTTTGTCGCACTGCTTATGCCTATCACATACGACTTGCGCACCCGAGAGCGTTGGAATGGCTACCATGGCAACTCTACTATACGACAGTCCAGTCCGCCGTATAGATTTGTCAATCGGGTTTCGACCTTTATGGATACCGTTATTTAGACTTTCACTCTGTCCATTTCAAGACAGTATGTATGATTTGTCCCCTTTTCATACTGACACACCATGTGAACCACACTTTCAGGGTACGGAGAGGAGTACCCAAGGGCATGAGGCTGTTTTTGCATCGGAGCCTACCCTAACAGTTTATAGAGATGTTGCACGCTCTTTAACGGGACAAGGGTTACTATTTGTATTTAGAATTTCCTCAAGCAACACAATGACAAAATTAAAAAGCATTGCAACCTCGCCTCAATATTACAATCATCAAATATACGTCCCGACGAGTTAGGTTTAAGTGTTAAGCCCAATTCCTTTCAAAACATAAATACATGTCCCCGATATTCAGTTGTGATCTTAAGATAGACGACCTTAAGTACCCCTTTTAAGCCCGTACATTTTGCCCGTTTTTGACTATATTATTTTCCCATTTAAAACTGAATACTTTTCCGTTTTCTTTGGAATAATATTGTTGAAAGGGTTTAACTCTATGAATAACGTAAAATCGAATAAAAACACCAAAACTGAATACGAAAGGCTTTGGCTCAAATACTTCAATGACACCTTACTTGCAAAAGGTATCATTTCGGAAGAAGACTTCCGAAAAATGAATACCAAAATAATTGCCTATAAAGGCAACGCCTAAAGCCTTGTAAAACCGCCTCTCTTTTTGAGAGGTATTTTTCTTATATGTATTGACTTCGTTTATCATTTATAGTATAATACCAATAATGATAAACGAACTTTTTAAGGAGAGTTAAAATGGATATCTACGAAATGAGAAAAGCGTTAAAAACCCAAACAATTTATGACCTACCTTTAAGGGTTACATACTATGCCCGTGTATCAACTGAAAAGATTGAACAGTTAAACTCACTTGAAAATCAGGTTAGTTATTATGAAGATAAAATCAAATCTAATAGTTTTTGGACTTTTGTAGATGGCTATGTTGATGAGGGTATCACAGGCATAACTACAAAAAAGCGTGAGAATTTCAACCGAATGATTGACGATGCTAAAGACGGCAAATTCGACTTAATTCTAACAAAGGAAATTTCACGATTTGCACGTAACACTGTCGATTCAATCGAATATACCCGTGCTTTATTGAGTTATGGTGTTCCCGTTTATTTTGAAAGTGATAATATCAAAACTTATGATGAGGATTCTGAATTCCGTCTAACTCTTATGGCGTCAATGGCGCAAGACGAATTAAGACGACTATCTTCACGTGTAAGATTCGGTCACGAACAGGCAATTAAAAATAATGTAGTTTTAGGCAATAGCAATATTTTCGGCTACAAAAAAGAAAATAAACGCTTGGTAATAGATGAAGAACAAGCAGTATTTGTGCGAAAATTATTTGAAATGTATGCTACCGACAAATACTCAATGAAAGAGTTAGAAAATCATTTTTGGGACAATGGATATAGAAACACTAGAGGCAACAAAATCGCTCACTCAACAATGGCGGGCATAATCTCAAACCCCAAATATAAAGGTTACTATGTGGGCAACAAGGTAAAAGTCATTGATATGTTTACCAAAAAGCAAAAATTCCTCCCCCCTGAAGAATGGGTTATGTTCAAAGATGAAACGGGTGAAATTGTTCCTGCTATCGTTGATGAGGAACTTTGGGAAAAAGCAAATCAAATTCTACAGCGTAGAAGTGATGACGTTAAAAAACGAAAAGGCGTTTCTAATCACGCTAATTTGCTTACAGGAAAACTATTTTGTTCCGATTGCGGTGTACCATATTACCGCCGAGAATCTAAAAGCAAAGACGGAACTGTAAATAGCAAATGGGTGTGTTCAGGAAAAATCAATAATGGTCGTGAATCTTGCGATTCTTTACCGATTTATGAATCCGAAATTATACCCGTAATTTTTGAAGTGTTCAAAGATACGAGCGAAACTGCAAAATCAATGATTGACGAATATGAAAAAATGTATGCTTCTCTTTCTTCTGACAAGAACACCGCTAAACAAATAAAGCGTCTTGAATCTCAAGTTAAAGATATGGAAGAAAGAAAATTTGCCTTGCTCGGTCAATTTGCAAAAGGCAATATTACCGAAATGAATTATAAAACGCTTACAGAAAAGTGTGATGAGGAAATCGCAAACGCCAATGAACTTTTAACCGAATTGAAGCAAGAGCAACAGTCAAACGAAGCTTTTCGTAAAACAATTAGTACGATCCGCGCAACCTTGAAAAAGGCTGAAAAGGAAGTAGCAAGTGGAACTATTACAAAAGAATTTGTCGATAGTTTCATTGATAAGATTATCGTAACCCCCGAAAAAAACAACACCATAAAACTTGATATTCGCATTTTTACAGGCAAAACAACGACTGCCTATATAGAAAAATTAAAAAGTCGTATGGGTCAAACGAGTAAGAAAATGATCGAATCTTACGAAAACAGCATGAAATAATTCGTTATAAACGATTCATTTAAAAACAGCCTTAGAATTTTCTAAGGCTGTTTTCCTTTTATAATAGACCGGTTTTTTGTTTGATTATTTTGTGTATTATTCTTGTTATTGTCGAAGAAAGAATAATTCCAAGTGCCAAGGCGGCGGCTAATTGTAAAGTATATACACCTTTTTGCAAAAATGTTGTCATATTACCCTGAAAAGCATATGCCATTGTGTAATAAAGCGAGCCACCGGGAATTAGGGGAACCAACGCAGTTGTAATAAAGGTTGTTGTCGGCGATTTTAATAATATTGCCATTATTTCAGAATAGGCAGAAAGTGCACAGGCAACAATAAAATAATTTATTGGTTCGTTACTGATGAATCTGCTTAATATTACAAATAAAAGCCACGAAATCAAACCACCGATTGAAACCGCAACAAATCGTTTTCCTCTAATATTAAACAATACAGCAAAGCCCATTGAGCCAACAAAGCCCGATAAAATTTGAATGATTTCTGTCGATGTCATAGTGCAAATCCCCCCAAAAAAGCAACCAAGAAATACCCTGCCGCAATTGAAAGTGCAATCAAAGCTGCTTCAATTAACCTTAAAAGGCCAGAAATGCTGTCACCCGTAAATAAATCACGCAATGCATTAGTTAAACCAATACCCGGAATTAAGGACATTATATTTCCTATAATAATCATATCTACAGAACTTATCCATCCTATTTTAACCGCAACAAACGCCAACGAAGTTGCTATGGTAGCGGCTAAAAATTTATCGAAAATTTTGCTTTTGGTAACCTTGCTACAAAAATAAATGCCAAGTCTTACAATTGCACCCACAAAGAAAGAAATTGCCGCTTCGGTCAAATTTCCGCCAAAAAACAATGTAAATGCACAAGCAATAACTGCGAAGCTTACAAATTCTGATAAAACCGAATTTTTCTTACAGTGAATTGCCTCGTTAAACCTTTCTTCAATTTCTTGTTCGGTTATACCTTTTTGGCAAATTTTCCTTGACAAATCATTTAACAAATGCAATTTTTCAAAATTAGAACTTGAATTCATCACTCTTCGAGTTTGTGTATATGTTTCGCCATTTGGCGTATGAATAGTTACAACCATACTGCTGGTAATGATAAAAACATCGGTCCTAACTGCACCAAATGCACGACACATACGTGTTATGCTTTCTTCAACACGGTGTACTTCGGCGCCCGAAATCAACATTTGTTCACCAATATTTATGGCATAATTAAACAACTTAATCATTACAAAATCCTTCTTACAACAAAACACACCGACCTTAAGCAGAAATTTAATTGTTTCTGCTTAAGGCGGGTTAAAATTCCTTTAATTCAAGACAATAGAAAAACTAAAGTCAATTTCTTTATCATTTAATTTATATTCGTCTGCAAGGCCCGGGCCACATGCAGCAGAGCCCATACCGGTAACCTTGTAATCAATTCTCAAATGTGTTTTCCCATCTGTTTTTAATTCATCAACATGCTCGGCAATTAACAAAGCATTTGTAGAATATTTTGAAACATTAAATTCAAATTCTTTGTCAGATACAAATGTTAAATCGCCAATTTTAAGCATTTTTGCGAAATTATGATTTCCGTGCTCCTGCGGGCGAACATAGTTTACATATTCGTTTTCAGTATTGCTTTGATATAAGCCAACCTTAGAAGCATGACAAAGGTCGCAATAGCTTTCATACGGGCCATTTGCAAAATAAGTAAACTCGTTTGTAGTTTCAGGTAAAGCAATTTCATACCCGAGTCTTGGCAAGAAAAATGCATCTTCACGAACCTTGCCGTTAACATTAAAATCAATCTTGCCATTTTCATAGATTGCAATTGTTTGACAATATTTAAAATACGGCACACGCGATACACCGGCAAGAGAGCAATTTGCGACTATTTTGCCATCAATAATTTGACAATCATAAACCTTAGTAAATTGGCAATCAATATTTTCACCCTGCCAAATATTCACCCTTGCCCAACGCACATTAAAGCCCTTGTCGTTGTCGGTTGGTGCACGGTAAGATGTAATATCAAAACCGTCAACAATTTGTTCTTTGCCATTAACCTTAATGCTTGTAAATTTACCGTAACCTTTTTTGTTGAAATAATTTCAATTATTACAAATGTTAATCAAAAGCTTGCAACAATCAACCCACAATAAAATCGCTTAATTACAATATAATTTCATTATAAAATATTTCATAAATGCTTTACAAAAGCATTTACAAGGTAACTACTTTGTGCTAAAATAACCATATAATCATAAAATAAAGGAAGTTTTAAATGAATATTGTAGTTGCACAGTCAGGTGGTCCTACCTGCGCTATTAACGCCTCTCTTTTAGGTGTTTTCCGCCACGCCACAAAATATGATGAAATCCAAACCGTTTATGGTTCGGTAAATGGTATTGAAGGTTTAATTTCAGATAATTTAGTTAACCTTTGTGACGTCATTTCGGATGATGAAGATGTGGAACTTATCCGCCAAACACCTTCAACCGTGCTTGGATCGTGCAGATATAAGCTTCCCGATTTTAGAGTAGACTCAACAGTTTATAAAACCATTACCGCAAACCTTGAAAAATATGATATTGGTGCGTTTTTCTACATCGGCGGTAACGATTCTATGGACACTGTTATGAAGCTTGACGATTATTTCAAAGCAAATAACATTGACATAAAGGCAATTGGTATTCCCAAAACCATTGATAATGACTTACCTCTTACCGACCATACACCAGGTTTTGGCTCGGCTGCCAAATATGTTGCTACCACCATGCAAGAAATTATCCGCGACAGCAGTGTTTATTCAAGCAAGTCAGTAACTATTGTTGAAATTATGGGCCGTGACACAGGTTGGCTTACAGCTTCATCGGCAGTTTTACGCAAAAATGGTGAAATCGCACCACACCTTATTTATCTACCCGAAGTACCCTTTTCAAAAAGCAAGTTTTTGAATGATGTGCGTGAAGCACAACAGAAATATCACGCTGTTATTGTTGCCGTTTCGGAAGGTGTTTCACTTGATGCGGGTGATTTTCAATCCGGCAAAGTTGACATTTTCGGTCATAAATATTTATCAGGTGTTGGCAAAGCACTTGAAAAAATTGTATCAGAAGAAATTGGCTGTAAAGTGCGTTCGATTGAACTTAATGTTATGCAGCGTTGCTCTTCACACTTAAGCTCAAAGCGTGATATAACCGAGGCCGAGCGTATCGGCGGTGCTGCTGTGAAAGCTGCGCTAAATGGTTATTCAGGCAGAATGATGATATATAAACGCGTAAAAAACCACCCGTACAACATTCGTATCGAACATGTCGATGTTCGTGATGTTGCAAACAAAGTGAAATACTTCCCAAGTGAATGGATAAACGAAACTGAAAATAATGTAACCGAAGAAGCAATTGAATATTGCATGCCACTAATTCAAGGTGAGCAAAACTTTATTATGCATAACGGTCTTCCCAAGCATTATATTTTACGCTTTGAACTTCCACACGAAAAACGCTAAGGTAAAATTAAATAGAACAAAATAAAAAAAGTCCTCTAGGCGTTGTACTCTAAAGGACAGTTTTCTAAAACTAATTATACCCGTGATGCCGAAACATCGCGGGTATCTTTTATATTCCTTTACTATTGACTTAAATTATGCTACAATCTGACTAACCGATAAATAAGAATTTGACGGAGATTAGATATGCTTGAAAAAATGGCTGATTTCTTTGAAAACAGATTAGATGGATACGATAAACATATGTTGACAAACATAGAATCCGCAGATGAGTTTTATCCATATACGGCAAAGCAGTTGCCGACTACCGAGAACTGCCATATACTTGATTTAGGATGTGGTACAGGATTGGAGTTAGAAGAATACTTTCTGCTCAATCCATCTGCAAGGATAACAGGTATTGATTTGTCGCAAGGAATGTTGTCGGCACTCAAAAAGAAATTTGCTAACAAAGATATTACTTTAATTTGCAGTTCGTATTTTGATGTGCCTTTTGGTGTGTGCTCATTTGATAGTGCAGTATCGGTGGAGAGTTTACACCATTTTACAAAGGAAGAAAAAGTACCTTTATATACAAAACTGCATAGAGCATTAAAAGACGGTGGATATTTTGTACTGACAGACTACTTCTCTTTGTCTGATGAAGAAGAACATATGCACCGACAAAACTTGATTGCATTGAAAGCA
>JAFYUI010000007.1 GCA_017549565.1 Clostridia bacterium
AATTACAGCTTTCAACCGGCTTTGTGTCCCGTCAGTTTACCTATCTTACAGGTGAAGTAACACAAGAGCATGTCGATAACAATATGCTTAAATCGTCACCCACAACCCAGCTTGTAAGCCAAATTGTGCTTTCGGGCGGTCGTACCATCTCGTATGAATACGACGAGGAAGAACGCATCACAAAGGTTGACGACAGCGTAGACGGTATCACTACCTACACCTACGATGCTTTAGGTCAGTTGGTTTCGGAAGTTAAGGATAACCAAACAGTTAACCAAATGACCTATGATAATTACGGTAATATCCTTACCAAGAACGGTGTTGAGTATACCTACGGTGATGAAAACTGGAAAGACCTGCTTACCGGTGTTGGTGATCAGTTTATCTCTTACGATGCACAGGGTAATCCTACAAGTTACTTAGGTCATACGCTAACTTGGGAAAAAGGCAGACAGTTAAAATCCTTTGACAATATTCAGTTTACCTATAACGCGAACGGTATTAGAACTTCTAAAACTGTCGACGGAATTCGACACGATTATACGCTTGACGGTGCTAAAATATTAAGGGAAACTTGGTGTAATAATATCCTTGTTCCGCTTTATGACAATGAAGACAGCGTTTGCGGTATTGAATATAACGGCACTGCATATTATTTCTTAAAGAACTTACAGGGCGATATTATTGCTATTACCGACAGTTCAGGCGAAGAAGTTGCAAGATATTCCTACGATGCGTGGGGTGTTTGCACCGTAACGCAGGATATTTCTAACCGTGACATTGCAAACATTAACCCATTCCGTTATAGATCTTACTATTTTGATTTAGACACAGGCCTCTATTATTTACAATCTCGCTACTACGACCCACAAGTTGGTAGGTTTGTGAATGGGGATATGGTGGAAGTTGCAATATTTAAACAAGAAGTCTTAGAGCATAACTTGTTTGGATATTGTTCAAATAACGCTATAATGAACGTGGACTACAATGGATATTGGAAAGAATACTGGGGAACTTTTAACTCTAAACAAGTTGGAAGTTTCACATTGAAGCTGGATAACAAGCGTAAGGAAATAAAAAAGAAATTCGGATGGGTTGCCTGGGCTGGAATCGCAATTGCCATAGTAGGTGCTATAGTAGGTGCTATTTTCTTATCTCCAGCTGGCGGAGCTGTTTTAGGAATAGGAATAACGCTTTGTACTGCTGGGATACAAATGCTTGTTGATTTGTATCCAAATGAACTTGACAATATCGCTAACTCAATAAGAAATGCATTAAAAAAATCAAAAAAGAAAATTCTAAAAATATATTTTCTTTGGGGTAGCCATACTAATCAAATAAAAATAACTGATAACGGTACTAATAAAACCTATAAAAAAATTACGATTCGCACAAATGCAATACAAGATTTAGTTACTTTTGCAAAAAATTCAAATGTGAAAATATCAAGTAGAGATGTAAAATGGCAGTATTCATATTAAAGGGAGGATTAATTAAAATGAATAATTATTTTAAATATGTTATAGTAATTTGTTGTATCCTATCTATATCATATTTTACTTATTTATTTAAAAATCAAAAAATTCTGCTTTCTATATGTTTTTTAGTTCTTTCAATTGTATTGTTTTTAATCACCATAATATTATTGTTTATGGAATATAAATGAAGAACATAGCAAGAGGTGACCGCAAGACAGGGGACAAGACAGGGGATGGTTCTGTGTCTCGACTAAAAACACAACTTTACGTGCTAATTTTTCTTTCTTAATTTACGGGGGCGGTAGGCGAAAGTCTATCGCCTTTTCTATTGAAAAAATCTCTCACCGCACACTATAAATACGTCTACGACGGTCAGGGAAATATTGTTCGTTCAATTGACATTTTGGCAAGAAAAGAGTATAATTATCTATACGAAGACGGCAAGATTATGCAGTCGACCGAATCGGTAATTGTGCTTGACGAAAACACCAATATGGTTATTTCAAAGGCATTTGTTTGTGCGGTAAGGTATTATTATGATACCGAAGACGGTCTTACCAAAAAGCACATTAAATTTGCTGACGGTAAGGAATTAACCGAAAATTACGAAAAGACCGAAAATGATTCACAAATTTTAAAATTCACCGCAGGCGGCAAAGTCGTAACTGCCCACAGCAAAAATGACTCTTTCGGCAGAAAAGTGTTTGACGAATTACAGCTTTCAACCGGCTTTGTGTCCCGTCAGTTTACCTATCTTACAGGTGAAGTAACACAAGAGCATGTCGATAACAATATGCTTAAATCGTCACCCACAACCCAACTTGTAAGCCAAATTGTGCTTTCGGGTGGTCGCACCATCTCGTATGAATACGACGAGGAAGAACGCATCACCAAGGTTGACGACAGTGTAGATGGTATTACCGAATACACCTATGACGCATTGGGTCAGTTAGTTTCAGAAGTTAAGGACAACCAAACCGTTGTTAACTCTATGACCTATGATAATTACGGTAATATCCTTACCAAAAACGGTGTTGTTTATGCTTATGACGAGGTTTGGAAAGATAAGCTCATTAAGGTTGGCGATAAAACCATTACCTATGACGAACAAGGTAATCCCCTCACCTATCTCGGTCACACTTTAACTTGGGAAAAAGGTCGTCAGCTTAAGTTATTTGATAATATCCAGTACACCTACAACGCAAATGGTATAAGAACTTCTAAAACCGTCGACAATATTCGACACGATTATGTGCTTGACGGTGCTAAAATATTAAGGGAAACTTGGAAGATTGGCGACGTTGTTAACTCTATCGTTCCCCTTTACGATAACGAAGACAGCGTTTGCGGTATTGAATTTAACGGCACTGCATACTATTTCTTAAAGAACTTACAGGGCGATATTATTGCTATCACCGACAGTTCGGGTGAAGAAGTTGCAAGATATTCCTATGATGCGTGGGGTGTTTGCACTGTAACAAAGGATATTTCCAACTGTGATATTGCCAACATTAACCCATTCAGATATCGTGGCTATTTTTATGATTCAGAGTCAGATCTATATTATCTCCAATCTCGCTACTACGACCCGCAAGTTGGTAGGTTCTTGAATGGGGATGATGCGACGCTAATAATTAGTGACGAAAGCGTATTTGAATATTGCTATAATTCACCGATTAATTTCTATGATAATTGGGGGTACAAACCTGGTCAATTATTCTCGAAAAGTTCACTCGCTGCTTTGGATTTTGCTAAATTATATTATAACATATCCTTATATATAAGATTTGAAATAAGTTCTGTAATTTATGCAATATGGAAAAATGGCAAAATCAAATATTCTTATACGCATTATATTATTGGAAATCCACACAATTGTCGGCCGTTAGATGGAAAAAAATTTATTCCTAAGGGGGCTTGGATTGTTGGTGCAATTCATACTCATCCAAACGGCAATAGCTTTTCAGATAGTGACAAAGAGTTTGCAAAATATTATTATATTGCTCTTTATGTTGTAACGCCGAATAAAAGCGTTAGAGTATTTCATGATACCAGAAAAGGATTCCGAGATGAACTCGTCAAAAACAATGTGGTATTTTCTTCACTTACCCAACCACTTAAAAATGAATTAATTAAAATTTATAAATTAAGATGGTTAAAACACATTGGAACTAATTGTGATTTTAATTGTTATAAGAAAAGGTGGCCCACATGGTAAAAAAATTTTTTTCTTTTGTTGTATTAATCATACTAATGTTGTGTATATGTGCATGTGAAAACAAAATGAAAAAATCAGAAAGTAATGATAACATGAATTTTTCAAAAGATACTGGCGTTGTTTCAAATGAAGAAATTGCAAGACAAATAGCTGATAATGTATTCATTAATTCTTTGAAAAAAAATCTTGATGAGTATAAAATTATTAAAGTAACATTTGAAGAAAGAAATGATGTTTGGAGAATCGTATATATGATTGATGAATTTACTGTTGGTGGCGATATTACTATAAAAATTTCAAGAAAAAATGGGGAAATAATAGATATTTTTTACGGAGAGTAGGGGGGATACAGAAAGACGGGGGACGGTTCAGAAAGACGGGGGACGGTTCTGTGTCTTGACTAAAAACACAACTTTACATGCTAATTTTTCTTTCTTAATTTACGGGGCGGTAGGCGAAAGTCTACCGCCTTTTTCTATTTTGTTACTTATTTTATATAAAAATAATAAATCAAGTTGTATAACGATCAAATTTTTTCGGCCGTTATTTTTTTGACCTTTAAATTAAAAATTCCATAAATTTTAAAAATATTTTTTTATTTTACAATTATTGACAAAAATATTGCGAAAAAGAATGTAATATAAATAATAAGACGGAAAGGGATAAGGTTTAAATTCATTATGTGACAATTTAATTTAAAATACCCGTATTTTCAATAAAAATATAGTTTTTAAAATTAATGATATTTTTTCGAAAGGAGGGATAGTTCTGTGGGAACGGCTGAAAGAAGACTTGAAATAATGAAGCTACTTTGCAAGCACAGATATGAAACAATGGCAAATTTAGCCCAAGAGTTTGGCGTTTCTATCAGAACTATCAAAAGAGATATTGATGAACTAACATTTTTAATGCCTTTGTATGTTAAAGGCGGCAGATATGGAGGTGGTATATATGTTAGTGAAGATTATACAATGGACAGGATATATATGAAAGAGGAGGAAATAAATTTACTTGTTAAAGTAAGAGAATTAGTGTCGGACAAGCTTTCTGAAAATGAAAATAATCTATTTGAATGCATAATAAAATCATATTCAAAAATATTTATATAAATTTTTTAACCCTGACAAAAACTGTCAGGGTTAATTTTTATATTATATATACAGCTGTAATTATAAAAATTGGAGGTGATAAAAATGCGCTCTGAATTAGGTGAAATGGGTAAATTTCAAAACGGTTCAACTGCCAATGATGAAGGTAGTAATAACTTGATTTGTGTTAACCCAAAAAACATTTGTCTTAAAAAGGATGAAATTTTTAACTTAACTGCTACTATATACTCTGAAAATTTTAATGATAAATTAATTATTTGGAGCACATCCAACCCTGATGTTGCGACTGTAATAAATGGTGAAGTAACGGCAAAAGCAATCGGAAAAGCTTATATTTATGCAGAGGTGCTTGATGGCAGTGGTGAATGTGATTACTGTTGTGTTGATGTGGAGGAGCAAAAGCTTAATAAGAAGGTAGGGCAATTTGTGTTTGATTGTAAGATTGGAAAAATTTTCAAAAAACTTTTTAAAAGATGACGGTTAGTGTGAAAGATTATCGCCTTTTTAATTTTTTACAAGAAATTTTTAACCCTGACAAAAATTGTCATGGTTAGGTGTTATATTTTAAACGCAGCTGTAATTATAAAAAAATTGGAGGTGATAAAAATGCAGTCAGTATTAGGTGAAATAAGCAAGTTGCGTAAGGGTTTGCCTATTGTTATCGATTACAATAACAGCAATAGATACAGAGTTGTTGCGAAGGAAGATGACGGAAGCAAAACAGCTTATTACTTTAGCACACCGATTTATAATTATAAAAGCCGTGGGTTAATAGACGGTAAATTTCACTCGAACGGTGGTGCTGTGTATGCTGTCGGAAGTAACGCTAGTATTACCGTATTTAAAAATATATTTATGGAAAATATAGAAGGCGCATGCACGGTTGAACTGACACAGAGGCCAATAATAATGTCAGAAAATGAATTGCTGTGTGGCGACAGCAGAATTTTTCCCACAGCAAACGGTGTGGCGTTAAAATGTGATGCAAGAAACAACAAAAAGACAAGCTTTATAATTGAAGTGTCGCAACCGTTTTTAATTGTAAGGTCAAATGACAGGTGCTTTGCTTTGATGAAAGAAAAATTTAGACCTTTTGTTGTTTTTTCTTGCATAGGGTCTTTGGATTCGGCGGGTAATGTAATAGCTCCTGCCAAAATTGAATATCAAAAACTTACTGATAAAAGATATAGTGTTGAAATTTCGGCAACAAGTCCGTTAGCTCAAAATGTTCTTTTGGAGGCAAATCTTTATGAGAATAAACTATTTCAAGACACAACGGTAGAAAGCGGCAATCCATTTACAAATAATGCTTTTGGCGTTGCAGCATTTATAGGCGATTCTTTAGCGTATGGTTTGCAATGGTTGTATTCAAGGGCTGATTATTCAAAAATTTCTGAAATTATGGATAAACGCGTTGCAAAAGCTGTGCTACATATACCAAAATTTAATAAAAGCAGTGTTGAAGTAACCGCACACAAGGTTTCGGCGCGGTTTTGCAGCTTTGGCTCCAACTGGAATAATAGAATTTCAAGCGAAGCGCAGATATGTGATTCCCATTCGAAAAACGGTTATCAAAGTTTAGATGTTACACCGTTGTTTGTTGACAAGCGGACAAAAACAATTGCGAAATCTGAAGGTCTGATTTTAAAGCCCCAAATTAAAGGTGCAGGATTTTCCGCAATTACAACAGGCGACAGCTGTTTTGCACCGCAAATTTTGGAAATAAATTATAGATAAAAATTTTTTAACCCTGACAGTAGTTGTCAGGGTTAATTTTTACAATAAAGACACAGCCGAGAAAGGAGGGTAAAAATGGACATTGAGGTTATCATCGAAGGTCACGAGCAAAGAATTAAAACTTTGGAGCGTGACATGAGTGCCATGAAAGAGGTGCAGGTGGAAATACGTTCTATGAACGAGACGCTTGTAACTCTTGCTAACGAATTAAAACATACAAACGAGCATCTCGCAAGGCACGAACGAAAGATTGAGGAAATTGACGGTGTCCCCAAGCAACGATTACAGCAAATTATTACTGCAATTATTGCGGCTTTGGCGGGTGGTGTTATTTCAACAATCATCGGGATGATACTCGTTTGAGAAAGGAAAAGGTATGAATTATCAAGATTATATCAAAACAGAGCTTTTAATTTTGGTTCCTGTTCTTTATTTTCTTGGAATTGGGCTAAAGAAAAGCAAAATGCCTGATAAGTGGATTCCTTTAATACTTGGAATATCAGCAGTTGTGTTATCGGCCGTTTGGGTCGTTGCAACAGCAGATATATCAGGGCTGCAAGAAGCCGCTTCTGCGATATTTACGGCTGTAACGCAAGGCGTTCTTGTGGCGGGTGCAAGTGTATATGTTAATCAGCTTTATATTCAGGCCAAGAAGGAGGAATAGAAATGCTTAATATTATTAAAGCGCATGCAGTGAAAAATCTTTGTTATATTGCTGCACAAAAAATGGTTCCTCAGGGCATTGTTGTGCATTCAACAGGCGCAAACAACCCTAATTTAAAACGGTATGTAGATGCCGCTGATGAGGTGGGTGTCAACCCAAATGCAAACCATTGGAATAAAGCAAAGCCCGGTGGTAGAAAGGTTTGTGTGCACGCCTTCATCGGATATGACAAAAACAAACAAATTCGAGTGGCAGAAATACTTCCGCTTAATATTTGTTGTTGGGGTGTGGGCAGCGGTAAAAAAGGCAGCTATAACTTTAAACCCGCATATATTCAATTTGAAATTTGCGAAGACGGTTTAAAGGATAAAGATTATTATACAAAAGCTTTTAATGTTGCCGCCCAATATTGCGCCCATTTATGCAAGCAATATAACATTTCAGTTGAAAAAATTGTCGGTCACTGTGAAGCGTACCGTTTGGGATATGGTTGCAACCATTCCGACCCAGAACATTGGATGAAAAAGTTCGGCGAAACGATGAGTGATTTCAGAAATCGAGTTTCAGAGATTCTAAAAATAGATGAAGTAAAGATAGAGAATAAAGACGAAACTGTTATTGAAAACACATCTATTCAAAAAGGCGACCTTGTTTCAATTGTGAAAGGTGCAACCTATTACAACGGAAAGAGCATTCCCGATTGGGTGCAAAAACAGCGCTGGTATGTGAAAGCAGAGCCGACAGGCAGTCGAGTAGTAATTGATAAAAGTGAAAACGGCAAGCATTCGATTTGCAGCCCTGTAGATGAAAAGTATTTAATTAAAGTTCAAAATGGTGAAGATATTTTGCCGCAAGGTAATAAAACGGTATCTAACAAATGCCCTTATCTTGTAAAAGTTAAGACGGACTGTTTGAACATTTATAACGATGTGGCACCTAACAATATTAAAAAGGGTGCAATTAAAGACAGAGGTGTTTACACCATCATAGAAGAAAAGACGGACTGTATGGGCGCAAAATGGGGCAAATTAAAATCCGGCGCAGGTTGGATTTCGCTTGATTTTGTAGAAAAAATTTAAAAATTTTTCTTTGTGAAAATGGGCGGTTGGTGTAAACCCCAACCGCTTTTATTTTGTGTGATTTATAGCAAAATAATTAATTGTTTTATGGCCCTCAAAGGAAATGAAGGTTAATTTTATTATAATACTTATATGTTGTTACTTTAGCGATAACTTGAAATGTGATAAATAAAGGGATTGTAAGGTGTTCGCTTGGTTTTTATTAGATTTTTTGCAACAAAGTTTAATTTATTTGGTTTTCTTATGGAAAAAAATTCGTTTTTTATTTAATTCTTTCATACTTTTATTAAATAAAAAAAGAGGTATAAATCTTATGAAAAAGGAATTATTAAATTGTGTGGTTATATCTAATGAATTTGCAAGAAATAGTCAAATTAATTTAAATTGCAATGAATGGAAATTGTTGTTGTATTTGATTTCGCGAATTAAAAAACATGAGAGAGTGTTTATGAAAGAGAAAATTACAGTCCGTGAAGTGTGTGAACTATGGGATATTTCAACTTTTCAAATCATTCGCAAATCAGTTGAAATGCTAGAAAAATGTGTTGTAAAAATTGGTGCTGATGAAATTAAAATGTTTGAATTTATTAAAGCTGATAAAAAACATATTATATATAAATTTTCTAATGATATGGGTAAGCATTTGTTGGGTTTGGAAAATAATATGACAATATTTGATTTGGGGTATATTTATTCACTAAATTCAAAATATGCGATTAGGTTATATCTATTTGCTTTGAGTTTTCGTCATTTGTCATATTATCATATTTCGGTAGAAAATTTCAAAGAACTTTTTGAAAGCGATTGTTACAAAAGTGAATTTGAACGGCGTGTGATAAATAAATCAATAGAATTAATAAATAAAGTTACGAATATTATTTTGCATTCAAAGTGTGAAAATAATAGATATTATTTTGCGTTGAGAGAGAAAAGCAAAACTCAAAAGAGAAAATATAACGTAGATTCCTGGAAAGATAAAATTATAACAATACCAAATTGTGAGGAAAGAGCAAAAAAATTTTTTGATGGTATAAATTTTGATGATTTTTAGTTTGTGAGTGTTTGTTATCCGTCATACTTGTTTAAAGTAAATGACGAAGGGAGGGAACCAAATGGACAAAAAAGTTAGAACGGAGATTTATGGTAGAATTGTTAGTGTTGCATTATGGAATGACGTAGTCAATATGACTCTTGAAACATATAGCGGATTGGCCAACCTCAAGATTCCGTATAGATGTTGTAATGTGAAAAAGTGGTATAAGAACGATTTTGTAAAAATAAGCGGAACCGTAAACAAATATGAAATGAAAAATTCTATTTACGAAATTATATTTACTAATTGTATATTGGAAAAACAATTTGACATTAAAACTGAAAAGTCAAAATTGGATTATAATGCTGATTTTTCGTTTTTGGGGCATATTGTATCAATTGAATTGGTTGAAGAAAATTTTTATAAAGTATTCTTTAAAACTGCTGAAGATGAAGAAATATATACAATATATTTTGAAAAATCAATTTTTGAATCTGCAATGGAAGAATTTGATTTCAGAAGACTTATATATCTTTACGGAAAATTTTCCGCTGTTAGTTATAAGAAATATTCATATAACGAAGCTGTAAGTGAGATTAGATATTACGGCGTGGGAATGAAATACTTGTAATTATTATTTGTAACACATATTATTCTGTCATACTATAGTTATAACCGGATAATACGATTGGAGCTGTCACCAATTGATTTGGTTATATTAACTTCCTTTTTTTATCTTTTTATGTCTTTTTTGTTGATTTAGGGAAAAGTGGGCTTGCTTCGGCAGGTCCATTTTTCTTTTCGGTTGAATGTAGTAGTGGTAATTCATACTTATATTGCAGAATATTAAACACGATAAGGAGTGAAATTGCTACAATGTGTTACTGCAATAATTATATAAAGGAGAATAAAAATTGATTTTAATTGATGGCATAAAAATTGAATCGTTCACACCGAGAATGGCGTACATAAACAATACGTCGGTGTGTGATGATAAATACAAATATTTAGAAAGATCAATTATGAGAAGCAAGGTGGGTAGAGATGGTCACAATTATTGAATTGGCGAGAACATACCTTTGAAAAACGAGTATATGGAATTTGCACGAAATACCTTGATTGTTGCTAATCAAAATGGTGAGTGGAAATTTATTGCAATTATAAAAGGTAAGGTTTTTGATGTCACAAGTAATGTGGAAAATGAAACTATTAAGATGTTATTGGCTACACATCAGTTTAGTGTTATTGATGATTATGGTAAAGAGTTGTTAATACATAATTATGATGAACTAATTGAGTTTTATAATGCTGTTAACAGCTTTAGAAAGAACTTTAACTTTTGTTTGGATAGGTATCATAGTTATATGGATGAACTACATAAATTGCGTAAATACCGTACCGAGACAGCAAATTGTTTTATCAATGATGATTATAACCGTTTGGTTGATTTGCTTGATGAATTGGTTAAGGAAACATCGGAGGTACTTTATCAATTGTATAATGCCGAAGAAGCAAAAATTTTAGAAAAGTATATTCATAAGCCGAGCGAAGATGAAAAATTATGCGTGCTATTCGGCTTATACATTGCGGTTCTTAGAGCATATATATGTAACTATGATTATGAGAACAGTAGTATGACATTGGATGAGAAAATAAGGAATAAGTTTCAAAAAGAGTTTAATTATTTTATTGCGGATCGTGATTGCATAATTGAGAAGTATGCAAAATATTTTGCTTTGAAGCAAATTGAGATTGATGAGATAAGGCAGTTGCTTAAAGATGCCGGAATTGATGGAGGAGAGTGGATTACTGAAGAAGCAGAATTAACATTGTTGTAGCAAAAAATTAACGGTTATTTATGCTCTTGTAAAGTGCATAAATAACCAGTTAATTTGGGGAGAAACGGAGTGTCTAACCGTTAGCCCGTCTACGCTTGACGTTTACTTATGGGAGAAAATTATCTCCCATAAGTAAAATACTAAATAGAGCCATTGACAGTTTAGCGTTGACTTGTTATTTAAAAAGGTATATAATATATGCGAGGTGAAAATTATGTCAATTGACAAAGCCATTCAAAATGCTGCTGCTTCTGTTGAAATGGAAGGATATGTTATAGATGAACAGTGCAAAAACTGGTGTCATCAGTTTTTGAATAGTGAAATGTCTATGGAAGAATATATTTCACTTGTTAAACAACAAGCAGGAGTTATGGCATAATGGGATATAGTATTGATACAATCACTGAAGATTGTTATGAGGGAACGACCTGTTTAATTAATAAATTTGATATTAAGGACGAAAAGCAATTAGCTACAATCGAAGCTAAGATAACCTTTGCTAAAATGTCGGCATTAGAAAGAGAACCTATTAAAGGTACTTTTGATTTCGAACATTACAAAGACATACATCGCTATCTTTTTGGAGATATTTATGATTGGGCTGGAAGTATAAGAACAATCAATATATCTAAAAAAGGGACAAGATTTGCAGAAGTGGATGAAATTGACGATCTAGCCACCGCTTGTTTTGAACGATTAAAAAAACAAAATTACTTTTGTAATCAGGATAAAAACAGTTTTATTGATGATATTGTTGATTTTTACTGTGTAACAAATATGCTTCATCCATTTCGTGAGGGTAATGGTAGAACGCAACGGGCCTTTTTATCGCAATTGATAAGGAATGCAGGATATAATATTGATTTTTCGGATATTGACACAGATTCGTTAATGGCTGCAACAATTCATTCAGCTAATGGTGTGACTGATTATCTTAAAGAAATTTTTGAAAACGCAATTTATAAGTAATTAACCGCCTTTATAAGGCGGTTTTTATTTTATATATGAAGCATTTCTATCATACTTGTTTTGGGGTGATTGTAATGAAAAAGAAAAAATCCAAAACAAGGGTTATTCGTGATGAATGCAACGAGATACTCAACCAAATACCGCATAATTTAACAAAATCTCAGTATAAAAATATTGTTAGGCGTTATGTGGAATATTGTCGTCGTGAGTTTGACGTGCAAAATTTTGAAGATTGTAAAGGGTATATACAAACGTACTGTGACTATCTTCAAAATCAGGGTTATACGACCAGCACAATACACACATACATTAGCGGAGTATGTAAATGCTGGGATGTGCCATTAAAACTTATTGAGAAGCCGATAAGACACATTAGTGAGTATACTAAGGGGAGAAGTAAATATCATGATAAATACCGTACTGCAACTGATTTGGCGGCGGAACGGTGGAAAGATTTGGTTCAATTTCAGATGCTTACGGGAATCCGTAGAGCGGAATTATCGCGTTTGACGGGTAAGGATTTAGTTTTTAAGGATGGAATATGGAATATTTTTGTCCGTAATGGAAAAGGCGGCAAGGATAGTTATATATATGTAAGCGATATTGATAAAGTTAAACCATATTTTGAAGGTAAAGGACCTAATGAGAAAATTTTTGACGAGGCGCTTTTCAAAAATGATTTAAATTTGCATTGGCTGCGCGCAAAAAATGCGCAGCTGGTTTATAAACTGTTTGAGGACAGGATTAAAAAATATCCAACATACCGTGACGAACTTGAAAAGTTGGTTCGTAAGCGTTGGGCAGAAGGCAATAAAGATAAAAAGACAGGAAAGCCCAAACCATTTCCTGAAGATAGTATAAATGGGAAATATGTCCTTCGTGGACTTAACAGAAAGTTCGCTATTAAAAACAAATTGCCTTTTGTTTATGATAAGTTGATTTTAAAAGCCGTATCAGTTTTATGTTTGTCGCATTATAGGACTGATATTACAATTTTGTACATGCTTTATATTTAGTGATTATACACAAATTTTGGCTCAAAAAAAGTGTAATAGAAATTTGGTTAATTTTCCGAATTTTCAAAAACCTCTTAAAAAACTCTTCACAAAAAATTAGTGGTATGTTATAATGAAATTAGAAGGTTAAGAAAACCTTGAAAAACAAAATAAAATCATATAGAGATTAATTGTGTGGCTTTGAATAACAAAGCAAAGAAATTTTTTAGAGTTTGTGTACAAGGGATAAGTGTGCGCAAACGCTTAAAACACACAATTAATCTCTTTTTTTATCCCAAAACTGCACCTTGACAATTGAATCATGCGACGAGAAGGCGATACTTTGTGCGATGAACCACTCGGGAGAGTGTATAGCCAAAGCAAATACACCTTGGTGAGAGTCCAGGGTAGGAACATACTTAAGGCGCATGCCACTAGCGAATCTTATGAAAGGAGTAAAAATTACTTATGCAAAAAATTGTATGATGTACCTATCTGTCATACTTATTTTAGAAAAAACCACGATATGAGTAAATTAATTATAAGGAGTTTTAATAATGAAATGTAAAATTAACAAAACAAAATATGAGATTCAGGAATTGATGGTATACCAAGATGATTTAATTGAGGAAAAAAGAACGTGTTTTAGCACGTTGAAAGAGGCCGAAAAGTTCTATGATATGTTAGAAGATAATATGCTTAACGAAATTAATTCAACCGGCAGCTTTCGTGGTTATGACCAAAACGATTTTTGCATTGGCGAAGCAAATAATACATTGAATTGTATGAAGTTGGTTATAATATGCGACAAAGCCCAAGAAGAGCCAATATATACATTAGGATTAAAAAAAGAAAATTAATAAAGGAGTTATAAATATGAAATTAGAAAAAATTGAAACAGCATGTGTTATTTCTGAAAAAACAGAACCTAAAAACGGAAATACGGAATCAAAAACCACATTCATTCAAAATAAAGATAAGGCGATTGAGTTTTATAAGAAACGACTTGAAGAAATAAGGGCCGAATTTGATAACGGCGATTATTTTAGAGGCTATCCCAAAAACGAATTGGTTGTTTTAGATGGCGTAGATGTTATGTTTGCTGTGCTTCACGAAAAAGAGAAAAAGATGGCATACGTAATACGATATGCGGAACAAAATGAAGATGGATATACACCGCTCAGAATATTTTAAAAACGAAAAGAAAGGAAATGTGAATGAAAACAAACGCTGATGCGCGAAATTATGAAACTACCCAAGAGATTGTAAACGATGCATTAATGATTTTGTGGGCGTGGCAACCATGTCCAATAAGTAAAGTAACCAATAATATGAATACATATTTAAGCAGCTGGTACCGAGAGTATCAGTTGAACCAAGAGGAATTAAAGGAAATTGAAAATGCCGTTAAAGAATGGTTTTAATATAGATACACTTTAACTTGAAAACAACACTTATCTATCATACTTATTATAAACACACACGATAGGAGTTTTTAATATTATTACCTTGCGCCCAGGGCAAACAGGGCAGAAAGACAAAATAATGGAAAATATGAAATTAGTGCCAACTGAACATAACTTTAACTATCAAGGATTTGAGTTTATAGTATATAAACTTGTGGAATCCAAAAATGGGGATATGTCAAAAACTACATATACGTTTAATACATTTGGTGAAGCTAAAAAGAAATTTAACCAATGTGCATCACTTGAAAAACAAGCGCTTGACACAAGAATGGTTTACAAAGGTTATAGCACAGAAAATTTAGCCGCTGTAACCGCTGAAAAAAGCGAACAAATTTGCGAATCTTTTGGGATATACGATTATGAAACCGAAAATATGGTCGTTCAAATTTTATTGTTAGAAAACCCAACAATGTAATGTCGAGAGAAACGAGTAGATTAATGTTTAAATATCGGTTTTTTATATGAGGGCGGAATAAGAAAATACAGTATTTTTGAATATCAGAAAAAGTTTTTATTTAAATGAGGGGATATTGTTCTATTTTGAGAATTGTTTTAATAAAATTAAATATAAAGAAATTTAAGATACAAGGGGTGTGTGGTGTGTGAAACAAAAATTGAAATATAGTTTTAATAATCCAAACACACCCCAAGCAACCGCAGATTACATATTGAAAATATTTTTAGAATCAAATGTTCAAAAGGCGAATATGGCCATTAATGAGGCCTTAAAACTAAATAATGAAAATATATAGAAGGTGGCATTATCCACCTTCTTTTTTGTTAATTTAATTATTCGACGGTAAGCTGTTTTGTAACCCTTCTTTTGCTTAAAGATATGTTTTTAATTGACGATTGAAATTGTTTATTATATAATAGTAGTAACGCTAATTATTGATGTAACAGGGGCGAATTTTGATGAATGTAGCAGCATATTGTAGAGTCTCCACTGAAAAAGAAGACCAATTGAATTCTTTGGAAGCTCAAAAGAACTTTTTTTATGAATATACTAAACGTACCGGTGACAATCTTGTGCGCTTGTATGCGGATGAGGGATTGTCTGGAACCAAAATTAAAAATAGAAAAGAATTTTTGCGGATGATGGCAGATGCTGAATTGGGCTATTTTGATATCGTAATAGTAAAAGATATATCGCGCTTTGCTCGAAATACGGTTGACTTACTTGAAAATGTTCGAAAGCTTAAAACCTTAGGTATTGAAACACAATTTTTGACCGCTAATATGACAAGTATGGGTAATAGCGAATTCGTTCTTACGATTTTTGGTGCATTAGCACAAGAAGAAAGTGCAAACACTTCAAAAAGAGTTAAATTTGGTAAAAAACTAAATGCCGAAAAAGGAAGGGTTCCTAACTTAGTGTTTGGGTATGACAAAACTATAGGAGATTATTTCAACTTAACAGTTAATAAAACCGAAGCTGAAGTTGTAAGAAAAATTTTCAGTTGGTATGTTGACGATGGTTATGGTGCTGCCAAAATTTCTAATATACTTAACGAACAAAAAATAAAAACCAAACGTAATTGTAAGTGGAGTCAAAATGCAATTTGCAGAATACTTACAAATGAACTTTATGTTGGGAAAATTATCAATGGTAAAGAAGAAGTTGTAGATTTTCTTACGGGAAGGCGGGCTGAATGCGACGAAAATAAATGGATGGTGGTTGAAAAACCCGAGCTTAAAATAATAGAATCGGAATTGTTTGAGGCTGCCCGAGAAATAATGCACGCTCGATGCGAAAAATTCAATTCAAATAAAACACGCCACAGTAATAAGCATTTGTTTTCTACACTTATAAAATGTAAAGATTGTGGATGGTCTTATCGCCGAAGTGTGCGCACATATAAAAACACTTATGTAAGATGGGTGTGCTCTGGTCATAATGGCAAAGGTGCGGATAATTGCCCAAATGCTATAACTGTTAATGAAGAAGAGTTAATTCAAGTATTGCAGAATTATTTTGCTGAACTTTTAGCACAAAAAAAGAATGTTGTAAAATATGTTATAGATGAGTTTCGGAAGGTATATAAAGCTAAGGATGAAAATATCGCTTATGAAAAGGAACTGAAAAATCAGCTTGCAAAAATGCAAAAGTTCCGACAAAGATATATGGATATGTATGCCGATGATTTAATTTCAAGAGATGAATTAAATGACAAAATAGGTGGTAGCAAAAAAGAGATTGAGAGATTAGAAAATGAATTGAAAATGGTGTCTTTTCACATAACAAAAAGCGAACAATTAGAACGTATTTTAAATGATACATTTAAGGAAATATCAGATGTTGCTGATGTTGGACAAATGACCAATGCTCAGCTTAAAAAGATAGTTCAAAAAATTGAAGTTGATAAGGAAGGCAACGTTGAGATATATTTGCGATTATTAGGCGAACTTGGTTTGAATTCTACCGTTCTAATTAGTGACAACGGTACATAAGGATGTCACACAGCGCCTTCGTTATGATAACCCACAGCTTTATAAAGAGGTAAAAGCTGTGCTTGAAAAAAATAAAAATGAACGGCATATACGGGGCGGTATGGCAACCAAACGGAAGTATAAGGGATAAAAAATACTGTTTAGGGGGCACCTAAACAGTATTTTTGCTATTCTATTAAATTTTTAATCCATAACCCTTTTTTTACTAATATAAAGCCGATAACACATTTTACAAAGTCAAGCGATTGGATAATAAGGTAAAGGGGAACAATGGGGAGATTGGTGTACTTTGAAAGCACAAATGCCAGAGGAACAGCCACCGCCCAGGTGAATGCGCTGTCAAACAAAAATGTGATAAGGGTTTTACCGCCCGAACGCAGTGTAAAATAGCAGTTGTGGGCAAAAGCAAACATTGGCATTAACGCGGCTACAACAAATAAAAACTGTGTTGCCATTTGGCGAACTTCGGGCTCGGTTTTATAAATATAAGGTACAAAGGGTGCAAGACATGCCATAATGCCGCCCATAACAACACAGGCCGAAACTGCCAAGGTATAAAGTTGCCAAACTGCTTCCTTTGCCTTTTCAATTTCGTTAGCGCCAAGGTGTTGACCAACTATTATAGCAACAGCGTTACCCATTGTTATAAATACAACATTGAAAAGGTTGTTAACTGTGTTTGAAATGTTTACAGCCGATAAAACCGTAATTCCGCGTACCGAATAGCACTGCAAAAGTATTGCCATACCCGCCGACCACATAAATTCGTTTATAAGCAGCGGCACACCCTTTGTTGTGATTTTTTTACAAAGATTAAAGGGTATATAAAGACTTTTAAACAGCCCCTCGGCAAAGGAAAATTTCTTTCGTTTTACGGTTGTAACAACTATAATAATACCCGTTTCTACAAAACGCGATAAAACGGTAGCGATAGCCGCACCCACAACACCAAGCTTTGGAAAACCAAATTTACCGAAGATGAGTAAATAGTTAAAGACAAGGTTAACTAAAATTGCAATAATGCTTGAAAGCATCGGAAGCTTGGTTTCGCCCACCTCACGAAGCGAGCTGGCATAAACCTGTGTTAAAGCAAAAGGAACAATGCCTATAACCATTATTTCAAGGTAAGAAACCGCAAGATTTAAGGTTTTTTGGTAAGCGGCAGGAAGAGTATCCTTGGCAATATACATTTCAACAAGCGGAGTTTTGAAAATTAAAAAAACCGCAATGGCAACTGCCGAAAGGATAAGACCGATAACCGCTTTCATTCTTACGCAGTAGCGAACACCTTTATTATCACCGGCCCCTGCAAATTGGGTGAGGAAGATGCCGGCACCTGCCATACCACCGAAAATACAAAGATAAAAAACAAACATAAGCTGGTTAACAATGGTAACGGCAGACATTTCAAGCGTGCCCACACGCCCAACCATCACATTGTCAAGTAAGCTTACAACATTTGTAATTGTGTTTTGAATAATCATTGGCACAACAATGGCGATAACCCGCATATAAAATGCCTTTGTGCCTATAAGTTTAGATTTTAATTGCATAATTTCATTTCCTTTGTAATTATCGCTTAATAATATATCATAATATAATTTAAAAGTAAACAAGTATTTAGAAAAACTATTGACAATTTTTTTAATGAGTGGTATAATTAGCAAAAATGTATAATAGCTTTGACGAAGACGGTTTTGAATGTCTGCTTTTAGAGAGTTGGCGGTTGGTGCAAGCTGACAGTAAGTGTTCAAAAATACCTATCACTTCCGAGCTGAAGGGCTGAAACTTTTTGCGTGTAGGTCTTTCCGTGATTGCTGCGTAAAGGCATAGGAATTGTTAGATTCCAAGAGTGGCAGTTTTAAAACTGCAATTTGAGTGGTACCGCGAATGTTTTACAACATCCGTCTCAAAGATTGAGATGGGTGTTTTTATTTTTTAAAGAGGTGTTAAAAATGACAACCAATACTGCAAAAGAACAACTTATGGAGATTGCTTCCAGAATTCGTGAAATGCGCGAAATTATGGGCTGGTCTGTTGCTGAAATGGCAGAAAAAACCGAAGTAAGTGAAGAACAGTATATTTCTTACGAATCGGCCGAGGCGGATATTCCGTTTAGCTTTATTCATAAGTGCGCTTTACAGTTTGGCGTTGAAATGACCGAATTTTTAGAGGGTCGCAACAGCGCACGATTAAAGTCTTATACTGTTACCCGCAAGGGTCAAGGTCTTCAAACCGCAAAGGAAGACGGTATTGACATTAAAAATTTGGCGCCTAAATTCCGTGATAAAATAGCCGAGCCATATTGGGTAAGGTATGAATATTCCGCTGCACAGCAAAACAAACCAATTCATCTTGCTACCCACTCGGGTCAGGAATTCGACCTTGTTATGAGCGGTAGCTTAAAGGTGCAAATTGGCGACCATATTGAAATTTTGCACGAAGGCGACAGCATTTATTACAACTCCTCAACCCCTCACGGTATGATAGCGGTTGATGGTAAGGACTGCGTATTCTGTGCGGTTGTTTTACCCGGTGAAGACACCAAGGAGGAGGTTGTAAGAAAAAGCATTGCCTCCACCAAAAAGACCGAAAAATTGGTTTGCGAAAAGTTTGTAAAGACAGTTGAAGATGAAAACGGTGCTTTGCAGAAAATTGACTTTAAAAATACTGACACCTTTAATTTTGGCTTTGATATTGTTGACGGCATTGCTAATAAATATCCTGAAAAGCTTGCAATGCTTCACCTTGATAAAAACAAGGTTGAACGCCGTTTCACCTTTAATGACATTAAACGCGCATCAAATCAGGTTGCAAACTATTTTACTTCCCTTGGCATCAAAAAAGGCGACAAGGTTATGCTTGTTTTAAAACGCCATTATCAGTTCTGGTTTTGTATGGTTGCGCTTCATAAACTTGGTGCGGTTGCAATTCCTGCAACAAATCAGCTTAAAGAGCACGACTTTGAATACCGCTTTAATGCCGCAGGTGTAAAGGCACTTGTTTGCACTGCCGACGGCGACACCGCCGAAATTGCCGAAGCAGCTGCTAAAAAATGCGACAGCGTTGAAAAGCTTATAATGGTTGGTGGCAACCGTGATGGTTGGCAGGATTTTGATAAGGAATTCCCACTTTTTAGTGCACATTATTATAGGGAAGAAAATTCATCCTGCGGTGAAGATAATGCGCTTATGTTCTTTACCTCGGGCACAACGGGTAATCCGAAAATGGCGGCACACAAGCATACCTATGCGTTGGGCCATTTTGTAACTGCTAAATATTGGCACTGCTGCGAGCGTGACGGTTTGCATTTAACCATTTCCGACACCGGTTGGGGCAAATCACTTTGGGGTAAATTATACGGTCAATGGCTTTGCGAGGGCGCAGTTTTTGTTTATGACTTCGACCGCTTTGATGCCGATGATATTTTACCAATGTTCGAAAAATATCAAATCACCACTTTCTGTGCGCCCCCAACAATGCTTCGTATGCTCATTAAGGGCGACCTTTCAAAGTATGATTTATCTTCAATTCACCATATGACCACCGCGGGCGAGGCATTAAACCCCGAGGTTTATAAGCAATTTGAAATGGCAACAGGCCTTCAAATTATGGAGGGCTTTGGCCAAACCGAAACCACCCTTACCATTGCAAATCTTTGCGGCACTGTGCCTAAGGTTGGCGCTATGGGTAAGGCATCACCTCAGTATGATGTTGACATTGTTGACCCCGACGGCAATTCTGTCCCCACAGGTGAGGTTGGTGAAATTGTTATTCACACCGACAAGGCAGTTCCTTGTGGCCTTTTCAAGGAATATTACCTTGATGATGAAAAAACAAACGACGCTTGGTACGACGGTATGTATCACACAGGTGATACCGCTTGGCGTGATGAGGACGGATATTTCTGGTATGTAAGCCGTATCGATGATGTTATTAAATCATCGGGCTACCGCATTGGACCGTTCGAAATTGAAAGCGTTATTATGGAACTTCCCTATGTTTTGGAATGTGGTGTTTCTGCCGCCCCCGATGAAATTCGCGGTCAGGTTGTAAAGGCAAGCATTGTGCTTACCAAGGGCACCGAGCCAACCGAGGAGCTTAAAAAAGAAATTCAAAATTATGTTAAAACCCACACCGCACCTTATAAATATCCTCGTGTGGTTGTCTTCCGCGATGAATTACCCAAAACAATAAGCGGTAAAATTCAGCGTAATAAACTTTAATACGGGGACTTTTAAATGAAAAACATAGGTAATGTTTTTATTTTAGGTGATAGTTATTCAACCTTTCAGGGTTATATACCTGGCGGTTATTTTACTTGGTATTTTAGGCCTACACAAACCGATACCGATGTTTTAGAGGTAACACAAACCTGGTGGCATCAGCTTTTGGAAAAAACAAAATCAAATTTGGTGCTAAATTGCAGTTTTTCGGGCTCTACTATTTGTTATACAGAGCGTGAAGAAGACGGCTATAAGGGGACATCATTTTGTCATCGACTTTCAAAGCTTATAAGCGATGGTTTTTTCAAAGAAAATAAAATTGATACATTCTTTATTTTCGGTGGCACAAACGACAGTTGGCTGGGCGTGCCGCTTGGCGAAATTATGTACGGTGAAAAAACTGAGCAAGATTTATATTCGCTTTTTCCCGCTTTTTGCCATTTAATTGAAAAGATTAAAGAAAATTGCAAAAATGCCCGAATTATAACGATTGTTAATACCGACCTAAAACCCGAAATCAGCGAAATGATGAACGAGGTTTCAAATCATTATAATACCGAGGTTATAAACCTTTCGGGCATCGTAAAACAAAGCGGTCACCCTAATGTTAAAGGTATGAACCAAATTTATAACCAAATAATTGAAAAACTTTAATATTTATTGACATTTTTTTAAAGTTGTGATATAATCACCATATATTTTTAGAGGCGTTGACGAAGAGGACGCAAAATAATACATATCAGAGAAGTGACGGTTTGGTGCAAGTCATTTGTGTGTGTTTTGTGTTTGTAGCTTTTGAGCCAAAGGGAAGAAAGTTTTAAACGATTAGACCCCTTTCGTGATTGCTGCGTAAAGGCATAGGAATTGTTAGATTCCAAGAGTGGCAGTTTTATACTGCAATTTGAGTGGTACCGCGGGTATGAAATTTTTTACTCGTCTCAAAGTCATAACTTTGGGGCGGGTATTTTTACTTTTCGCCCAAAACGGAGGAATAATAGAAAAATGCAAGGTCTTGATTCTAAAATTAAAGAAATAGCGGGTCGTATTAAAGAACTGCGCGAAATTATGGGTATTTCTATTGCCGAAATGGCAAAGAAAACCGCTGTTAGCGAAGAGGAATATCTCCTTTGCGAAAACGGTGAAAGTGATTTGCACTTTGCCTTTATTTACCGTTGCGCAAATGCTTTTAATGTTGACGTTACTGATATTATCGAAGGTTATAGCCCACGCCTTAAATCTTATACCGTAACCCGACGCGGCGAAGGTCAACGCATTGAAAAGGCACACGGTATGACCTATTATAACTTGGCGCCTGCTTTTAAAAACCGTATTGCCGAACCACTTTATGTTAAAAGCGTTTACAGTGAAGAAGCGCAAAATAAACCTATTGAAGTTACCACCCACTCAGGTCAGGAATGTGACCTTATTATTAGCGGTCACTTAAAGGTTCAGGTTGGCGAACATGCCGAAATTTTGGGCCCGGGCGACAGTATTTATTTTGACAGTAACACCCCGCACGGTATGATAGCGGTTGGCGGTGAAGATTGTATATTCTATGCAATCGTTTTAAACCCTACGGGTGAGCCTATCCCCGAATTAACCGAAGATATTAAACCAATTGTAAATGTTCCCACCACCAAGCGCACACGCAAGGATAAAAGTGAGCGCATTTACAGTAATTACATAGATATTGTTGAAAATGAAAACGGCACACCAACAAGCATAACATTTAAAAACACCGAAAAGTTCAATTTTGGTTTTGACTTGGTGGATGAACTTGCAAAACGCGAACCCGAAAAACTTGCTTTAATGCACATTTCAAGGGATGGCACTGAACGTGCATTGACATTTACCGACATTAAAAAAGAATCAAACCGCAGCGCAAACTATTTTAAATCGCTTGGCATTAAAAAGGGCGACAAGGTAATGCTTGTACTTAAACGCCATTATCAGTTCTGGTTTGCAATGATTGGTCTAAATAAACTTGGCGCAATTGCTATTCCTGCAACTAATCAGTTGTTGGAAAAAGACTTTGAATATCGCTTTAAATCGGCAGGTGTTAATACAATTATCTGTACAGCTGACGGCGATACTGCTCATCAGGTTGAATTGGCAGCCGAAAAGTGCGACTGCCTTAAAAACAAGCTTATTGTTAACGGCACACGCGACGGTTGGCGCAATTTTGATGAAGAATATAAACTCTTCTCAACCCACTTTGAACGCACCGATGACACCGCTTGCGGCGATGATTTAATGCTTATGTACTTCACATCGGGCACAAGCGGTTATCCCAAAATTGCAGCGCATAATTATAAATACCCATTGGGTCATTTCCACACCGCAAAATATTGGCACGATGTTGACCCCGAAGGTCTTCACTTTACCATTTCCGACACAGGTTGGGCAAAGGCGATGTGGGGTAAGCTTTACGGCCAATGGCTTGCTGAAGCCGCAATTTTTGTTTACGACTTTGACCGTTTTGATGCGGCTGATATTTTGCCAATGTTTGCAAAATACAAAATCACTACCTTCTGTGCACCACCCACAATGCTTAGAATGCTTGTTAAGCAAGATATTTCACAATATGATTTATCATCGGTTAAACATATGACAACCGCGGGTGAAGCACTGAATCCCGAAGTTTACCGCCAATTTGAAAAGGTAACAGGTCTTCAAATTCTTGAGGGCTTTGGTCAAACCGAAAGCACAATGATTATCGGCAACCTTATCGGTGCGCCGCATAAAATTGGCTCTATGGGTAAACCCGCACCAATTTATAATGTTTCTATCGTTGACCCTGACGGCAACCCTGTTGACGACGGTGAAACAGGTGAAATTGTTATTGATATTTCGGGTGGTCGTCCCTGCGGCCTTGCGGTTGGCTATTATGGCGACGAAGAAAAGACCAAGGAAGTTTGGGGCGAAAAATATTACCACACAGGCGACACCGCTTGGCGTGACGAAGACGGCTTCTATTGGTATGTCGGCCGTATTGATGACGTTATTAAGTCATCGGGCTATCGTATTGGACCATTTGAAATTGAAAGCGTTATTATGGAACTTCCATACGTTTTAGAATGTGGTGTTTCGGCCGCGCCCGACGAGGTTAGAGGTCAGGTTGTTAAGGCAAGCATCGTGCTTGTAAACGGTACCGAGCCGACTGAAGAGCTTAAAAAAGAAATTCAAAACTATGTTAAGGAAAGAACCGCACCTTATAAATACCCGCGTATTGTGGTGTTTAAGGATAGTTTGCCAAAAACTACAAGCGGTAAAATTCAAAGAAATAAATTATGATTTATAAAAGAATAACTTTACTTTGCGGTCATTACGGCAGCGGTAAAACCAATGTTGCGGTTAATATGGCTTATGACCTTAAAAATCAGTTTGAAAAGGTTGCCATTGCCGATTTGGACATTGTAAACCCGTATTTTCGCACCAAAGACAGCGCAAATGAATTTATGGAAAAGGGAATAGAGCTTATTTGCTCTGACTATGCGGGCAGTAATGTTGATATTCCCGCACTTCCACAGCAAATTTATTCAATTTGCGACCAAAAGGATAAGCGAGTTATAATAGATGTTGGCGGCGATGACCGTGGCGCCTTGGCGCTTGGCAGAATTGCCCCAAGCATTTTAGAGGAAAACGATTACGAAATGATTTTTGTAATAAATTGCTTCCGCCCGTTAACCCGCGATGCCGATTCCACCATTGAAATAATGAAGGAAATTGAAAATGCGGCAAATATGAAATTTACCGCCATTGTTAACAATTCAAATTTAGGGGAAGAAACAAAAGCCGAAGATGTTTTAAAATCTTTAGCTTATGCCGATGAAATTTCTAAAAAAACAGGTCTTCCAATTAAGTGCACTTCGGTGTATAATGTTCTTTATGAAGGTTTGAAGGATAGCGTTTCAAATATCTTCCCATTAAATTTGCAGAAAAAGATAAATTAAGAAGGAGTGCTTTAAATGGCAAAACTTACTTTTAAAACCGACAAGTGTAAGGGCTGTGGGTTGTGCGTTGATGTATGCCCCAAAAAAGTTTTAACTCTTGCCGCAGATAAAATTAACGCAAAGGGACATCATCCCGTTGAGGCAGTTAATATGGACGATTGCATTGCTTGTGCTTTTTGTGCAACAATGTGTCCTGACTGCATCATCACAGTAGAAAGGTAGTGTAAAAATGGCTGATAAGGTTTTAATGAAAGGTAACGAAGCCATTGCCGAAGCCGCAATAATTGCCGGCTGTCGCCATTACTTCGGTTATCCTATTACCCCACAAACTGAAATTGCTGCTTATATGGCAAAAAGAATGCCTAAAATTGGCGGTTGCTTCTTACAAGCAGAAAGTGAAATCGCTGCAATCAATATGGTTTACGGTGTTGCTTCAACAGGTCTTCGTGTTATGACATCCTCTTCAAGCCCCGGAATTTCACTTAAAGGCGAAGGCCTTTCTTACCTTGCCGGTGCTGATTTGCCATCACTTATAGTTAATGTTCAGCGTGGTGGCCCAGGTCTTGGTGGTATTCAACCCTCACAGTCTGACTATTTCCAAGCAACAAAAGCAGGCGGTCACGGTGACTTTAGAATGTTAGTTTTAGCACCTGCATCTGTTCAAGAAATGGCCGATTTGACCGTTAAGGGCTTTGAACTTGCCGACAAATACCGTATGACTTCTATGATTTTGGCTGACGGTACAATGGGTCAAATGATGGAGCCCGTTGCTCTTGATTATGATGTTAAGCCAATGCCCGAAAAGCCATGGGCAACAACAGGCACTAAAATGGAAAGAGAACATAACATCGTAAATTCACTTTTCTTACAGCCCGACGCTTTGGAAAAGTCAAACTTAGAAAGATATGACCGTTACAGCTATATCGAAGAAAACGAAGTTATGTACGAAGAATATATGATGGATGATGCCGAAATTTGCATTGCTGCTTTCGGTATCGCATCACGTGTGGCTAAAAACGCTATTGTAGAAGCAAGAAAGCAAGGCATAAAGGTTGGTATGATTAGACCAATTACCTTGTGGCCATTCCCCACAAAAGTGTTTGAAAAAGCTGCTGAAAAAGCACACACATTCATCAGTGTTGAACTTTCAATGGGTCAAATGCTTGAAGATGTTAAACTTGCAACAAAATGCAAGGGTGAATACGTTCTTTGCAACCGTGTTGGCGGTATGATTCCATCCCCTGAAGAAGTTTTAGCTGCTATAGAAAAAGCAAACGGAGGTGCAAAATAATGGTAGTATTTGAAAAACCACATGCTTTAGCTGATGTTCCGCTTCACTATTGCCCCGGTTGCACCCACGGTATAGTTCACCGCTTGGTTGCTGAGGTTATTGATGAGCTCGGTATTGAAGGCAAAACCATAGGTATTGCACCTGTTGGTTGTTCGGTTATGGCTTATAACTATTTTAACTGCGATATGATTGAAGCGGCTCACGGTCGTGCACCCGCAGTTGCAACAGGCGTTAAGCGTGCTAACCCTGAAAATATTGTATTTACATATCAAGGCGACGGTGACTTGGCATCCATAGGTATGGCTGAAACCGTTCACTCTGCCGCAAGAAATGAAAATATCACAATTATTTTCATAAACAACGCAATTTATGGTATGACAGGCGGTCAGATGGCTCCTACATCTTTGCCTGGTCAAATCACCCAAACTTCACCCTATGGCCGTGACACCGACCATTGCGGTTTCCCAATTAAAGTTTGCGAAATGCTTTCACAGGTTGACGGCGCACAATATCTTGAACGCGTTGCTGTTAACAATGTTAAAAATGTTAAAAATGCTAAGAAAGCCATCAAAAAGGCATTCCAAAATCAAGTAGAAGGCAAGGGCTTCTCGCTTATTGAAGTTATTTCTACCTGTCCTACCAACTGGGGTCTTACACCTAAAAAGGCGCTCGAATGGGTAGATGAAAAAATGATTCCTTATTATCCGCTTGGCGTTTATAAGGACAACACCGCTAAAAAGGAGGCAGAATAATTATGGCAACAACCCAGTATTTATTTGCCGGATTTGGCGGTCAAGGTATTTTGTTTTCGGGTAAATTTTTGGCTTACAAGGGCCTTACTGAAGATAAGCAGGTAAGCTGGCTTCCGTCTTACGGCCCTGAAATGCGTGGCGGTACTGCAAGCTGTAGCGTTATTGTAAGCGATACACCTGTTGGCTCTCCCATTGTTTCTAAGCCCGATGTTTTGGTTGCAATGAATTTGCCTTCACTTGATAAATATGAAGACAGCGTTAAGGCAGGCGGCGTAATTTTTGTTGACTCATCTCTTATTGAACGCAAGGTTAACCGTACAGATGTTACTGTTCATTACATCCCCGCAACCAAGCTTGCAAGTGATAACCAAATGCCCACCTTGGCTAATATGATTATTGTTGGCAAAATTTTAAAAGAGCTTGGCGGTTACAGTGAAGAAAGCGTAAACGCCGCACTTAAAAAGGTTATTTCTGCAAAGCGTGCCGATATGTTAGAAATTAACCTTAAAGCAATGCAAATTGGCGCAAACAATTAAGTTTGAGTAAAATCGCCCACAGCACCGCTTTTTGTTCGGGGCAGTACAAAGGCGTACGGCACCGCTCACTGCAAAACGCCACTGTGAACGATTTTCTTTCAAACTTTTGGATTTTGTATGAAAGGTTCTGTATTTAATGGAAATTAAAATCACTAAAGCTGCCGTTTTAAAGGAAAAACCCGACAGCAGTACATTGGGCTTTGGTAAAATTTTTACCGACCATATGTTTATGATGGACTGGAACGACCAAAAGGGTTGGTATAATGCAAGAATTGTACCTTTTGAAAACATTTCACTTCACCCCGCATCAACTGTATTGCATTACGGCAGTGAAATTTTTGAAGGTCTTAAAGCATATCGCCGTAAGGACGGCAAGGTGCAAATGTTCCGCCCAATTGAGAACATTCGCCGTATGAACCGTTCTGCTGAACGCCTTTGTCTCCCCGAAATTCCTGAAGATTTGGCAATGCAGGTGCTTACCACCTTTGTTGAGCTTGAGCAGGACTGGACACCGTCGGCTGAGGGTACATCACTTTATCTTCGCCCCTTTATGTTTGGCAATGATGAATCCTTGGGCGTTCACGCAGTTCATAACGCAACCTATGTTATAATTGCATCACCTGTTGGCAGTTACTATGCCGAGGGTATTAACCCCGTTAAAATTATGATTGAAGACGAGGATGTTCGTGCTGTTCGCGGCGGTACAGGTTATGCAAAATGCGGCGGTAACTATGCTGCATCAAACCGTGCAGGCGAACGCGCTGCAAAACAAGGTTACAGCCAAGTTTTGTGGCTTGACGGCGTTGAAAGAAAGTATATTGAAGAAGTTGGCGCTATGAATGTTATGTTCAAAATTAGCGGCAAAATCGTTACCCCTATGCTTTCGGGTTCAATTCTCCCAGGTATCACCCGTATGTCTTGCATTGAAGTGCTTAAATCAAAGGGCTTTGAAGTTGAAGAACGTCTTTTAAGCATTGACGAGCTTGCAGCCGCAATGGAAAACGGTACCCTTGAAGAAGCTTGGGGCTGTGGCACCGCCGCAGTTGTGTCACCTATTGGTGAGCTTTGCTATAAGGGTGTTAAATATCCTGTAAACAACGGTGAAATCGGCGAGGTTACCCAGTCACTTTACGATACCTTAACAGGTATTCAATGGGGCAAGCTTGACGATATATTCGGTTGGATTAAAGAAATTTAATAATTTAATACCAAATTTAAAACCACCCAAGAAATTGGGTGGTTTTTTACAGTTTTATAATGCAAAATTACAATCTTTTCATTTGCTTTATTGTGAGATTTTTTTCTTCACGGATTTCAATATTTTTAGATTCTGCCATCTTTACAATATGCCAAGCGTTTTCCATATCAGTCGATACATCTAAAACACAAATTTTATTATAATTATAAAGGGCAATAGTTATACTGCCAATGTCTTCATTTTCTATTGTGCGAACACAAAGGATAGTATTCCAAGATATTTCTTTTTTGAAAAAGAATAGAGTTGTTTTTAATATTTTTGCGGTGGTTACAGTGCATTTAATACTGAAAATAAACAAATATAAAAAGAAAATGATAAAAAACAGGGATGAGAAAATATAAAACAAAATATTTGTATCGTGTGGCATAAAAAATGATAGTGCAAGAAATGATGTACCCGCCAAAAACAACAAGGTCAGTATAATCAAAGTGGAAACTTTGTTATAACTTACTATAAATTCCTCTTTTAATTCGACATTAGGACGCTTTTTAGGTTTGTGTTTTATAAAACTAAATATCAATTCTAAAGCGCCTTCAATAAAATGTTCCATATCTTCACCACCATTATTTAATTATAACATAATTCGTTTTTCAAATCAACGCTTCGGAAGGGAAGTTACAGCTTATTTTATGTGCTGAAAGGGATTTTGTCTCGGCGCTCCCGCGCCTATCGCCTCGCTACGCTCGTTGCCGCGCCTAAAAAACAGTCCACCGGACTGTTTTTTTTACGGCTTGTTCGAATCCCTTTCTCCATATAAAAATCAAGAGGAACCAATCCTACGGACTGATTCCTCTTAATTGGCACGCTGAAAGGGATAAATCCGCTTCGCGTATTTCCTGCTCGACGACCGCTCCGCAATGCTCGCAGTACCCGTCTTCGCACCACTCAGCTACAAAACAGTTATTTAAACTGTTTTGCTTAACGCTTCGTGCCCCCTCGGGCTTCGAATCCCTATTTAATGTAAAAATTAAAAGAGAGCAACATCTTCGACGTTACTCTCTTTTAATTGGCACGCTGAAAGGGATTCGAACCCCCGACCCTCTGCTTAGAAGGCAGATGCTCTATCCTACTGAGCTATCAGCGCGAATTGGCTGTTTATCACAGCGAAAGTTATTATAACATAACAGCTTAAAATAATCAAGCACAAATTTTAAATAAATGCTTTAAATCAAATAAATACCCGTTTTTAAAAGGGCAAAGCGGTAAATACCAACCTCAAGGTATTGTATAACCTCTTCCTCAAATGCTTCAATTTCTGAAACTGAATAGCTTTCTAAATTAACACTTATCAAATTTTTTGCATTTTGGTTACTGATAATTGCAGTATCATCCTTAATAAAAAGACTTTTCGGCTTATTAAAGGGCGAGTTATTACCGCCGATACGAAGCTCTTCACGCATTGTTGAAAGGTTATAACGAAGCAAAACATTACAGTCGCTAAAGGCGGTCCAAAGTGAGCTTTTATAAACCGCAACATCACTTGCCTTGCAGCCGCGATAGGTAAGCTCGCCCTGCCAAATCGGTGTGGCGTCGGCATCGATAAGCATTGCTTCACCATCGGGCTTTAAAATAAACACCTTTCCGTTTGGCAAAACAATAGATTTTGTTAAAATATAATTTTTACAATAATTTATAACCGCCTTATAATTACCGCCAAACTTTGTTAAAAGGTAAATGTTTTTTGCAACATCGCTGAAACTTCCCGTATCGAAGGAAAGCATTTTATAGCCGATAACGATTTTATCCTCTAATGTATCTTTATGGTATGAAAACAAAATGCCGTTTTGAGTTGGTAAAATATCAAAAACAGTGCCTTCAAAAATTTGTTTCATTAAAATTATCTTCCATTTCTAATTTTTTGTGCCGCCAAAAGCACGCCTGCCTTGGCGCTGTGGAAATTAAGACCGCCTTGCATCCAAGCGGCATAGGGCTCACGAAGGGGACCGTCGGCAGAAAGCTCGATAGAAGCGCCAAGAGTAAATGCACCCGCCGCCATAATTACGGGGTCGGTATATCCCGGCATATCCCACGGCTCAGGCACAACAAAGGCATCGACAGGCGCACCGCTTTGCATGCCTTGGCAAAATGCCACAAGCCCTTCGGCTGAGCCAAGTGTTACGCATTGTACAATGTCACCGCGCTTTTCAAACGGTTTTGGTGAAACCTCATAACCCATTTCACCAAATAAAGCGGAGGTGTAAACAGCGGTTTTAACTGCTTCGCCCACAACATGAGGTGCTTGGAAAAGACCTAAATATAATTCGCGGCTCATACCAAGAGTTGCGCCAACTTCCTTGCCAACACCGGGGCAGGTGAGACGGTCGGCACATTTTTCAACTAAATCACGCCTACCCGCAATATAACCGCCGGTTCTTGCAATACCGCCGCCGGGGTTTTTAATAAGCGAGCCGGCACAAAGGTCAGCACCAACATCACACGGCTCAAGCTTTTCAACAAATTCGCCATAGCAGTTATCAACCATTATAATTGTGCTTGGTGACACCTCTTTAACGGCATCGCAAAGCTTTTTAATGTCTTCAATAACCAAGGTGGGCCTTGTTGAATAACCGCGTGAACGCTGAATATAAGCCATTTTATAGTTATCTTTTGAAAGGCGGCTTTTAATTTCTTCAATATCGGGTGTGCCGTCGGGCAATAATGCAACTTCGTTATATTCTACACCGAAATCACTTAAAGAGCCGTCGTTTTTACTGTCAATACCAAACACACCCGTAATGGTATCATAAGGTCTGCCTGTAAGCACCAAAACCTTGTCGTTTGGGCGCAAGATACCGAATAAGGCAACGGTTAAGGTGTGTGTACCCGAAACAAAATTGTGGCGCATAATCGAATCTTCAGCACCCATACAGTCGGCCATAACACGCTCTAAAATTTCGCGGCCCCTATCATCATAGCCATAACCTGTCGAACCCGACATATTTGCCTCGCTAACGCCGTTTTTAATGAAAGCGTTAAGCACTTTAAGCTGGTTATATTCGGTTATGTCTTCAATTTCCAAAAAGCGTTGCTTTAACGACTCTAATATTTCTTTATCAAGCGCTAAAAGCTCATCATCAATATTAAAAAAGTTTTTTATATTCACTTATTTTTCACCCAATATCCTGCATTATATAATTTTTCAAATCCGTTTTTTAAATAAAAGGGTAACACACTGTCACGGCAACAGGCCAAAAAATCTCGCCCAAAGTTTTTTTGCAAAATGCCGTTTAGCGCAACTGTGCCAAAGCCTTTTTGGTGACTTGCAAGTCCGTTAATAATTGCCTTGTCACCCGAATTAAAGGTTATTACAGCACATTTGTCACGAAGTGCAAAATAATCCGCAAAGCCGTGATTAAGCCGTCTGCAATAATCCACCGCAAAGTGTGGATAATCGGGAAGTGACAGACCGTCCACATCTAAAAGCTTATAAAGCTCATCACTTGAAAGGGTGTCGCCTTGGGCTTGTACCTTAATATCGGCTTTTTTATAAACAACATTTATGTTTTCGTCGGGCAGACGGTTTAATTTTTCAAGTGTTTCAATATCACTAAAAACACAGGCGGGGGATAAAACATTCACAAACTCCAAAAGCTCCGCAAAGTCGGCATTATTGTTGTGAATAATCATATTCCCGTCGGTCATAGCGATAACACACTTGTCATCGTCTTGCACCCAAAACATAACGCTGTCATCATCTTTATAACTGTCAAAAAGGCAGTTGATTTTCACCATTTCGGCCGAAAGCACCGAAAACTGTGGTAAATTGTCGGTCAAACTAATCATCTTTTAAAATACTGCCCATCATATATTTTGTAAGGTTTAGCATATTTTCTATATCGCCCAAATTTGCCACACTTGAATCGGTGTGGATATATCGGCACGGTAGAGAAATGGCAAGTGTTTTCACACCCTCGCGGCTTAAATGAATGGCGCCCGAATTATTGCCCCCCGCAACTGCACGCTTCGGTTGGCAAACAATACCGCTGTTTATGGCGGTGTTATAAAGCTCTTTATCATAAAGTGTGGCGCGGTCCATAAACGAAACGGCGGGGCCACAACCTAAATTGCAAACCGATTTTTCACCCGAAACGCCCGAAATATCGGCGGCGGTGGTGGCTTCAAGCACCAAGGCATAGTCAGGGTTTACGGCAAAGGTCGCAACCCTTGCACCGCGTGTGCCAATTTCTTCTTGAGTTGAAAAAACTGCATAAAAGTCATATTCTGCCTTTTCTTTTAAAAGGGCTATAAGCACCGCACAGCCAACACGGTCATCAAGCGCTTTTGCCTTTACACAGTCGCCCATAACAGTAAAATCACTTAACACAACGCCTGTGTCACCAAGATTTATAAACGAAAGGGCGTTTTCCTTATCGGTGGCGCCAATGTCGATATAAAGTGAATCTGTTTTTGGTGTTTTTTTACCTTCTTCCTTTGATAAAAGGTGAATTGGCTTTGCCGATATAACACCGACTGTATCGCCGATTTTAACCTTTTTAAACATAAGGGTAGCGGCATCAATACCACCGACAGTTTCAAATTTTAAAAATCCGTCTGCTGTGACAGATGTTATAATAATGCCGACCTCATCCATGTGTGCGTCAAGCATAAGGCAGTTTTTGGGTGTTTTTTCACCCTTTTTAAAGCAAATAAGGTTGCCTAAATTATCAATTTCATAATCGCAAAAGCCCTTAATTTCGCTAATAATGAAATCACGAACGCTTTTTTCATCGCCCGAGGTGCCATTTAAAAGGCAAAGGTTTTGAAGTAAATTAACCATTAAAGCAACCCCCTGCCATTATATATTCATAAAGCAAATCGCAAACGCTTTCTAAATCAGAAAGTGATAGAATTTCGCTGTCACTGTGCATATTGCGAAGCGGAATTGAAAGGGTACAGGTTTTTACACCCTCGCGATTAACGGCAATCATATCGGCATTTGTGCCGGTTTTAGCGCCCATAACTTCAAGCTGATAGGGTATATCATTTTCTTTGGCGATAAATTTAAGTTTATTTGAAATTTCTTTTGAAAGGGCGGGGGAAATGCCAATCATTCCGCCTTTCCCGAGCTTTCCGCATTCATTTTCCGAAATACCGATGCCGTCGCCAAAGCTAACATCAATGGCAATGGCTTCTTGGGGGTTTACCCTAAAAGCCGCGGGGCGAATACCACGAAGGCCTAATTCCTCCCCATCAGACAAAACAAAGGCAACATTTATTGGCAACTTTTTGCCGCTAAGTTTTTGCGCCAACATTAAAAGGCAGGCAACACCTGCGCGGTCATCAAACGATTTACCGCAAACAAGGTTGTTTTGTAAATCATAAGGGTTGCCCGAAAGGGTTACAATATCGCCAACCGAAATAAGTTCTTTTGCTTTACTGCCAAGTGCGGTGTCAAGCTTAATATCGGCAATGTCGCTATAATCGGCATCCCCTTTTGCAAGGTGGGGTGGGGTAGAACAAAACACGGCCGAAACCTCGCTTTTACCGTGAACAATAACCTCTCTTGCGGGAAGAGTGCGAATATCAATACCACCTGCGTTGGACACAGTTAAAAAGCCGTTGTCGTCAATGTCGGTTACCACCATTGCAATTTGGTCAATGTGACTGTCAAGCAACAGGGTATAGTCATTTTTACCATCCAAAAAGCCGATTACCGTCAGTCCCTGTGCTTTTTCGGCGGTGGTGTATTTTGACAAAATGCCATATGCAAAGTCAGACGCCGAGGTAACATTGCCCACAGCATCAAGCTTTGAAAGTTTAAAAAGTAAATCTTTAATATTCATTACAGTTTGTTTACCAATTCTTTAAAATGATTGCCTCTTGCTACAAAATTTGGGTAAGCATCAAAGCTGGCACTTGCGGGGCTTAAGGTTACAATATCGCCCGCTTTTGCAATTTCGTGTGCCTTTTTAACGGCGGCTTCAACATTTTCAACCCTTATAATTTCGGGCACACCGTTATAGCTTTTATCGTTTCTAACGGCTTTTTCAATTTTGTCGGCAGTAGCACCGCAAAGATAAAGCTTTTCAACCTTTTCTAAAATATAGGGCACAAGCGGTTCATAAGGAATGTGCTTATCATATCCGCCAGCAATTAGGTGAACTTTTTTGGGGAATGCTTTAAGCCCCGCAATAGTTCTTGTCGGGCTCGAAGCGATAGAATCGTTATAGTATTTAACGCCGTTTACCTCGCGTACAAATTCAATGCGGTGTTCAACACCCATAAATTCCTTTGCAACCTTTTTGATAGAATCCATACCCGCAAAGCCCCAAACGGCAGTAATTGCGGCAAGATAATTTTCAACATTATGGTCGCCCAAAATGGCAATATCATCACGGTGCATAATGGGTGCATCAATGCCGCGGTATGACATATGGATGGTGCCATCATCTTCGAGCCAAGCACCGTTTTTAAGTGGTTTTTCCATACTGAAAGAAAGCGACTGACCGCGAACATATTTTTTAAAGTCGACTGTTATATCATTATCTTGATTTAAAACAGTGCGTGAAAAAGCGTTTTGGTGAAGAATAATGTTCTTTTTAGCGTCAATATATTCTTCCATATCTTTGTGAACGTCCAAATGGTTGGGAGCAAGGTTTGTAACAACTGCAACATCGGGACTTTTTCTCATAGAAATAAGTTGGAAGGATGAAAGCTCAACCACTACAAAATCGTCAGCAGTTATGTTTTCAATTTCGGGAAGTAAGGGCTTACCAATATTACCGCCAACAAAAACACGCTTACCTTCTGCTTCAAGCATTTTGGCAATAAGGGTGGTGGTTGTGGTCTTTCCGTCCGAACCGGTAATTGCAAAAAGTGTTGCGGGGCAAAGGTCAAAGAAAACCTCCATCTCGCTGGTTACGGCAATACCGCGTTTACGGGCGGCTTCAAGCTCGGGTAAGTTAAAGCTCATACCCGGGGTGCGGAAAATAATATCAACCTCTAAATCATCAAGGTATCCGTCACCAAGGCAAAGCTCGGCTCCTGCCGCTTCAAGTGTGTCGGCCATTTCACCAATCATTTCACGGGTACGGCGGTCACAGGCGTAAACCTTTGCACCCTTACTTAAAAAGTTAAGTATAAGTGGGGTGTTGCTAACACCAATACCGCACATAGCAATTTTTTTACCTTTTATTTGCTCGAAAAACTGTTTGCAATCCATAGAATAACCTCCACTTGCGCGCATATATAACTATTATACTTAAATATATATAAAATATCAATATTAAAGGTGTAATTTTCCAAAATTAGATTTTTAAAGGGGATATTTTATGAATTATATAAATTGCCAAAATAAGCTGCCGCCTGAGATTTTGAGAAAAACCATTGTTTTTTGGTGTGAAAATTCCTTTCAGCATGTAAATTCGCTACTTATGGCTTTTAAGGGAAGCGGGGCGGTTTTATCAAGCGAATTTAATGAAGAGCTTAAAGAAATTGAAAAAATTTTCAAAAGCATTTTTTTAGAATATTCTTCAAGTAAGACATCTCTTCCGTCGCACCCTGCAATTTTGTTTAAAACCAACACCCGTTTTATTAAGCTGCTTGAAAGATTAAAGTTTGAAGGAGCATCGGGCTATCCGCTTTTGGCACAGTCGATTTACCACTATATTTTTGAGCAAAGCTATATAAACGCAATTTTTGGTGTAAGTGTGCCCCAAAATCAACCGCTTATAACCTTTAAATTTGCGCCGTTTTATACTAATAATTGCGTATATAACCAAATGTATTTTTGGTCTATTATCGGCTCGATGCACCCGTCGTTACTTCTTAATAATAATGATTTTGCCTTAGCCCTTAACGGCTATTCGCGTGACTTTTTAAAGGAAACGGTAAACGGCTTTAATGCTGTTTGCTATCGGCTTTCAACTTTGCAAAAAGGCAAAAAAGAGCTGGCAAAAAATTTTGAAAATTTTTGCCAGCTAAACAATGATTTTTTATCCTTTTTAATTTCGGCCGAAAGCGGAAGTGCAAGGGTGTTTTCCTCAACAGTAAAGCCACACCTTTCAGACAGCTTTTACCGCGCCGCCCGCCATATGATAGGGGAGCACACGCTTGTAAGCGAGCTTTGCGACGGCATGGCCGAAATGCTGAAATAATTTATGCAATATCCTTTTTGGTATATTTCATAAAAGCCAAAACAATGCCGATAACAGCAAAAACGCCACCAACAACAAGATATTTTGCGGTTATTTTGTTGTTTGAAATAATATCGGCGCCGTCGGTATAAGAAAACGGGGTTAAATATTTTAAAAACTTTAAATCTTCGGTTATGTTTGAAAGAATATTTATCATATAAAACATAAAGCCAACACCAATACCAAGACCAATGGCATTTGATTTTACAAATGCCGAAATGCCAAAGCAAATAAAGGCGGTTTGCAGCTGTAAAATAAAGTATGCCAAAAACAGCAAAAGCATTGTTTTATAGGGTGGATTTTCAATTATAACGGCAGTTAATAAAAGCACTACTGCGGTAATAACAGCGTTTAAAATAACAATTTGTGCAATTACCGACAAAAGCTTTAAGCCAATAATTTTCTTGCGTGAAATTGGGTGAGAAAGCAAAAATTCAGCGGTTTTGTGGCTTTCCTCGCTTGAAAGTGCCGCAATGCCAACAACTGCCGCAAACAGCACACCGCCTAAACCAAGTGTGTTGCCACACTCAATGCCAAAATATCCCTTAAATTCGCCAAAGTTTATGCGGTCCATACCAAAGGCCTCGGTAAAGGCACCCATTTCGGCAAACATATTTTCCATTTCGCTCATTTGACCTGCCATTTCGGGATAAATCACAACGCAAACCCCCAACATAAAGGCAAGGGCGAAGGTCCAAATCAAAAGTGAAAGTCGGTTTTTTCTAAGCTCGTGTAAAATTAAAGTCATTATTCTTCATCCCCCTTTTTATAGTAATGCATAAACACTTCATCTAAATCGGGGTCGGTTATGGTAATGTCGTTAAAGCTTATTTTTGAAAGCTCTTTAATTAAAGTGTCTGCCTTTCCACCATATAAAAAGCTTGTTATACCGTTTTCGGTTTTAAGGTTGCGGATATTGTCGCTTTCAAAAATTTCGGTCGCGCCTTTAAGAGTGACACGCTTTATATCGCTTTGTGAAAGGTTAGAAACGCTGTCACAAGCCAGCAGCTTACCATCGCGTATGATAGCGGCATTTTTGCAATAACGAGAAACCTCTGAAAGAATGTGGCTTGATAAAAATATTGTTGCACCTTCAAGGTTTCTTTCCTGCAAAATAGCATAAAATTCGTGCTGAATAAGTGGGTCAAGTCCGCTTGTCGGCTCGTCTAAAATATAAAGCTCGGGCCTGTGTTGTAGGGCACATACAATGCCCACCTTTTTGCGGTTGCCAAGGGATAGCTGTTCAATTTTTTTATTAACATCAAGGTCAAGCCGTTTGCAAAGCTTTTCGGCCTCTTCCTTGCAGTTTATACCCCTTAAATCGGCAGAGAGTTTTAAAATTTCTTTAACCTTCATGCCGCGGTAAAATGTGGTATCACCTGATAAATAGCCAACCTTTTTTAAAATTTCGGTTTGCTTTGTTTTTATATCCATGCCAAGCACATTTGCGTCACCGCTTGTAGCATTTATAAGACCAAGCAAAAGGCGAATAGTGGTTGATTTGCCTGCACCGTTTGGGCCGATAAATCCGAAAAAGTCACCTTTTTCAACACTTAAAGAAAGGTCAATAATACCACGGCTTTTACCGTAATATTTGGTTAGGTTTTTTATTTCAATAGCGTTCATAATCAGTTACCGTTTTCAAGTGATACTTCATCTAAAATTTTAAGGTAAACTTCGCGGGTAGCGTCATCGTCCTTTTGGTTTATAATAAGGGTTTTGCCATCACTTTCAACTGCAACAATTGTTTTACAGCTGTTATAGGTATAGCGTGTGTGAACACCGAAATGCTTGTTTTTAAATCTTCCAAGCGAAAGCTTTGCACTATTAAAGCCATATTCTTTTGTGCCTATTTTTGCATTTTCAAAAATTTCAACATTATCAATGCTATCATAGTCAACTGTTAAAGCATCGCAATATTCGCTGTCAACCGTAAAGCCGTTATCTGTATAGGCAATAGTTACATTACCGGTAAACATTATAATCGAAATGCCAATTAAAATAATAGGCAAAACAGTAAAGGTGATAATTTTACTTATCTTACTATATTTGGGGCAGATATGTTCAAAATCGGTTTTACCGTTTTTAACCTCTTTTTTATAATAATTGTAAGAATAAATTACGCAAATAAGAACTGAGCATAAAAGAATTATCATAGAGGTAAGAAGCATAGCAACAGAGGGTAAAAATACGGTTAGAATTACTAAAAGCCCCGCAACTGCCATAACCTTACCGCCAAATCGGTGGGTGGCATTCCAGTTTTCTTCGCTTTTAAGTGTCCATTTGAATTTAAAGCCAAGTGTGCTGTTTTGTCTAACCTTTGGCATAAGGTTGCCCATTGCGATAAACAATAGCCCCAATAAAACAGGTATAATTGCTATAAAATTCCAAGCAATTTCAAAGGCGGCCAAATACATCATAGCGCCTGTGAAAATAGAAATCCCGGGCACAATATAATAAGCTATATTTTGCACCTTTGTGCCTTTGTTCTTTTTATCAAAAAAAGAAGTTGTAATACATATAATATTAAGCGCTAATAAGATAAGTGGCAAACCGAACACCGCGAAGGTGCGGGAGGAAAAGCCGTCGGCATCACCGCTTGTGCCCCAATGGGTTGCCATTGTTTCGGGTAATTTATCCCACATAATAAGTCCAAAAGCAATGGGGGACAGGGTTAATAAGCAGGAAATAAGTATTTTAAACCAATTCTTTTTAAGCATTTTCATTTTCTCCTTTTAAGTCGGTAATCCATAATAAAGCTTCTTCCAAAACCGATACATTTATTTCATAATAAATAAATTTGCCTTTACGGTTGTCGCGTATAAGGTCGGCATCTTTCAGCACCGAAAGATGACGTGAAATTGAAGCATCTGTAACTGAAAATTTTGCAGCGATTTCACCCGCTGACAATGCCCCCGGTTTTAGCGTATTAAGTATATCACGCCGTATAGGGTCGGCAAGGGCTTTTAAAGTTTTTTGCAAAGCCATAAACACACCTCATTTAACATTTAACTTAATTGTTAAATGTATTATAGCATATGCTTTATACGGTGTCAATATGAAATAAAAAAACTCGGTAGAATTTCTACCGAGTTTTTGATTTTTATTAAGCTTATTTCTTGCCCTTTGCCAAGCGATAGCGTTTCCAAATAACCCAAACAGGACCTGAAACAAAGATAGAAGAAATACTACCTGAAAGAAGACCGAAGAGCATTGGAATAGCGAAGGTGCGAAGTGTTGTAAGACCAAATATTTCAGAAACTGCAACGATAGTTGTAACAGCCAAAATGGTTGTAACTGTGGTAACAATATTACGAATTAAAACCTTATTAACACTAATATTTACAAGCTCGCCAATTTCCATTTGTGGATTGAACTTTTCGTTTTCACGAATACGGTCATAAATAACGATGGTATCGTTAAGTGAATAACCAAGCATTGTAAGAACAACTGCGATATAGTTAGAATCAATTTGAAGTCTGAAGAACACACAAGCAAAGAAGGTGATAAGTACATCAAATATAAGTGCTAAAAATGCAGTTAATGCAGCGGATACACCACCAATTTTTCTAAAGCGGAAGCCAACATAAATTACAACCAAAAGGGCGGTAATTAAAACAGCAACCATACTTTTTGCAAAGAATGAACCGGCGATTGTAGGACTTACCGAGTTAGAGTTATAAACTTCAATTTTGTTGTTTTTAAACTTTTCGGTCAAGGCCTTTGTTAATGCCTCTTGGTCCTTTGCGGAAAGTGCGTTTTTACCCGAAAGTGCAATTTCAAAGCTTTGGGTGTCACCTGCAAGTGATGTGGATTTAGTTAAGGAATATTCCTTATTAAGCTGTTTGTCAACAACGGCTGAAATATCAGCATCGGAAATTTCGCCTGTGTAGGAGTAAGAAACCTTTGCACCGCCCGAGAAGTTGATATCAAGCTTAACGCCAAAAATAGCGGCGAAGATAGTACCAATAGCAAAAATTGCGATGTAAGTAATTAAGACGGGTTTTAAGGTTTTGTTAAAATCAATATTAAAATTACGCATTTTTCTTACCTCCGTACAAAGCGGGATTTCTCAAAAACTTTGCTTTTGAGATGCTCTTAATCATAATTCTGGAGGCAACAACGCCCATTATAAGATTGAAGATAGTACCAACGAGTAGGGTGTAGCCGAATGAGTAAATAGAGCCGGTGATAGATGTGCCGAAGAGTGACATTAAGGGTGAGAAGATTTGTGCAAGCAAGCTGTCGGGAGTACCGAAAGCACCCATAAGCACGATTGACACGATTACGATGGTAACGTTACCGTCGATAATAGCGCTGAGTGAGTTTTTATAACCCGAATCAATAGCGCCGTCAATGGTTTTGCCCTTTTCAAATTCGTCGCGGATGCGTTCAGCTGCAATAACATTACAGTCAACACCCACACCGATTGAAAGAATAATACCTGCAATACCGGGGATGGTTAAGGTAAAGCTTTCAACACCTGCAAAATAACCTGAAATGCAGGCAATAGAGCCGGCAAGCTGACCTAAAAGTGCAAATGCAGCAACAACACCGTTAATGCGGTAGCGTGCAATCATTAAAAGACAAACAAGCGCAAATGCGATAGAACCCGCAATAACCATTACATTAAGTGCATCGTTACCAAGGGTTGGTGAAATAACCTGAAGCTTGCTGTCGTCAACAGTTAAAGCAAAGGGAAGTGAGCCCGCGTTGATTTTGTCGGCAAGTGCTTCAGCTTCTTCAGCGGCAGCGCCGCCCATAGTGATAACTGCCTCACCGTTGGTGATTTGCTCATTAACAGTTGGGGCGGATATCATAGTGTCATCCATCCAAATAGAGATGGTTTTTTGGAGCTGTTCCTTTGTGCCCTGTGAAAACTTTTCTTTACCGCTTTCTTTTAGCTCAAGCTGAACAAGGTAAGTAAACTCACCGTTTTCAAGTTGCTGATAAGCGGGGGTTGCTTTTTTAACATCAGCACCTGTTAAAATAACCTTTGATGAATCCTGGTCTTTACAGAATTTTAAAAGTGCGGTTGCGCCAAGCTCTTGCACAGCGGCTGCGGCGTCAAAATCACTTTCTTCTGCTGCCCAAGGGAAACGAACAATAATTTGCTTATTATCCTTGTCGGCATAGATTTCATAGTCGGTTATGTTTTGGTTTACAAGACGGGTTTCAAGAATTGTTTTTGCGGCATCAATATCATCATCAGTGATTTTAATGCCTTCCTTATCGGGTGAGAAAACTGCCTCAACACCGCCACGGATGTCAATGCCCCAACGAATGTCGTTAGCACCCTTAAAATAAACGATTTTTGTGTCGCCGTAATAGTTTTTAATCCCGAAGAAAGCGGTGTAGGTAAGCGCTAAAATCAAGACTATAACCATTATAAACGGCAAAATGCCTTTTCTTTTGGACTTCATAGTAATCCTCCACTATAATGTGATTTATTTATTATACTAAAATAATTGCGCAAAGTCAATTCTTTAAAAGCTTTTCAAGTGCCGCATATTTAACAGCGGTGCACAAAACAAGCGAAGCTTTTTCAATTTCAGCAACCGATGGATAAGAGGGCGCAATTCTTAAATTGCTGTTTTTGGGGTCTTTACCATAGGGATAGGTAGCGCCTGCGGGGGTTAAAATCATACCTGCGTTGGCACAAAGCTGTTCAACACGCTTTGCGCAACCTTCCATTACATCAAGCGATATAAAATAGCCGCCATTTGGTTTGGTCCAGGTTGCAATTTCTTTGCCTTCAAGTGTGTTAAGAGCATTTAAAACTGCTTCAAATTTTGGCCTTAAAATTTCGGCGTGTTTTTTCATATGGTCCTTAACGGCTTGTGCATTTTCAAAAACACGGGCGTGGCGAAGCTGATTTAACTTGTCAGGGCCAATGGTTTGAAATTTCATTCTGCTCTTCAAAAGTTCAACATTATTGGGGCTTGCCGCTTCAACAGCAACACCGGCACCGGGGAAGGTCACCTTTGAAGAAGAGGTGAAAATAATTGGTAAATCAGGGTTGCCTGCTTTTACACATTCGGTATAAATGTTTAAAAGCTCGTCGGTTTCATCATATAAATCGTGAATGACATAGGCGTTATCCCAAAAAATCTTAAAGTCGGGTGCGGCGGGCTTTAAGCGTGCCATACGCTTTACAACCTCGTCAGAATAGGTGTTGCCAACAGGGTTTGAATATTTTGGTACGCACCAAATACCCTTAACGCTGGGGTCTTTAACCCACTCTTCAACCTCGTCCATATTTGGTCCGTTTTTATCACTGGAAATTGTGATAAGCTCGAAACCGAAATACTCGGTAATAGCAAAGTGTCTGTCATATCCCGGGGAGGGGCAGAGGAATTTGCGGTTTTTGCATTCATACCAAGGTTCAGCCCCCAAGCCGTGTGTCATTGCTTGGGCTACGGTGTCAAACATCATATTAAGCGACGAGTTGCCGCCAACAATAATTTGGTGGGGGTCAAGCTCTAAAATATCGGCAAAAATTCTTTTAAGCTCAACAAGGCCGTCAAGACCACCATAATTTCGGCAGTCAATACCATCAATGTTTTTAAAGCCGGTATCGTTGCCAACAAGGTCAAACATCTTTTGGCTTATATCCATATTGTCAAAACCGGGCTTGCCGCGTGACATATCAAGCGATAAATGCATTGCGCGCAGTTTTTCATATTCTGATTTAACAGCCGAAAACTCTGCTTCAAGCTCCGATTTGCTCATTTGTAAATAGCTTTGCATAATGAAAATCTCCTTTTGTTAATAACTAATTTATAATACTATATATTAAGCAATTTTGCAAGTCTTTTTAATTTATTTATAGAGTCCAAAATAAAATACATAAAAATGCACGTTTTTTCTATTGTTATATTTTCAAAATGTGGTACAATAAAAAATGGTGATAAAAATGTTTAGAAAAACAAAAATTGTTTGCACACTCGGTCCCGCTTGCCGAACAGAAGAAACAGTTACCGAAATGGTAAAGGCAGGTATGAATGTTGCGCGACTAAATTTTTCGCACAACACCCACGAGGACCATCTTAAAAGCATAGAGCTTGTTAAAAAGGTGCGTGAAAAATTGGGCGCCCCTATTGCAATTTTGCTTGATACCAAGGGCCCTGAATACCGCATCAAAACCTTTAAAAACGAAAAAATCTTTTTAAATGATGGTGATAAATTTACCTTTACCGCCCTTGATATTGAAGGGGATGAAAGCCGTGTTTCAGTAAATTATAAAAATTTACCCAACGAGCTTTCAAAAGGGGATAAAATTCTTTTAAATAACGGGCTTTTAACCTTCGAGGTTGACAGCACAACCGATACCGACGTTAACTGCACCGTGCTTATCGGCGGTGAGCTTTCAAACCGCAAGAGTATGAGCTTTCCCAATAAGCACCTTAAACAAGTTTATTTAAGCGAACAGGACAAGCTTGACCTTTTATTTGGTATTGAAAATGATATTGATTTTATTGCTTGCTCTTTTGTTTCTTGCCGTCAGGATTTATTGGATGTTAAGGAATTTTTAAAGGAAAACAATGCCGAGAATATCGGTATAATAGCCAAAATTGAAAACCGTTCAGGTGTTGATAATATCGACGAAATTTGCGAAGAATGTGACGGTATTATGATAGCCCGCGGTGATATGGGTGTTGAAATTCCGTTTGAAGAGCTACCCGCAATTCAGAAAAAGCTTATTACCAAATGCCGACTGCTCGGCAAGCGTGTTATAACCGCAACCGAAATGCTTGAATCTATGATTCAAAATCCACGCCCAACCCGTGCCGAAATTTCCGACGTTGCAAATGCTGTTTATGACGGCACAAGCGCCATTATGCTTTCGGGTGAAACTGCAGCGGGTAAATATCCTGTTTTAGCGGTTAAAACAATGGCGCAAATTGCTAAAAGCACCGAAGAAAACATTCATTATGAAAAGCGCTTTTTAACCCGCGAATTTAAGATTAAAAATACGGTGGATGCTATTTCTCACGCCACCTGCGGTATGGCAATTGACATTGGCGCAAAGGCCATTGCGGTGTGTTCGTTATCGGGTTCTACTGCGCGTATGGTTTCGCGTTTTCGCCCTGCTGTGCCTATTGTTGGCATAACCACCGATGAAAAGGCATGGCGCAGACTTTCACTTTCGTGGGGCATAGTTCCTGTTATGAGCGAAAGCTATAATTCAACCGATGTGCTGTTTTACAACGCTGCCAAGCTTACAAAGGATATTTTACGCCTTTCAAAGGGCGATAAAATCGTTATGACAGGCGGTGTAACCAACGGCCAAACAGGCAACACAAATCTTATTAAAGTTGATGTTATATAGAAACAAAAACGGCTTCGCCCAAAAAGGCAAAGCCGTTATTTTTTATTTGCTTACAATTTCAGTTTTAAAGCCCATATAGGGTTGTAACGCTTTTGGAATTTTAATAGTGTATTTTTCACCATCAAATGAAAGGTTGTTTTCAAGGAAAGCAATTAACATTCTGGGTGGTGCCACAACGGTGTTGTTAAGTGTGTGTGCAAGATATTTTTTACCGTCGGCAGTCTTAACACGAATACCAAGTCGTCTTGCTTGGGCATCACCAAGGTTAGAGCAAGAGCAAACCTCAAAATATTTTTGTTGTTTGGGTGACCATGCTTCAATATCGTAAGACTTAACCTTTAAGTCGGCAAGGTCGCCTGTGCAGCATTCAAGTGTGCGAACAGGGATGTCCATACTTCTGAAAAGCTCAACAGAATAGTTCCACATTTTGTTAAACCATTCCATACTTTCTTCGGGTTTGCAAATAACAATCATTTCCTGCTTTTCAAATTGGTGAATACGGTAAATACCGCGTTCCTCAATGCCGTGTGCGCCCTTTTCTTTTCTGAAACAGGGGGAATAGCTTGTTAAGGTTAAGGGAAGCTTTTCTTCTAAAGTAATAGTGTCAATAAACTTACCAATCATAGAATGTTCGCTTGTGCCGATAAGATAAAGGTCTTCGCCCTCAATCTTATACATCATAGCATCCATTTCTTCAAAGCTCATAACACCGGTTACAACATTGCTTCTAATCATATAAGGGGGAATACAGTAGGTAAAGCCCTTATCAATCATAAAATCACGCGCATAAGCCAAAACTGCTGAATGAAGTCTTGCAATGTCGCCCATAAGGTAATAAAAGCCCTCGCCTGCAACCTTGCCGGCAGCTTCCTTATCAATGCCGTTAAAGGCGGCCATGATGTCGGTGTGGTAGGGAATTTCAAAGTTAGGCACAGTCTTTTCACCGTACTGCATAACCTCAACATTTTCGCTGTCGTCTTTACCTACGGGCACGCTGCTGTCAACGATGTTAGGAATCTTCATTTGAATTTCCAAAACCTTTTTGGCAAGCTCGTCCTCTTTAATTTCAAGCGCCTTTAATTCTTCGGCTTGTTCGGTAACAAGGCGCTTTGTGGCTTCGGCCTCTTCACGCTTGCCCTGTGCCATAAGCATACCGATTTGTTTGCTTATTTTGTTGCGGTTTGCACGAAGCTCATTAGCGCGGTTGTTGGCATCACATTTTTCGTTATAAAGTGCAATAATCTCATCAACCAAGGAAAGCTTAGAATCTCTAAACTTTTTCTTAATGTTCTCCTTTACTAAATTAGGATTATCACAAATAAATCTAATATCCAGCATTTTTTCTCCTCCAAAGGATATAATATACCTTGAAATTATATCACAATGAAAAAAATATGTCAATTAAAGGTGAATAAAAAATGGAAAAATCTAAAAAACCAAATCTTAATACCGAAATGTCGCTTGAAAATCAGCATCGCCCACCCGAAACCGCCGAAGAAATGGTAAATTGCTTTGGCACTTATGAAATTCAGCCAACGGCGGATAATGATTTTCAATACCCCGCAATAGCGCAGGGATTTAACAAAAAAATTATAAAAACTGACCGTGAAAATGAAGAAAGAATGGATAATGAGGGACAAAACCTTAAAAAGCCATACTAATTCTTGACAAAAGCGGTGCTAACTATTATAATATACAGGTAAAAATTTGTTTTTCTGGAGGAAAAATTATTATGATTAGTGCCGGCGATTTTAGAAATGGCGTAACTTTTGAAGAAGATGGCAACGTATTACAGGTTGTTGAATTCCAACATGTAAAACCCGGTAAGGGCGCTGCTTTCGTAAGAACAAAAACCAAAAATGTAATTACCGGTTCGGTTATTGAAAAAAGCTATAACCCCACCGCTAAATTCCCAACCGCTTTCGTTGAAAGAAAGGATATGGAATATTCCTATGCTGACGGCGATATTTACTATTTTATGGACCAAGAAACCTATGAATTAGTTCCTATTAACGCAAGCGATTTGGGCGACAACTTTAAGTTTGTAAAAGAAAATATGGTTTGCAAAATTTTGTCATACAAGGGCAAGGTTTTCGGTGTAGAACCTCCAACATTTGTTGAACTTCAAATCACCCAAACCGACCCCGGCTTTGCAGGCAATACTGCAACCAACGCAACCAAACCCGCAACTGTTGAAACAGGTGCTGAAATCCGCGTACCGCTCTTCATTAACGAAGGCGATATGGTTCGTATTGACACCCGCACAGGCGAATATATGGAACGCGCATAAGGAGGATATTTACAATGGATATTTGTGAAAAGATTGCTTATATTAAAGGTTTAGCCGAAGGTCTTGGCTTGGACGAAGCTACAAAAGAAGGCAAGGTTTTAACCGCTATTATCGATTTACTCGAAGATATCACAGAAGAAATTTGTGACATTGAAGACGGCTGTGACGAGCTTATGGAACAAATCGACGCTGTTGATGAGGACCTTTCCGCTTTGGAAGACATTATCTATGAAGATGATGATTGCGACTGTGATTGCGACTGTGATTGTGACTGTGACTGTGATTGCGATGACGAGGTTTACGAAATCGAATGTCCCGCTTGCAATGACATTATCTATTTAGATGGCGAAATGTTAGAAGAAGAGGGTATGGTTTGCCCCAACTGCGGCACCGAACTTGAATTTGACTTTGACGGTTGCGACTGCTGTGACTGTGAAGAAGACGAAACCGAAGAATAATTCATTAAATTAAAAGCCGCGCCCTAAAGCGCGGCCTTTTTTATGAGGTATATGTTATGAAAAAAAGTAAAATAATTGCAGTTTCAGTTTTGGCGGTTATCTTTGCCGTGGTTGTTGCTTTAACCTTTACCGGCACTATTGAAGGAATTGAGCCCGAAATACATAAGCTTTTAAACCCCAACGCTGAAATGAGCGAATTTATGCACAGCTTTACCGTTTTTGGTGACACTATTTTGGATGTGTTCCTTATTGCTGTCTTGGTGTTTTTACCTTTTACAACCAAAAAGGTTGGTATTCCCGTTGCGGCAACCGCCATTATTTCTACCGTTTTAAATAAGGTTATTAAAAATATTGTGGCACGCCCTCGTCCTGACGAGGCACTTCGCCTTTTGGAAATTGACGGTTATAGCTTCCCAAGCGGTCACGCAATGAACAATACCGCAATTTACATTGCAATTATGCTTTGTCTTTTGCCCCTTTGCAAAACCAAAACCCAAAAGGGCATTGTAATTGCAATTTTCACTATTATTCCGCTTATCATTGGTGTTTCACGCGTTTACTTTAATGTACATTTCACAAGCGATGTTATTTGCGGTTGGTGTCTTGGTGCTATTGTGGCACTTTTAATGAGCGAAATCCCATTTAACAAAAAGGGTGCTTTAAATGAATAAAACCGAATTAAAGCTTCAATTTGAGGTTTTAAAAACCGAAAATAAGGGTATTCCCGTTATCGTTGTGGCGGGTGGCTCATCAACACGAATGGGGCAAAACAAACAACTTATAAATGTTTGTGGGTTGCCCGTTTTGGTGCGCACCTTAAAGGCGTTTCAGCAGTGTGACGGCGTTTCTAACATAATTCTTGTTGCATCAAGCGAAACCCTTTTAGAATATCAAAACCTTTGTGAAAAGTATATGCTTTCAAAGGTTAGCGATGTTGTGGAGGGTGGCAAAAACCGACAGGAATCGGTGTTGTGCGGTATGAGGTGCCTTAAAGAAAGCGATGAGCTTGTGCTTATACATGATGGCGCTCGCCCGCTTGTGACAGATGATATTATAAACCGCGTTATCGATGGGCTAAAAACCCATTTAGCTGTTACCCCTGTTGTTAAGGTTAAGGACACAATTAAGCAAATAGATGAAAACGGCGAGGTTATAAAAACCGTTTGCCGTGACGATTTGGTGCAGGTACAAACCCCGCAGGGCGTTAATGTTAAAAAATATCTCGATGCACTTAAAGATAAAGATTTAAGCCAATTTACCGATGATGTTTCAATTTTTGAAGACGCAGGGGAAAGGGTGCTTACTGTCTTGGGCGATTATAAAAACATTAAAATAACCACGCCCGATGATGTTATCACAGCAGAAGCATTTTTAAAGGGGGACTTTGCCGAATGAGAATAGGTCACGGTTATGATGTACACAAGTTTTGCGATGACAGAAAGCTTATTATAGGTGGGGTAGAAATACCCTTTGAAAAGGGGCTTTTGGGTCACAGCGATGCCGATGTTTTGCTTCACGCAATAAGCGATGCACTTTTGGGCGCGGCAGCTTTGGGTGATATTGGCAAGCATTTTCCCGACAGCAGTGCTGAATTTTTAAATATCGACAGCCGAATTTTGCTTCGCAAGGTTATAGCACTTTTAAAGGAAAAGGGCTATACCGTTTCTAATATCGATGCAACTGTTATTGCACAAAAGCCGAAAATGGCAGCACATATTGAAAAAATGCGCCAAAACATTGCCGATGACTGCGGTGTTTCGGTTGACAAAATCAATGTAAAAGCCACCACAGAAGAGGGACTTGGCTTTACGGGTGAACTGCTTGGCATTTCAGCCCACGCGGTTTGCCTAATTACACAAGAATAAAAAAATAAAGCTTGTCATATCCTTTTATTAAGAGGGGATTTGATGAAGCTTTATTTTATCTTTACTAAAAAGGGATTAGCAGTAATTTTTATTTTGGTTGTAATGTTTTTAATAATAATCGGCCAATTTTCAACCGTTAATTTAAATTATATTGATGGCTCGACAAACCAAAAGCGTATGGAATATTTTTCATCCCTTGGTCTTGATGTAAACGAAACTGCCGTTTTAGAAAAGCAAACCATAATACCGCAAAAGCTTTCGGGCGTGTTTTTAGATTATAGCAATATTTTAAAACAGTCGGGCTTTAATATTTCTGACCATTTAGGAAAAAGTGCAACATATTACTGTTATTCTTTAAAAACCGAGCCACAAAAAAGCATTAACATTTTGGTGGTTGAGGATAAAATTATAGCAGGGGATATCACCGACAATTTAAGCGGTGAAATTACTTCTTTAACAAGGATTAAATGAATGAAACAGGAACGATTAGACAAAATAATAGCAACACAGTTTAATGTGTCACGAAGAGATGCACGAATTGCCATTCGCCGCGGAAAAGTAAAGGTTGGCGGTAAAACCGTGCGTGATTTCGGTCTGCTTACAAATATTGACAGCGAAATTTCTTTTGACGGACAGGCACTAAATTATAAAGAGCACATTTATATACTTATGAATAAGCCCAAGGGTGTTTTGTCGGCAAGCAGTGACAAAAATAAAAAAACGGTTGTTGATTTAGTGCCCGAAAATCTTCGCCGACAGGGGCTTTTTCCTGTGGGTCGGCTTGATAAGGATACAACCGGCTTTTTAATTATTACCGATGACGGCGATTTTGCCCACAAGGCAATTTCCCCTAAATATGAGGTTTATAAAACCTATATTGTGCAGTTAGATGGCACTTTGACCGAGGATATGATAACCGCCTTTGCTGACGGCATTATTTTGGCTGACGGTACAAAATGCCGAAAAGCAACCCTTGAAATTTTAACCGAAAATACCGCAAGGGTTAAAATTTGTGAGGGTAAATACCACCAAATAAAAAGAATGTTTGGTGTTGTGGGGCTTGGCGTAAATGAATTAAAGCGTGAAGCAGTCGGTGCACTTTCTCTGCCGAAAGATTTGGCAGAAGGGGACTGTGTGGAGCTTTCAACCGCCGAAATTGAACAAATTTTCACAGATTGTTAATAATAGGTGGCGAAATAACCAAAAAACAAAACATAACATTGGCTACATTTTGCATAGAAATAGCCGCCAAGTTTTGCTATAATATCATTGTACTATCGGGGAAATGTGACTCCCCTTAAATTTTAATCACAGGAGAAATTGTACTATGGCAAGTTTATCACTTCGTAATGTTTACAAAAGATACCCCGGCGGTGTTGTAGCTGTTACCGACTTTAACCTTGAAATTAAGGATAAAGAATTTATCGTATTCGTAGGTCCTTCGGGTTGCGGTAAATCTACCACTCTCCGTATGGTTGCAGGTCTTGAAGAAATTTCTGAAGGTGAAGTTTACATCGGCGACCGTCTTGTTAACGATGTTGCACCTAAAGACCGCGATATCGCAATGGTGTTCCAAAACTATGCTCTTTATCCTCATATGAGCGTGTTTGACAACATGGCTTTCGGTCTTAAGCTTCGCAAAACCCCAAGAGATGAAATCAGACGTCGTGTAGAAGAAGCTGCTCGCATTCTTGATATCGAACACCTTCTCGAACGCAAACCTAAGGCATTGTCCGGTGGTCAGCGTCAGCGTGTTGCTTTGGGTCGTGCTATCGTTCGTGAACCTAAGGTATTCTTACTTGACGAACCTCTCTCAAACTTGGACGCTAAGCTTCGTGCACAAATGCGTACCGAAATTTCTAAGCTCCATCAACGTTTGGGTACAACCTTTATTTACGTAACCCACGACCAAACCGAAGCTATGACCATGGCTTCTCGTATCGTTGTTATGAAGAGCGGTGTTATCCAACAGGTTGATACTCCTCAAAACCTTTATCTCTATCCTTGCAACCTCTTCGTTGCTGGCTTTATCGGTTCACCTCAAATGAACTTTATCGAAGCAAAGCTTCTTAAAGAAGGCGAAGATTTCTTCGTTGAATACGGCACAGAAGATACCAAAACTCGTGCAGGCGTTAAGTTTAAGATTAAGCTTCCCGCTGAAAAGAACAAGGATAACTGCCTTGAAGAATATGTTGGCAAGGAAGTTATTATGGGTATCCGTCCTGAAAATGTTCACAACGAACCCGAACTTATCGAAGCAAACAAAGACGGTATTGTTGAAGCTAATGTTGAAGTTACCGAACTTATGGGTGCTGAAACCTATCTTTATATGGATAGTGAAGAACAAAAAATCACCGCTCGTGTTGCTCCTACCAACACAGCTAAGCCCGGTGACAAGATTCAAATTGCTTTCGAAACCAAGAAGATTCACCTCTTCGACAAGGATACCGAAATCACAATTTGCAACTAATATCTATAAAATTAAAGCCGAGTGTCCAAACGGACACTCGGCATTTTTTGTTGTTTGTTATAAAATTTCTTTAAGCTGTTCTAAGTTTTCAATTTCATAGGTTGGGGTGTACTTGCCTTTAACTTTTTGCGGGTTATACCAGCAGGTGTCAATACCGCTGTTTATACCGCCCAAAATGTCAGATGACTGGCTGTCACCCACAACAAGCATTTTTGATTTATCTTTTTCGGGTATTTTGTCAATAACATAATCGAAATATTCGGTGTCGGGCTTTTGACTGCCCGCATCCTCTGACACGAAAACACCGTCGAAATATGGCTCCAACCCCGAGCCCTTAATTCTGCTGTATTGTGTGGTGCAAAGCCCGTTTGTAGTGGCGCAAAAATAATATCCGCGTGCTTTAAGGTAGTCAAGCACTTCAAAAACACCGTCTATGGTATAATTACTTTCACCTAAATAGGTTGTGTATTTTACCGCCATTGTTTTGGTGTCGGCGGTGAGGCCGTAATGCTCGCAAAAGCTTATAAAACGGCCCTCATAAATCATTTCCTTGGGTATCTCGCCGTTTTCAAAGCGTTCCCACCAGCCGCGGTTTATTTTTGAATAAACCTCAACCGCAGCATCGTCAAAGGGTAAGCCGTGTTCTGATAAAACACGCCTGATTGATACGGCTTCGGCTTTTGAAAAGTCTAAAAGTGTGTTATCTAAATCTAAAAATAGGGTAGTATATTTCATTTTTTATCCCCAAAACAATGTAAAAATAATTGATGGCAAATAATTTGTTGCTAAAAGACCAATTAAAAACAGTAAAATATTAACGCCGCCCTGTTTTCTAAAATCTTCCGCAATATCATCGCTATTAGCTTTAATATCCTTAATTTTAGAAATTGCGTGCTGTTTATACCACCAGTCACCGAAAATTGCTACAAGAAGGCGAAGAAGCACATCCAATGATGAACTTAAAAAGGCAGAAATCAAAAGGGTAAAGTGTATTTGTGAAAGGTTTGCTGTCAAAAACTGCATCATTTCAGCAGTGGTTTTAATGTCTCCAAAGCCAAGATTAAACAGTGTTATTTGAAGCGGAAAGGTTAAAAGATTAAAAATAATGGTTAAAACAGCACAAATAATACCCGCTTTATACATTTTTCTTGATAAAAGCCACTGGGACGGGAAGAAAAATGCCATAAGATTCCAAGATTTTTTTTGCTCGTTAGAGAGACGCTTAAATTTTGGAATATAGCGTGCAGTGTTGGAAATAACAAAGTTACGGGCTTCTTTTGCAGTTACGCCGTCTTCAATTATTTCGTCGGGTGCAACACCACCCAAAAAGTCCATTGGCGGAAGATTGCGAAAAATCTCATCCCCTGGGGTGTAATTATCATCTTTTATGGTGCTTTGTGTATATTGCACCTTACTGTTATCAGCTTTTTCGGCCGCTTTCAGCTTGTCATATTGCATGTCGGTGCCGTGAGTTTCTTCAAGCGCACAATGCCCGATAGAGTTATAACATTCCCTATGGTGCGGTGCACCGCAAACAGGGCAGTAAACCACATCATCTTCTTCAAAAAGATATGCGTGGCACAGAGCACAGCTGTCGTTTTGTTTTTTTAGAGTCATAAAACTGCTCCTTCTAAAATGTCGGTGCTTTCAAAAAGCTTTTGGAAATATTCTTTGCCATAATTATGAAAGCGACCAAGCTTAATCATTTTTTTAAGCTCGTCAGCATCAACCCATTTTGCTTCGGCAACTTCGCTTTCTTGAAGCTTTAAGCTGTTAATTTCGGGGTTTGCCACAATAAGCCAAGCATCTAAAAATGAATTTCTTCTTTTAAGGTGAAAGATTTGTTTAAGTGTGTCTTCGTTTGAATTGATGCCAAGCTCTTCAAAAAGCTCGCGCCTTGCGGCAGTAAACGAGCTTTCGCCCGAAATAGCGGCACCGCCTGTTGCAGCCCACTCACCCGGCATAAGCTTTTTTCTTTCGCTTCGGCGTTGAATTAAAAATTTACCGTCGGGCGACACTACCCAAATATGCACAACAAGGTGGTATTCCCCCGGCTTTAAAAAACTGCGACCTCTTACAGCGGTTTTGCCTGTCAGCACGCCGTTTTCGTTAAATATATCCCAAATTTCTTTACTCATTATGTGATAAAATTCTCCCAATATTTCTCTGTCAAACAATACTGATAGCAGTATACTATATAAAATCAAATATATTATAACAAAATTGTGAATTTTTTTCAACAATTTATATCTTTGCTATTGTAAAAAGTTTAATTTTATGTTAAAATTACTTGTGTTAAATTGCACATTGCGTGTCGGAATGTGCGAATGGGCGGGTCCTGTGCGACGGGATGCTACGAACCATGTCAGGCGGGGAACCGAGCAGCATTAAGTAGATTTTTCTGTGCGCCGCAGTCAATCGGTTCATTCGTACATTCGGATGCGCAAGTTTTTTATTATTTTTAAACCGAGGTGTAAAAATGGCTTATCAGGCATTATACCGCAAATATCGTCCCCAAACATTTTCGGATGTTATTGGGCAGGAGCATATCACAAGCGTTTTAAAAAATGAATTGCGTGACGGCACAACTGTTCACGCCTATTTGTTTACAGGCACACGCGGTACGGGTAAAACTACCTGTGCAAAAATTTTGGCAAACGCTGTAAACTGCCTTAATAATAATGAGGGTGACCCTTGCTTAGAATGTGACAGCTGTAAGCTGTTTTTAAACGGCGAAAATACTGACATTGTTGAAATTGACGCCGCTTCAAATAACGGTGTTGACAATATTCGCGAACTTAGGGAAATTATAAGCTTTACACCTGTGCAGTCAAAATACCGCGTTTATATTATTGACGAGGTGCATATGCTTTCAATCGGTGCTTTTAATGCACTTTTAAAGACCCTTGAAGAACCACCCGAACACGCCATTTTTATTTTGGCAACCACCGAGGTTCATAAGCTGCCCGCAACAATTTTGTCACGCTGTCAACGGTTTGATTTCAGAAGAATTGACAGTCAAAAAATTTGCGAGCGACTTCAATATATCGCAAAACTTGAAGGTTTAACCCTTACCGATGATGCCGCAACCTTAATTGCTTCTGCGGCTGATGGTGGTATGCGTGACGCACTTTCAATTTTAGATTTATGTGCTTCAAGCAGCAAAAATATCGATGAAACCATTGTTGAAAATGTTTGTGCAATGGCGGGTAATGACTATCTTTTAGAGCTTTGCGATGCTATAAAGGAAATGAACACCGACAAGGCACTTTTAATGATAGATAAGCTTCACAATTCATCGGTTGATATGTCACGCCTTTTGGGTGAAATGATTTCACACTATCGTGATTTAATGGTTATAAAAACCGTTCGTTCGGGTAAAAGGCCAATTGTTTGCTCGGCAACACGAATGGCCGCCCTTGAAAAACAGGCCGAAAGGTTTGATATTAAAGAAATAATTTACACCTTAAATGTTTTGCAGTCGGCCACCGCTTTAATGAAAACGGGGGACAGGCGCTGTGAAATGGAAATGACGGTCGTAAAGCTTTGTAATCCCGAGCTTTCAACCGATATTGCATCCCTTGAACGCCGAATTTCGCTTTTAGAAAGCGGTGCAGTAAAGGCAAAGGCGGTGCCCGCCGCTAAAAGGGCAGAGCCCGAGCCGGCAGAAGAAACCACACCTGTGGTAGAGGATATGGTTGAGGATGAAATCCCACCAATGCCAACCGATGCTGACAACCCCGAAGCCGCACCCGTTTTTGAGGGTGAGGTTAAAAGGTGGAACGAAATTCTTGCATTACTTACAAGAAATTGCCCCTTAATTGCGGCAGTTTTAAATGATTCAAAGGCATATATAAAGGGCGATTATTTGCTTATCGATGCACCCAATTCGCAGTTTAAAAGTCTTATCAGGCAAGAGGGCGGCAGATATAAGCAAAGCATTCGCGAGGCGGCCGAGCAGGTGCTTGGTGTGACCTATAAATTAGGGCCGTACACTAAACCCCAAGAACCACAAGAAAGCGACCCTTTAACTGCTTTGGCAAATAAGCTTAAAAACCTTGAAATTAACTAATTTAGGAGATTATAAATTATGAAAGTAAGACTTCCCAATAACGGCGGCGGTAATATGAATCAAATGCTTGCAAAGGCACAAAAAATGCAGGCAGATATGCAAAGCTTACAGGCCGATTTAGAACAAAGAGAATATACAGCCGTTTCAGGTGGCGGTATGGTGGAAATTACCGTTGACGGTAAACACCTTGTAAAGTCGGTTAAAATTAACCCCGAAGCAGTTGATACCGATGATATCGAAATGCTTGAAGATTTTATCACCATTGCATTTAACGAGGCAGTAGGTAAAGCAATGGAAGAATCCGAACAGGAAATGGGCGCTATCACAAGCGGTCTTAATCTTCCGGGGATGTTTTAATTATGGCATCTTTTAATATTATACCCTTAAACGAGCTTATTTTACAGTTTGAAAAGCTGCCCGGTATCGGCAAAAAAACCGCACAGCGTTTAGCACTTAATATTTTAGAGCAACCGCCCGAACGCGCCGAAAAATTTGCCGAAGCACTTATAAACGCAAGGCGAAAGGTTTGTTTTTGCAGTGTTTGTCAAGGGCTGACTGACCAAGAAATTTGCTCGGTTTGCAGTGATTCAAATCGTGATAAATCGGTGATTTGTGTCGTGGCCGAGCCAAAGGATGTTATCGCCTTTGAAAAAATAAGGGAATTTAACGGCACCTACCATGTGCTTCATGGTGTAATTTCACCGATGGATAATATTTCGCCTAACGATTTAAGAATTAAAGAGCTCATGACAAGATTGTCAGACGGTTCGGTTAAGGAAATTATTATGGCTACCAACCCCACAGTTGAGGGTGAGGCAACAGCCAGCTATATTTCACGCCTTGTAAAGCCAATGGGCATAAAGGTAACACGCTTGGCTTATGGTGTGCCTGTTGGAAGCGATTTAGAATATGCCGACGAATTTACATTAGCCCGCGCGCTTCAGGGCAGAAACGAGATTTAAAATGACACAAGAAAAAATTGACCGCATAAACGAGCTTGCTAAAAAGCAAAAAACCGTTGGTCTTACCGAAGAAGAAAAGCAAGAGCAATATCTTTTAAGAAGGGAATATATTGATTCTTTTAAGCAAAGTCTTGTATCCCAGCTTGAAAACACTTATATCGTTCAACCCGACGGCACAAAAAAGAAGGTAACTGCAAAAGATGAAAATACTTGTAACTGACAGCGCAAGCTTAAAGTCACATAACGATTTATCACTTGAAATTTTGGGGAAATTCGGCAAGGTTTTTGAATTTTCGGGCATTTCAAGGGATGAGCTTTTAAAAGAGGTTAAGGATACTGATATCATCCTTACAAATAAGGTTATAATCGACCGCGAGGTAATGGAAAATGCCCCGCGGCTTCGTTATATCGGGTTGTTTGCAACAGGATATAACAATATTGATATCTTAGCCGCAAAGGAAAAGGGAATAGTGGTTGCAAATGCAGGCAGTTATTCTACAAATGCGGTGGCACAGCAGGTAATGGCTTATATTTTAATGCACTTTACCGAAATTGCAAAATATGACGACTTTGTAAAACAGGGTGGATGGCTTAAATCAAAATGCTTTGCACCACTTGTTTTTGCAACTGATGAGGTTTATGACAAAACCCTTGGTATTGTCGGCTATGGTGCAATAGGTCAAGCGGTTGAAAGGGCGGCGACCGCCCTTGGCATGCGGGTTATAGTTTACACCCGTACCCCAAAATCAGACCCAAAATTTGTCGACTTTGACACCCTTTTGAAGACAAGTGATATTATTTCAATGCATTGCCCACTTAATGAACAAAGTGCGGATATGATGAATGCCAAGGCATTTGCAAAATGTAAAAACGGAGCATTTTTCATAAATACTGCCCGTGGCGGTGTTGTGGATGAATGGGCTCTTTTTGATGCACTTCAAAGCGGTAAATTATCGGGTGCGGCAGTTGATGTTTTAAAACAAGAGCCAATGAGTGACGACTGCCCGCTTTTAAAGGCAAAAAATATTATAATCACCCCGCATACAGCGTGGGCACCCCTTAAAACACGCCAACGCCTTTTACAAATTGTTTGCGATAATATTCAGGCGTTTTTAGATGGCAACCCCACAAATAACGTAGCAAAGTAGGTGAAACGGTTTGTTTTCAAGAATTAACAGCGTCGGTCTTTTTGGAATTGATTCTTATATGATAGAGGTTGAAGCCGACATTTCAAACGGACTTCCCGCATTTGATATTGTTGGTCTTCCCGATGCAGCGGTTAAGGAATCACGCGACCGTGTGCGTGCCGCAATTAAAAACTGCGGTTTTAAATTTCCCGTTTCACGAATTACTGTAAACCTTGCCCCTGCCGACCGCAAGAAAGAGGGCTCGATTTATGACCTGCCCGTGCTTTTGTCAATTTTAAAGGCAAGCGGTCAAATAAGTGTTTCGCTTGATAACACCGTTGTTATAGGTGAGGTTGCCTTGGATGGTATGCTTCGTGCGGTAAACGGTGTTTTGGCTATCGCCATTACTGCAAAGGAAAACGGTATTGAAAACCTTTTTGTACCAAAAGAAAACGCAGTCGAGGCGGCTGTTGTAGATGGGCTTAATGTTTATGGTGTTGAAAGTGTTAAAGAGCTTATTTTACACCTTAAAGGCGAAAAACCAATAGAAAAGCAACCCCTTACCGTAATTAAAAGTGAAAATAATTTGCCCGTGCCCGATTTTTCGGATGTTAAAGGTCAATTAGCCGCCAAAAAGGCGATGGAAATTGCGGCGGCGGGCGGACATAATATCATACTTGTTGGCCCTCCCGGTTCGGGTAAAAGCATGCTTGCAAAACGACTTCCCGGTATTATGCCCGATATGACCTTTGACGAAGCAATTGAAACCACAAAAATTCATTCGGTAGCGGGTATTTTAGATAAAAAGGAGCCATTTGTTTCAAACCGCCCCTTCCGTTCACCCCACCATACTGTTTCCCCTGCGGCTATTGCGGGTGGCGGCACAATGCCAAGACCGGGTGAAATTTCCTTGGCGCATAACGGCGTTTTGTTTTTAGATGAATTTCCCGAGTTTCGCCGCGATGTTATGGAAGCGCTTCGCCAACCTATTGAAGACGGCAAGGTGACCATATCTCGTGTTGCGGGTACACTTACATACCCAAGTTCGATAATGCTTGTGGCGGCTATGAACCCTTGCCCCTGCGGCTTTTTCGGTCACCCCACAAGAGAGTGTAAATGCTCACCCCAAGCGGTGCATAAATATCTTTCGAAAATTTCGGGTCCAATGCTTGACCGCATTGACTTGCATGTTGAAGTACCGCCTGTTGATTACAGCGATTTAAGAAGCAACGGCAACGAAGAAACAAGCGCTGAAATCAAGGTGCGTGTTAATAAGGCCCGTGCTTTACAAGCCGAAAGATATAAGGGCACAGGTATTTCCTGCAATGCCCGACTAACCCCATCGCTTATAAGAAAATACTGCATTTTGGATGATGAGGCAAGTCAGTATTTGGCCCTTTCGTTTGAAAGATTGGGGCTTTCCGCCCGTGCGTATGACCGCATTTTAAAGGTTGCCCGCACCATTGCCGATTTGGATGGTTGCGAAATTATCGAAAAACGCCATATCTTTTCAGCAATTTCTTTTAGAAGTCTTGACAGAAAATATTGGGGTGCATAAACCTTATATTAAACCAAAATCAAAGCCCTTTCGGATTTTTTATCCGAAAGGGCTTTTTTTGTTGCGTTTTTCTATATTATGATATATAATATATACTGTATAATTATGTAAAAAGAGGTGTGTTATGGATATATCGGTTGGTGACAAGCTTTTAATGAAAAAAAAGCACCCTTGTGGCTGTGATATTTTTACTGTAACACGCATAGGGATGGACTTTAAGCTTAAATGCGACGGTTGTGGGCACGAGGTTATGGTACCGCGTGTCAAAGCCGAAAAAAGTCTTAAAAAAATAATTAAAACAGAGGTTATTTAAGTGTTTGATAAATTAGAATCGGTTGTAAACCGCCACGAACAAATTGGTATTGAGCTTACTCGCCCTGATGTTGCATCGGATAACGAGCTTTTCAGAAAGCTTATGAAGGAGTATAGTGAATTAACCCCACTTGTAGAAAAATATAAAGAATATGTTGCGGCTAAAAATGCCGAAAAGGAAGCGCTTGAAATTTTAGCCGAGCCCAATTTGGATAAAGATTTCAAAGAGCTTGCCGAAGAAGAGCTTAAAGAGGCAAAGGAAAACATTATCACCTTTGCTGACGAGCTTAAAATTTTACTTTTACCCAAAGACCCCAACGATGAAAAAAGTGTTATTATTGAAATTCGTGGTGGCGCAGGCGGTGAAGAGGCGGCACTTTTTGCGGCTTCACTTTACCGAATGTATTCAATGTATGCCGAATCAAAGCGTTGGCAAATTGAAATCAGCAATGCCAACGAAACCGAGCTTGGCGGTTATAAGGAAATCAGCTTTATGATAGAAGGTGGCGGTGCATACTCACGCTTTAAGTACGAAAGTGGTGTTCACCGTGTTCAGCGTGTTCCCGATACCGAAACACAGGGCCGTATTCACACTTCAACCGTTACCGTTGCGGTGCTTCCCGAGGCAGATGAGGTTGAGCTTGAAATCAACCCTGCTGACCTTAAAATTGATACCTTCCGGTCAAGTGGTGCGGGTGGTCAGCACATTAACAAAACATCTTCGGCAATTCGTGTAACACATATCCCAACAGGCACTGTTGTTGAATGTCAGGATGAGAGAAGCCAGTTTAAAAACAAGGACAAGGCACTTAAAATTTTGCGCGCCCGCCTTTTTGACGAAGAGCAACGAAAACACGACGAAGCTATCGCTTCTGACCGTAAAAGCCAGGTTGGCACAGGCGACAGAAGTGAGCGTATTCGTACCTATAACTACCCCCAAGGTCGTGTGACTGACCACAGAATAGGTCTTACACTTTATAAATTAGACCAAATTTTAAACGGTGATATTGATGAGGTTGTAGATGCACTTATAACCCATTACCGCACCGAAGCTTTAAAGGCAGATGAAGAAAACTAATGAAAACACTTCGCTTAAATGTTGCGAAAAGTGAATATGATAAAAGCATTAACACCGCAGCCGAAATTTTAAAAAACGGCGGTGTGGTTGGTATGCCTACCGAAACGGTTTATGGTCTTGCTGCCAGCGCTTATGATGATAACGCCATAAAAAAGGTGTTTGTGGCAAAGGGCAGACCGCAGGACAACCCCCTTATTGTGCATATTTGTGATTTAGGAATGCTAAACGAGGTTGCAGATGATATACCAGAAATTGCCTATACCTTGGCAGAAAAATTTTGGCCCGGTGCACTGACAATGGTGCTAAACCGCAGTGAAAAAATTGCCGACAGTGTGTCGGCAGGGCTTACAACAGTTGCGGTTAGAATGCCGTCAAACCCCGTTGCGCTTGATGTAATTAAGGTCAGCGGTTTACCCCTTGCCGCACCGTCGGCAAATCTTTCGGGCAAACCAAGCCCCACCACCGCAAACCATGTTTTAAACGATTTAGAGGGCAAAATCGATGCTGTTTTAATGGGGGATGACTGCGATTTTGGTGTTGAATCTACCGTTATCACCCTTGTGGGACAAACCCCAATGCTGCTTCGCCCCGGTGCTGTCACCTACGAACAGCTTTTAAAGGTTTTGCCAAATCTTGAAATTTCCGATGCAGTTTTGAACGAGCTTAAAGTAGGGGACAAGGCGGAATCGCCCGGTATGAAATATAAGCATTATGCCCCAAAAACCACCGCCTTTTTGGTGGAGGGTGAAAACTTTACCGATTTTGTTAATACAAAACAAAATGCGGTAGCGGTTTGCTTTGAGGAAGAAGCAAGCGATATTAAAATACCAAAGCTTATTTACGGCAGTAAAAATGACACTTTAACCCTTGCACATTCCTGCTTTTCGGTTTTGCGCGAGGTTGATAAATTCGGCGCCGAAAATGTTTTTATCCACGCGCCCGAAAAACAGGGTGTGGGTCTTGCGGTTTATAACCGACTTATCCGCGCCGCCGCATTTAAGGTGATTAAATTATGACAAAGGTTATTGGACTTACAGGCCCAACGGGTGCAGGAAAAAGCAGTGCCGCCGCAGTTTGTAAAAAACTTTCTATAAAGCATATCGACTGTGACATTTTGGCACGAAAAGCCGTTGAAAAGGGTACAAACGGGCTAAACGCGGTTGTAAACGCTTTTGGAAATGACATTTTAAACTCTGACGGCAGTTTAAACCGTAAGGTGTTGGCTCAAAAAGCGTTTTGTGACAGGATGAGCACACAGCTTTTAAATGAAACCCTTTTGCCTTTTATAAAAGAACTTGTTTTAAAGGAAATTGAGGGGGATGTCGTTCTTTTAGACGCCCCAACCCTTTTTGAAAGCGGTATAAATAAAATTTGCTTTAAAACAGTTGCGGTTTTAAGCGATATGGAAATACGACTTAACCGCATTATGAAAAGGGATAATATAACAAAGGATGCCGCATTACTTCGAATAAATGCAGGCAAAACCGATGATTTTTATATAAAAAATTGCGATTTTGTAATATATAACAATAAAGATGAACAAACTTTTAATAACGAGTTTTCAAATCTTTTAAGGGAGATTTTGCTATGAGTGACATTAAAGCTTTAAAAAATAAACTTTTTTTGGAGAGAAAAAACGGTCGCCTTATTGTAAAGGATGAGGTTTTGCAAAAGGCAGATGAATATTGCGAAGGTTATAAAGCATTTTTAGATGCCGCTAAGACCGAGCGTGAAGCCGTTAAAGAAGCCGTAAAAATGGCCGAAAGCAAGGGCTTTGTGCCGTTTGAAATGGGCAAAAAATATGAAAAGGGCGCAAAGATTTATTTTAATAACCGCGGCAAAACTATCGCTTTGGCGGTTATCGGTGAAGAAAAGGTTGAAAACGGCGTTAATATTACCGCCGCACATATCGACTCACCCCGCCTTGATTTAAAGCCCAACCCACTTTATGAAGATAGCGATTTGGCGCTTTTTAAAACCCATTATTATGGTGGTATAAAAAAATATCAATGGACAGTTACCCCATTGGCACTTCACGGTGTTTTCGCTTTAAGAAACGGCGAGGTTATTGAAGTTTCAATTGGCGAAAAGGAAGACGAGCCCAAATTTGTTATTGGCGATTTGCTGCCCCATTTAGCCGCCGAACAAAGCAAGCGCACCTTGAACGAGGGCATAAAGGGTGAAGAGCTTAATGTTTTGGTTGGCAGTCATCCCTTTAAAAGTGATGAGGGTAGCGAGCTCGTTAAACTTAATATCTTAAAGCTTTTAAATGAAAAATACGGCATTACCGAAGGTGACTTTTTGTCGGCCGAGCTTGAAATGGTGCCTGCATTTAAGGCATGCGATATCGGCTTTGACAGGTCACTTATCGGCGGTTACGGTCAGGATGACCGCGTTTGTGCATATCCTGCCCTTACCGCAATTTTAAATGTTGAAAATCCCGAAAAAACCGCAGTTGCAATTTTGGCCGATAAGGAAGAAATCGGCTCAAGCGGCAACACCGGTTTAGAGTCTGATTTCTTGCGCTTTATAATTGGCGACCTTGCAAAAATGCAAGACGGCGATGCTACTGTTGCACTTCGCAATTCAAAGTGCTTATCTGCCGATGTTAATGCCGCTTTGGACCCAACATTTTCCGATGTTATGGAGCGCAAAAACGCAAGCTTTGTAAACTATGGCGTTGTGGTTACAAAATACACAGGTGCTCGTGGCAAGGCAGCCACTTCGGATGCGTCGGCAGAATATGTTGCTGAAATTTTGGCGCTTTTGGATAAAGCCGACATAGTTTGGCAAACAGGCGAGCTTGGCAAGGTTGATTTAGGTGGTGGCGGAACAGTTGCCCAATACATTGCCAATATGGGTGTTGATGTTATCGATTTGGGTGTACCTGTTTTATCAATGCATGCACCCTTTGAAACAACCGCCAAATTTGATGTTTATATGTGCTACCGCGCAATGTATGAATTTATGAAGTAACAACTGCTTCACTTCTGCATAAAATGTTAATGGTTAAATACCAATAATATTTTAAAGGTGAAGACGTATGTTAGAAAACAGAAGTAATTGCTGCAATATGTGCTGTCGCTCTAAGGTTACCGCTTGGATAATCGGTATAAGCTTGTTTGTGGTAGCACTTGTTATCGGTGCAATAATCGGCTCGTTTTTCTCGGGCTTTGTGGTTGAAAATATTGTAGCTATCGTAATTTTTGGTATAGTTTTACTGCTTGCCGCAATATTTACAGCACTTTTTGCGCGTTGTAGATGTAACGACTAATTAAAAGCCGTCCATTTGGGCGGCTTTACTTAAAGGAAGATAAAAATGAAGCTTGGAAAATATCGTCACTTTAAAGGCAATGAATATGAGGTAATAGCTGTTGCAAACCACAGCGAAACAATGGAAAAAATGGTGGTTTACAAGGCACTTTACGGCGATAGAAAAATTTGGGTAAGACCGCTTTCAATGTGGGATGAGGAGATCACCCGCGACGGTAAAACCTTTAAGCGCTTTACATATATCGGTGAATAAAATGGTAAATAGTGAATTACAGCATAAAAAAATGACCGAAACGCCAATAACACGGCTTTTGGTGTCTTTGTCACTGCCAACGGTTGTAAATATGCTTTTAACTGCGGTTTATAATATGACCGACACCTATTTTGTAACAAGCTTGGGCGAAAGCGCAATTGGTGGCGTGGGTATTGTTTTTTCAATTCAGTCGCTTATTCAGGCGGTCGGCTTTGGTGTTGCAATGGGGACAGGCAGTATAGTTTCTATAAGCTTGGGCAAAAAGGATAATAAAAATGCCAATAAAATTGCATCAAGCGGTATTGTAATGGGGCTTGTGTTAGGGCTTTTGATTTCGGTTATTTGCTTTTCGTTTTTAAACCCAATTTTAAGAATTATCGGTGCTACCGAAACTATTTTACCCTATGCGCGCGACTATGCCATAGTTATTTTAATCGCCGCACCGCTTATGTGCACCTCTTATGTAACAGGTCCACTTTTAAGGGCAGAGGGTAGAGCAACCTATTCAATGCTTGTTGGCATTGCGGGTGGACTTATAAATATGGTGCTTGACCCAATTTTTATTTTTGCTTTCGACCTTGGGGTAAAGGGCGCGGCAATAGCCACCGCTTTAAGTCAGGTTATAAGCTTTTCACTTGCTATTGGTTTTTATGTGTTAAATAAGGGCGTTGTTAAGCTATCGGTAAAATATATAAGCCACGATATTAAAGATTATTGGCAAATTTTAAAAATTGGTGCACCTACTGTCTTCCGACAGGGGCTTGGCAGTGTCTCTACCACCCTTTTAAACGGACAAGCAAAGCTTTACGGCGATGCAGCAGTGGCTGCAATAAGTCTTGCAAATAAGGTTTATATGCTTATCCGTTCCATCGTTTTGGGTGTTGGACAGGGCTTTCAGCCAATTGCGGGCTATAACTTTGGTGCAAAGAAATTTGACCGCGTTAAAAAGGTGTTTTTGGTTGCAACAATTTTTGGTAGCACAGCCGCTTGCTTGGGTGCCGTTGCCTGTGCGGTCGCACCAAATCAGGTTATAAGCATTTTTGGTGCCGACAACCCCGAGGTTGTAACAATCGGTGCCCGTATGTTATTGTTTTACAGCATTGCCTTGCCGTTTTTGGGCGTTTCATCTTATGTAAATATGCTTTATCAGTCACTCGGCTTTGTAAAGGGTGCAACCTTTTTGGCAAGCTGCAGGCAGGGTATTTATTTCATACCCCTTATTTTAATTTTGCCATATTTCTTCAATTTGGACGGCGTTATTGTAAGCCAATCGATTGCCGATATATTGACATTCTTAACATCAATACCGTTTTGTATTTGGTTTTTAAATAAAAAATTAAAAACACCTGAATAATCAGGTGTTTTTTTATTGAGCGGATTTAATGCACTATACAATTTAATAGTTTGTTCGATTCTCATCTATATAAAAAAAGAGAAGCCGCACCTAAAGGTACAACTTCTCTTTTGGAGCGGGTGATGGGAATCGAACCCACACAACCAGCTTGGAAGGCTGGGATTCTAGCCGTTGAACTACACCCGCGTTTCAACAAAGGTTAGAATACCACAAAATGCCGAGTTAGTCAAGCATTTTGTGGTACTTTTTTAAAAAATATTAAAGCATTTCAATAAGGGTTTTAAGTGCAGGTTCAAATTTAGCGCCATACCAATGGTTTTCTTCACCCGCTGTTTGCTTTATGCATTCAACTGTGTAATCAGCGGCAATTTTTGCTGCATTGAAAGCAGATTTACCCCTAACTAATGCACCAGTGAAAGCAGAAGCGTAAATATCGCCTGTGCCGTGACAGCTATTAGGTAAAAATTCGTGTTCGTAATAGTTATATTCGCCATTTTCAAACACAACAATGCCCGTATATCCCGCACGGTAAGAAACGCCGGTAAGAATAACATTTTTAGCACCAAGTGCCACAAGCTTTTCAACCATTTTATCAATATAAGCACGGTCATATTCGGTTTTATATTCCATATTGGTCAAAAAAGCGGCTTCGGTAATATTGGGCACAACATAATCGGCACAAGCGCAAAGTCCCTTCATAGCTTCTACATACTCTTGGTCAAACAAGGGATAAAGCTTGCCGTTATCAGCCATTGCGGGGTCAATTATAGCTTTTGCACCGTCTTTATTGTGGTTTTTAATAATATCAATAACATAACCTATTTGCTTTGTGCTGCCAAGATAACCGGTGTAGATGCCATCAAACTTAATATTTTCTTTTTGCCAATGTTTGCTTATTGCGGGCATATCGTCGGTTAAATCACGGAAAGTGAAACCGCTAAAACCAGCGGTATGGGTTGATAAAACCGCAGAAGGTAATATGCAGGTTTCAACACCGCAAGCCGAAATAATCGGCAAAGCAACGGTTAATGAGCACTGTCCAACGCAAGAAATGTCCTGAATTGTTAAAATTTTTGGATACGACATTTTAAACACCTCTTTTTTTGTTGGAAAAAGTATACCACAAAACTTTTTTCAATGCAACAATTTTATTAAAAGGTTAAAAAGCATACAAATTATGATGCCCAAAGCGGTTGGCAAAAAAACGGCAAGCGCAGTCCATTTAAAGCTTGCCGTTTCTTTTTTAATGGTTAAAACGGTGGTGGCGCAGGGCCAATGGCAAAGCGAAAAAATAAGCATTGAAATTGCGGTTGTAATATCCCAACCGTTTGAAACAAATAGCTCTTGTACATTTTGCAAATTCATATCTCCGCTTATAATCCCTGCCCCTGTATACGCCATAATTATTATTGGCACAACAATTTCGTTTGCGGGAAAGCCCAAAATAAAGCCAAGCAAAATTACACCGTCAAGCCCCATAAGCTGTGCAAAAGGGTCTAAAAAATCGGCACAATGTAAAAGCAGGGCTTTATCCGAAATATTAACATTAGACATTATAAAAATAACAAGCCCTGCGGGTACGGCAGTAATGAGCGCACGACCAAGCACATAAACTGTTCTGTCCAAAACCGAACGGATAATTACCTTTAAAAATTCGGGCTTGCGGTAGGGTGGCATTTCTAAAATAAAGTTTGAGGGCACACCCTTTAAAACCGTTGCCGACAACAGTTTGGTAGCAAGGAAAGTCATTAAAATACCAAACACTATTACAAGGGTTAGTATAAGCGTTGCCGAAACAGATGACAGCACACCTCCGCCAACTGCCAAAAACATTGTGATTATTGCAATTATTGTAGGAAAACGCCCGTTGCAAGGCACAAAGGTGTTGGTTAAAATTGCAAGTAAACGCTCACGCGGGGAGTCTATAATTCTGCACCCCGTAACCCCAACCGCATTACAGCCAAAGCCCATACACATTGTAAGCGCTTGTTTGCCGCAGGCGTTACATTTTTTAAAGGGCTTATCAAGGTTATACGCCACCCGCGGAAGATACCCCAAATCTTCAAGCAAGGTAAAAAGCGGAAAGAAAATTGCCATTGGTGGCAGCATTACCGATACCACAAAGGACACTGTGCGGAAAATACCGAAAACCAAGGCGTTGTGAATAACAGTTGGAAGATGAATTAAATTCAAAAACTCTGAAAGCTTTATTTCAACCCACGAAAAAGCCGAAAATAACAGGTCGGAAGGGTAGTTTGCACCGCTTATGGTTATCCAAAAAATAATGCACAAAAGTAAAAGCATTAGTGGATAGCCAAAGGCACGGCTTGTAAGAATTTTATCTATTTTGCGGTCGTGGTTTTGATAATTTTTATTTTTATATGTAACCACGCCGTTAAAAATTTTTTCGGCCGTTTTTACTGTGCTTATGGCAAGCTCTTCTTGTAATTCGTAATTTAAAAAATCATTACTTTGGGTAGTTAATTCATCGTTTTCGACTGCTTCATCAAGTGCAAAAAGCAAGTTTTTAATGGTTTTATTTTGCCTTGCCACCACACCTACGACTCTTACACCCAAGCGGTGCGCCAATAAATCTAAATCAACCGAAATTCCTTTTTTCTTTGCTTCATCAAGCAAATTAACACAAACAATCACCCTGCGGGCAATTTTTTTGGTTTGCAAAACAAGGTTTAGGTTGCGTTCTAAACAAGTGGCATCGCACACCACAATTACTGCTTCGGGCTTTTCATTATAAATATAATCCCTTGCAATTTTTTCCTCTGCCGAATGGGGAATAAGCGAATATGTTCCCGGCAAATCAACAAGGCGGTATCGGTGAGTTTCGGTTTTAAAATAACCAAGAGCCGAATCAACCGTTTTGCCTGTCCAGTTGCCTGTGTGCTGTTTCATACCCGTAAGGGCATTAAAAATTGTGCTTTTGCCCACATTGGGGTTGCCCGCAAGGGCTACGGTAATAATATCACTCACGCCAAAACCTCCGTTACTCTAATGCTTTTGCAAACCTCATAACGAAGTGCTATAACCGCACCCTTTATTAAAAACGCCTTTGGGTCACCCAAGGGGCTTTGTCCCACACATTCAACCAATGTATCGGGCGTTAAGCCAAGGTCTATAAGGCGACGGCGCAAGCTGTCATAAATTAAAATTTTATCAACACGGCATTTTTCACCGATTTTTAAATCATAAAGGTATTTCAAAATAAACCCTCCTATACATTATATACTATTCACAAAAATCTTTTGTGTCATAAAGAAAAAAACGACAGCATAAATTTTTATAGGTAAGTTTATTTAAAACGGAGGAAATTGTTATGACAAACGCCAACATATATAAGGATATTGCCGACAGAACGGGTGGGGACATTTATATCGGCATTGTGGGGCCTGTCAGAACGGGTAAATCCACCTTTATAAAGCAATTTATGGATAAATTGGTAATTCCCAATATGTCGGGCGAATATCAAAAAGAACGCGCAAATGACGAATTACCGCAGTCATCATCGGGCAGAACAATTATGACAACCGAACCGAAATTCGTGCCCGAAAAGGGGGCCGAAATTTCGCTTGACGGTACCGCAAATATGAATGTTCGGCTTATTGACTGTGTTGGGTATATCGTGCCAAGTTCGCTTGGATATATTGAAGGGGATATGCCACGAATGGTTCGCACCCCTTGGTTTGACGAGGCCGTACCTTTTAATATGGCGGCCGAAATCGGTACGCAAAAGGTTATAAACGAACATTCCACCATTGGTCTTGTAATCACAACCGACGGCAGTATAAGCGACATCCCTCGCCACGAATATGCCGAAGCGGAAGAGCGAGTTATAAACGAACTTAAAGCAATAAACAAGCCGTTTATCGTGCTTTTAAACTGTATGTACCCCCATTCTGCCGAAGCGATTTCTATGGCGGAAGAACTATCGGAAAAATATGGCGTAGTTGTAACCCCAATTAACTGCTTGGAATTAAGTGTTGAAGATATTAAAGATATTTTATCTCAAATTCTTTTTGAATTTCCTATAAAAGAAGTTGGCATTTGTTACCCCGCTTGGATAAATTCGTTAGAACTTTCCCACCCGCTTAAAAATGAAATTATTTCTTCAGTTAAATCGGCAGCCGAAAATATGCGACACATACGGGATATTATGAAATTTCCCGCCGCATTCAAGAAAAGTGATAACATAGATTTTGTCGATATTGATTCAATAAATTTGGGGGCAGGCAGCGCAAAGGTTAAAATCAGCGTTAAGCCGTCGCTTTTCTATAAAATTTTAACCGAAAACACAGGTTTAGTTATAAACGACGAGCAAGAGCTTATGGACTGTATGAAAGAGCTTGCAAACGCAAAGCGTGAATATGCCCGTGTTAAAGGCGCTCTTGAAGAATGCGAGGCAACGGGCTATGGCATTATAATGCCCGACATAAACGAGCTTGCATTAGAAGAGCCCGAAATTGTAAAGCAGGGCGGTCGCTATGGCGTGCGACTTCGTGCATCGGCACCGTCAATTCACCTTATGAAAGCCAATATCACCACCGAAGTCAGCCCCATTGTCGGCAGTGAAAAACAGTCAGAGGACTTGGTGATGTATTTGCTTTCTGGCTTTGAAGAGGACCCCGTTAAGATTTGGGATTCTAACATTTTCGGTAAATCACTGCACGAGCTTGTGAATGAGGGACTTCACACCAAGCTTGCAAGAATGCCTGTTGAGGCCCGAATGCGCGTGCAGGAAACAGTTGAGCGTGTTATAAACGAAGGTTGCAACGGGCTTGTGTGTATTTTGCTGTAAAAAAATAAAATTTTTCTTGATTTTTAAACACAGTTGTATTATACTAATATGGCGTTAATAAAACGCCATGCAGAGATGGCTGAGCTGGTCTAAGGCGCACGATTGGAAATCGTGTGTGTACTAATAATACACCGAGGGTTCGAATCCCTCTCTCTGCGCCAATTTAAAGAGAGTAATGCCGAAGGTATTGCTCTCTTTAAATTTTTGTACAAACAAGGGATTCGAACAAGCCGTAAAAAAACAGTCCGGTGGACTGTTTTTTAGGCGCGGCAACGAGCAAAGCGAGGCGATAGGCGCGGGAGCGCCGAGACAAAATCCCTCTCTCTGCGCCAATTTAAAGAGAGTAATGCCGAAGGTATTGCTCTCTTTAAATTTTTGTACAAACAAGGGATTCGAACAAGGAATTTTCAAACAGTTAAAATTTTGACAACTAAATTTCATCACAAACTATTGAAAATGGTGCTAATTTATGTTAAAATTATTTTGAATTTGGGCAATTTTTGCCACAAGGAAAAAGAAACGAGGTTTTTAAGAAAATGGACTTTATAATGGACGTTTTAAGCGAGCTTGGCTTTCTTGTTAATAACCTTTCAGCGTTTGTAGAAGCAGGTGGCTGGAAGTATATTGCAATGTGGGCTATCGGCGGTGTGCTTATTTATCTTGCAATTCGCCACGATATGGAGCCAACACTTCTTTTACCAATGGGCTTTGGTACAATTTTGGTTAATATACCTTTTTCGGGCGCCATCGGGGAAGAGGGTGCGCTTACAACTTTGTTTAATGCGGGCATATCCAACGAATTGTTTCCGCTAATATTGTTTATTGGTATCGGCGCAATGATTGACTTTGGTCCATTGCTTACCAACCCCAAGCTTATGATTTTTGGTGCCGCAGCACAGTTTGGTATTTTCTTCACCTTCTGTATGGCGTCAATGTTCTTTACCCAAAACGAAGCCGCTTCTATCGGTATTATCGGCGCGGCTGACGGTCCTACTGCTATTGTTGTTGCAAACAAGCTTTTGGGTGCAGATAACGATATTACAGGTGCTATAATGGTTGCGGCTTATTCTTATATGGCGTTAGTTCCTATTATTCAGCCACCCGTTATCAAACTTTTAACCACCAAAAAAGAACGTATGATTCGTATGCCTTACGAACAAAAGCAGGTTTCAAAGCTTACAAAAATTTTGTTCCCAATTGTAATTACTGTTGTTGCAGGTGTGGTTGCCCCTGAATCAGTTTCACTTATCGGTTTCTTAATGTTTGGTAACCTTATTCGTGAATGTGGTGTGCTTAACTCTTTATCAGAAACCGCACAAAAAGTTCTTGCAAACCTTATTACTATCTTCCTTGGCATTACAATTGCTTGCCAAATGGAAGCTTCAAAATTCTTAAACTTTAACACACTTCTTATTCTTGGACTTGGCCTTTTCGCCTTTATTTTCGACACCGCAGGCGGTGTAATGTTTGCAAAGCTTATAAACCTCTTCTTGCCAAAGAGTAAGAAAATCAACCCAATGATTGGTGCCGCAGGTATTTCGGCTTTCCCAATGTCGGGCCGTGTTGTTCATAAAATGGGGCTTAAAGAAGACCCGCAAAACTTCTTGCTTATGCAGTCAATCGGTGTAAATGTTTCGGGACAAATTGCATCGGTTATCGCAGGCGGACTTATTTTAAGTTTCTTTATGAAGTAGGAGGTAATGCTGTATGTTTAATAATTTAATTTTGGCTAAAAGCATTTTTTCGGAATTTAACCCAATGGCATTTGTTGATAATTTAAGATATATGCTTTCAGGTATGATAGCAATTTTCATCGTTATCTGCATAATCGTGTTAATCACAATTATTCTCAACAAAATTTTCAGTAAAAAGTAAAAAAACCGCAAGGAATTTTCCTTGCGGTTTTTTATAAATAGTATGCCTTTACTATTGAAAAAAATGGTAATCGTATGGTATAATATTTATACTTTTTATGAAAAGGGGAAGATAAAAATGCTGGAAAAAATATTTAAGCTAAAACAAAACAACACGACGGTTAAAACCGAGGTTATTGCGGGCATCACGACCTTTATGACAATGGCATACATTTTAGCGGTTAACCCAAGCATCTTGGCCGATGCGGGAATGGATTCTACTGCTGTTTTGTTAGCCACCGCAATCGCTTCATTCATTGGTACTGCTTGTATGGCATTAATGGCAAATATGCCGTTTGCACTGTCTGCGGGCATGGGACTTAATGCATACTTGGCATATACTGTTGTGTTAGGTATGGGATATTCCTGGCAAATAGCGTTGCTTGCTGTTTTTGTTGAAGGTCTTATCTTTATTGCGTTGTCGCTAACCAATGTTCGTGAGGCAATTTTTAATGCAATTCCTTTAACGCTTAAACGCGGTGTATCTGTTGGTATAGGTTTATTTATTGCTTTCATCGGTCTTCAAAATGCGGGCTTGGCGGTTGATTCAAGCACCTTGGTTACAATAACCAGCTTTACTGAAAACTTTAAAACTCACGGTATATGCGCACTTCTTGCAATTATCGGCTTTTTGTTTATTGCGGCATTACATATTCGCGGTGTTAAGGGCTCAATTCTTATCGGTATCGTTGTTACCTGGCTTATCGGTATTGGCTGTCAGTTGGTTGGACTTTATACCCCTGATGTTGAAGCCGGTTTTTACTCTTTAATTCCAAGCAGCATAATTTCTTTTGACTTTTCAAAGCTCGGTGAAACCTTTGGTCAATGCTTTAATGTAGATTGGAAAGCAATTCGTATTATAGATTTTATTGTTGTTATTTTTGCTTTCTTGTTTGTTGACTTGTTTGACACCTTGGGCACACTTATCGGTGTTGCAACAAAGGCAAATATGTTAGATGAAAACGGTCGTCTTCCACGCGTCAAGCCCGCCCTGTTAGCAGATGCTATCGGCACATCGGCAGGCGCTGTGCTTGGTACATCAACCGTAACCACCTTTGTAGAATCGGCATCCGGTGTATCGGTGGGCGGCAGAACAGGTCTTACCGCAATGGTAACAGGCATTTTGTTCTTGCTTTCGACATTGTTTGCACCGTTGTTTACTACAATTCCATCATTTGCAACGGCCCCCGCACTTATTATGGTTGGCTTTTTAATGGTAAGCTCGGTAACTGAAATTCGTTTTGATGACGATAATTTAACCGAAGCCATTCCCGCATATATTGCAATTATTGCTATGCCGCTGTTCTACAGCATTTCAGAAGGTATAAGCTTAGGCATTATATCCTATGTTGTGCTTAATGTTTGCACAGGTAAAGCTAAAAAGGTATCTCCTTTAATGTATGTACTTGCAGCTTTATTTATATTGAAATATATCTTCTTATAAAATTAAAAACGGTGGAACAAATTGTTCCACCGTTTTTTTAATCTTTACTAAAATCTTCTAAAATAAGGCCTTCGTTCTTTTCAAGTGCCCAGTTAATGTTCCATTCGCTTGTGAAGATTAAAATGTTGTTGCCCTTAAAGTCTTGCACCCATTTTGTGTCAGAGGTAAGGTTTAGCTTTTTAACATCAATACCTTTATTCTTTATCCAACGGATGTAAGAATAGGGCAAATCGTTTCTTAAAACGTCAACGTTATATTCGTTTTTAAGGCGGTATTCAAGCACTTCAAATTGAAGCACACCAACCACGCCAACAATTACACGCTCCATACCACTGTTTGGTTCGTGGAAGATTTGAATAGCACCCTCTTGCGCGATTTGCTCAACGCCTTTAACAAACTGTTTGCGCTTTAAGCTGTCCTTTTGCTCAATCATTGAAAAATGCTCGGGTGCAAAGGTTGGTATACCCTCAAACTGAACCTTTTTCTTGGGTGAGCAAACGGTATCACCGATAGAATAAATACCAGGGTCAAACACACCGATAATGTCGCCTGCGTATGCTTCGTTGATGATTTGGCGTTCCTCCGCCATCATTTGCTGTGGCTGTGAAAGGCGAACGGGCTTGCCCGCTTGTACGTGGAAATAGTCAGCCCCGCGCTCAAACTTACCGGAGCATATACGGAAGAATGTAATGCGGTCGCGGTGGTTTTTATTCATATTTGCCTGAATTTTAAAGGCAAATGCCGAAAATTCTTCATCAAAGGGGGAAACCTCTTGGTCGCCCGAAATTCGTGCAAGGGGAGAGGTAGTCATTTTAAGGAAGTTTTCAAGAAAAACCTCAATACCAAAGTTCATTAAAGCCGAGCCAAAGAAAACGGGGCTAAGTTCTCCACAACGCACCTTTTTTAAATCAAATTCATAGCTTGCACCGTCTAAAAGCTCGATTTGGTCAACCAATTCGGCACGCTGGTAAGGGCCGATAAGCTGGTCTAACTTTTCTATATCGGTAATATCGCATGGGGTGGGCTTAATTTTATTCATACCTTGGTGTTGCATATCCGCAAAGGATAAAATTTCACGCTTATCGCGGTCAAACACACCCTTAAAATCAACACCGCAGCCAATGGGCCAGTTTACAGGATATGTGCCAATACCGAATTCTTTTTCAAGCTCATCCAAAAGCTCAAACGGGTCACGGGCTTCACGGTCCATTTTGTTTATAAAGGTAAAAATGGGTATATGTCTGCGGGCGCAAACCTTGAAAAGCTTGCGGGTCTGTGCTTCAATACCCTTTGCCGCGTCAATAACCATTACAACACTGTCAGCCGCCATTAGTGTACGGTAGGTATCCTCCGAAAAGTCTTGGTGGCCAGGGGTGTCAAGAATATTTATGCAATATCCGTCATATTCAAACTGCATAACCGACGAGGTAATTGAAATACCACGCTGTTTTTCAAGCTCCATCCAGTCGCTGACTGCGTGCTTTGCGGTGGCTTTACCTTTAACCGAGCCGGCAGTTTGAATTGCACCGCCGTATAAAAGAAACTTTTCGGTAAGGGTTGTTTTACCTGCGTCAGGGTGAGAAATTATAGCAAATGTGCGGCGTCTGCCGACTTCGCGTTGTAATTCGGTCACAGTAATTCTCCTTTAAATTATTCATAATTTTATATATTATCATAACAAACCCATTTTATCAAGAAAAAATCTAAATAAGTGGTATGATTTCTTGACAAAAGGTACCATATATTATAAAATAGTAGAAGAAATTACATAGGGGGAACAGTTTATGGCAATTTTAGTTACCGGCGGTGCAGGTTATATCGGCAGTCATACCTGTATTGAAATGTTAAATTCGGGTTATGATGTTATTGTTATCGATAATCTTGATAACAGCAGTGAAGAATCTTTAAACCGCGTTGAAAAAATTACAGGTAAAAAGGTTAAATTTTATGAAGAGGATGTAAGAAATAAAGAAGCCCTTCGTAAAATTTTTAGTGACAATAAAATTGAAGCAGTTATACATTTTGCAGGTCTTAAAGCGGTTGGCGAATCGGTTAGAGAACCTATTATGTACTACGACAACAACCTTATAAGCACACTTGTTTTGCTTGAGGTTATGAACGAATTTAATGTTAAAAAGATAGTTTTCTCATCTTCTGCAACAGTTTATGGTGTAGCAACCGAAATGCCTTTGGTTGAGGGTATGCCCCTTGGCGCTATCAACCCCTATGGCAGAACAAAATATTTCATTGAAGAAATGCTTCGTGACCTTTATGTTGCTGACAAGGACTGGTGCATTGCACTTCTTCGTTATTTTAACCCCATCGGTGCACATAAATCAGGTCTTATAGGTGAAGACCCCAAAGGTATTCCAAACAACCTTATGCCCTATATTTCACAGGTTGCAGTTGGTAAACTTGAAAAGCTTCACGTTTTTGGTGACGATTATAAAACTGTTGACGGCACAGGCGTTCGTGACTATATCCATGTTGTCGACCTTGCAAACGGTCATGTTAAGGCAATTGACTGGGCACTTGAAAACAAGGGCTGCGAGGCCTTTAACCTTGGTACGGGCAACGGCACAAGCGTTTTACAGCTTCGTGATGCGTTTGTTAAAGCAAGTGGCATTGATGTGCCTTATGTAATCGACCCACGCCGCCCCGGTGACCCTGACGAAGTTTATGCAAATGCCGAAAAGGCAAAGACAGTTCTTGGCTGGACTGCTAAATACGGCATTGAAGAAATGTGCGAAGACACTTGGCGTTGGCAGTCGAATAACCCTACGGGCTATTCGAAGTAATAGGTAAGAAGTAATAGTGAATAGGTAAGGTGTTTTTGCAAAGCAAAAACGATAAATAAATCGTTTTGCGAAGCGAAACACCTTACTTCTTGCCACATTATTTTGATTTAAAATTTTATATCCGTCGGCAAAGCCGACACCTAACCTCTTCACTTTTCACTATTACCTTTTACTTTAAATATTTCTGCCCGTGGCGCAACTGGATAACGCAACAGATTCCGATTCTGGAGATTGGGGGTTCAAATCCCTTCGGGCAGGCCAACAAAACACCAACCAAACGGTTGGTGTTTTGTGTTTGTGTCGAAAGGACACAACATCGTTTGACCGCAAGCGGTCAACATCATTTTTCGCGTAGCGAAAACATCGTTGATAAAAAGATACAAAACGAAGTTGTACTCAATGTAAAACAATGGTATAATTAGACTAATAAAAACAAATTTAAAAAGGGGTGAAAAGTGATGGGGAAGATCGTTACGGTTATTGTTGACAGGCCGATTGGCAGTTATCATCCAGATTATCCCGACACTTATTACCCAATAAATTATGGCTATATCGAAGGCACAATGGCGGCTGATGGGGAAGAGCAAGATGCCTATATTTTAGGGGTTAGCGAGCCGATTTTAAAATTTACAGGCAGAGTAATCGCCATTATAAAGCGTGAAGATGATATCGAGCAGAAGTGGGTAGTAGCACCTGATGGTGTCAGCTTTACAAAAGAGGAAATTGAAAAGTTGACATATTTTCAAGAGAAATTTTTCATTTCAAAAATCACCTTATTGTAGAAGTAGTCTTAATTTCACCCACCTCTACGCTTCGTTTGTTTATTTTTGGCTTAAAGTGTTGTAATATATACACGAAAGGAGTGTGTATAAATTATGGACCAAATAAAAATTGGAAAGTTTATTGCTGAAACTCGCAAAGAACGAAATATGACTCAGCTTGATTTGGCTCGAAAGCTTGGTGTAACCGACCGTGCCGTATCAAAATGGGAAAACGGCAGGGGGATGCCAGACATTTCGTTAATAAAGCCGCTTTGTGATGAGCTTTCGGTGTCTGTAAACGAGCTGTTTTGCGGTGAGAGAATAAGGGAAGAAAATATTTCCCAAAAAGCAGAGGAAAATATTGTAAATACGTTAAAATATTCAAAAAAGAAAATTAAGAAAGTAACGGTGTTTTTTATTTCGGCGATAGCAACTGTAATGTCGGTTATAATACTGATTGCAACACTTTTTGCTGTTGATATTAACCGAATGCGAAACAATAAGCCTGTGCTTTTCAGCACTTGGGGATTTAGCTATGCTCCGCCCATTGATTTAAGTGAGGAAGAAATTCAGCTTGCTATAAAGGATTATTTGGTAACGCACGGTGACAATGAAGAAAAGCATCAAGATGGTGTAAAAACCTTTGTTGCTTTCAGGGTATATCTTTTGGAAGAGTTTGAAAAGGATGCCTTATATAATGTTTATGCTTGGGTATTAGAGGAGCAATGCTATTTAGACGGTGAAAATATTGAAAGCTACGGCGGTTACTCGATGCCCTTTAAGTTTACTGTAAAAAATAACCAAGATGATAATGGCTTTTATGTTTCAGATTCACGCTATCCAAGGGATGGCTCTTACTATGCAGAGGATATGAAAAACTTGTTTTCAAGATATGTAAGAAATGAAATGGCAAACATCCACAATGATGGAACATTTGAAAGACTTAAAATAGAGATAAACGAGCAAACAAAGCTTTATTTTCATAAATAACAAAACCCCGCTTGAAAGCGGGGTTTTCATTTTAATTATTTAATTGCCTGTGTGGTGTCTTTTTGGATAACGTCGTGTGCGCCGCCTTCCACAATGCTTGTGGCTGAAACCAAGGTGAGCTTGGCTTTTTCTTGAAGCTCGGCAATGGTTAATGCACCGCAGTTGCACATTGTTGACTTAACCTTTGCAAGTGAAACTGCAACATTGTCTTTAAGTGTGCCAGCATAGGGAACATAGGAGTCAACACCCTCTTCAAAAGAGAGCTTTTTGTCGCCGCCAAGGTCATAGCGTTGCCAGTTTCTTGCCCTGTTAGAGCCCTCGCCCCAATATTCTTTATAATAATTGCCACCAATGGCAATTTTGTTTGTCGGGCTTTCATCAAATCGGGCAAAATAGCGGCCAAGCATCATAAAGTCGGCACCCATTGCAAGTGCTAATGTAATGTGATGGTCGTGCACGATACCACCGTCAGAACAAATTGGAATATAAATACCTGTTTTTTCAAAATATTCATTTCTTGCTGCACAAACATCAATAAGTGCGGTTGCTTGACCACGGCCGATACCCTTTGTTTCGCGGGTGATACAAATAGAGCCGCCACCGATACCAACCTTAATAAAGTCAGCACCCGCTTCTGCCAAGAACATAAAGCCGTCGCGGTCAACAACGTTACCGGCACCCACTTTTACAGTGTCGCCATATTTTTCACGGATAAAGGCAATAGTGCGGGACTGCCATTCGCTAAAGCCCTCAGACGAGTCAATGCAAAGCACATCGGCACCTGCTTCAACCAAAGCGGGAACACGCTCAGCATAGTCGCGGGTGTTAATACCTGCACCCACAACATAACGCTTGTCCTTATCTAAAAGTTCGTTGGGGTTTGATTTGTGAGAAGCATAGTCTTTACGGAAAACAAAATATTTCAAATTTCCGTTTTTATCAACAATGGGGAGAGAGTTAAGCTTATTATCCCAAATAATATCATTGGCTTGTTTTAAGGTTGTGTCCTCATCGGCGGTGATAAGCTTTTCAAGAGGTGTCATAAAGTCTTTAACCTTTAAGTCGGTTGACATACGGCTTGGGCGGTAATCACGGCCTGTAACAATACCCAAAAGCTTGCCGTTTGCAGTGCCGTCATCGGTAACAGCAACGGTAGAAAAGCCGTTCTTTTCTTTAAGCTCTAAAACATCAGCCAAAGTGCTTTCGGGAGTAACATTAGAACCGCTTACAACAAAGCCGGCTTTATATGCCTTTGCGCGTGCAACCATTGCGGCTTCATCTTCAATAGATTGTGAGCCGTAAATAAAGGAAACGCCGCCCTCTTTTGCCAAGGCAACGGCCAAACGGTCACCCGATACCGACTGCATTATTGCAGAGGTCATTGGAATGTTCATTGAAATTGCGGGCTCTTCACTTTTTTTAAACTTAACAAGCGGAGTTTTAAGCGAAACATTTGCAGGGATACATTCACTTGAGGAATAACCCGGAACAAGCAAATATTCGTTAAAGGTGTGTGATACTTCGTTAAAAAAATAAGCCATAGTTACTACTCCCTCACTATATATTTTAATTATTTTTAATATTATATATTTTTTACTGCACAATGTCAATTTGGCGAAAATAACGAAATTTGTGCTATTTTTTGCCCTTAAAAAGTATAAATAAACAACTTTTTCACATTTTAATTTAAATTGCCGTTTTTTGTTAAAAAACGCTTGATTTTTGGGTGCGTGTGTGGTATAATTTATCGGCTGCTGAAAAGGTGGCAAATATTATAACACACACCTCATTAAATAACGGCGGTTTTACCGCAGGTGTCGTCCAATACTGTCGGGCGATTTCTTAAAACGGTGGGGTGGCGGAAAATTCTTAGGAGGAAAAACAAATGGCAGTAGTATCAATGAAACAGTTGCTTGAAGCCGGTGTTCATTTCGGACATCAAACAAGACGCTGGAACCCGAAGATGGCTGAATACATCTTCACAGAAAGAAACGGTATTTACATCATCGACCTTCAAAAAACCGTTAAGAAGCTTAACGAAGCTTATATGTTCGTTCGCGACATTGCAGCTGACGGCGGTGACATCCTTTTCGTAGGTACCAAAAAACAAGCCCAGGATTCTGTTAAGGAAGAAGCTGAACATTGCGGTATGCCTTACGTAAATGCACGTTGGCTTGGCGGTATGCTCACAAACTTCACAACCATTAAAACCAGAATCGCTCGTCTTAACCAACTCCGCACTATGCGTGACGATGGTACTTTTGAACTTCTCCCCAAGAAAGAAGTTATCAAATTAAATCTTGAAATCGAAAAACTTGAAAAATTCCTCGGCGGTATTCAAAATATGAAGAAGGCACCTGCTGCTCTCTTTATTGTTGACCCCCGCAAAGAAAGAATTGCAGTTGCTGAAGCTAAGAAATTAGGTCTTCCGATTATCGCTATCGTTGACACCAACTGCGATCCTGATGAAATCGATGCTGTTATCCCCGGTAACGACGACGCTATCCGCGCTGTTAAGCTTATCGCTGAAACCATCGCTGCTGCTGTAATCGAAGGCAGACAGGGTGCTGAAATGGGCACAGCTGCTGTAGAAGAAGCTGTTGAAGAAACTGCTGACGCAGAATAATTTTTTGGAGGAAACTATAATGGCTTTTACTGCTAAAGACGTTCAAGCTTTAAGAGAAAAAACCGGTTGCGGTATGATGGACTGCAAAAAAGCTCTCGTAGAATGCGATGGCAACATGGAAGCTGCTGTTGACTATTTGCGTGAAAAAGGTCTTGCTTCTCAAGCAAAGAAGGCAGACCGTATCGCTGCTGAAGGTACAGTTGCTGTTTACACAGCTGACGGTGTCGGTGCTGTTGTAGAACTTAACAGCGAAACCGACTTCGTTGCTAACGGCGACGGCTTTAAGGCACTCGCTGCTGAAGTTGCAGAAATTGTTGCTCTTCAAAACCCTGCTGATTTAGACGCTCTCTTAGCTTGCGAAAAAGACGGTATGACCGTTGAAGCAAAGGTTCAAGAATTGTTCCTTGCTATTCGTGAAAATATTAAAGTTCGTCGTTTTGCTCGTTATGAAGGTAAGGTTGTTTCTTACGTTCACGCAGGCGGCAAAATCGGTGTTCTTGTAAACTTCGATACCGACCTTGCTTTCGATAATGAAGGTCTTGTTACTATGGGTAAAAACGTTGCAATGCAAATTGCTGCTATGAACCCCGGCTATCTTGACGAAGCATCTGTTCCTGCTTCAGTTATCGAAAAAGAAAAGGAAATCCTCATTGCTCAAATGAAGGAAGACCCCAAAATGGCTAACAAGCCCGATGCTGTTCTCGGCAAAATCGTTGAAGGTAAAATCGGCAAATTCTATAAGGAAAACTGCCTTGTAGAACAAGCTTTCGTTAT
>JAFYUI010000008.1 GCA_017549565.1 Clostridia bacterium
ATTTTAAGAAGCTTAATTTCAGTTACGATTTCTAAAATGAATTTATTATGTATTTAATTGAAATTCAATTTTAAATTGCTTGAATTATAAAAACTTTAATTACCTTCATCAAATAGAAATTTCTTTGATTAGGTGTTGGTAGTTAGAAAAATTTCTATTCGATGGCTTTTTTTAGCTTTTTTGAAATTTCTTTTATTTTCACATAAAAAACACTTGATTTTGTTAGTTTTATAATGTATAATAGCAAAGTCAAGTTAATTTGCCGGTGTGATGGAATTGGCAGACGTAGTGGACTCAAAATCCACCGCTGGCGACAGCGTGCCGGTTCGAGTCCGGCCACCGGCACCATTTAAGAACCTCAATACGCATATAGCGTGTCGAGGTTCTTCTTTTTATGGCTGCTTGAGGAATAAAATATATTGTCCCCACTCTTTTGTTAAAAATTTAACAATTACTATTTCTCTTTTGGCAATATGGTGCTAATTCAATTCTTACAAAATATCCTTTTTCGTGGTGACAAACCGGACATACTTCGGGTACTTTTTCACCGTTATAAATGTGACCACAGTTTAGGCACATCCATTCACATTTAACATCAGAAACAAAAAGTTTATTTTCTTTTAAAAGCTTCCCGAAAAGCTCAAAACGGTTTGCATGCTCTTTTTCAATTTCGGCAATATCTTTAAAGGATGCTGCAACCGCCATCTGCCCTTCCCTTTCGGCTTCTTCGGCAAACGACTTATAAATATCACCATATTCTTCCATTTCATTGTGGTGGGCGTTTTCAAGCAATTCTACGACCGAATTTGTTACTTCAACAGGATAACCGCCGTCAATTTCAACCGTTTCACCGTTTAAATCGCTTAAATGCTTCATAAATACATTGGCGTGTGCAAGCTCTTGGTTGGCAGTAAGGTTAAATACCGCCTCGATTACATAAAGACCTTGCTTTTTGGCAATTTCGGCTGCAAAGGTATAGCGATTTCGTGCCTGTGATTCACCTGCAAAAGCACGCATTAGATTTGTTTTTGTGTTAGATTCATTAAAATTTACCATTATAATCAACTCCTTAAAACTATTGTGTCGCCTATATGGTAAATTATGCAAAAACCCCCGAAAAATCGGGGGTTTAAATTTTATTTTACGATATATTTATTGTAAATCTTTTTGCCTTTTTTAAGGATGATTTCATTATCAAAATCAGCGATTTCTAAAGCGTATGATGGGTCGGTAATTTTTTGGTCGTTAATAGCAACGCCGCCCTGTTGAACAAGGCGTCTTGCTTCGCCGTTAGATGCGGCAAGACCGGCTTTTACCATCATTGAAAGTACACCAATTTTACCATCAATAAAATCATCATTTGAAAGCTCGGTGGTAGGCATATTTTCGTGTGAGCCCGCACCGCCAAACACTGCACGAGCGGTGGTTTGTGCCTTTTCGGCCTCTTCTTCGCCGTGAACAAGCTTTGTAAGCTCATAAGCCAAAATTTCTTTAGCGGTGTTTAGCTGACTGCCTTCCCATTCGTCCATCTTGTCAATTTCTTCAAGTGGTAAGAATGTAAGCATTCTAATGCATTTTAAAACATCATTGTCGCCAACATTACGCCAATATTGATAAAATTCATAAGGTGATGTCTTTTTGGGGTCAAGCCAAACGGCGCCGCTTGCGGTTTTACCCATTTTTTTGCCTTCTGAATTTAATAACAAGGTAATGGTCATAGCATAAGCATCCTTGCCAAGCTTTTTACGGATAAGCTCGGTACCGCCAAGCATATTAGACCATTGGTCGTCACCGCCGAACTGCATATTACAGCCGTATTCCTTGTAAAGATGATAAAAGTCATAGCTTTGCATTATCATATAGTTAAATTCAAGGAATGAAAGACCTTTTTCCATTCTTTGCTTATAGCATTCAGCACGAAGCATATTATTAACTGAGAAGCAAGCGCCAACCTCACGCAAAAGCTCAATATAATTAAGCTTTAATAGCCAGTCGGCATTGTTAACCATTTGGGCTTTGCCTTCGCCAAATTCGATGAATTTGCTCATTTGTTCTTTAAAGCAGTCACAGTTGTGCTGTATTTGTTCAGCTGTCATCATAGAACGCATATCAGTTCTGCCAGAAGGGTCACCAATATGACCGGTACCGCCACCAATTAAGGCAATGGGCTTGTTGCCCGCCATTTGAAGACGCTTCATAAGGCAAAGCGCCATAAAGTGACCAACATGCAAGCTGTCAGCAGTGGGGTCAAAGCCAATGTAAAAGGTGGCTTTACCCTCGTTTATGAGGTCACGGATTTCATCCTCGTCAGTAACCTGTGCAATAAGGCCACGGGCCACAAGTTCGTCATAAATTTTCATTTTTAAATACTCCTATCAATAAGTTCCTTAGCGGAATTATATAAATTTTCAGTCATATCGGTGCCCGACATAATACGGGCAACTTCCCTGATTTTTTCTTCATAAGAAAGCGATTTAACATTTGTAAATGTTCTGCCACCTTCGGTGGTTTTTTCAATAAGCAAATGCTCGTTTGCATAGGCCGCAATTTGTGCCAAGTGCGTAACACAAATAACCTGTCTGTCGTTTGAAACAATTTTCAACTGTTTTGCAACCTTATCGGCAGCAAAACCACTTATACCGGTGTCAATTTCGTCAAAAATCATACTGCCGACGGGGTCTTTATCAAGAAGCACGCTTTTAATTGAAAGCATAACGCGTGATAATTCGCCGCCTGACGCGATTTTATGTAACGGCTTTAGGTTTTCACCTGCGTTTGCCGAAATCATAAATTCAACCAAATCAAAGCCACATTTAGCATATTTACCCTTTTTAAAATCAACCGCAAATTTAACATTTGGCATATTAAGCTCTTTCAAAACATCAGTTACCTGTGCTTCAAATAAAGCCGCCGCAGTTTTGCGTGTTTGTGATAATTCCTCGCCCAAAAATACAAGCCGCTGCTTTGATTCTTCCAAAAGGTTTGAAAGTTCAATTATACGCTTGTCCGAAAGGGTTATGTTTTCAAGCTCGGTTTGTGATTTTATTAAATACTGAATAGCATTTTCTTCGCTACCGCCGTATTTTAACACAAGACGGGATATATAGTCAAGTCTTTGGTTAATTTCATCCGAATTTAACTGCGAAAAACCTGTATCACTTAAAAATGAGCCAATTTCAGAGCGTAAATCTTCAAGTAATGAAATCGCATCGGCCAACTTTTCGTTACTAACTGCCTCAACTGTTAAAAGTTGCTTGTTGGCATTTCTAAGCTGTGTTAATGCACCATCGTTATTATCATCGCCAGATAGCAAAAATTCAGCATTTGAAAGCGCTTTATAGGTGGCCTCATAACTGTCGGCAATTTTAAGCTTTGCCTTTAATTCATCGGTTTCCCCTACTCTTAATGCCGCATTTTCAATTTCGGCAATTTGATATTTTAAAATATCAATTTTTCTTGCCTTTTCATCCTCATCCATTTCAAGCGATAATAGCTCTTTTCTAATTGAATTTAATCTTTTAAATTCATCATAATAGCGCTCAATATAGTCACTGTTATTGGCAATGGCATCAATATAAGAAAGATGATTTTCAGGGATTAAAAGCGCCTGATTATCGTGCTGACCGTGGATATTTATTAAATTGTTAGCAATATCACGAAGATTTGTTGCAGTTACGGGTAGGTTGTTAATTTTTATATATCCCTTGCCGTTTAAAGAAAGCTTTCGGGTAATTAAAATATTACCGTCCTCGTCGGGTGAAATGTCATAACCGTTTAAAATTTCAACAGTTTTGTTGTTAAGGTCACCAAACACAGCCGAAACAACTGCGTTTTCACACCCATTGCGGATTAAATCTTTAGAAACACGCTCACCCAAAACGGCGTTTATGGCATCAATTAAAATTGATTTACCGGCACCCGTTTCACCTGTAAGCACATTAAAACCCGACTTAAATTCAATATCCGAGCGTTCAATAACTGCTATATTTTCAATGTGAAGAAATTTAAGCATAAATTACCGCCAATTATAAAATATTGTTAATTTTATCAACAAGAATTTGCGAGTGGTGTTCGCTTCGGGTAACAATTATGATGGTATCATCGCCTGCAAGCGAGCCGAGCATCATATCGTGAAACATTTCGTCCAAAGCTACACAAGCGCTTGAAGCCATACCTGCGTGGCACTTGATTACAACATTGTTAACAGCAAAATCAACGCTTATAACCGATTTAACAAACATATCGGCATAATGTGATTTCTCACGCTTAAATCCGCTTAAAGCGGGCGAAATATAACGGTAATTACCATCGGCATCGTGACTTTTTATAAGGCGTAATTCCTTAATATCGCGTGAAACGGTTGACTGTGTAACATCAAAGCCCAAAGCCAAAAGCTCGGATTGTAAATCTTCTTGTGTTACTACAACCTTTCGGGAAATTATATTTAAAATTTCGCGTTGTCTATTGTTTTTCACACTAAACACTCCTGCTATCTTTAAATTTTACTGACATTGTTTTGTAAAACGAACGGTTGCTTAAACGGATAAGCTGAACAAAATTATTTGATTTTGTAATTTTAATTTCGCTATACGGCTTAATGTTTGCAACCTTACGGCCGTCAACTGTAAGATAAATTTCGGTGCGCTTTTTAGAAAAAGATTTTAAGGTAAGGGTTGTGTCGGCGCTCATTAAAATCGGCTTTGCCGAAAGCGAGTGCGAACAAATCGGTGTAATGCAAATATTTTCGGTGGATGGGTCAATTATAGGACCGCCTGCCGACATTGAATATGCAGTAGAGCCGGTCGGAGTTGAAACAATAAGACCGTCGGCTCGGTAGCTTATAGCATCTTTGCCCACAGCAACCGAAATATCAACAATTCGTGAAATAAAACCGCTTGTAATAACCGCATCGTTAAGTGCGGTAAATTTACCAACCGACTGCCCGTTTTCCAAAATCTCAACATCAAGCATCATTCGGTTTTCAATGGTATAATCGCCTTTAATAAGATTCGAAAGAAGATTAAGCTCGTTCTGTTCAATATCGGCAAGATAACCCATTCGCCCTGCATTTATGCCAAGCAACGCTTTTTTGTCAAGGGCTGCACGCTTTGCATAACGGATAATAGTACCGTCACCGCCAATAGTTATGATAAAATCAGCCAATTTATAAAGTTCTTCTTCGGGGGCATGGTTATAATTAGGGCTGCAAATGGTGTCAGGCAGATATGCCTCTACCCCTTCGTTTTTTAGAAAAAGCCCTAATTTTTCAACAACATCACTTGCACCGCGTTTGTCTAAATTAGGTAAAACAGCAATTTTCATGCTATTCCTCCTTTAAAGAGTTATAAGATTTTTCTACAACCTCTTCAGCCGAAATTTCGCATAAATTTTCAGCTGTTTCGGTTTTTCTAATGTGACAAAGGTATTCAATATTGCCTTCGGGCCCCTTAATTGGTGAAAAATCAAGACCAAGTAGGGTGAAATTATTTTCATTTATTAAATCAACTATTTTGTTAATAACTGCAATGTGAACATTTTTATCCCTTACAACACCCTTTTTGCCGACATTTTCCTTGCCTGCCTCAAACTGTGGCTTAATAAGGCAAACGGCTTCGCCACCGTCTTTTAAAAGTGTTCGCATTACAGGGAAAATGTGATAAAGCGAAATAAACGAAACATCGACTGATGCAAAGTCAAGTTCGTCAGGCACTTCGGTTTTGGTCACATAACGAAAGTTTGTGTTTTCTAAATTCACAACACGCTCATCGGTGCGAAGCTTCCAAGCAAGCTGACCACGACCGACATCTATTGCATAAATTTTAACCGCGCCGTTTTGAAGCATACAGTCGGTAAAACCACCTGTGGATGCGCCAATGTCGGCACAAATTTTATTTTCAAGTGTAATTGGGAAAACTTGCATTGCTTTTTCAAGTTTTAAACCGCCACGACTAACATATTTAAGGGTTTTTCCCCTTACTTCAATAATATCGTCGGGTTTAACGGTGTTCCCCGCTTTGTCGGATTTTTGGTTGTTTACAAACACAATGCCCGACATTATAATTGCCTTTGCTTTTTCACGGCTTTCGGCAAAGCCTTGCTCAACAAGTGCAACATCTAATCGTATTTTTGGCATATTAGCTCCTTAACATTGAATTATGGTCTAAACCAATTTTTTCAAGAATTACCTCGGCTTTAGCCATAGGTACGAATTCGTTGTTAACTGCGTGAATATTATATTCACCCTTAAAACCGCTTTCAAAAAGCAAAGCCGATAAATGTTCGCCAATGCCACCGCTTTTAACGGTTTCTTCATAAAAATCAACCGTTTTAAAGTTTTTAAGCTTTTGCGCCAAATCGTTTGGCAACGGATAAATTTTATTAAGCTTTATAACAGTTAAGCTGTCGTCTAATTCTTTCGCTTTTAGTGCCTCTGTAAAGGTTCTTCCGTATGAGATAAGCACACGGTCACCCTCACCGCTTAAAACTGTGTAATCGCTCTTATAATCGATATTTAAATTAGTTGGAATTTGGCGCCCTCTTGGATACCTGACTGCCTTTACACCATCGGTTAAGGCGGTTAAGTTAATGGTGTAAATCAATTCCTCATAATAGGTTGGTGAATAAATTGTTATGTTTGGAATAGATGTAAGGAAAGACACATCAAAAAGGCCCTGGTGAGTTTCGCCATCTTCACCAACAACACCTGCCCTGTCTACTAAAAAACAAACAGGCAAATTTGCAATGGCGCAGTCGTGAATAATTTGGTCATAAGCGCGCTGTAAAAACGATGAATAAACTGCAAAATAGGGTTTCATACCGCCTTTTGCAAGACCTGCGGTAAAGGTTGCAGCGTGTTGCTCGGCAATGCCTACATCAAAAAATCTGTCGGGATATTTTGCCTCAAATTCCGAAAGCCCTGTACCGCTTGACATAGCGGCAGTAACAGCACAAATTGTGTCATCATTTTCCGCCATTTCACAAAGTGTTCGACCCGCAATGTCAGAAAAAGTGATTTTACCGCTTGACTTAACACCGTCGTTAATATCAAAGGGTGAAACGCCGTGATAACTGTTTGGGCTGTTTTCGGCCAATTTATATCCCTTACCCTTTGTTGTTACAACATGCACAACAGTTGGGCGCTGATAGGTCTTTGCGATTTTGAAAAGAGATTCCATATCCTTAACATTGTGCCCGTCAACGGGACCTAAATAGTTAAAGCCAAACGCTTGGAACAAGTTGTTTCTATAAACAATGCTTTTAAAGGTTTCTTTGATGCGGTAAAAGAATTTATAAAGTGAATTACCAATGAAAGGAATATGCTTTAAAAAGCGACCGAAAGCAAATTTAAAGCGGTGGTAACGCGCCTTGTTACGCATTTTGGTAAGACTTTTTGACATACCACCAACATTTTGTGAAATAGACATTTCGTTGTCGTTTAAAATAACAATAAAATTGCCGCTATGCTCACCCGCGTGGTTAAGCGCCTCATAAGCCATACCGCCCGTAAGTGCACCATCGCCGATAATAGCCACTGCCGAGCCATCCTCGCCTTTTAATTTTTTAGCACGGTAAATGCCGTATGCCGCAGATACCGAGTTGCTGCTGTGACCTGTAATTATAGGGTCGTGCTCGCTTTCACAGGGCTTCATAAAACCCGAAAGACCATTTTCCTGCCTAAGTGTAGAAAAGTCTTCAAAACGGCCGGTTAAAAGCTTGTGTGTATAGCATTGGTGACCAACATCAAAAATTATTGCGTCCTTAGGCGAATCAAAAGCGCGGTGAACGGCAACAGTTAATTCAACAGCACCTAAATTAGCAGCCAAATGCCCACCATTTTTAGAAACGGTGGTTATAATACAGTCACGAATTTCACCGCAAAGTTGGTTAATTTCGTTATCGTTAAAATTTTTAATGTCGTTGGGTGACTTAATATTATTTAAAATTTCGTATTCCAAAATAACAAGTCCTTTAAAAATTTCTGTCAAGTAAATAGTATGTTAACGCTCTTATATTTTCAGTATCCCCGTCAAAGCTATCGATAATGCTTATGGCTTCATCGGTCAGCTTTTTGGCGGTTTCTTTTGCACCATCTAAACCAAGAAGTGTTACAAAGGTGGTTTTATCATTCTTTTCATCACTGCCTATTGGCTTGCCAAGAAGTGCAGCATCGGCGGTTTTGTCAAGTATGTCGTCAATAATTTGAAAAGCAAGACCAACCTTTTGTGCAAATAAATCGGCTTTTTCAACCGCTTCATCATTTGGGTTTGCGGTGTATGTGCCGATAATTGCCGCTGCCCTTAAAAGACAGCCGGTTTTTAAAGCGTACATATTGCAAAGCGCATCAATATCGGGTGGGTTTTTAATAAATGAAAGGTCAACCACCTGACCGCCAAGCATACCGCTTATTCCCGCCATTTCCGAAAGGGTTGAAACTGCTTTAATTTTTGCCATATCGGTTGTATTGGCATTTGCACAAACCTTAAACGCTTCGGTCAAAAGACCGTCACCCGCCAAAAGTGCCATATCTTCCGAAAAAGCAATGTGGCAAGATGGTTTACCACGGCGCATGTCATCATTGTCCATACAGGGCAAATCATCGTGAATAAGCGAATAGGTATGAATCATTTCAAGGGCTATCGCAAAATCTAAAACATCCTCTGCCTTGCCGCCGAAAAGCTTACAAAATTCCATCATAATAATGGGGCGAATACGCTTACCGCCAAGCTTTAAGCTGTATCTTGCCGCTTTTATAACATCGTTATAAGCCAAATCGGTTTCGGGCAAAAGCTCGTCAATGCGGTTTTCAATTAAAGGTTTATAAAAATCAAAAATTTTATTAACCATTTTCGGCCTCGCATTCGGTTAAGGTTTTAATTTTGCGTTCAGCATTTTCTAAAATTTTACGGCATCTGTCAGAAAGATTAACGCCCTTTTCAAAAAGCAAAATTGCTTCATCAAGTGAAATGTCGCTGCTTTCAAGCTTTGACACAATATCTTCAAGTTCTTTTAAAGAGGTTTCAAAATTGTTTTCCATTTATATCACCTTGTCATCAACGGTGCAAACAAGCTTACCGTCGTTAAGTTTTAGGGTTAGCTTATCCCCTTTTTCAGCATCATTTATACTGGTTATCGGCTTATTATCAATTTCAGCAATAGAATATCCGCGCGCAAGCACCTTTAAAGGACTTAACGCATCCAATTTAGAGGCAGCATTTGAAAGTCGGCTTTGCTGATTTTTTAAGGTTGTTGCAAAAACCATAACAAGCTTTTCGGTTAAATAATCAAGCTGCTCTTCCCTTTGCTGAATCAGTTTTTCGGGTTTTGCAAAAATTGACTTTTCACAAACCGACTGAAATTTTGCCTTGTTTAAATTATATTTAGAAAGCAAAGCATTTTTTAACGCATCACTGCGTTTGTTTAAAAAATTGTAAATCTCGTTTATATCGGGTACGACAAGCTCTGCCGCGGCTGATGGTGTTGGGGCGCGTAAATCGGCAACAAAGTCGCAAATTGTAAAGTCGGTTTCGTGCCCAACGGCAGAAATTACAGGAATTGGCGATTCATAAATCTTCCTGGCCAAAATTTCGCTGTTAAAGGCCCATAAATCTTCAATCGAGCCACCGCCACGACCAATAATAATTGCATCGCAGTTTGAAAGTGCATAAACCCTTTCAAGTGCATCAAGCATTGAGGGTACGGCATTTTCGCCCTGCACCGCAACGGGACAAAGCATTATTTCACAAAGCGGATAGCGGCGAGCTGTAATATTTAAAATGTCTTGTACCGCTGCCCCTGTGTCAGAGGTTATTACCGCAATTCGTTTTGGAAATCTTGGCAACGGGCGTTTGTTTTCTTCATCAAAAAGCCCCTCTTTTGCAAGGCGTTCCTTAATTTGTTGAAACTGCAAAGAAATATCGCCAAGACCCTGCTCGTGCATTTCTTCGGCATAAAATTGGTATTGCCCGTCCTTTTCATAAAGCGAAACACGGCCGCGGAGCACTACTTTCAAGCCGTCCCGCACTGCAAAAGGCACACGGCAGGCATAAGCACGAAACATTACACAACGAATTTGTGCATCCTCATCCTTTAAGGTGAAGTAAAAATGCCCGCTTTGGTAATGGTTTTTAAAGTTTGAAATTTCACCTGTTACCGTCACATTAGAAAGGCGAACATCACCCTCAATCAGCGACTTTACAAACAGGTTTAACTGCTTAACGCTTAACGCTTGCATATTAAATAGCTTTTGCAACGGTTGATAAAATACCGTTTACAAAGGATGCATCATCCGCTGTGGCATATTTCTTACAAAGCTCAACCGCTTCGTTAATTGAAACTGCCACCGGTATATCATCCATAAACTTAATTTCATAAATTGCAAGGCGCAAAACACAAAGCGCAGTTTTTGAAATACGCTTAATGCTCCAACCAATTGAATTTTTAGAAATAATTTCATCTATCTCTTCAAGATTTTCATAAATGCCCGCAAAAACCGTTTTGATATAATCGTTTGGTTTTAAATCACGGGTTTCGGCGGCGAGCTCTAAAATCTCTTCAACCGAATCATTATTGAAAACCTTTTCAAAAATTAAAATAAATGCTTCTTCTCTTGCTTGTCTTCTTGTCATAAAGCACCTCTCTAAATTTATACAGTATATATTATATATTAAAATATGCATATTTTCAAGCATATTTATCATTTTTATGCATAAAAAATAATTAACTTTGGCTCCCTCTGATGAGGGAGCTGTCTAAACCGTAGGTTTTGACTGGGGGAGAGAAAAACCAAAACTACCCTTCCGTCTTTTGCAATGCAAAATCCACCTCCCCTGACAAGTGGAGGCGTGTACTCAATTGACATTTAAGTTTATAGGTTTATCGTTTTGATTAACACAAACAAAAATATAAAAGCGCACTTAAAAAGTGCGCTTAATTTATTTATCAAATATTTTGTTTTTTAAATAATGCTCCCTGTGCAAAGCCCAAAATTGCCGCCGCAAAAAAGAAAATTTTACCGTAAAAAAGTGTTGTTAAGATCTTTGTAAAATGCAAATCTTTTTTAAAATTTCCAATAAAATCAAAGAGCTTTTTAATGATTTTAATAAAGGAATTTTGTGAAAAAATATCGCCAAAAACCGCCTTTAAATCACCAAAACAAAGGTATGTTATCACCCCGCAAATAGCGGCGGTAATTATAAGCATTAAAATACCTAAAATATAGCCGTAATTGCGTGTTTTACGGGCTTTTTCGGCAGTGCCGTAATTGTTCATATCCATGGTAAAATCCCCCTTTAAAGCAATTCTATCATAAATAGAAGAAAATGACAATATAAAGTTTTTATGTTCTTAATTTTCAAATTCTCTCTTATAACTCAAAGAAACCGCACCATTTGGCGCGATTTCCTTGTATTATAGGTAATGTAATTTTAGTGCACGTGTTATATTGGGAGCAACCAATTAGGTCATAGTTCCGTTCCCTGTTTTATTCCAAACTAATTTGTATATAACCATTTATTAAAATTAGAAATATAAACGTAACATAGGTAAGGCTATTAAAAGTCCTATACCTAAGGCGATAAGAGCTATAATGATACCTTTAATGGTGTAATCTCTTTTTTCAGTAGGTTTTATATCCGGTACTTCATAAGAAGAATCATATCTTTTAATTTTTGCTGCATATTTTTGAATTGATTCATCATTAAATACTGCAACCTTATACAATTTTATATGCTCAAAATGAGAAATAATCATTGCTTTCCAACAATCAATGGCAAGTTTATTATAAAATTCGTCTGTTAATCCAAACGTATTTTCTATACAGTTTCCGCAGGCACATAAAATATTACCAATTTGAACCATTCTTTGAGCCGATTCATATCTTGCGTGTCGTTTTGCATCCATGTTCACAGCAGCAACCATTATGCTAAAAGACGGGTCATTCTTAGTAATTGAATTATAATAATCACCGCTCGCACGTATTAACCAAGTAGCGGTTTTACTACATTGGTTTGTAACTTCTTTTACCGCTTTTTTCTTACTTTCATCTTCGTCTATAGTTGTATTAATTAACTCAAAAACTTTTTGCAAACAGTTTATTACGGATACAGCAGCGTTTGAAATTTCACCATATTTAACTGTATTTGTTTTTAAAACTGTTAAATAAAACAGTGCTTCCCAATTATTAGGTTCTAATGCACTAATTTCTTCATAATGTTTTAGCGCTGTCTTATCATCGCCTGTTTCACGTGCATTACGCGCCGCTGTAAATAGATTTAAAATTTTCTCTTGCATAAAAAAGTATCCTTTCTAATTTATAATTCTTATCTTTAACACAATTATATAGTCAAAATATGTTAATGTCAAGATAAATTCTTATTTTTAGCATATTTGGAGATGATTATAATATGAAAATTTTTGATTATAATGGCAAGAAAAATATTTGCGGTGATAGAATCCACGAAGCAAGGTGCAAATTAAGACTAACCCAAAGCGATTTAGCTGCTAAGTTACAAATAGCAGGAATTATGATTGAAAGAGATAGTATTTCAAGAATTGAAATCGGAACAAGATTCGTTGCCGATTATGAATTAAGAGAATTAGCTAAAATATTGAAAGTATCGGTTAATTGGTTATTAGGTATTGAATAGAAAAAATGCAAGTCAAAAAAAGACTTGCATTTTTTCTATTTTTATGATGCTTCTTTTAACTTTTCTTCTGCCACACCTTGAGCTGTTTCCAACATATTCTCTGCAAAGATTCCATATCCCTTTGTCGGGTCGTCTATAAGCACGTGTGTAACCGCACCGATGAGTTTGCCGTTTTGGATAATGGGGCTGCCGGACATCCCCTGCACTATTCCGCCTGTTTTTTCTAAAAGCTCGGGGTCGGTTACCGTCACCAAAAGGTTTTGTGTTTTGCTGTGATATGCCGAAGAACGCACTTCTACAATACAGTCATACTCTTTTGGTGCACCGCCATCAAGTGTGCAAACAATTTTTGCTTTGCCGTTTTTAACCTCTTGCTTTAAGGCAATTTCGGTCAGCTTTGAAAATTCAATCTCACCTGTTAAATGCGAATAAACACCGCCGTGACTGTTTTGACTAATTTCACCTATGGTTTCATAACCCATTCTGCCGTTTAGCTTGCCGGGTTTGCCAACCTCACCCTTTTCAGCCGAAATTATTTCTGCGGTTACAATGCTTCCCTTTTTAATGTTTATAAGCTCGCCTGTTTCCTCATCACAAATGCCGTGCCCTAAACCGCAAATAATATCACTTGTGGGGCTGTAAAAGGTTAATGTACCAATCCCTGCTGAGCTATCCTTAACCCAAAGCCCGATTTTATAACTGCCGGTTTCAACCGATTTTACGGGGCAGAAAGAAATGTAAATCACTGTGTTGCCCCTTAAAATTTTAAATTTAAGCTTTTTGCCGTTTGATTTTTCTACAATTTGTGAAAGGTCCTCGTTAGTGCTGACCGTTTCCCCATTTACCGACAAAATATAATCGCCAAGCTTAATGCCGGCATCCATTGCGGGCTTCAAATTTCCCTTTTCGGTGGCAACATCCGAAAGCGAAGTCACCATAACCCCGTTTGTGTAAACCTTCATACCAAACGGAATACCCAAAACCGCAACATGAAGCTCGTCCACAACCTGCACATCAATTTTTGAAATTGGAATAACGCCAAACGCCTTTAAATCAACCGAAAAGGTTTCGCCTATATTTCTTAAATTTGTGCTTTCGGCAAGCGTTGCACCGTTGTATGTGGCGGTAATCGGCACTGCCGACTTAATTTGCAAAGTGTCCCCTTTTTTAATTTTATATTCACTTGAAACTGTGCTTTGAAGATAGAAAACACCCGCATATATTAAAACCGCAAAAGCGGTTAGAAAACAAAATAAAGTTTTAATTAAAATTCTTGCAGCTTTCAAAAAATCACTCCCTTAAATATTTTGTGCAAGAAATTTTAATTTAATAAAAGCAAAAATCACCATAGAAAAAATTTCTACGGTGATTTTTTAAAATTTTATTTTGAAATACAATAAGGTGAATCGCTTGAAACAAGCACGGTTTCGGGGCCTATAACCTCAATATCGCACCAAGGAATAATAATATCCTCGCTCTTGCCAAAAAGCCCAAAAACACGCGGTCTGCCATATATTATAAGTGAAATCAGCGTTCCGTTTTTGGTGTCAAGCTCGATATCGGAAATATAACCCAAAACCTTACCGTTTTTAACACAAACAACCTGCTTATTGCGAAGCTCTGCTATTCTGCAATTCATACATATACCCCTTTAAAAGTATATGCAAATTAAATTATAATCAGTCCTCAAAAATTACGCCGTTGTCGTCATCATCATCATCGCTGTCGGTTGTTTTTTCTTCTTCAGGGATGTCAAGACCTAAATTACGGCGCTTTTCAAGGTCAGCATCGGGATGCTCTTGGTAATAGGGGTCGATAATAAACTTTTTAATTGCGGGAAAGGTGCAAAACTGAACTAAAAGAGCATTAAAGCAGGGATATGCAATTAAAAACAAAAAGATTTCAATAATTAAAACAATAAAATTGTTGAAAATAAATACTAAGGCAACTGCAATTACCAACAATAAGGCATTTGTGAAAAATACAATTAAGTTTTTCCAAAGGTTTACAAATACAAACTTAAAGCTGTTTGAATAAATCTGTTTAATTTTAAAATCAAAGGTTATCATCAGTGTCCAAATGTAATATTGCATTATTGTGAACACAAACAAAACAGCAAAAGAAAAACCAAGACCAATAATTTGCATAATTTCTTTGGTACTGGTAAAATAAAACCACGCATTTAAAATTGCGAGTAGATAAACAAAGGTGTTGATGATGCCAACAATAACCGCTTGCTTTGCGTTTTTCTTAATGGTTTCAAAAAAATCAGGCAACCCAAAGGAGTGCTTGTCCCTTGCGGTGTTGCGTGTAACATTAGTTATACCCGCATTTGCAAGACCGTTAGTGAAAACAGGCAAACAAAAAAGGCAGTAAACCAAATTTATGGGAATAAATTTCCAAAAATTTCTGAAAAAGGTTTCAAAAAAGACAATAAAAGTGTGCTTTTTGGGGCCGTCCTTATAAATGCCGGGGCCTTCTTTTTCATAATTTAAAAAACCAAACAAACCTGCCATTTATCTTTTCTCCTTTTTGTTTGAATTCTTGTAAACCAGCTTTTCCATAATAACAATGTCTTTAAAGCCGATAAAATACGAAATTGTGCTTACGATTGGGAAAATTAAAAGCACACCATAATAGGTTAAAATTTGCCAAATACCTATATCGGCAAACACCCTTGCATTTTTATTGACTGCTGTTAAAATTTCAAAGGCATAGCCATTTAAAATTGCATAAAGTGATGTCGAAACATTGGCACAAATGCTGTTTTTAGTAACAATTGCAAAGGTTAATGCCAAAAGCATTGGTAAGATAGCCAAAATACCGCAGTAAAGCCCTTTTGCCTTATATACTTTTCCGCCGTGAAGCTTTTCAAATTCTTTGTCACGGTTTCCGGTTTTCCACATGGTGTTATAAATAAATAAACCTGTAATTACAAGGCACATCACCTGTGAAATAATGCTTAAAGTAATATTTGCGGTGGGGTTAATTTCGGAATAAATTGAAACACCCGAAAGCTTATAACCCTGTTCTTCATATTCTTTATACTTTTCGTCATCGCCGTCTTCAAAATAATATGTATATAAATGCTTCATTTCAAGGTTTTCTTCGGTTGCACCGTACATATCATAGCCGATATTTTCCGAAAAAAGGCCAACCTTCATAAAATTAAGTGAGGTAACAAGAAAAAAGCACATGATACCCGAAAGAAATGTTATTAAAAAAAGCTTTAATGACTTTAAAATTATGTCCTTCATAATATCCTCCAAAATTTAGATATAATGCTATTATATTATAAAATAAAAATAAATGCAAGAAGTAAATCGACTTCTTGCATTTTTAACATTTTGTTCATAAAATAAAGGGCAAAACACAACACAACGCAGCAATTAAAACTGCCGATGAAGCGATTATTAAAGTAATAAGCTTTTTGCGTTTTATCCTTTTTCTAAGCGGCGTTTTTGAAAATTCGTTATTATAATTAAAAGAAAATTCTGCCGCTGCCCTTTTTAAATGCTTTGCATTTAAATTGCCATATTCGGGTGTCACATAAAACACAATTTTTTCAAAAAATTTGCTGCCTGTATTATTAACCTCAATAATTGTTTTGCTTGTGCCCTTAACCATAAAAAATCTCCTTAAACAGTCGTTATGGTTAGTTTTGGCAAAGTTTAACATTTTATGCGGGGTTTACATAAAAATGTGGATAAGTCGGTGGAAAAGTGGAAAAACCCTTTGTTTTAAAGGGACAAGTTATCCACATTCGACAAAATTTACAGTATTATGTAAAGTTATTCATCACTAAATTTTCTGCCAACCAAAAATGCAATTGTACGCTCAACAGAGTCACGACTTGTGCCCCAATCTTTGTTTTCAGTGTTAGAACGGTAATCATACATCGAACAATATTTCTTTACATCATCGTGTAATGCTTTTGTGTAATTTCCTGTAATTTTTGTTAAATTGTTTTCAAATTCGCTGCCATATTTTTTAAGCATTTTGCGGTGCGGCGAATTCATTAACATTTCATAATGCTTAAGGCAAAACATTGGTTGTCCGTTAAACATATTACGAAAATCGCGGTCGGTTTCATAACTGCGGAAAACCGTTTCAATCATTCGCGAAAAGCCCCAATCAATTTTTTCACAAACAAAGCAAGATTCATTAAGCTTTTTTGCTTTTTGCCCTTTTACGCTGTTAGAATTAAAAAGCTTCTTTTCAAAAATTTTGCGGTTAACCTCGTCAATGTGTGATTCTAAAATAAGGGCAAGCTGCAACCTGCCGCGTGTGTTAAGCATTTGGTCAAAGTGTCTTTCGCAAAAGCCCAAACGGTTTGTTTCAATTCTAATATCGGGCTCCATCATAGCGGCACCCATTATGTATTCAACAATGCGTTTTTCAACAACCTCACGCATACGGCAAATTGGACAACCGTCGTTTACCTCAAATATTTCACTAATCGGTATGGTACAAATATCCTGTCGCATAATACATCCCTTTTCATAAGTTTATATTGCTATTTTACCACAAAATTTGTATAATGCAAATACGGAGTGATAAAATGTATAAAATTATTTTTGAAAACAACAATATTTACATAAAAGGCATTGAAGAATTTGACCTTCCCCACACTCTTGACTGTGGTCAGGCATTCCGTTGGAAATGCGATGAAAACGGCATTTGGTCAGGTGTTGCGGGTGATAAATTCTTATCTCTTGAAAAAACTAATGATGGCACAGTTGTGCTTTATAACACAACAATTGATGATTTTGAAAACTTTTGGAAGGATTATTTTGATTTAGAGCGTGATTATCAAAAAATACGCCAAATTTTAAGCCAAAATGAAACACTAAAAGCTGCGGCCGATTATTCTTACGGTATTCGTATTTTAAACCAAGAGCCATTTGAAACGCTTTGCTCGTTTATCATATCTCAAAACAATAATATAAGCCGTATTAAAGGCATTATTGAACGCCTTTGCGAAAACTTTGGTGAAAATATAAACGGTTATTACACCTTTCCTACCGCCGAAAAAATGGCAACTCTGACAGTTGAAGATTTAGCGCCCTTACGCAGCGGTTTTCGTGCAAAATATTTAATTGATGCAGCTCAAAAAGTAGCAAGCGGTGAGGTCGATTTATATCATTTAAGATATTTTACACTTGATGAGGCAAGGGACGAGCTTATGAAAATTAAGGGTGTTGGCCCAAAGGTTGCCGACTGTGCCCTGTTGTTTTCCCACCATCACGACCGCGCTTTTCCAAAGGATGTTTGGATAAATCGTGCACTTGACACCCTTTTTGGCGGCGAATTGCCCGAAATAGCACAGGATTATGCGGGAATTGCACAGCAGTATATCTTTTTCTATGCGCGTGATACAAAATTATTGACAAATTAAAATAAAGTTTTATAATGTAAACATAATGCAGAGTAAACATTCGAGCGTTAAGTGTTTGTCGGACGGGGAGTTGCCGACAAAACGAAGATTTTTCGCGGTTCGTTTGTTGCATCCCGCTGCCGTTTAATTAAAGCGTTATGCCTTCTATTATTCGGACTACGGGTAATAGGAGGTTTTTGTTTTATGAAAAAAGAAAAGTTGTTTAAAATTATTTTAACAGCGGTTTTAGTGGCATTAAATGTTATTTTAGAACGCTTTGTTCCCGCTTATCAGTTATGGTACATCAATTTAAACTTTGGCTTTGTTACAGTTGCATTTGCGGCTTGTTATCTTGGTCCGCAATATGCTGTTCTTGTTGGCGGTTTAGGTGATTTAATTGGCGCGTTAATTAGGCCTTTTGGACCATATTTTGTTGGTTATACAATTACAAATATGCTTGTGGGACTTTGTTTTGGTTTGCTTTTATACAAAAAGGCAACTGTGCTTAAAATCTCGCTTGCTGTATTGATAAATACCATAATTTGTTCTTTACTGTTAAACACATTATTTATATATTTTTTCTCTACCAAAGGTTATTGGGCAATTTTATTTGGCCGCGCACCAAGTATTATTGTCACCGCTGTTATTCAAATAATAATTATAAGTGTTTTATTTACCAAAAAGAGTAAAATAAATCATCTAATTAAAAAAGCATTTCCCAAATTTTAATGGGAAATGCTTTTAATTTTACTTTTTAATTAAAGCAGATAAAAGTTTTTGGTTTTTATTAAAGAAAGGCACAAACATAACATAAGAATTTAAGAAATGTTTATTATCGTTAAGCATTTCTTTAATTTTAGCATCAACAGTGCTGTTTTTATATGATGCAGCTGCTAAAACTGCAACAACTGTGTTGATTGTGTCGGCATCGCCGTTGGTATAAAAATCAACCACAACATTATAAAACTTTTTAATTTGCTTTGCTGTGCCCTCTTCAAATAAACGAACTAAACGAGGAATTAAATGCTCGCCAAAGAAGTTAATGTATAAAAAGTTGCCGTAATGTGCAATGTGTGCCTTATATTCATCTTTTAGTGCAGGAAAAACATCAAGCATCTTCTTTGTAAAGGCGGTAATACCATAATCATCACCCTTTTGTGCGGTGGGCAAATCAACAATGCTGTTAGTTCTTGTCTTTTGAACCTTAACACCAAATTCTTTTCTTAAAGATTCGGCAAAGTCCATACCAACACATTCGGCATCCTTTTTGGTTTGTGTGTCATCAAAAAGCCAAGCGTTAATTTCCTTATATTCACCAATTGCACCCTCGGTAACATCAGCAACTGACAGTGTGTACATTTGTCTTGCTTCAGAATATTCAATTTTTACAGATTTTTGGTCGTTTGATAAAACATTACCCTCAACCTTTAAGCCGATTTCGTTAATGGCTTCATCCATTTCTTTAATTACTGAATCAAAAAATTTGTTATCCAACTGAAATTCACATCCAAATTAAAATATTTCTTCTATTATACAACATAAATTCCCATTTGTCACCAAAAATTTATTGTAAATGTAAAAATGATAATGTATAATGATTTTTAGAGGTGTTATAATGAACTTAGCTGATTTAAAAACCGTTGAATCAATTTTGCGCCCTGCGGGTTTTGATTTTAAAAAATCGCTTGGCCAAAACTTTCTAATAAATGATGCTGTATGTCCGCAAATGGCTGCTGCCGCTTGTGATGGTGATATGGGTGTGCTTGAAATTGGCCCCGGTATCGGTGTTTTAACTGTCGAACTTTCAAAGGTTGCAAAGCGTGTGGTTGCCATTGAACTTGATGACCGACTTCGCAAAATTTTGCCTAAAAGCTTGGCTGAATGTGATAATGTTGAGGTTATTTTCGGCGACGCAATGAAGCTTGATTTAAATGAAATAATAAAAGAAAAATTTGCCGACTGTAATAAGGTGTGCGTTTGTGCCAATCTTCCCTATTACATTACTTCACCAATTATTATGATGCTTTTAGAAAGCAAATTACCCATTGAAAACATAACTGTTATGGTACAAAAAGAAGCTGCTGAACGCCTTTGTGCTGAAGTTGGCTCACGCGAAAGCGGTGCAATTACTGTGGCGGTTAATTACTATGCCGAGCCCGAAATTCTTTTTGAGGTTGACCGCCAAAGCTTTATGCCCGCACCCAAAGTTGATTCGGCAGTTATAAAGCTTAATGTAAGAAAAGCACCCTCTATAAAGGTTAATGATGAAAAAAGGTTCTTTTCACTTGTTAAAGCGGCTTTTGCCCAAAGAAGAAAAACTTTTGTTAACACTGTTTCTAACACAACCGGTTTTTCAAAAGATAAAATTCGTGAAGCGCTTCATAATCTTAACATTTCTCCTACTGTTCGCAGCGAACAGCTTACAATGGAACAATTAGCCGAAATTTCAAATAATTTGAATTAGTATCTATAAAAAAACAGGAGTGATTTTCATCACTCCTGTTTTAAATTATTTTGATAAATAATAGGTTTGACCAGCATTGCCCGAACCATGAGCAAAGTTTTGCACAAAGGTAACATTGGCAGACTTAAACGCATTGTAAAGTGCCATATTAGATGATGGCGGAGCAACTCTATCACCAAGTCCTACTTGACTGATTGATACAGAACACTTAACAAAGGGTGCAAAATAAACAGTATCAATATATTTGGTATAATCGTTATATGGTGTATACCAACTATCAATATTCATGGTCTTGTGACCAGAAAGGTTACAGTTCCAAACAATACCGATAGTGGCTTGTTTAAGAGATATACCAGACATACCACAAAGAGCAGCAACAGCGGTTGAACGGAAACCACCTTGGCTGTTACCTGATACAGAAATGGTACCATTTGATTTCGCAGTTGACGGTGCAAAATTATTTTGTTTAATCCAACGAATAACCTGGTAATCACGCAACAACATATTTACAAAATATGATTGTCCGTTAAAGGATTTGTTTTGATAACCGTCTAATACACTTTGATATTTACTAAAATAATTTTTGTTAGTATTATAAGCGTCTATACTGTGACTTTGAACAACAACATAAATTTCATATGCCGAGCCCGAATGGTCAGTTGTGTTAAATACACCATGTGCTTGATATTTAACTTTAACCGGGTAGGAACCGCTTTTCTTAGGTACACAAAGAATTGCCGAAACAAAATTATGTTCAATATTATCATTAGCATTTGCAAAAGCCGCATTATCATTAGGACCTGCGATCTTTACTTGATAAATATCATAATCAACTGAACTTGAAATTTTTTCAGTAGAAATGGTATTTGCTGCCGGAAGGGTTGCAATTTTATCTTTCCAATAGGTTTCAAAATCTTTTGGTGCGGCATTTGTAGTGGTTATCTTATCGACATCTACACCAACACCACCGTTAAATGTAGAAACCTCTGAAACCTCAACACCGCCCACACATGCAGTAGCAGTTATATAAATAAATCCGGGACCTTTACCCTTTAATTTAATTGTTACTTCGCCATTTTCATTACAGTTTACAATACCGCTTTGTGTTGCAGTTCCGTCTTCATATTGTGCCTTATAGCTGATTTGTAAATCTTTATATATTTGTTTTGCAGTTTTAGCTTTTATTACAAAATTGATTTCTTGACCTGCTTCATAGTTTAAAACGCTTTCTTTCGCAGTTGCGGGCACACCACTTAAGGTGACTTTTCCACCTTCATAATCAACCTTGCTTGAACTGCTGCTATTGGAAATAATAAGCGAAGGATCAAATGTTTGATTATTGCTTTGATTATCTTTACTTGAATTATTGGTGGTTTGTGAGCTATTGTTTGAAACATTAGAGTTGCCACCTGAATTTTCAACTGAATTATCATTAGTCGAATTTGAATTGTTTTGATCTGAAAGATAATTGTTGTAATCGTCTTCAAAATACTGTGGCTTTTTTTCACAAGCGGTGAAAAGGCAAAGTACCAACAATATTGATAGTAAAATTGCTAATATTTTTTTCATAAAAAAACCTCCCAAACTTTAATAATTATATTTAATAATATAAAATTTGTCAAGTTAATCTCGGCAAATAAGAATATAAGGTGTGTACTAAAAATTTGCATTGATAAAATTCTTAAGTAATGTTTAAATCCTTACTACAAAATAATGGATTTCCCCAAATGAAATGAATAAATAATTTTTTCTTTGACAGGTAGTTTGAAAATTTTACTGCATGCCTCGGCATAAATCGAAAGCTGACCGCTGTATGCAGCTTTAAGGTCAGATAAATCGTTTACACGGTCGGTTTTAAAGTCCAAAATAACTATTTCGCCGTTTTCAATAAAGCAGATATCTACCGCACCCTGAATAACGATTTTTTCGTTTTCGAATCTTTTGTCAAGGGTTGGGTCAATTTTTGTTATCGGCACTTCAGTTAAAAACTGCATTTCGCGTTTTACAGTGTCAGCTTTTATAATTCGTGTAAACAATTCGCTTTCAAAGAATTGCTTTAAGGCAGGTTTATTTATCGAATTATATTCATTTTCGTTTATAAACTGCCATTCGTAAAGGCGTTCAAGCTCGCCATCAATATCGTTTGATTTTGAAAAATCAAAATATTCCATCACCTTGTGCATTGCAGTGCCGCGAGATGTTGCTGTCATACCGCCCGCACTCATAAATGATGGTTTACCCTTAAAGGCAAATTTATCGCTTTCCGCCTTGTTTGCAAGGGCCGATACCGAGGTTTTGGATTTTACCTTTAAAATATCCTTATACGGATATTCAAATTCGGTATTCTTTTTAATTCTTTCAACAATTTCGGTATCAATTATGGGTGTAATATCGTCTTTTTCGGTTATTTCATCATTAAGCTCGGCGCCGTCAATAACATTAACCATAATATGCGACTTTTCATCGCAAACCAAAAGCATATCCCCTGCCTCACGAATCTTTTCGCCATTCGGATGAAGCAAAATTGATGGGATTAACCAGTCAGAATATGATGTGCTTTGTCGGAAAAACGGAGTTGTAATCTCGCATCCGTGCATTATAAGACAGTTTTTGTATTTTTCTAAAGAATTTTCAAAATTTCTAAATGATGAAACAATTAAAAGTCGGTCTTGTGTGCGTGTTAAAGCCACATAGAAAAGGCGCAATTCATCCTCAAGCGAAACATTGCGTGCATTATCAATTACAACCTCACGAGAAAGTGTTGTAAATGGCATTTTTAGTTCTTCGTCATAGTATTTGAAGCCAATGCCGTCGCTTATGCTGTAACAGGTTGCCTGTCGTGAGTCGGCATCGTTAAAGCGTGAGTCGGTGCCTGCCACAATACAAACAGGAAACTGAAGTCCCTTTGAAGAGTGAATAGTCATAATTTTTACTGCATTATTATTGGAAATGCTTGCAGTTTTGGCACCTGACTGTGAAAGCTGTTCGATATACTTTACAAAGCCCGATAAACTATTCTTACCATTTTGTAAAAACTGATTTGCAAATTCAATTAAAACAAACAAATTGTTTTTGCGGCGTTCACCATCTGAAAAGGCGGAAATAATGTTTAAAAATTCGGTTTCTACAAGTAATTTTGAAATTAAATTCGGAAGAGTTAAGCTTACCGAATATAAACGGTAAACTTCAAGCTTTTTAATAAAACTTTCGGCCTTTAAATTGCCGTTTAATGCCGCTTTTACAATGGCGGAATATAAACTGCCGTCCTTTTTATCGGCACGAATTTGAGCCAAATCATCGGTAGAAAAAGCAAAAATTGGTGACATTAAAACGGTTAAAAGTTCAACATCTGTTTGTGGGTTATCAATAATTTTTAATAATGCAAGCATTGTTGCAATTTCACGATTTTCAGCAAACGCATCAAGACAAATATCAACAGGTATTCCCTGCTTTTTAAGCTCGTTTATAATAAAAGGTGCGTTTGTTAGTCCGCGAAGCAAAATTATAAAATCACCATATTTTGCAGGTCGCAAGGTATCATCATCTACACGAATAACCTCGCCCTCACTCATAACCTCGTGTATATAATTTGCAATTTGTCTGCCCTCTAAAACCCAACCCTTTTCATCGGCGTTTTTACAGTCAATAATATCGTATCTTACAGGTGATATATCGATTTTGGGATATTTTGCGCTTGGTACAAGCATTTCTTCGCCGTCATAATTTATTCTTCCGGTTTTGTTTGTCATAAACAGCTTAAAGAAATAATTTATAAAATCGCAAACCTCACCCTTTGTTCTGAAATTATTTGCTAAAATAATTTTTTGCGGGTCGGTATCATTTGCGTTTTCAATAGGTAAATAACGCTGTTTTTTGTTTAAAAAGTTAATTGGGTTTGCGCCGCGGAAAGCATAAATGCTTTGCTTCACATCACCAACAACAAACAAACGCTTTTCAAAATTTGACAAAATTAAAAACAAATAATCTTGCAAATCGTTTGTGTCTTGATATTCGTCAACCATTACTTCAGCATATTGGTCCAAAAGCTCTTTGCCGTCTTTACTTACAATGATTTGACCATTTTCTTCACAGCACAAAAGTTTTAGCGCCAAATGTTCAATGTTGTGGAAAGTGAAAACATTTTTTGCGTTATATTCTTCAAAAACCCTTTGGTCAAATTCCTTTAAAATGTTAACAAGCAATAAAACCGATGGATAAACCTTTTGAAATTGTGTGTTAATAAAGCTAAAATCGGCATAGAACAGCTTTGAAAGTGATGGTAAAGTCTTTTCGTTAAATTGTTTAAATGCTTGTTTTACAGCTTTTCCTTCGCGATAAGCGGCATTGCCACCACGAAGGGTTGGAAGTGAAGGCATACAAAACAAGTTTAACGATTTATAAAATTTATCCCATTCACCACTTTCGGCCGCATTTTTAAGCACTGCCAAATCGTTTGCAAGGGTGTTAAGTGGTGGCAACAATAAATCGCTTAACTGTGGCACATTTATAACAGCATCAATTAAATTTGCCAAAATGTTTTGCATTTCTAAAATGGTATCATTTGCAGTAGTAAAGGCGTATTGATACCACAAATTTTCACTTGAAAATTTACCGCCGTTATATGACGAAATAAGCAAATTATACCACTTTTCAGGGAAAGGCAGCTGGCGGGAATATTCATAAAGCGACATAACAAGGTCAGCTAAATTTTTTTCATCATATTCCCCGCCGACTAAATCGACAAGGTCTGAAAACTGCTGATTATTTTCATTAATATAACGGTTAATTATATCATAAATAATTGAAGAATTTATTTGGTTTAATGTTGCGTTATCGGCAATTTTAAAGTCGGGCGAAATTGAAAGCTTATCAAAATTTTCGCGCACCAAATCAATGCAAAACGAGTCAATTGTACAAATTTTTGCATTACTTAAAAGATATTTTTGCATCAAAAGTGCGGGTGAATTTGGGTTATTATGGCACTCCTCATCCATGCGCTTTTCAATACGGGCGCGCATTTCAGCGGCGGCAGCATTTGTAAAGGTTACAATTAAAAGCTCATCCGCCCTTATGTTTCTTTCAGCGTCCGTTAAAAGCTTTATAACCCTTTCCACCAAAACCGCGGTCTTGCCCGAGCCCGCAGCAGCGGAAACTAATATATTACCCTTGCCGTTTATTGCAAGCGCTTGATTTTCTGTTGCTTTAAAAGCCATTAAATTTCCGCCTCCTTAAATGCTTCAAACACCTGGTCATTGGTAAGCTCGGGTACTTTTGAAATTTTTGCATCATCAACAAAGCAAACCGACTTAAAATCGCAATATTTACAAGCAGGTGATTCCCTGCCGTCAATTGGCGACACCGAAATATCACCGCTTGAAATAAGGTTACCGGTTTTTCGCATTATTTTTTCAATGTGATTAAATATTTCGGTAAAGCCGTCCTCATAAACAAATGAAGCGCGTTTACCTATTGTGCCATCCTTTTTAATGGGCAATTTCGGCACAAATTCGCCGTTATTTCCCTTTTCCATTGCAAGACTTAAATTTATATCGGCTTTTAAAAGGCCGTTCATTGCAAGCCCCTCATCTTTAACATCACGCTTTGCGGGCATATAAAGAATTGCGGCGGCTTTTTCGTCATCTATACCACGGCCACGAATTAAAGCATAAAGATATATAAGCATTTGCATATTTAGACCATATAAAACATCGGGCAATTTAAATGTTTTTGTGCCTGTCTTATAGTCAACTATGCGGATAAATCCATTAAATTCATCAACACGGTCAATGCTGCCGTTAATTTTGATTTTGCCATTATCATAAGGAAATTCAAGCGGTAAGCCATCATTAAAACCAATTTTAAATTCACAAGCAACGGGTTTAAATTCGCTTTGCTTAAATTCCTTTGCGATATGACAAACCACCTCTTTAAGCGAGCGTGAAATTCGGATTATTAAAAACTCAATTCTTGCATCGCGAAGCTCGTTAAAGCCAGAAATTTTAATTAAATATTCTTCGATATATTTGTCGGTTAATTCGTGTAATTCTGCTTCGCTTAAATTTGCGATATTTTCTTTATAATCGGTAATTACACGCTCTAAAACATAGTGAGCAATGTTACCACGCTGTAAAACATTAAATTCGGCCGGCTGCAATTTTTCGGCACGCAAGCCGTATTTACAAAAATAGGAAAATCTGCAACGGTTAACTGTGTCGATTTTAGTGGCCGAAAGGTTTATTACATTACCGAAAAGCTTTTGGGCATTTTCGGGCTTAATGTGGTCAATCTCTTTGTTTACAACCGAATTTATGCTTTCAAGTGCCTTGTTTTCCGGTAATACTGCATCAAGCGTTAAAGCATCGTTTTTATCATCAAAACGGCGGCAAATTTCAGCAAAAACTGCGGCATTTGTTTCGGGTAAGCTTTCACTTAAATTATTTGGCTCGCTTGTGAGGGTTGGATTTAAAAACTTAATAATTGAATTTACAAAGGGTGACGGTAAAAGCTCCTCTCCCTTTGTGTTTTGCGTTGCGTATAATATATAAACTCTTTCACTTGCACAGCAAAGGTTTGAATAAACAAGATAATCTTCATCAATTGCGGAATAAAGCGAATGGTCAGACAGTTCAATGCCCATTTCAATAAGCTTTTTGCGTTCGTTTGCCGCCCAAACACCGTTGTTTGAAACGCCTTGCGGGAAAATTCCTTGGTTAGCACCCAAAATAAAAACAATTTTAGGGCGTGCGGGTTGAATGCGGTCGGCACTGCCAAAAGAAACCTCATCAATAAACTGTGGAATAACGCCAACAGTTTCGGTAGATAATGCAAGGTTTAATGCCTCTTTAAATTCACTAATATTAAGTGTCTTATCACCAAAGCAGTTTACGATACCGTCTAAAACACCAATAAAACAGTCATAACCTTGTTTTAAAACATCGGCAGTAATTTCACTTTCAATGTTATTAAAACGCTCACAAAGGGTTTTAAGGGTGTTTTCAGCGTTATTATCATCCAAAAGCTCAATAATAGCACTGCACATTTGCTTTGCATTGCCGTAAAATTTGTTTTTAAAAGCAATTATTGGCTTTATAGCTGTTTCACGAAGCTTGTTAATTTCTTTAAGTTCGGCCAAATCCTCATCAGACAAAGTGTCAATATTAAAACCGTTGGGGTTCATATTCCAGTCAGTAAGCCATTTTTCTTTATCAATGTTCCATAAAAAAGCATAATTTTCAAGCTTTGAAATTTCATCAATAGAAAGTGTGCTAAAACCGCATTTATGAAATCGCAAAATATCTTCAGTAGAAAAATTTAAAGCATCTATTGCTGAATTTATCGCAAAGCAAAACGGAAGCGAATTTAAAGTAATTCGCTTATCATAAAAACAGCTTACATTGTTCTTTTTTGAAATATATTCAACCGCTTGTAAATATCTGTCGGTATCGCGTGCAATAATTACAAAATCTTTAAAACGATAGTTTTCTTCCCTAACTAAACGCCTTATTGTGCGAAAAGCAAATTCGACCTCATCAAAGGTGCTTTCTGCCTTGCAAACGGTTATTATATCACTTAAATCGCCATTAACATTTTCGTTTGCCATTAAGCGTTCAAGAAGAACTAATTTTTCATTTTTGTATTTGGGGTTGTGAAGTAAAATAGGTGCTGAAATTTTTACATTGTTTTTCTTTGCAAGGTTTTCAATTTTTAAAATGTTTTTGCGTAAAAGGGTGAAAATATCGAATTCTTTTTCACCTTTGACACTATAATTCATTGCAAAGGTAACATCGTCGGCTTGATTTAAAATTCGGTCAATAATCTTAAACTGTTGACCGGAAAATGCCTTAAAGGCATCAAAATAAACTGTTTTACCCTTAAAAAACTCATAATTTTCGAGGTTTCGGTAAACCTTTGTAAGCTTGTCCACAGGGTCAATAAATTTTTCACCCAAATAAGCATCAAAGGTTTCATATATTTTTGCAATATCCAAAAGCTTATTTTTAAGGGTCACCTTTTCGACATTCGCTGCGGCATTTTTAATATCTTCGGCAGTAACGGCGGTTACTTTAAGTTCGCCAATAGTGTCTAACACAGTTTTGGCAAAGTTAAGCGAGTGGGCATATTTACCCCACACCAAAAGTTCATCCTTTATTGTGGTTAATACCCTGTTCATAATAATTATTTTATCAGTATCCGAAAGTGTTTTACCACAAATACCGCCAAATTTATCTGAAAGTATATCAAAAAGGCGTGAAAAGGTTAAAACTGTGATATTATCGGGGTTAGCATCATCAAATACCTTTAAAATTGACCTTTCAGTATTAAATGAAAATTGCTCGGGTACAAATAAAACAACCTCTTTACCGCACAAAACATCCGCTTTAATTTTTTCTAAAACAGTATATGTTTTACCGCTTGAAGGCAAACCGAAAATAAAGTTTAGCATATACCTTTCCCCTTTCTTTTTAACATCCTATCATAAACCGTGCACCAAATTTGTCACATTAAAATTAAAAAGTTTAAAATCATAAGACCCAAAACCGCAGGCGCACCCAAAATTGCGGATGCTGACACGGTATACGGGTTTAAAGCAATATTAAGTCCTGTAAATTTTCGTGTTAAGTATAAAATTATTAAAAGACAAACACCAATAAAGCTGTTAAAAAGCAAAAATCTTATAGGTTTTCGGCTTAAAACAGCCAAAATTAAAAATGTTAAAGCAAAAACTGCCAATAAAATTATTGCACCGTATTTTAAAAAAGTCATAAAATCACCCAATATAATTGTAATGATTTAATTTTTAAAAAATGCAAGAAATTTGAAAACGCCGCCCAAAAGGGCGGCTGTTTTATTTGTTAGTCATTTTTTGCGTTGTCATCGCCCACAACAATTACATCTTCAAAATCGAATTCATCGTCTTGGTCAATATCAATATCCTTTTTAAAGAGCTTGTTAATAGCCATAATTATTAAGAAAATAACAAGCACAACAAAGCAAAGTGCTGCAACAAGCATTGCAATTAAAAGCACCTTACCGTTAGTTGTAAGCGAATTGAAACGAGACAAGAAATCGTCTCTTTCGGGGGTGGTGCTGGCCTCTACATCCATTAAATGAACATTAACCGCACGCTGAATTGTGCCCTCTTTACTGTCATAGCAGTAAAGACCGCTTTCACCGTTTACAAGGCAATAAACATAAGAAAAGTCAGAAAGCTGGGTGTCAATGTTTAAGTATGATTTAACCGAAAAATTACCGATTTGTGTAAAGTTAGAATAATAATTACTTGGCATTACAGTGTCTTCGGGAAAATCAGTAAACACATAAACTGTGTCATTTACTGTGATATATTTTAAAAGCTCAAACGATTCAAGCTCGGCATTATAGGTGTAAGGTGCAACCGCCTCAGCACCGCTTTCTTTAAGAAAATAAGCGGTAATTGTGTTTGATTTATCCTTAATTACTTGCACTTGGTTGCCTTTAAAATCAGCAGTTGTAAGAGTGAAGCCCTTTAAAACATTTTCAACCGGAATTTGTTGCAAAATTTGATAATTCTTGCCCGAAATATTTACATCAAAAGGGTTTGTGGTTTCAGTCGGTGGGGTTTCGGTTGTGGGCGGATTTTCACCCTGTTGACGCCTTGTAACAACAATTTTATAACTTTTTTGTGCACCGTTTTGCGCGGTAACTGTAAGGGTAATTGTGTTTTGACCAACAACAAGTGGGTCAGGTCTTTGTACATTAATTTTGGCTTTTGCATCAGCTGTATTTGCATAAACACGAATTGTTTGTGTTTCAAAAGGTACGCTTGCGGTGTAATTGGTACGATTAGCGTTAAATACAGGTGAAATATTGCCAACGCTTAATGAAAGTGATTTTAAATTTGCATTGCTTGGAAGTTCAACATCCTTAATATTAAGGGTTGCGCTTCCGCTGTTCAAATCAACATCACCGGGTATATTATTAACAACACAAGAAGCAACAGGGCTTTCTACGGCAACACTTGCACCGCCGGTAACCTTGCTTTTAAACACAAATGAATAAGACTTACTTGTGGCTTTTGGCTCATCAACAATTTTAATTTTGCCTGCGTTATTGGCATTTATATCAGGAAAGTTTGAAGATACAAAAGTTAATTTGTCGGCATCATAGGATAAAATAAAGTTAAGGCCATCCATTCTTGAAGGACCTGTAACCGTAGCGGTTACAGTGACATTACTTCCAACAGTCACCGTGTTAGAGCTAAATGCTATTACCGATTTACCCTCTGCAGCACTTGCGGGGAAAATAAAAATTGAAAATATAAGTAAAAGCGAAACAAAAAGGCATAAGATTTTTTTCATAAATATTCCCTCTTTTTAGCGGTTTATTTTTTGTTTAAGTTGACAAGTTCTAAAAGATGCATTCTAACAAGTACCAAGTCACTTATGGTGATTTTGCCGTTAACATCAGTATCGGCGGCTGTTTTGTTATCATCCTTTAGGGTTGTTAACTCTAAAAGATGCATTCTAACAAGCACCAAATCACTTATGGTAATTTTACCATTACCATCCACATCGCCCAATAAACGCGGTGGCTTTATAGCACCGGTTGTAAGTGTTAATTGACAAGGTGCAGTCGCATTGACATTGATAATATAATCGTTCGTAAAGCCCGTTTCGGATTTAACGGTAATTTTAATCGTATTATCACCCTGCACCAACGGATATGTTGTTGCCGAAACGAGTGATGCTTTATCAGGAACATCAACTTGAACTGTTGTATCCCCTTCCACCCTTAAAGCATAGTTATATTCATATCTTGTAAAAGATGGGGTTAAACCATCAACAACAATGTTGTTTAAATAGTAATTGTTCAGTTTACTATTATTTTCAGGAAGAATAGTGTTTTCTTTTGGTAAAGAATCATTAGCATAAACCGGAATTCTAAACACAAGCGGTGTTGTATAGTCGGTTGTATATAAGCTTTTTAAATTCTTTGCACTGCTTAAAGAGTCGGCAACATTTTGTGCATATTGGTGGCTTATCTTGTTTTTATCTAAAATATTATAATTTTTGTAAAAATATGTGTCTTGATTATAATACGGGTTTGCAGGATTATAACTGTTACCGCGATTTAGGTAACTATTGCCGTAAAACTTTGCACCGCCAATAATTGCGGCCGAACGGGTTGTCCACCCTTGATTATATGCGTATGATGCACCGTTTTTAATAATTTGGTCGCTTGAGTTACCTGATGCCTTCACATTAAAAAAGTTATAAACAACTGTTCCGTTATAGTTATAGCCCTTTGCTAAGGCATTTCCTTCCGAGCCCTGCTCTTGAATAATGGTAGAAGCCAAAATATAAGGGCTAACACCTGACTGCTTTCCCGCTTCCATAATAACCGCTGCAAAATCGCCGCCGTAAGCAGTGTCGTTAGGGTCATTATAATTTTCAAAAAGTTTGCGGCCTGCGATGATTTTTCTAACACCGTCAATATTTTGCGAAGCGGCATCATAGCTTTGCTTCATAAAAATAAAAATATCATTGGGGTTTAAGAAATTTCTCGGGTCCATATAGTAAGCAATTACTTCGCGCGATGCACCTTTAAGGTTGGCATCAGCTGTTGCAAACACACCTGTTGACCAGTTGTACCAGCCATCCCCCATTGATGCCCAAGAAATTGCGTTTTTGTCCATTATAAGCTTTCTTGGATAAACACTTTCAAGTGCTATTGCTTCGTTAAAGGTTATATTGATTTTGTCGGCTTGAAAAGCCCAGTTTGGATATTGTGCGTGTAGAATGGTTAGTGCTTCGTGATAACTTTCGGGAAAATCGCTTAATTGTTCTTCAAAGGTTTTATCAATTGTATATTTTGTAACGGTAATCATATCCTCGCGTACATAGCCGCTATATGTTTTACCGCCGTTTGTGTATGTAATAGCATACCAAAGATAAGTTATATTTGTTGTAGCGTTTTTTTCGTTATTTAAGTCGTTTTTACTGCCTGTAACCGTTACAATTGTTTTATCGGCAATGGTTATTACCTTACCCTCTCGTTTAGCATCAGGTCGGATAATAACGCCAACTTTATTTTCGCCCGGCTCTGTGATTGTACCAATCATTACGGTATCTTTGTTGTTAATTTCCTCTGCTATAACAAATAAAGCGTTTGAAAAGATTGAAATTAAAAGTGTTATGCAAAGAAAGACTGATAACAGTTTTTTAAAGTTCAATTTTTCATCTCCCAAAGTCAAAATTTCTACAAATACAGTATATATTAAAATATATACTTTGTCAACGAATATAACCTTTTTACAAGATTTTAAAACAAAAATTTACAAAATTTTGCATATAAAAACCGACCTTAAAAAGGTCGGTTAAAAATTTTAAAGTTTGCGGCATTCTATATAAAAACGCTTGTCACTTGCGTGGCCCATTGAAAAGGTTTTTCTCGGAAGCGCGCCGTCAAGTTTAACAGCGTCAAAAAGCTCATCCTTTTGCATACCGCTGAAAATAAAGCCAAGGGTGTTTTCTTTCTTGGCAAGGTTTATAGTAACATCTTCGCCGTGGATATAGTCAATTTCACCCTTTTTATTTTCATCAAGATATTTTTGAAGTGTTGCAACGGCTAATTTACCAGTTGGTTTTACCGATATTTCACGAACATTATTGCCATAAACGCAGGTGAATTTTTGGGCATCGGCACCGTTATATTCCCCACCTGTTTTTTCAATAAAATCGTTTATAACTTCTTCGGGATTAACACCAAAAACGACACGATAAATTGGCTCAAACTCTAAAGATTTTTCGTGAATATTTACAACCTCTACCAAAGCATATCTTGAAGCTTCAGTTTTATTAAGCTCATAACATTCTTTTGCGGTTGCAAGCGAATGGTTGCCGTCACCAACCGCAAAAAGCATTTTATCATCGCTGTCTGCAATTAACGAATTTAATGCATTTTGAATATTTTTAGCATCGTCACCATTTACCTTAAAGCCCTTAATACTACCGCTGTTTTGCATAAGTGTAAAATCATACACCTTTTCAAAATCAGCGCTTTTTTGTGCCAATGGCTCAATTACGGTTTCGTTTTTATCGTCTATTAAAAGCATAATGTGTGGCATTTCAAGCGGTGCGTTTTTTCTAATTTCAACACGGGGCGGAATTCTTTCCAAAACAGTTGCTTCGGTTGAACGGATAAGCGCCTTTTCGCCCTTTATGTAAGAATAATCTTCAAGGTCGATAAGACCAATAATTCCCCTTCTTAATTTGCCGTCGGCAAGTGTTCTTTCAACATAGATAAAAGAATTGTCCACCTCTTGAAAAACGCCGTCATCAAAATATTTTTGCATATTTTCATTGATTTTTTCAATTCTTTGGCTATTATCATTTGAAAGGTAACATTCAGGCAAAATTATGTTGTAGGCAGAGGGGCTTTCACCAACAAAATTTTCAACCTCACGCCAGTATTCCGGTTCGGAGGTGTATTGGTCGCAAGCGACAACCGCCCATTTTTCAAAATCGGCTTTTGGTAATAAAATATTTGCAGGGAAAAAATTATTTTTCATAAAAAGCTCCTAAAACTATTTATAATTCGAAAACTCAACTGCGGTAACACAGTCATTTATTAAATCAACAAAAACACGAATTTTATTTCTTCTGTCATTTTTAGAAATAAAATAATCGAAATAATAGTTATCATCAGTCACAGCATAAAAGTGTGACGGTGTACCAAGCGTGTCAATTACATCAATAACAGTTGAATTGTTATTGATTCCGTTAACATTAAATTCGGGTGTGTTTTCGGTATTTTCAATTCTGATTTTACTGATTTTGCACTTGTTTAAGCGTTTAGAAGAATTTGATGAATTGTAAAACTGTGCGGTAATGCTTGTGGTTTCATCATCAAATTTTAAGGTTATAGTTTCTTTTGCATAAATATAAGAGTTAGCGTTATATTCGCTTCCCTTTGCAATGTTAAAACCAATTTTATTAAGTGCCTCAAGGGTTGTTGGCACAGTTAATTCTTTTTGGTTGTAAGAAGCTATAATATCAAAATTTCTGCCAAGATATATATTGGCATAATTTTCTTCATCAAAAAGACTTATATCAAAATAATTTGCCATTTTTTTATCAAGTGAAACGATGTCAGGCATTTCAACAAGTGATGAAGATTTACTGTCGTTTAATGTAATATCACTTGTTGTATCGGGCGTTGCACACCCAACAAGCAAAGTAAAAATTAAAACAACAGTAATTATTGTAAAAGGTTTTGTAAATTTCATTAAATTTCTCCAAAAAAGTTATATATAGTATTTTATAAAATTTTAATTTAAAAGTCAACCTAATGTGTTTGACAAAAAGCTTAAAATTTCGGTACTTACTCTTTGTGGCTCTACCAAAAAGCTAACGCCGTGGTCAGCATTTTCCACAAAAATTGCTTTTCCGTTCTTCCCTGCTGACTGTAAAGCCATGCGTGTCATTTCCACTGGTACAAATGTATCTTTTTCACCGTGGATAAACATAACGGGAAGCTTGTTGTTTTTAAGCACTTCTTTCGTGTCTTCATAAACCGAAAATTTGCCAAAAATTTTTGTAAAAGCATTTAAAAAAGGCAGATAAAAACGCGCATCAATTTTAAAGCGTTCAATAGCGACCTTTCTAATAATATCGGCAGGTGAGGTAAAACCGCAGTCAGCAATAACACATTTTACATTTTGGGGCAATTTGTGCTTTAAAGCAAATAAAACGGTGCTTGCACCCATTGAAACACCACTTAAAACAATGTTTTTTGGGGCATATTTAGCGTTTATAAACTCGCACCAGTCAACAACATCGTAAGATTCTTTAACGCCAAAGGTTATAAGCTTGCCTTGGCTTTTACCGTGGCTTCTTTGGTCAGCAAGTAAAATATTAAAGCCATTTTCATAATAAAATTTTAAAGCGCCGCAAAAATCGTGCGCGGAGGATGAGCGGTAGCCATGAAAGAGTAAAATTGTTTTGTCGGAATTATTGTCAAAATATCTTCCGTAAAGTCGTAATGAATCATCCGATAAAATATAGTGTTCTTTTACATTAAAGTTATTTATAAAATCCATACCCGGTTGTAATAGGTTTAAATACGGGTGCAAAAACTCGTTGGCGGGTGATGATAAATCATCCAAATTACCGCTTTTACGGCGCACAAAAGCCATATTAAAGAAAATTAACAAAACGCAAATAAACAAAAGAAAAAATGTACCTAAAACAATTAAAATCCATTCCAAATAAATCACCTTTTATATAATACCACATTTTTTAAAAAAGTACTACAACAATTTTTAAAAATGATAAATTATATCTTGACTTTTTAAAATTACTGTGGTAAAATAGCAAAGTCGCACGGAGAGGTATCGAAGCGGTCATAACGAGGCGGTCTTGAAAACCGTTTGGCGCAAGCCACAAGGGTTCGAATCCCTTCCTCTCCGCCATTTTTTTATAATAATGCAATACAGCGTTTAGCAATTTGGAGTAGTACTCAAGTTGGTGACGGGCTTTTAATACGAGCGCTGCCTGTGGCAGATGAAGCGAGTATTAAATGGCGCAGCGGTCGACAAGTGAGATGCGGCAGCATCGAGTCGTCGGGCACCGCAAGAGGGCCGTGGCCGAGGAGACAACTTCAATTTATACAATTTAATATCGCAATACAGCGTTCAACAATACGGAGTAGTACTCAAGTTGGTGACGAGGCGCCCCTGCTAAGGGCGTAGGTCGGCTAATCCCCGGCGCGAGAGTTCAAGTCTCTCCTACTCCGCCAGAAAAAAGACATCCTTTCGGATGTCTTTTTTCTTTTATATATTCAAAATTAAAACTGCAACATTGAAATATACAATAAGTGAAACTGCGTCCACTATTGTTGTAATAAAGGGACTTGCCATAACCGCAGGGTCAGCACCAAGCTTTTTAGCGACTATCGGTAAAATTGAGCCAACAACCTTTGCAACAATTATTGCAATAAACAAAGTAATTGAAACAACTAAAATTTCTGCAATATGTCGGCCAGGGTCGAAGTTGTGGAAAATTAAATAGTCAATTAAATACATTTTTGCAAAATTAACGACCGAAAGTGCGGCGCTGCATATTAAAGCAACGCGAAGCTCTTTCCAAACAACCTTGAAAATATCGGAAAATTCAATATCACCCAGTGACAAAGCACGAATAACCGTAACAGATGACTGACTACCACCATTACCAGCTGTATTCATAAGCATTGGTATAAAAGCAATAAGCGCGGGTACAACCGTTAAATTTTCTTCAAAGCTTGAAATAATAGCACCAGTAAATGTGGCAGAAATCATAAGTATTAAAAGCCAAAAAATACGCGATTTAAAGGTTTGAAAAATACCAGTTTTTAAATATGGTTTATCAGTTGGCAAAATAGCCGCCATCATTTCCATATCCTCGGTTGCGGCCTCTTGCAAAACGTCAATAGCATCGTCAACCGTAACAATACCAATTAAGCGATTTTCTTTATCTACAACAGGAAGTGCCATAAGGTCGTATTTTTCAAACATTGCGGCAACTTCTTCTTTATCATCATGTGTGTGCGCGAAAATGATATTATCCTCCATAATATCATCAATAACCGCATCATAGCTGTTTAATAGCAAATCCTTAACCGAAACAATGCCTAAAATATGACGGCGGGCATCGGTAACATAGCAGGTATAAATCATTTCACTGTCTACACCGCGCTTACGGATACGGTCAAACGCATCAGCTACTGTCATTGATTTTTTAAGGTCAATATATTCAGTTGTCATAATACTTCCCGCGCAGTCATCAGGATATGCAAGAAGTTGGTTAATAACCTTGCGTGTGGCGGCGTCTGCTTGGGCTAAAATACGCTTTGCAACACTTGCGGGCATTTCATCAATGATATCAACTGCGTCGTCCATAAAAAGCTCATCCATCACAGATTTGAGCTCTTTATCGGTGAATTTTTCAATTAAAAACTGTTGGCGGTCGCTTTCCATTTCAACAAAAACTTCGGACGCAAGTTCTTTTGGTAATATTCTAAAAACAAGTGCTAAGTCTTTTTCTTCAATATCATCTAAAATAACAGCAATATCGGCGGGGTTAAGCTCTGATAAAATTTGTTTAAGCTTTTGAAAACCCTTATTTTCGATAAGTTCGAATATTTCGTTTTCTAATTCTAAATCTATCATTTTTAACCCTCCTTTAAAAATCAAAATCTCCGTTATATTTTAACGGAGATTAAATTTTATAAATAAATTTTACACCTTAAAATTTATTTTGTCAATCTTTTTTAATATTCAATAAATGTGCAATTCCCGGTACGCTCTCCCCTTGTAACGCAGATGTTGGAGACATTAAAGCGCCCGTTGACATAAATAAAATATTTTTAAACTGATTTTCTTCAAAACGATGCATTACAAATGACGCCAAAACAGAAGCCGAGCACCCACAACCAGAACCACCTGCGTGTACATCCTGCTTATCGGAATTAAAAATTATATTGCCGCAGTCAGCGTGGCGGCATCTTAAATCAATCCCCTCTTTATCCATAAGTTCGTACAAAAGCTCTGTTCCTGTGTGCCCAAGGTCACCTGTATACACAATATCATAATCTTCGGGTGTTGTATTAGTATCATTAAAATAATTCTTTAATGTCTCAGCAGCAGCGGGGGAAAATGTCAAGAGAACACCATAAATTTTTCACTGTTAAAATCTCCCTTTATTTATGCGGGTTTATAGGATTTATGTTGTGTAGGTGGGTTTATGTCATAGATTGACAATATTAATAACCTGTCGTTAATGATAAACATAAATATTAAACATAAAGCCGCAAAACACTTTGATTTTGCGGCTTTATGTGAATTACAAATAATTAAACAAATGCAAGTTTTTTAGATTCTTCCTTATTAAGGTACATTGCGTGGTCAGCATTTGCAAAAACATCTTCATATATTCTGTCAACTTCAGGATTATATGAAGCAACGCCACGAGCTATTGATACGGGGATTTTGTTGTCATAAACAGTTATAAAATCTTTAGAGCAGGCCTTATCAAACTCAACTAACAGGTTATGATAATCTTTATAATCATTGTTCTTAAGAATTACGGCGAACTCATCGCCACCGATACGAAATACAGAGCTTTCTTTAAAAATTTCGGTGAGTATCTTTGAGGTATGAATTATAAGTTTATTTCCCACATCGTGTCCGTACTTATCGTTGGTTTCTTTAAGGTTATTAATATCGGCAACAAGAATACCAAACTGGGGATTATCGAGGTTAATTTCTCTGTTTATAGCGTCTATTGCCTCTGTATATGCAGTACTGTTTTTGATACCTGTAAGGGAATCTCTATAAGCCAGCGCGTTTATATATGTAGTATATTCGAGAATTTTTTTGTATGTATCCTTAAGAACTAACGAAAGCGTGCCAATCTCATCTTTTGAATTAACAGAAATTTGAGAAAGCTTTGATTCATCAAGCCCATCAGAGAGGTCCTTTGCGGCTAATGTAAGCTGTTTCAACGGACGAACTATTCTATAGGTAACAAAGACAGTATATAGAATTGATAAAATTAAAACAACAATAAATGCCAAAACAATTTTAAATAGCATCGGATGAATATCTTTTTGAATATCTTTATAATCAGCACGAAGCTCAAGATACATACCATTCTCCAAGGGTACGGTTGCCTTTGTGTGAGGATTCTTGCTATCCTCGGCGTTTATTTCGTTATAATTTGTTTTTCCGTCACTTGCCAACAAGACAGCATAACCGTTTTCATATACAGATATATTGTTTATTCTGTCAACAAGATAGTCAAAATTCATATCAAACCCAATAACGCCTAAAAGCTTTGAATTGATATACACAGGGATAGTATAGGAAATTAACATTTCTTCATATCCCGGGAAATAATATGGTTCTAACCAAACTGCCTTTCCTTCTTTCACCGCAGTAAAATACCATCCAGCATTTTTAGTATCATTTGGGTCGTATTTAGAAAGGTCTGTTATCTGCATTTCCCTTACTGTAGAATCTTCATTTACAATATTATAGAAACCTGTTTTACTGTCTGTATACTCGGGGTTAAGTCGCATAAAATAGCCTTCAACACCACTTGTATTAATGGCAATTTCAGAAAACATTTTCTTGTTTTTTTCAAGATATGTCTTTAGAAACTTATCGTTTTTTAAATCTTCAATATCTTTAATTTCAGTTTTTGCATAATGTTGCATTATTGTGGCCGATTTTTTTACATCTCCCAAAACATCGTTTATATATGCTGCTTCCTTCTGAGTAACATTATTCAGAATTCTATCAGCATCCTTATGCATAATTTCGTGAGTCATATTTACGGCAATTGTAGAAACGACAGCGGTAATAACAAGTAGCCCGGAAATAACAACTGTTAAAATTTTACTTTGTATTGATTTCATGGTTTAGTATCTCCTTTTATGCACCCATAACATCGGCAATAACACGGCAATATCCCTGAAGCATAATCATACCGTCTATGTTCTTAACCCGTTTACCGCTAAAACGAATCATAATATCTCCAAAATTGGCGTGTAACCACGGAAATTCCATCTGCACAGCAGTATCACTTATGATCATTTCTTTTATATTTTCGTGAACATAATCGTAATAATCCGGGTGTATTTTTGTGCACAAAAACTCGTAAGTTTCCATAGGTGTGTATCTTTTGTCAATCGATAAAATACGTTCCATTGTTGCGTCGGTGTGCAGTTCGTAACGGTTGTCCCTTTGATTTATTCTTATCATCCAAAGGCCCACCTCATTTTCGCGCAGAACATCTTTGGGGTTAAAATGAATAACTCCCATTTTTTCTTTAAATTCACGAATTTTTTCTATAAATTCTATTCTCTCTTTAAATTGAGCAGTAGAATTAACAATATAAGTGTTTTCTATAATTTCTGCCGTATCCGGCTTGTCAAATAGGTATCCCTGCATAACATCTGGAAGCAAAAGCTCAAGAATTGCAAGTTCGCGCATATTCTCAACACCTTCGCAACAGGTTCTGATGTTATTACCTTTTGCAAATTCGATTACATTGCTGACAAGTTTATGATTATATGTTTCTTTTTCTATACCGTTTACAAATACACGATCTATTTTGATTTCATCGACATTCATCTGCTTAAGATAGCTAAGATTTGAATAGCCTGTCCCAAAGTCATCAATAGCAAAATTAATATTGTGGTGCTTAAGGAACCTGATATTATTATCAAGCTGTAAATTATTGTGAAGCTCAACAGATTCGGTAATTTCTACTGTTAATGCATCTCCCGGCAGTCCAATTTCATTAACCGCTTTTATAACTTTTTCCGCAAGCTGAGGGTCTTCAAATTGTACGGCGGAAAAATTAACACTGACATGAAGCGCAGGTAATGATTCACGCCATTTTTTACACTGAATTAAGGCTTGTCTTAATACCCATAACCCTACGACCTTAATCAGCCGTGATTCTTCAAGAATGGGTATAAATTCATCCGGAAAAATTTTTCCTCGAGTTTTAGAATTATAGCGCAATAAGGCTTCTACACCATAAATATCATAGCTACCTGCACGAATTTGAGGTTGATAATACACTTCAAAACCTTCAAAATCATTTTCAACGCTCTTTTTTAATTCTTCTAATAGTTCAAGTGAAGAAATTTTACGGCTTAAATCTTCTGCTGAAAAGAATTCAATTCGGTCACCCGAAATATTTTTTGCCTTTTTGAGCGTCATATTTACAGAATCCATCAATTGTGTTTCATCATAAAACAAATTCTTATCAATCGGCACAGCACCGGCGGTAAAGGTGCATTTTTCCGACATTGAATCTTTTATACGCTCATATATTTTGTGAATCTGCATTTCAGAGTCCACATTTAAAATAATAGCAAAGTCATTGTGGTCCACATGGTAGGCGGCATGTGCTTCTTTTAAACTTTCGCAAAGGTCTGCAACTTCCTTTAACAAGGAATCACCATAGTTTCTTCCGTGTGTCAGATTAATTGTTGACAAATTATCAATATCAAGAAGCATTAAATATCTGCCGCTTTGCTCAAGATAAGCTTTAAGGTCAATTCTTAGTTTGTTTTTATTCCGCAAAGCTGTTAGCGGATTATAAAGATGGCGCAAATTCTCTTCCGAAACACGACCAATCATAATATGCGGCTTGTTTTCGTTATCGCGAATAACCGTGCCGTGACAATTTATCCAAACTTTTTGGCCTTCACGATTAATCCAACGATAATCCATATTATGAGTATCTTTCTCCCCTTTTGCAATCTGCTCCAAACTTTTAAGCACCGCTTCACTATCGGCGGGATAAATAATCTTAAGCATATCGGGTGTACTGTTTGTTTCACTCCCGTTTTTACGGATATCATAATACTTATCAATATCGCCAAAAAACCAACGGGTATCCGCCTTAATATCCCATATAAAAAGATAATCATCGGTTGAACGATTTATGGTTTCAACTAACTTTAATGTTGTTTCAAAACCGTCAGTTGTTTTTAAAAAATTATCCATGATATTCACCGTTATACTGGATTAATGTAGCATCTTCAACACCATCTAAATCGCGTATTTTATCAAGGAAAAACATATCGTTATTTTTGCAATAAACTTCAACCGCCATTTCGGTTTTGCCCTTGCGAACAGTCTTTGATTTAACAAAATATTTCATCTTGCCGAAAGCACGGATAACATTATCCCCTGCTTCGTCACCAATGTAATGAATAACGGCAATATAAATTCTGCCTTTTTGTTGTTTGTTATAAAACAGAATAATCATTCCAATCATAACAACCGCAGTTATTACTACCAGCAGATACATACCGGCACCTGCGGTAATTCCGGTTGTAATTGCCCAGAAAAGGTACAAAAGGTCAAGCGGGTCTTTGACTGCAGTACGGAAACGAACGATTGATAACGCACCGACCATACCGAGAGAAATAACGATGTTTGTACTAATAGCAAGGGTTACCATTGCAGTAAGTACAGTCATACCGACAAGGGTTATTGCAAAACTTCTTGAATAGATAACACCAACATAAAATTTGCTGTAAATAAAATAAATTAAAGCCCCCATAAGTACAGCTGTTACAAGGCCAAGTGCAATACTTGTAAGACTTGCTCCATCAAATGCACCCGATTCAAGTATTGACTTTTTAATAAAATCCTGAATACTCATAAAATCCCCTCCATTTAATTCTCATACCAGTACTTAAAACTGTTCATATATTCGGTTTTTTCATAACAAAGCACATATTTTGAAACTGCTGTAAATTCCGATGCTCTGTCAGGAAGAATTTCACGCACAAACTGAGGTAAAAATTCAGTGAATTTAACCTCCATTACGCATTTGCCCGGTTCTAAGACAGATAAAGTAGGCAAAGTACTATCGAAAATATCGTAACTGCCTATAGCCGCTCTGACATCCATATCAAAGGTAATTCTAACAGTTCCTTCATCAAGTATCCACGGTTCTCTATCATAATCTACTATTGTGCGTGGACGCATCATATTGCTTACACATTCAACATAAAACTCTCTGCAAAGAGGTTTATCACTATGTAATAGGAACTCGTAGTCACCATCAATTATTTTATAAACTTCATCCTTTGTCAGCGAAGCTGATTCTTTGAAAATATATGCCCCAAACTTCTTTTTTCTTTCAAGCTTTATGCTACTGTCACCGCAGTCGTAAATACGAATTCGGTACTTTTTTCTTTTTAGAACACCCGCGTCTTTTTCTTCGTATGCAGATTTATACATATCCTCAAAATAAAGACTGCGTATCATATATCCGCCGTTTTTGGCGTGTTTATCAAGTTTTAGCATGGGGTCTAAACGCTTGCAAATCAGTTCTTTTTGGGCGGTATCTATAAGATATTTCCATTCGTTTCTATAGCGTTCAGTCTTCGGCATATACATCCTCCACTATCTTACCATTTCGGTCAACATAGAAACATTTTGTTCCGTAAATTTTGCCTAAATCAAGCCGATAATAATCAAAGGCATATTGCTTTTGTCCGCTTTCGTTTGTTGCGGTTACACGCATAAAATACTGACCTGCGGGGAGCTTACCGAATTTTGCAGTCGGTATAGCAAGTTCTTTCTGTTTAACAATACTGTTTTTAAAGTTATAATTTTTTGAAAGCTCAAAAGTATATGTAATATCCTCACCCTTAAAATCAAACGAAGATTCCCATTCAACGACATATCCGCCATTTTTAGTCTGTGGAGTACCTATGTAGAAAGGCATGGGCTTTTTGAGTGATGCTTTATAGCGGTTGTAGTTGTCGGTAATTTCTGCATTTATACCTTTAACAACCTTATCATATTCTGCTTTTGTAAGCGGAGCATAGGTTAAATCTCTGGCGGAATAAATATAAGGTTTTAATAATTTTGCATATTTTTGGGCATATGAATTCACAAGTTCAGGTGTTAGCGTTTGTTTAATATCTTCAACCGCTAAGTCAAGGGCTTTACGGAATTCCTCAGACTTTAAGCATCTTTGGAATAAAACGTTACCCCAATAGTTACTGATACCGCTCTCCCATTCCTCATAGTCGGTTCTTCCTACAAGTTTATATTCAGTGCGCCTAAGCATACCGTCGATATCCCAAGGCAGAATGTACCATCTATCCACATTTTGCGGGCTGTAAATATAGAAATTTCGGCTTTGAGTATCAATATTTCCCACCATAAGATTGAACGCCATCCAGTAGGCAATATTTTCCATATCAAACTTTTCTTCTATAATTTTTTCTATTGGTATTGAATAGTCATTAACTGCTTCAAGCATATTTATAAGCTTTGTATGGTCATCATCGCCTTTAACTTCAAGAATTTCCTCAAACTTTTTAAGGTCGTATCTTGGGTCATCTTTTAAAACGATAGTATCTTCATAACGGTAAAACTCACAGAAATTCACCTTATAAAGATGGCCTCTGTTGTCAAGTCCGTGGGCTTTAAGAGCAGTTTTATTGAGTTGTTCTACCTGTGTATAAATACCATAATCTTCAAATTTTGCGTTATCACCCTTGGTCGTATCCTTAACATAAAGACGCACAAAGGTAGTGCGAAGACCCATAAGCTCATCAATATGGGATAACAGGTCAAAAGCAAGCTTGTTTCTGAATCTTAGTCCGTCACCTTGGTGCTTATTAAGGGCTATTGTGGTTTGTCCACGCCAATCTCCCTTATTATCCTTAATGGCAATTTTATAGTTTTTTTGCGGATTTCGGCTTGAAGATTGACCTCTTATTTGAACGGTGCAGTTAGGGGCTATCTGTCCATATCCCAACTCTCCGGGAATAAGACCGTCTTCATTTCCAACCTGCAAAAGACCTGCAACCTTATAGCGTTCAACACCCATTTCATCATAATCGTATGCGGAATAGGTATTGATTTCTTCCCAAGTATGATTAGTACCCTCACCCTCGTTGCCTGTCGAAACTGTAAGATACATGGTTACAATCTCAGTATTGTCATATTGGGAATATAAAAGATTTTTATCGCGGATATGAATATCGGTAGAGGTTTCAATATCCTGTAAATCTACTTTTGTGCCAAGATTAGTATCCGCCGCTTGGTCAAAGCCGTTGCATCCGCACAAAGAAATAATAAAGACTATTGTTAAAACAACAGACAAAACACGTTTCATTCTCTTTATCTCCTTTCAAACTTATCTTCAAGAAATACCCCAAGTCTTGCGAATAATCCTGAGCGGTCTTCTGCAACAAGGGGTTGCACGGATAATATATAGTACGGTAATTTCTTTGTGAAATAATCAAGTCTTAAAGCCGTAACAATTACAAAAATCATTGCAGCTATTAAAAATCCAAAGCCGTAATAAACATTAGAAAATAATAACGACACAAGGGTTAATATTATGGTCGATGCCGCAAATATGGCAGTTGTGAAGCAGGCACCCTTATAATCGGTAAAATAAAGCAAAATCAGCATCAGCATATTACCAATAGCATAAAGACCATACGCCACGCAAAGTGTTCTGAAATATCCTCTCATTATCTCGTTGAAACCAAGCGGCAACAAATCAAGCAAATATCCGCCAAGCGCTATACAGGCGGCTGTAAATAAAAGTTGTTTTAGTGATGTATAAAATATTTCGGTTTTAAGGGTATCCAGCATTTCTTTTTCGGACTGTAAAATATCCTTTATTGTGCCTTTATCATTATAAAGGCTATAATGATTTCGGTATTTAGGATAGAAATTAACCTCAACCGAAACAACAAAATTCACCGTTGTCATAAGAGCGGTCATAAAGGCAAGCAAAGCCGGAACATCGTGCCACGGAGCACCATAAAATAGTCCGTTAACATGAACCTTTATATCAGAAAACCACATAATTACAAGATGCGAAAACATACCGATGTTCATAAATAATCCTGAAAGTGCAAGGGGTAAAAAGGCATCAATCCATTTTAAAAATGTAAATGCTCCAAGAGAGGTGTGCGGAAAATATCTGTGTAATAAAATAACATCCCACACAAGCATTATACCGTAACCCACAGACACCGCAAATAAAAGCGATTCTACAACAGGAAGCTTAAGCCATAAGAGTAATGCGCCAAGCAGTATGGACGCAGCGACCGAGGTTAAAAAGGATATGAAAATGCCTTTGTAATCTTTAATTGCAGAAAGAAAGCTCATCGCATTCCATACAATTATTAGTTCTCCAAATAGAACAAAACATAATAACCCCTGAACCAAAGTAGCACCCGAAAATAAAAGGAAAATGCCATATAAAACGCTGCCAACTGCCATCATAATAACAGTAGAGCCCCAAAAGCAAGGTAAAACTGCCTGATTTTCTTCTTCAAACAGCATATCTGCCACATATCTTGTAACTACCATAGAAAAAAAGGATGTTACCGTTACAGAAGCCAAAAGTGTATATGTTATCATACAGATAAGTAGTTCACGGTCGGATGTTTCGGTGTTAAAAATTGTACAAAGTGCCATTATACCAAGAAGCAGAATTACTCCGAGCAGCATAGGACCAGCGCATATAACGGTAGCATAGCCATATGCTTTTGTGGTATTTAATACACCCTTTTTATGAAAAAGTCTTTTCAGTTCAAAGCCTATGCCTGCCACTCGGTTTCCACCTCTTTGTATAAATCTCTGTATTTGGTGAGCATTATATTATATCTAAAATACTCATAAGCTCTTCTCTGCCCTATTTTGCCCATTTTAAGCCTTAATTCCCTTGAATTGCAAAGTATTTCCATAGCATCAGCTAACTTTTCACGTTGCATAGGCGGTACAAAATATCCCGCTTTTCCTAAAGAATCGTTGGGTCCGCCATCTAAAAGCTCATTACAGCAGCCAACATCAGTAGTAACGCAAGGGCGTCTTGCTGCAAAAGATTCTAAAACTGACAGTGGTTGTCCTTCAGAAATACTTGTAAGCAGCGTAAAATCTAATTTTTCAAAATACTCAATTATATTTACTCGCCCTGTGAAAATGATTTTATCTTCTAAGTTCAGCTGTTTTACAAGGGCGTAGCACTCATCTGCATATTCTTGGTCATCAACGCCGCCCATTATATGCAGACGAACATTCTCCATACGGCAAGAAAGCTCGAAGAAAGCGTAAATCATTGTTTTAATATCTTTTATAGGAGCGAGTCGCACAACTGCACCAATATCAACAATACCGTCTTCCTGTTTTAGCGGGATATCGCAAAGCCGTTCGTAGCTTATTCCATTTTCAATTACTCTGCATTTCGAGGGCTCACATCCCATATCGATTTGGGTGTACATTGCTCTTGTAAAAAGTGCCGTTACCCTGAAAGCTCTTGAATATATTAAATCAGAAAGCATATAGAAAAAGTCTATCCAATGAGGCTTAAAGGCCCTTGCTACCCATTTGGCACGTATAATTTCTTCTTCACGCTCGCGGGTATAGATACCGTGTTCAGTTAAAAGTAGGGGCTTATTATTTATGTAAGCGGCCATTGATGCCAAGAGTCCGCCATAGCCTGTACATATTGCGTGATAACAGTCAGCATCGGGAATTTCAGTGCCCATAAGATAAAGTACGGGCAAAAGGCGTGAACGCACCGAATGAAAAGCATCAGAAAAAGCGATAAAAGGAAATTCAGCTTTACAGGTTTCGGTAAGCGTTTCAAGAAAGCTTTGGCTCTTAAGATAAGACATTGGGTTAATTTTTTTAACCTGATAAAGTTCAAAAAGTAAATCCCAGTCGGGATTTGCTGAAGATACAAGTTCTTTATGAGCGTTTTTTTCTTCCTCATTAAAATTATAGTTAAAAATTCCACTATCCTTAACCCTCAATGCATCATCAAGAAAAACCTGCTTAACCTCAACCACATTTTCGGGTAAGGTATAAACAAATTTGTCTTTATCTTCCGCTTTTGCACCGATAACCCAAAGCACAAACTCGTGCTCCGGCATTTCGGTTATGTACTGATGCATCCAGGTTGAAACACCACCGTTAATAAAGGGATAACAACCCTCAAGGATTAAACAAATTCTCACTTTTTACTCCTACTTAAAAGATATTGTAACGGTTTCTCTATCCGCCTCTAATAAATATAAATTACCGGTAAGATGGGTTAGCCTTCCGCCCGTTATCGTATCTGATTTTTTCTCATTAAATCTAATTAAAAACTGTGCGTCATCATAAAAATTTTCAATTTGTACAACCACTTTATCTTCATACATTTCTATTTTGGGAGCGACTGCCGCAAAACGCTGTACCGCCGCAGAAAATTCAGTTCCGGTAAAGTTGCGGATATTAGGTGCAGATTTATAAAGCCAGTCAAGATAATTATCAAATCGGTTTTTAAGTTCTTTCCAACCGAGCTCAGCACCGCGTTCAATATCAAGGGCATCGTCAGGGTGAGTAAAATGATTATTAACATAGTGCATATTAAGCTCTGACATTGCGCCCAATTTCATAAAATCATCAAGGTCGCAGCCCGAGATTATTCGTGGTTGGTCAACAACACCATTTTCGTCAACATCATATTCCTGTAAAAGTGCAAAATCAAGCACATCATCAGGAAGATATATTCCCGAAAGGGTTTTAATTTGGGGAAATTCTTTTATGAGCATTTCCCTGCCCTCTGCTGCTAAAAGGTTTGAAGGAGGAACATAAATTGACATATTCACATCCGGAAAAAGTTCATCACAGAAATCAACAAGGTGTCCAAACGCCTTTTCCATAGATGCGTAGTCCTTCCAGGATTTATATTCAAAAATACCTTTATAATCGCGACCTATTGCAAGTGGCTGGTGGTTATATCCGTGATAACCGATTTCTCCGCCCTTACGAAGAAGCATATTTCCAAAATTCAAAAATGTTCCGGTATCGGGTGTTGCATCGGTTGTACCATCAATAGCATCATCATAGCATTCAATGGCAAGGCCGGTGTATTTAATGCCGTATTTATCTGAAAGGTTCATCATATCCGGCCACCAGATATTTATGTAAAAATCTCTTATGGTGGTGCCAAAATCCCTTGTAATATATTCACTGTTCCCATCAGGGATTTGTGACGGAAAGTCATCAAGGTAAAATGTCGAACCGTTTATTACAGGATAGAGTGATACTTCGCCAAAAAGACTGAGAGAAGCCGCAAAAAATCCACGATATGCCTTATCACACATGCCGAAATTGTTTACAACAAATTTGCCGTCTCCATAGTCTGCCTCCCATATAAGCGGCACACCGTTTTTATCGCCCTCCCTGGCGTAAACACGGGTAGTTTTTGGATTTAGTTGCACCGTTCTTGCTGATTCATAGGCATCGGTTACGCCGTAAGCCTTACCTCCGCCTATCATAAAATCTTTGTCAACATAAATACTGTCAACTAAAGAGTACCCATACGATGCCTCAATACCAATTCGATTTTCAATAGCAGAAGAATAAGCGTTTTTGTCGATGGTAAGTGGGAAATATACACAACCGCCATCCTCGTGCACCCAATTGCAAATATCTATAAGCATTTCACCAACATGTGAAAGGTCAGAAAAAAGAATAATTATAATGGAATAATTTTCAATTCCGTCGATTTCTTCATTTGCCAAATCAAGTGCGTTTGTTCCGTACTTCATATCGGCAAGTATGACCTCAAACTGAGAAAGTGCGTTCATAGATGCCTTATCATTACTGCTGTATAGAAGCAAGGTGTCTTTTTTTATGCTATTTAAAGCTACCGTTTTTGTAACTATTTTTTCTTTCGGTAATAAAGTGAGTTCCTTTTGGGCATAGCGATATCTTACACCACTTAATTCTATAAAAAGAATTGTGGCAATCAAAGCAAAAATAAGCACAATCATAAGAGTGCCTTTAAATCTGAAATTTTGTAATTTTGCTTTTAGGCTTCCCAAAACGCCAAAACCTCCTTTGTTTTAGAAGAAAGAAATATGTTTCTTTTGTAAATTTCGTTAATGAGGGCTTTTATATCATCCCCTCTGCCGAGAGATGCTAAATAATTGAGTCTTGAGATATAATATTCCTCACTATCGGGAAAAAGCTTTTTCATTTCTCTTAAAGTAATCGATGCTTGTGTAAAGTTTTTACGTTTCAACTCGTTTTCAATAGCTCTTTTAAAATCGTATATGTCGGGATTAACAAGAGCCATTTTCTTTTGTATAAGAGAAGAAAACAATTCACGGTTAAGCACCTCAACCTGCCCCTGCATAAGATTTTGCGACAAGCAGTTCCACAAGAAATCGGTATATTGATTAAGAACGGTTATATCATCAGGATTAAGTGAAAATTGTCTTTCAAATTCCTGAAGTTTATAATCGTTTTCCTTTGAAATTTCCACCATTGCTGTTACAGCATAGTGGACAACCTCAGTATCCTCATTGTTACCCGCTTTTTGCAAAAACTCAATATATTCTTTAGGATTATCATTTAGAACATCCATAATAATGGTGCGTCGTTCTTTAGCGGAATTTACTACAAGTGCCTCTTCAATGGGCACCGTATTCGCCGAAATCTTTTTTTCGTCAACCGTTACGCTTCTATATAGCTCAGATTCAAGTTTAAGCTTCTCCACGCCGACATCTATTCCGTTATCGGCTTCAAAGAGTATTTGAAAATGTAAAATCAAAACAAGTAAAACGCCCCAAAAAGGAAGCAAAAGCGCTATAAAGAACATATATTTATGCACTTTTAAAATATTAAATTTAATTCCTAAAAACACCAGAATGCCAAGTATTATATGCACTGTAAAAAGAATTAAAAATAACATTTAGCTCCCCCTTCCTTTATTGTGTCTTAACCTCTACATCTATACCCTTAAAACGAGGTAATATAAAGGGTAAATCTTTTTCGGTTGCACCCGATAATAATAATCTGATATTTCCGTCTTCTGACATACCAATAACATCATTAACGCGGACTTTACCGGCAAGCATTTTATCAATTTCTTCATAAGAATGCCCATTTGAATGAATTTCCAGCATTACAAAACTTGAAACCTTTTTGTCACGAAGTGCTGCATAGTTATTAACCACCTCATTAAATGCATCAATATTCATAATGTGGGTATTAGCAATGTACTGCTTTTCATAAACCGCCTGACTATAATCAAAAGCACGGAGTAATGACATCTGCACAAGGTCTCTTAAAATTTTAAAGAGATTAACATAGTAAAGAGAACGCTGCTCTATATCAGCATGCCAAAGGAATATAAGTAAAACCAGTTCTTCCCCTCTGTAAACACCTGCCGCATACATTGGATATTCACCCGAAAGGTCTGTGTTTCTAAAAATTTCACCGGTACTGATTTTTTCTATAACCTCGCTATATGTTTCGGTGGATATTGAACGAGGAACTGTATCAATAATATCACGAGAAGCAACCTCGAGTCGTCCAAATGTACTTTGTTTATTAACAGAGTAAACCGTTATATTCTTATTTTCCAAAATCTCTTCAAATGTTTCCATTATTCTGAGATAAAGGCGTTGCGGTTCTACTGTGTCAAGCTTTCTTGTAATGTCAAAAATTTTACCAAAACTATCTTTCGAGCCGATAATCTGCTTTTTAAGGTCACGTTTCTCCTTGTATGTATCCTCGTAAATTTCCCTCGTAAAAATCAGCTTATCTTCAAGAAGTTTATTTTGTTCTCCCACAAAACGAATTGTATCATCCTTACGAAGCTTTATATATCCGCATAAAGATCCAACAAGGAAGAAGAATACAAATGCAAGCCAATTTGTAGGTTCGTAAAAAATTGTAAGCAGATTTGTACCCGAAGATACCTTTGCTACAAGCCACGATATACTACTTAGTGCCGCTGCCGACATACCAAAGCTAAGTCCGTGAACGGTAGCCATTATAACAATATAAGCCATTCTGAAATCGACAATAGAAAAAATAACAGCCGAGTCGGTAAAATAAAGCAAAAGTTCGGTAACAAAAAACAAAAGTACAAGTTCAGCTACCTTTACGAGTAAACTGTGCTCTTCTATCCACTTTTTGATTTTTTGCCAAATAGTAAGGGTTTTCTCATGTTTAGATATTAAGTATTTCTCATACTCTTCCTCTAAATCTTCAAGAATAGAAATCCTTGCAAACCAACCATATTCGTTTCTTAGTCCCTTATTATTTATTTTGATAATTCCGCCTTCAGTAGCACCTGTAAAATCAAATTTAGCATCAGAATTTATCTCAGCAATCTTATTACTAAAATCTGAGAATGTAATATTAAAATCGTCACCTACAGATAGTATTCCGTTCTGACATTTCCAGTTGTCAATAATTCGAGAAATGAGCTTCGAAAGGTCAAAAAGTGATATAAAATGCATTTTTGATGATGGCTTTTCATCAAAAACAACTGTCTTTTTATTGTTGACTTTTTCAAAAATATTGTAAAGGTAATCTTTACTGTATACGCCTGAATAAAGATAAGGTATTTGAACAGTCTTTATATCAAGCGAATAAGATTTTGCATAAAATGCGCAAAGTTTTTCTTTTGCCGAACAAAGAATTGACCTATCATTAGCATTTTCAAATGAAGAGTCCAATGAGGAAAGATAAAGAATTCTTATATCTTTTTTTGCTTCTTTTGAAAATTCCAAAACCTCTCTCAATTCTTCTGCGTCGTTCCTCTCGGTGGTGCGATATGTAAGGTCGCCCGAAAAATAAACAACAACATCAAAATCATAGGTCTCAAAAATCGATTTAATAGATGGCTTTTTAATACGAAAAAGTTTAATTTTGTCAGCCGAGCCAAGCTCCGTATTTCCAACAACCGTAACCTTGCTGTTTGGAAAAGCATCTTCAATAAACTGTTTTGTTAAATATTCAGTGTTACCTATACACAAAACACGCTCCGGCGTGAATCCGACATAATCTGAAACTACGGAACCGGTTTTATAAAGTTTTTCGCGCAAGGAAACCAAAGAACTGTGGTTGACAACCCGTAAAAGTGCATCAATTAATTTATCGTTAAAAATACCGCACATACCGCTTGAAATCATCTGAATTGCAACATCCTGAGAAAAAGCGTCCTTATAACGGCGGTTGCTGGTCAAGGCATCGTAAGAGTCGGCAAGAGATACCACCTGAGCCGATAAAGGTATATCATCTCCTTTAAGTCCATCAGGATAACCTGTGCCGTCATATCTTTCGTGGTGATAGCGTGCAATTTCAGCAGCATATCGTTGTATTTCGGTTCCTATTGAACTAAAATCGACACTTTTAATAATTTCTTCACCGAAAAGTGAATGTTTTTTCACTATATCGTATTCTAAGGGTGAAAGCATTCCCGGAAAATCAAGTATGCTTTTAGGAACCCTTGACTTACCAACATCATGTAATGAAGCAGCCAGTGAAATATCGTTTATCTGGCCATTTGTTAAGGAGCAATAATTATCTTCATTGAGCTGTTTCAAAATCAATTTGGTCAAAACACAAACATGGTAAATATGAAAACCGCTTTCACCATTTAACACTTCAGGGATGGAGTTTTCATCAAGTGAAACAAGATTTAAAGTGTTTACTTCTTCACAGGAATCAAGTATTAAAATGTTATTTTTATCCTGCATATATGCACCCTCTTTCACAAAAACGATATAATTCACCTATTTTATTTATTATAATATAATATATATACTTTGTCAATTAAATGGATAATTGATTTTATGTAGTCATCAATATACATTTATCTAAAACCTAGAACTAAAAAATAAAGATATATCGTAAAAGCAAACAAGCAACGACCCGACTGTATTACATTCGAGTTGTCGCCTTGTTTGTATTTTTATATTTTACTTTTTGTATGATAAGCAAAGTTGCGTTTAAATTGTAACTATTTTACTTTTTCTTTTATTTTCATACATAGCATCGTCGGCACGCATGAAAACATCATTAAAGCATAAATCTTTATCTGAATCAAACACGGCAAAACCTCTTGCCAGGCTGATAGAAATTTCACATTTTTCTTCAATAATCGTATTTGCACATACTGTATCTAAGCTCACCAACAGCTCTTCACAATTCTCTAAATCCTTACTTCTAAGAACGGCCAAAAACTCGTCCCCACCTATTCTAAACACAAGGCTTCTTTTAAAAACTTCCGAAATTGCTTTTGCAGCCGCTGCAATTAGTTTATCTCCCACAGCGTGTCCAAGCGTATCATTTGTTTTCTTCAATTGATTTAAGTCGAATACAATAACACCAAAATTGGCGGTTTTATTTTCGATTTCTTTGTCAAAGTCTGCAACACATCTCTTATACGAGGTAGTATTTCTAAGACCTGTCAGAGAATCTCGATTAGCAGTAAAGCGAAGTTCTTTTTCGCGTTCATGCAAATGAGCTGCCATATTTTTAAATGCCGTATTTAAAAGTTCTATTTCGGAAACATTGCTATTTACAAACTCCACATTATAATCTCCGTTTGATAGCTTTATCGATGCATCAGCCAATTTTTTGAGCGGAGCAACAATTCTTCTTACAACAAAGATGGCGATAATCGTGAAAAACGCAGAAAGCACCAAAACAACAAATAAAATTTCAAAAACAATTTCATATCTTATTTGCCTTATATCATTATAACTTGCCGAAAGAACAAGCGTCATTCCGTTTTTTAACTCTTTCGACACATGTAGATATTTGGAATTATCTTTTGTATCTTGTTCACAGTTACCATTATAACCGCAAACTACAGTTTCATCAATTTGAAGGTGAGCAAAGCCGTTTTCATAAATTTTAATTTTGTGTACTTGCTCTGCTAAAATCGCATAATCAAAATCCATTCCTATTATGCCGACAAACTTTTCTTCGTAATATAACGGCACAACATATGAAATCATATATATATCATTATTTTTGTTGTAGTAGGGTGACATCCAAACTGGCTCTCCTGCCTCGTAAGGTTGCCAAAACCATCCGACATGCTCAATATCGTCTTTTTCATAAAGCGAGATATCGGTTGGTTCGAGAGCAACATATTCGCTATTTTCTTTTACTTTGCTGTAAAACAATCCCGTCTTACCATTAGAAATTGCAGGGTCAAACCGAAAATAATAAGCGACAGGACTGCTTGCATGTTTAGCGATGTCGGCAAACATTTTGTCAACGCTATTAATAACATTTTCTTGGAAATCTTTATCTTTAATTTGGACATCTTCGGTAAAAAAGTCCATTATGTAGCTTTCCATAAACTTTACCGATTTTTCCATATCTTCAAAGAGGCTGTTAATCTGCGTACCTTCGTTATCACAGGTAACCACAACAAAATTTTCAGATTCGTTTTGTATATATTGGTCTACCTCATAAATACTGATACCACCAACAAATACCGTTATTGCAAGCATAGCAAAAATGATTGTCGCCAAGATGCGAAACTGCATAGAATGTGCTTTATTCAATTTTCCTTTCTTCTTTAATGAATACTTTTTGTCCATTACATATTCTCCGTTACACTATAAGGGATGATAGAAGTTGCCATTTAGCAATTTATTTTTAGAGCAATTCACTCACACCGCAAACGATTATAAACAAAGCGAAAAAAGCGGGGCCTATAAGCCCGGCAATAAGCGATTTTATACCGTGGCCTTTTCTTCGCAAGGCAACCGATGCTGCAATGCACAACACCAAAAATGCCGAAAGGAAATATGTCATTTGACGATAAAATTCGGGCCCACCGCCGTTTATATCTACAAACATTCCAAAAATTGCAACAAACGGTACAAGTGTAAAACCAATAAGAAAATTGAATACAATAGAAATTATATCAATTGCCTTATATTTTAATTCTTTTTCTTTTCTTACAAAAATGATGATGACAATTAAAGCCAACAAAGCAATAAGAAGTGCCGGAAGCACAACCGCACCGCTTAAATAAGATATATGAGAAAAAACAAACGAATTTTCAATAGGTGTGGGGTATTCAAAGCTAATAAGCTTTACACCCTGTGCCGCTAATGTTTCTTCATCGTTATACTCGGTTTCATTTTCATCATAAAAATTAATGCTTGGTTCAAATGGTTCATCATCGAAATATTCATACTCAGGGTCGCCCATTAAATAGTCCGCGTAAAAATGGGTCCACAATTCAATTCTTGTGTTATCGCCTTTCTTTAGGGTATAAAGAGTATTTTCTCCACCCAAACCGACTATTCCGCCAACATAACAGCGTGTTAAAGTATCAGCATATCCATCATTTCCAATATAATGTGCCTTATAAACATCATTGATTGTTACTATTTCGCCGTCAAGTTCGTATGTAATAGAAAATGGAAATTCACCTTCGGTAATTGTGGGTTTTTTTGCAATGCTGGTAACAACCGAATACACCTCCATTAGTAAAACAGCCGAAATAAGTATAATAATAGGTAATAATAATTTTTTGTTTTTCATAATCTTATTCCTTTCTTCGAAATGACTTAAAAAATCAAAGTATCTACCTTATTAAGCAATAATGCAAGCATTTCTTTGCATCTTGCAATTTTTGCAGGGCTGTCGGCCTCTTCAGGACGGCGAACCGAACGACGAAGCATGCGAGTATAACCAATAATCATTGCCTTTTCAGCAACGCTTTGGCATAATTCTTCATCTTCGGTATTAAGATACATTTTAAGAGCTGTTTGCCAGAACTTGCCGGCAGTTTCAAATGTATAACCAAAGAAATCTATCATATTTTGGTGGTCAAGTTCGGAATATCCCACAAACGCATTAAACATAGAACCAAGTTCAAACACGGGATGACCCATGCAAAGTGTATCCATATCAATAAGCAATGGTTCACCGTTTTGCACCATAATGTTATTTGTGTGATAATCGCCGTGCATAAGTGTGTTTTGCTTAGGAACAGCTTCAACTAATGCACAAAGCTTTTTGCCTTGCTCTTCGGAAAGATAAGGGGCTACAAATTCCGCCCAATTAAGTGCAGTTTCCTTCATATCGGGAACTTCACCATCTTCCACCGTGATAGCGTGAATGCTTTTAAGCATATCAATATAATATTTTGCCGCCTCGGTCATATCGTCGGGGTTATTGCGAATAAGCTTGGTTACACTTACAGCATTTAAAAGCTCTGTAACTGTACCGTAGCCGTCATCCACACGAACAATGCCGTAAGGAATTGCAGTATTGATTCCAAGAACAAATGCCTTTCTTGCATTTTCGCGCTCTTGCTTAATCTCAGGAAGAGCATCCTTTGCAAAATAGGTTTTCAAAATGGTTTCATTATCATAACGATAAACCGCACCATTGGCACCCTTTGCAATGAATTCACAGCCCTCCACACTCATTCTTTGATATGCCTTTTCAACCGTTACCATATCGGTAAAGCCGGTCATATCAAAGACCTCATAAACATCTGAAGCCACATTGATAATGGCAAGCTTGGGTTCTTCTTTTCTGAGTCGTAAAATCACACGAAGACCTGCCGAAGATATGTATTCAAGCTTATCGGCATCCAAAACGGTATGTTTTCCCGGGTTATCATTTTTGATTTTAAAAATTTGCTCTTCTACTTCAGCCGCATTGGAGGCGTCAATTCTGCCTTCAATGGCAATATACAAAATATCCTTATCTAAACGAAAGGTAACATTCATTTATATATACTCCTTTTGCACAGGTTAGTAAATTTTTGTTATAAGCATTATTACTCTATAACTAAAATGTCGGCAAAGCCGGTCATCTCAAATACCTCCATAACCTCTTCGCAAACGCCCGTTACTTTCATAGAGCCAATCTTTTGCATTTTCTTCTGTGCAGAAAGAAGCACTCGAAGTCCTGCGCTGGAGATATACTCCATGCCTTTTACATCAAGAACAAGATTTTTGGTATCTCCTATATCCTCGTTAATGGTTTTGTCAAGTGCGGGAGCTGTAATGGTGTCAAGTCTTCCCACAAGCTCGATGATGGTTTCTTCTTCGGTTTTCTTGATTTCAATAGTCATATAGTTAAATCTCCTTATATCTTTTTAATCATAGTTAAAATGTTTTCTCCGTTTTCATAGGAGTAGTTAAGCGAATCCATAGTCTTCTTGGCGATAAAGATACCAAGACCACCAATTTCGCGTTCCTCCGCCGAGAGAGTGATGTCCGGGTCGGGTTTTTTAAGCGGGTCAAAAGGAACGCCCTTATCTATCATTCGGAAAGTAATAGCACGGCTTTGGTCGTCAAAAGCAATATGGAGTGACATATCTCCTTCGCCATGGGGATAGGCATAGTGAGCAACATTGACGAATACCTCTTCAATGGCAACACAAATTGCCGTTTGAATTTTCATTGGACACTCAAAGCCCTCCAAAGCTTCCTCTACAAATCCAAGCACTTCATTCAAGGATTCGGTTTTGGCGGGAAATGTTTTATTCGTCATACGCTCACCTCCTTTTTGTGGCTTAAAATCAAGCATTAACATTGTAATATCATCAAACTGTGGTGCTTCGCCCACAAATTCATCGATATTGGCTTTTAGCGCGGGTAAAAGTTTAGTGGCTTCCATAGAAGCATTTTGGTTCATAAAGGATAACAGTCTATCCTCACCATAAAGCTTGTTGTCTATGTTTGTGGCCTCAGGCACACCGTCTGTATATAAGAACAATCGGTCGCCTTTGTTTAGCGTAATTTCGTTAGCTCGATAACGAAAATCCTCCATACCTGCAAGAACAAAGCCCGCACGGGTTTTTAAATATTCAAACGAACCATCTGCTCGTTTTAAGAGTGGTGGATTATGGCCCGCATTGGCAAACTGTACATTGCCTGTGGTTAAGTCCAAAATACCCATCCACGCCGTAACAAACATACCCGATTCATTGTTTTCAGAAAGCTTTTCATTTGCCTTGGTAAAAATGTCATTAACCGCCATACCGCTTTCTGCAAGGTCTTTGATAATTGTCTTGGCAGTCATCATAAACATTGCCGCAGGAATTCCTTTGCCCGAAACATCGGCAGCAAGGAAAGCCACCGCCCTGTCGTTTAACTTGTAGAAATCATAAAAGTCGCCGCCGACTTCTTTTGCAGCAATCATTTCGGCATAGATGCCAAATTCTTCATTTTCGGGGAAGTTTGTAGGCAGTGCCGAAAGCTGAATTTGTTTAGCATATTCAAGCTCTTTATCAATGCGGGCAGCGGCTTCGGCTATATATCTTTTAAGGGTTGAAACCGTTGAGTTGATATCGTCAGAAAGCGAAGAAAATTCCTCATTAGAACGGACATCTACGGTTACATTCAAATCGCCCTCTGTAATTCTTCCCAGCGTATCGTTAATTTTCTTTAAGTTGTTAATAATAACACGCTTTATAAGAATATAGATAAATACAAACAAAGCGGCAAAGATTAGTACCTGCATAAAAATACTTGTATAAAGCGATGCATCACGCATAAACATCGCTTCTGCTTCGGGCATTGCCGCAATAATGCAGTATCCTTCAACGAACTTGAATACATACATATATTTTTCACTAAGAGTTGTTTTACCGTCAACAATATCCGCATAATAAAGTGCAGTTGCGGTTTTGCCATCTTTCATTTCATTAGGGGGCTTAATTCCTATTGTGGAAATGGGTAGCCCCGCATAATCATTGTCAATTACCATTGACAGCTTATCGTCACAAACCGCTACAAAACCGCCTGTGCCAACATGGCGATTTTTTGTAACATCAACAACAAACTCATTGAGCATTTGATGAAACTGCTCAGCATCATAACCGACCTGAATAAATCCGCCGCTTTTCAAGTTGATAGCTGCATATTTTCTCCAAACAGATTCATCTTTTCCTCTTGGGCTATACTGTTGCACAAAGAAGTCTTGTGTTTTTAAAGTATCCACAAATTCCTTAGATTGTGCCTTACTGTTCATATCATAGTTGTTTATTACATCGGGCTCGGTGGAATTAGTAATAATGCCATCAGAGTTCACAACATTGATTTCTTTGATGTCATATTTTTCAGCAAGGTTTTTTAGCGATATCCCCTGCTTTGTTTCATACTCTGCTTTAACCTTTTCGGCAATACCAAGTAGCTGAGCATCCGATTTTCCTTTAACATCTGCCTCAACATCATTTATTGCAGCTGTAAACACTTCTTGTGTTTCAATACGCACCATTCCGTTTTGAAGGAAGAAAGTAAAGATGCTTGTAACAAAATAGGCAACAACAATGCATACAAGAAGCCAGCGCTGAAATGTGTTGGCAATTCTTTCGCCACCTTTGTTTTTCGTAAAGCGCTCGTGACTTAAAAGGGTTACAATAATAATTGCACATCCAACAGCCGCAGCATTGCCAAGAACCATTGGAAGAGTGGCACCCTTAACAAACTCAAACGCATAAGAGGAATTATCCATATTTGTAAGGAAAATTAAAATCATATGAATAACTTCGCAAACAACAGCAATACATATGCCGTAACCCCAAGTGGGCTTTTTGTTGTCAAACATCAGTTTTCTAAGTCCTGCCGCCATTAAACCGGCAAGAATGGTGGCTATACTGCACGCAAGCTGCGTATACTCGCCGCCGCCCCAATATACAGAAAACCAACGGTATAAGCCCCCAATAAGACCCGATATAATACCGGCGGGTGCACCAAAAATAAGGCCTGCCGAAAGAGGTGCCGCATCACGAACGTTAACAGTTGTTCCAAGCCACTCAACGCCAAAGCTTGACGCAAAGGCCGAAACGCCACCAAATAAAAGACCAATAATAATCTGTTTTGCAATATATGGAAGTTTTTTTGCGGGGGTATACTTATCGATAAGATATACCGAAAGAACAAGAAGGCAATTAAGCAATATTGGAATAACTAGTCTCATAATGCGCCTCCTACAAACACATGCGTATCAATGTTTTGACAATCTCCGCCAAAAGATCACCAAAAAGGCCAACCGCCAAAAGCAAAACCATATACAAAAACATACTGCTTTTACTTATCGAATCTTTTGAGAGATTATAATAAAAATTAAACTGTCCCTGCTGGTTATGCTCTCGATTTTGATTCCACTGATATGTAATAACATCCTCGAATTTATAACCCTTTGGAAGATAACCCTTATATAAATTTTCCTCCAAACGGCGGATACGATAGCATCCCCCGTCATTTAGTTCATAGTTTTCATCAATAGAAAGGGTAATGACTGCCTTTTTTAATTTTTGGCGGTGGAATATACCAATTCTTGTGATTTCTTCAGGCAAAAGTCTCGCTTCATTAATGCGAATAGAGTAACCGTATTTTTCTGAAACCACAGGGGTTGTAATTAAATCCCTAAGTCTGCTCATCGCATTTCCTACATCAACACGGGGTTTAAAAATTTCATCCAAAGATTTATGTGGCATACGCCACATGAAATAAGCTTCATCATTATCGAGCGATGGGTTTAATTTTTCTAAATCCACATTGATTAGCGTGCCGTTTGATAACGGTTTTATTTCATATTCCAAGGTGCTGATATGTACAACATCAACCGTTTTTCCGTTGTAAGCAATTTCCGAAGTGTGCTCATTTTTCTTATAGTCAACAATACAGGCCGCACTAAAGGTTGCCTGCAAAATTTTTGTGTCATTAAAAAACAACGATACATCTTCAATTTCATTTGCGGATATAGCAAACGGAACATAAACATGTAAAAATTTACTTAATTTTACGCCGCGTATACGAATTGCCAGGTCTACATAGCTTTTGCCTTTTGGGTTTAGCCAGTTATTTATATATACCGTGCTGGTGTCATCACCATCAACCCAAATGGCCCAACCGTCATCGGCAAACTTTTTTTGCTTTTTAGGCATTGTAAATGCTCCTTTGTATATAATTTGACTATTTTATCAATAAAGCATCATACCAAAATATTGGCCATAAGCCGCATAATATTCTTCCCAGTCGAATTTTACATCAATATCGTATTTATCCAAAATAGTGTTTAATTCCGCAACCTTTTGGAAGATTTCTTTAACCTGTGCTTTTTCTTCGTCTGTGTATTCTTCGTAGTTATCCAATAAATCTTCGATAACAACCTTAAATTTTTTAATTAGTTCTTTCTTTTCTTTTTTCATTTTATTTGCCTCCATTTTATTTAATTAAATTATTATTCTTTATAAATGGGCTTTCGCACCATAGCGTAATGTGTGACAGTGCTTTTCGGAATTTGCTCTTCTTTCATTAAATCAAACCCGTAATGCTGATATAATCCAACATTTGCCTCTTTGTTGGTTTCCAAATAGGCCACCATACGCTCTTCGTCGCAAAACTGTAACATAGGACGCATAAGCTTACTGGCAATTCCCTTCCCCTGTGCATCTTTTTTAATTGAAAGATTGAAGAGATACCAGTCGTAATGATCGGTGAACTCTTTTTTAAGATTCATCGCGTAGTTTTCGTAGGTTTGAAGTCTGCCTACCATGCCGAAACCTGCATGAAGGAACAAACTAAGACCTCCGTTCATTATAAATGGAAGAGCTTTATTGCCCGTAAAGCCAAAGGGCAACCAAGCTGCAAAGCCGTTAATTTCCTCACTATCGGCGTAAATAACTGCATCCTCTGTCATTGTTTTAAGGGAAATTTGCATAAGAAGTTTTGATGCCTTTTCGTCGTATTTACCCTTAGTGAACCAATTATGTAAGGGATAGTTCTGATAAGCATCAGCCGCCACATCGGCCAAACGGTCAAGGTCCTTTTTTTGTACAATATATAGCCCCGCTTTTTCTATTGCTTTCTTTGCAAGCGGAACTTCAATTTTTCTAACTAATTTATCCATCTCAACACCCTATACAATATATTTCAAACTAAAACTAAGCTTTTTTATTCGTTGCTAACTTATGAATAAACAAAACTATAAGCAACACAATAAACAAAGCGGCGCTTGCTTTATGGATGATGGAAAGTGCAGCAATGCTGTGAACATTCATAATCACAGCTCCGGTAATCAAAGCAATACCGTAAAATACCCTCATAATAATTTCTAGTGCAGGAATTTTCCAGTTCTTTTTAGTTAAAACAGCATATACAATCAAAACCAAAAGGCCAATTACAGAGATAGCAATATGTGCGGTCATACCGGTGGTTTTAAGCATAAACAACAAAACACCAATGAGCAACATGACGGGAGTGAAAATTAAATCCTTTTTCATAACAGTTTTCTCCGTTTCTTATTTATCAAGTTTTTTCTTTTGAAGTCTATCAAGGCCAAAGAACAAGTATCCAACTACAACAAAAGCCACAGAAAGTATACCAATCCACATAAGCACACCCGAAACACCCTGAGTGTCAAGATTTACAAAGAAATAAGGATAAATGAGTGGTGTGGTTGTGGTAGGAATTAAAATTGCGGAATCAAATTTTAAAATAACCGCCTGAACCAGAAGAAAGATTACATAAGCAAGCGGAAACGCAATAGAAGCAATGGGATAATACCATTTGGCCTTTTTGCGCTCATAGAACAAGAACCAGTCAGCTATGTACATAATGGGAAGCACAACATGGAAACAAAGACTGCCTACACGCCAGTTTGCTTGAGGGTCGCGGCCTTCTGCACCGGCAAGCATAATGTTAAATACAAGGAAGGTAAGTAAAATGCCGAGCATGCTGATAAACTTTAAAATTGGGGCAGCCGAAACAAAGCTGTCTTCTTTTTTCTTGGCTGTTTGAATAAGTGCCGCAAGCATAACACCAATGCAAAGGAAATTGCTGATATTGGTAAAGTGGACATAGAAATCCCAACGAATTGTGCTAATGTTGTCGAAGATTCCAAGACTTGCAACAAAGCCAACAAACCCAAGTGTAAGGTAAATGGTTTGGTAAATTAATTGCGCCGTTCTGTTTTTAATCATAATAATTCCCCTTTTTACTTTTTTGAAAGCGCGGTTTTTTAAAAAAAGTGTATAAACCGCCTATTTTCTCATCAAGTATACCATTATAGGTATGACAAACCTCTTACAAAAACAAAAAAATAAGCCGTCAAACTGACAGCTTATTTTAATAAATAGGTTTATTTATTTTTCTTTTCCCAAAGCAATCCGCAGGTTACTTCTGCCCAACTGTACTGGGACATATACTCGCCGATAAATTCGGGCTTTCCATTTTTTAAGTAACTATAATAATCACATTCGATTTTTTCGATATTTACAGAATAAAGATAGTTGTTTCTTTCAAAAATCTCTTCCATACCAATTGCTTCAAGGGTTTGACGCAAATCGTGGAATAACTGATGGATATAGTTTTGGTTCTTTTGCTCTTCATAGTTTTCCCAAAGCGCAACCCCAATTTCCGCAACAGTCACACCTGCGCCCTTTCTATCCACCAAAAAGGCAAACAATTCCTTAGTTTTTGAACGCTTAAAGGTTAGCTTTTCGCCTTTTGCATAAACCTCAAAAGTACCGAAGCATTTTACCGTAAGCGGCTTCTCTCTTTGACGGATGCCTTTAATATTATCGATCTCCACCTGTACATCCTTGGCAGAAACAGGTTTCATTAAATATCCGGAGGCGTGAAGCTTAAATGCAGGAATTGCATATTCCTCGTATCCGGTGCAAAAGACAATCTTACAGTCAGGGCAAGAAACAATGATTTTTTCGGCAAGAGCAAGTCCGCCCATACCACGCATATTGATATCCAAAAACGCAATATCGGCAGGGTTGCTCCTAATATAGTCAAGAGCATCCTCGCAAGAGGTAAAATCTGCAACCGAAGAAATATCGTCAGATGCATTAATGGCCTTTGTAAGCGCCCCCAGCATCAAGGGTTCGTCATCTACAGCTATTGCAATCATTATTTCGCCTCCTTGGGAATTGTTATCAATACCTTGGTACCAACACCCTCTATACTTTCAATTTCAAGGGTACCGTTTACCATCGCCTTTAATCTTCCGCGAATATTACGGATACCTACATGCTTTCTTTCATCAAGCAAAACATCGGTATCAAATCCCACACCGTCATCCTCTACCCTAACACAGTAATGGGTATCAGTCTCATAGGAAACAACACGAATTGTACCGCCTTTTTGCAATTTCATAAGTCCATGCTTTATCGCATTTTCAACAATTGGCTGAATGGTAAGTGCAGGAATATGAAAATCGTCAGAATTCATCTCAAAAGAAAAGGTCATATCGGGAAAACGCACATTTTCAATACTAATATAATGGTGTACATGCTCCATTTCCTGTGACATTAAAATCGGCTTTGGATTATCCAGTTCTCCAAAATTGCCACGCAAATATTTCGCAAAGTTATGAACAAGCTCCCCTGCCTTTTCGGGATTGATATTGCAAAGCTGTTCAATACTACCGAGAGTATTATAAATAAAGTGCGGGCGAATTTGGCTCATCATAGTAGAAACTCTGCTTTCGGTAAGCTGAGCGTTCAGTACAATTTTTTCGGTTTCTAATTCTTTGGCCTTGGCAAGAGCGTTTATGCTGTTTGGTATAACTTTAAGTACCGCAACCATTGCGGCAACAAAGAAAACAACAAAAACATATTTGGAAGAAACACCGCCCTTCCATAACCCAAGGTCGGTCATAATAACATCTACACCAAAGGAAATTAGCGGCAATACCAAACCGATATAAAGCCAGCGTTCTTTTCCTTTCGTAACAAAAAACTCTCGCATAAGGCAACCAAGCAAAATGATATTTGCAAGTATTTGCACAGCGACCCAATAAAGCCAGGTATCATAAAATAGTATATCTGTTAAAAGGGGCAAAATAAAAATCACTGCGTCAACCAAACCGAGAAAAACAACGCTGATTGTACCAATCATTTTCGTGCCTTTTAAAAAATGCACAAGCGCAATCGAAAGGAAAAACATATAAAACATCATTGAGCAGCCCAAAATGGTCGTATTCGATACAACCGATTCGTTCCAAAACGAAACACCGTCTGCGCTATAAGAAAGATATGCGCCGGCAAACAAAATTACAATGCCAAACAGCCAAATAATCTTACTGTTTTTTATATGTATAAGCGTTGAGAATAAAGCAGTTCCCAAAACGATAAGCGAAATAATAGCAAACAATAAGCCAATATCTCTTTGTGTTTTTCCACTTTCAAGAGCAGCTTTTTCAAACTCAATATCCGCCCATAAAGCCGTGCGGGACAACATCTCGTCAATCGCGGTTTCGTTACCAAAACTATGGGGATTATGAATAAGTATTTTAATTGGTTCTTCTCCGCCGCTTGTAGGGGTATAAGCAGCCCAATCCTCGTGGCAAGCAGAATATCCGTATAGAGGATTTTCAACATCTATTACATAGGGCTCATTTTCGCCCTCAAAAAAAGTCAGGTTAATATGATTTGTATAAAGCGCAATCGGAATGCTGTCACTGTAAATGCCAACATACTCACCATCAGGGGCAAGCATATGGAAATTGCCTCGCAGTGTAACATCACCCTCAGTAGAAGAAATGTGCTCCCCCTCTACTATTTTATGCCACTCACCGTCAGCAATACGGTATTCACCGTCAAAATATACCCCAGCCACCATAGCAGACGCCGCTTGCATACTGTTTGCATTGCCATGCCACAGCAAAAGAACAGCCGAGAACACTAGCAATAATACTCCAATAATTGCCAGCGTTGTCGCTTTTAAAAAGCGCGACTTCGTTTCTGTTTTACCCATAATTTCATCCCCTTAAACCGCTTATTTGTTATTTACTTCGCTTTCTTGCACAACAATTTCTGCAATGTCGCCAATATAGCAATTCAAAGCGCGGCAAATACGAACAAGAGCATCGGTATTGACATTTTATTTTACCATAAAAACGTTGCGTTTGCAATGCTTTATGGCATTATCAATTTTAGCAAACAAAACTTCTCTAAATTCTCTTGCCGGCAATACTTGTACATTTAAAAAACTCTGATTAAGTAAATAACCTAATATTATTTCCATTTTTGTAAAAAATATGCAAAAGATTTTATGGGGAAAATGTCAAGAGAACACCATAAATTTTTCAAAATTTATTTTTCCCCCTTTGTTTATGCGTTTTCGAGACTTCATTTATGGGTGCTGCTATGGGCAGATAGATGTGAAAGGTAGACCATACTTGCGTAAGTAAACATTTTTTATTACTTTATATAATGTATGTATTGACTTATGATTACCAAGTGTGATATGATATATTTAAGAATAAAGAAGCGAGGTACTATTAATGACTTTCGGACAAAAACTAAAAAGATATCGTGAAGAAAACGGGTTGACTCAAGAGTTACTTGCCGAAATACTTGGGACACATAAACAAAATATTTGTCGTTTTGAAAAAGAACACATTACCCCAAAAGCAGAAACTGTGAGAAGATATGCCGAGAAACTGGATTTACCTTTTAATTATTTATTCAATGACGGAATTGTAACAGAAAACGGATTAGATCTCTCAGATTCATCTGTTCGAAGAGCTTTGTGGCGCTATATAGATGCTGATGAATTCGGAACACCTATACTTGTATTTAACGGTTTGTGTAATACTCAAAACCTTAAACAAGCCACTGAAAAAGAGGAAATCGAAAATCAAAAATATTGGAAGCTTTGCGAAGATTTGCGTAAAAATCCCCTCGGCAGAGACGAAGTAAGAATTATAACGGAATTGCGCAGGCAGCCTGAGTTGAGAATAGCTGTAAAACGCATATTAGGAATAGAAAGCTAATTGATCTAAATAGCAATAACAGAAAGGAAATATTATGACAGAAAAGAAACCCGTGTATAACGGATATAATGAAAAATATATCATTGGTTCAGAACTAAAGGCTACATTTGAAAATAAATACTATGCAACTGGAAGACATCACTCTGTAATTCTAGGTATTACTATCCCTGAATATCTAAGACTTATCAATATTGATAATACCCAAACATATAGAATATTTTTAAACGATTATTTCTGTCGTATTATGGATGGTGAAACAGACAAACTAATTGCATTCTTTGGATACTCGTCATTAGATAATATAAAAATATGCACAGATCCAGAGTCTATAAAATTAGAGTTCACTTGTCCAAATTGTGGTGCAAACCTAAAATTTAAAGAAGGAAAATTTGGTGAGTTTTTAGGTTGCTCAAAATATCCATCATGTAAATACACAACTAAAATTCCAATTATAGGAAATTGCTAATTAATAGAGAATCAACCGTGCAGGTTTATGCCTGCATGGTTGATTCTGTTTTTTAGATTAAAATATAACTTACCGACACAAATCTTACGCCGATTTTTTCTTTTTGTCTGGCTTTTCAGGCTCGATAAGTTGCTTATTGAGTTCGATATATTCAACTGCCTGTGCATAAGCATCTTGGAACTTGAATACAATCTCGATATCTCCGCCCTCGTGAACGAAAATTTCCTCTATAAGTTCGGTTACTATCGGCCTTGTTAAAGCCTCAATATTGCCGTACTTCTTAAAATGCGCTACAAAGTCGTTATCTTCGTTGATACCGTTTTTGAATTGCTCTGCCGATTTGGTAAGTCCGGCAATTTTTTCGTCAATAACCCTAAGCCTCTCATTAAGACGTTCCTTTAACATTTGATATTCATCCATTGTAATAACACCGCTTTTCCAGTCGGGATAAAGGTCAGTAAGCATCGTCACCAATTTTTCTCGTTCAGATACTTGCGTTTTGAGTGCCTTTTGAAGATGGCTCGATTCACTTTTTCGTTTAGCATTATTATTAATCAAATCTAACATGTCACTCATCGTAACTGCAGTATTAATCATATTTTGAATACTCAAAAAAACCGCCTCTTCTAACTTATCAATGCGTATTGTGTGATTAGTGCAGGCTGATTTTTTCATCTTTCGTGCCGTAACACAACGGTAATAATTATAAGTGCCATACGAGTGCTGATTGGTCTTTTTATTCATTACACGTTTGCAGTCTGCACAGCGCACAAGCCCTGAAAACAAATCAACGTTTTTCTTTTTAGGACTCTTACGAATACTCTTGTTAAAGAGCGCCTGTGCGTTGTCAAAAGTTTCATGACTGATAATAGGCTCATGGGTCCCCTCGACAATAATCCACTCATCTTTTGGTATTGCACGGCACTGCTTAATTTTATAACTGTAGGTAGTATTCTTGCCCTGCACCATATCGCCGACATACATTCGGTTTTGTAAAATTCGCCGTACCGAACTATCGGGCCATAGACCGTCATTGCTTCTCCCCGACGGGTGCTTGTAGTTTAGCCCCTTTTGCTTTTTATACATTGACGGATTGGGTATACCCATTTCGTTCAGGTCTTTAGTAATACCTATTATACTTTCGCCCGCAATAAAGCGTTCAAAAATCATTCGCACTATCGGTGCTGTTTCCTCGTCAATAACAAGATGATGTTTATCATCCGGGTCTTTTAGGTATCCGTAGGTCGGAAAAGAACCGATAAACTTTCCTTGCTGACGCCTTAAATTCAGCGTACCCCGCACGTTAACAGACGTACTCGCCGCCTGTGATTCGTTTGTAACGTTGGTAATACTTAAAGTCAGTAAATTGCTAACCACATTGTTACCTGTGCTTAAATTGTCGTAATTATTATTTATCGCTACAAACCTAACACGCTGGCGAACAAAAACATTATCGAGATAATTTCCTATCTCAATATAGTTTCGCCCAAAACGCGAAAGATCC
>JAFYUI010000009.1 GCA_017549565.1 Clostridia bacterium
ATTGGTTAGCCATAGCATAGGGGGTATATTATGAAATATTTTAAAACAATAAAAAACGGATATATTATTGGTTTGCAAACTATAATCGGACAAACCGAAATTACCGAAGAAGAATATAATTCTTTACTTCAAATCATTCGCGATAAACCCATTGCTGAAAGTGGTTGGGATTACAGGTTGAAGGAAGATTTGACTTGGGAATTATATGAAACTGTGGAATATAGCGAGGAGGTGAGTGAATAATGGCGGCAATAGTCTTTGGCATTTCGGGCATGGTGGTTGGTATCGGCGGATTAGTTATTTCTTTTGTAGTATTGCTCGGCAATAAAAAGAAAAGCGATAAGAAGGATGGCGAACAGGAAGGCGTTATCCTTTCAGAACTCGACCATATTAAAACCACCACCGAAGAGATTAAGCATAAACTTGAGAAAAAGGATGAACAGTATTTAGAACTTGTGCAGAAACTTGTTGAGGTCGAAGCTTCGGTAAAATCGGCACACAAGCGTATCGATAGTTTGGAAAAATATCATCAACCAAATTAAGGAGGAAAATATAATGTCAGAATATAAAAACCCAGTATTGAAAGCTGGTAAACACAAAGTAACAAGTCCGTTTGGAATGCGAACTATTTTCGGCAAACGCTCGATGCACAACGGTATTGACCTTGTAGGTGCAGGTGCAACGCTCGATTACATAATCGCATTCGCAGATGGTGTGGTTAAAATTTCAAAGAATTCATCGACCGCAGGTGAGTATGTAGAGCTCGACCACGGCAACGGTAACTATACCCGTTACCTTCATATGAAAAAAGGTAGCCGCACCGTTAAAGTGGGACAAACCGTTAAAAAAGGTCAGGTGCTCGGTTATATGGGCGCAACTGGCAATGTAACGGGTGCGCATCTTCATTTCGATATTAAAGTTGGTGGTAAGTTTGTAGACCCCGCACCGTATCTTGACGGTGAGCGTGAGTTTGAAAAGACTGTTAACAATATTAAAGCTTGGCAACTTGCGGCAATAGAGGATGGTTTTAAATTGCCTAAATACGGCGCCGATGGTAAGTGGGGCAAAGAGTGTGAAGAGGTTGCAAAAAATGCGGTTTGCAAGCAACGGCTTACATATAAATATAAGAACCTCACAAAAATTGTGCAAGATGCAGTTGGTGTTACCGTTGATGGTAAGTTCGGAAGTAAAACGAAAGCGGCTGTTAAGAACTTCCAAAAACTTGTTGGCTTGAAAGATGACGGTCGTGTAGGTATTAACACTTGGAAAAAGATTTTGGGGGTAAAATAATTATGAAATTTATAAATTGGCTTAAAAAACAAAAGAAACTTTTAAAATGGTGCAAAGCTGCAGGTGTACGTGCGCTTAAAACAATGGCCGAAACCGCCTTGGCGCTTATTGGCACAAATACAATAGGTATTACCGAGGTTGACTGGGTTGGTATTGCAAGCGCCTGTGCTCTTTCGGGCGTAGTAACCTTACTTACCTGCATCAAAGGTTTACCGGAAATTAAAGAATAACATAAAAAACACCGCCTGTTCCATACGGAATGGGCGGTGTTTTGCTTTTATACAGTGGATATAATGTGTTTTGATGGTGAAATAGATGGTGAAATAGAAAAGAATTTTTAAAAATTTAAGCGTTTTTTAGAATATTTATTTTGGAAAAGAAAAAACCCGCTAAACCCCATAAATAAAGGGTTTAAGCGGATTTTACATTGGTCCGAGTGACAGGACTTGAACCTGCGGCCTCTTGACCCCCAGTCAAGCACGCTACCAGCTGCGCCACACCCGGATAAATATGTATTTATGCGTTTTTCACGCAAATAATATTATACCATTAAATTTTAATTTGTCAATAGAAAAATGAAGGGTTGCGCCATTTTTTTGAAAAACAGTGCAACCCGTTTTAATGTTATAAAAATTAGTCAGCAAAGCCGGATTCAACCAAAGCAACTAAACCGTTTAAAGCATCCTTTTCGTCAGAGCCATCAACGATAATTTTGATGGTTGTGCCGCCTACAATACCGAGAGAAAGAACACCTAAAAGACTTTTAGCATTAACCTTGCGGTCATCCTTTTCAACCCAAATTGAAGACTTGAATTCGTTTGCCTTTTGGATAAAAAATGTTGCAGGGCGAGCGTGTAAACCAACTTGATTTTGAATAACTACATCTTTAACGCACATTATAATATCTCCTTAAATTACTGTTGCCACAATGCAACAAAAAGTGTTTTTTTCTTACAAAGTTATTATACCACATTTAATGTTGCAGTCAATATTTTGTGAATAAGTTCTAATATTTATCCAACAATCGCATATTCGACAGGTTGGTTTTTGTGCAAAATAACAACACTATATATTGTCTTTGTAGTATTTTTCAAGTAATTTTTTGTCTTTTTCGGAAAGATTTTCCATACATAGCATATCGGGGCGTTTTTCCATTGTGATTTCAAGCGATTGCACCCTGCGCCAATCGTTAATTTTTGCATGGTTTCCCGAAAGCAAAACTTCGGGTACCTCTCGGTCGTGCCAAACAGCCGGCTTTGTATATTGGGGATATTCTAAAAGTCCGTCAAAATGGCTTTCATCCTCAAAACAAATATCTTCGGACAAAACACCCGGCAGCATTCGGCAAACGGCATCTGCCACAGTTAAAGCGGGTAATTCGCCGCCTGTAAGCACAAAGTCACCGATAGAAATTTCCTCATCAACAATTTCATCAATGACACGCTGGTCAATACCCTCATAATGACCGCAAAGTAAAACCAAACGGTCAAGCTTTGAAAGCTCAACAGCTTTTTCTTGGTTAAACTTTGCACCCTTTGGCGAAAGATAAACAAGGTGGGGTTTTTCTTCGGTTTCGTTATAAAGCGATTTATAACATTCATAAATGGGGTTTGCCGCCATTATCATACCCATACCGCCGCCGTAAGATGTATCATCAACCTTGTTGTGCTTGTTGCCCGCAAAATCACGAATATTGGTGCAGACAATTTCCACCTTGCCCGCCTTTTGTGCGCGGCCGATAATGCTTTCTTGCATAACGGTGTTACACATTTCGGGGAAAAGGGTTAAGATATCAATCCTCATCATCAAAAATTCCTTTCAGTGGGCGGATAATAACAGTATCATTTTCGGTGTCGACCTTAACAATAACAGGGGGGATAGCAGGCACAAGGTATTCCTTTTGGTCCTTTAAAATATGCCAAACATCGTTAGCGCCCGTTTCTGAAACTTCGGTAATAACACCAAGTGGCTCGTTTGTGTCGGCATCAAAAACATTGCAACCAATAAGGTCAGCAATAAAATAATGACCTTTTGGAAGCTTTATGTCATTTCGGTCGATATAAAGCACAGTGCCACGATATTTTTCAATTTCTTCAATGGTGTTAATGCCTTTAAAAGCCACAAGGCAAACATTTTTGTGTGCCTGTGCCTTTAAGATTTCAAGCTTGTTTTCACCGTTTTTGTCGGTATAAACCCTTTTGAATTTTGAAAGAAAATCCTGCGAGTCGGCCCATAACTGCACACGCGCCATACCTTTAACACCGTGTGTGCCGACAATTTTACCTGTTTCAAGATATTTATTCTTCATTTTTTCACCTAAATAATCAGTATGTATATAAATACCCCCAACAATGTGGGGGTAGTAGTACGCGTTGGGGCTGACATTTGTCAGCCTTAGTCGATTTCAACCGCAATGTTCATATCGGCCTTGTTAGCAGCGGCACGCATTACTGTGCGGATAGCTTTGGCAATTCTGCCTTGCTTACCGATAACGCGGCCCATATCGCCCTCAGCAACCGTTAAATGAAGCACGGTAACACCGTTTTCATTGGGCTGGTCAACTGTTACTTTTACCTCGTCAGGATTTTGAACAAGACCTGACGCGATAGATACTAATAACTTTTCCATAACTTACCTCACACAAAGTTTACGAATTAAAGAACACCGTTCTTTTTAAGTAATGCCTTTACGGTATCGGTAGGTTGAGCACCGTTAGCAATCCATTTCTTTGCCTTGTCGCTGTCAATGTTTACTGCTGCGGGATTCTTGGTGGGGTCATAGGTACCGATTTCTTCGATGAAACGACCGTCACGGGGGAATCTTGAATCAGCAACAACAACGCGGTAGAAAGGAGCACGCTTAGCACCCATACGACGAAGTCTGATTTTTACTGCCATTTGAATTACACCTCCATAATGTGATAGTTATATTTTAAAGAGAATACTCTTAAAAACCGAAAGGTGGCATACCGCCGAAATTGCGCATCATTTTGTTTTTTGCGCCTTTTGAATTCATTTGTTTGAACATTTTTTTCATTTGTTCATACTGCTTCATAAGACGGTTAACATCTTCAACCTTAACGCCCGCACCTGCTGCAATACGCTTACGGCGGGAAGCATTTAAAATGTCGGGTTTTGCACGTTCTTTTTTGGTCATTGAGGTAATAATTGCCTCAATTCTTAAAAGCTGACGGTCATCAATATCAACATCTCGTACCTGTCGCTCCATACCTGGAATCATTGAAAGAATGCTCTTTATCGAGCCCATTTTTTTAATTTGTTGGAACTGGTCCAATAAATCGTTCATATCAAACTTATTTTCTTGAAGTTTGCGTGCGGTTTCTTCCGCCTTGGCTTCGTCAATTTCGGTTTCAACCTTTTCGATAAGGGACAAAACGTCGCCCATACCCAAAATTCGTGAAGCCATACGGTCAGGGTGGAATTCATCTAATTGGTCTAACTTTTCGCCAACGCCCGCAAACATAATGGGCTTGCCTGTAACCGCTTTAACCGAAAGTGCAGCACCGCCACGGGTGTCACCATCAAGCTTGGTTAAGATAACGCCGTCAATTTCAAGTAAATCGTTAAACGCTTTGGCAATGTTAACGGCATCCTGACCGACCATTGAATCAATAACCAACAAAATGTTGTGAACGTCAATTGCGGTGGTAATATTTTTAAGTTCGTTCATAAGCTCTTCATCAATGTGCAAACGACCGGCAGTGTCCAAAATCATATAGTCATAGCCGTAATCTCTTGCGTGTGAAAGTGCTTTTTGAACGGTTTTAACGGGGTCTTGTGTGCCCATTTCAAAAACGGGTGTGTCAACCGCTTTACCCACAACCTTTAACTGCTCAATAGCGGCAGGGCGGTAAATGTCACAAGCAACAAGCATTGGGCGGTGGCCCTGTGCCTTTAAGTGCTTTGCAAGCTTTGCCGAGTGGGTGGTTTTACCCGAACCTTGCAAACCGCACATCATAATAACTGTGGGCAGTTTTGAAGAGGTTTTAAGACGAGCTTGTTCGCTTCCCATAAGGGCGGTTAATTCGTCACGAACAATTTTTATAACCATTTGGGGCGCTGTAAGCGATTCCATAACATTCGCACCGATGCATTTTTCGGTAACGGTGTTTGTAAAGTCCTTAGCAACTTTATAGTTAACGTCAGCTTCAAGTAAAGCAAGGCGTACCTCACGCATTGCGGTTTTAACGTCAGACTCACTTAACTTACCCTTAGAGCGTAGGCGCTTAAACACGCCGGCCAGTTTGTCAGATAAATTGTCAAAAGCCATAACTACACTCCTTAAAGATTATTGATAATATTTTGAATTTCGGTAAAATTTTTGTCATTTTGTGAAAGTTCTTTAAGTTTTAAAAATTTTTCACAATAGTGGCATTTTTCTTCCCATTCTAAAAGCTTTGCTTCGGCGCGTTTAATTTGGTCGTGCGCGCCTTGTCGGGTGATACCCTCGTTTTCGGCAATTTCCGACAGGGATAAATCATCGTTATAATAATATTCCAAAAATGCCTTGGGCTTTTCACCCAAAAAGTCACCGTATACGTCGAGAAGAGCGGAAATATATAAATTTTTAGACATAATACACCCCACAATTTTCTCAACTTTAACGAGTATAACACAAAAACGCCTATCTGTCAAGTTTTTTTCTTTACAGATAATAAAAAATTTTCAAACAAATAAGGCAGGGAAAACCCTGCCTTTGAAAGTTTATTTGTAAATATAAAACGCAGCAGCGCGGTTAAAATCATAAGGCAGGTCTAACTTAAAGGGATTTTCATATGATGATACCTGCCCCGCAATAACTAAATTGCCGTTTGAAAGCATTGCCGAATCACAGGGGGTGTTGTTAATGTCGCAACGGAAGATATTGCGGTTAAGCTCTTTGCCGTTTTTGTCAACACATACGGTATAAACCGAAAATACTCGGTCGCCTTTTTCATCCTTTGAAATTTGCTCGCAAGGGTATTTTGACTGATAGCCGTCAAAATAATCTGCCATACCGACAACGTATGTCTTTTGCTCCTTTATATGTATACCAAAAACCTGATCAACTGCCATACCCTTGTTTGAAAGGGGAAGCTTATAAACTAAATTTCCGTTTTTATCTAATTTGACAAGCATACGCCTAAATGGCGCATAGGCTTCGACGCTCATATCCCAAAAGTCGTCAGCCTGAAGCCAGTCGGTACCAATTGCAACATAAAAATTACCTTCATCATCGGTGGTGCTTTCTTCAACCCAGTCGTTACCGCCACCGCCAATTGTTTTGGCAAAGGTTAGCTGTTTATCTTTATTAAAATGCATTATTATAACTTCAGTGGCTTTAAGATTATCATATTCGTTTTTTACCACATCAAATTTATCAGCCAAATTTTCGTTACAAGTTAAAACCAAATAAAAGCCGTCATTGCTGTCGGGAATTATATCACCGTCCGAAATATCGGTATTTTTCATAAGGTCAATCGTTTTTGTAAGCTCGCCATTTCTATTTAAAAATGCAATTTTAAGCTGTGTTGTCGGGTAGGGTGTTCCCGCAAATAAAACGGCATATTCAACACCGATTTGTGCAACATCCTGTACTATACCTTCGCAAGCGACGTTATAGTATTCTTTAACCCATTCAACACGAAAATCACTGCTTATTTTAGTAAGGTATGGTGGGTTATACGAAGCGGCAATATAACCGCCGTCGGTGCAGGAGGCAATCTTATCATAACCGTTGCCGTCGCTGAATAAATGCTCCTTTTTAATTTTTCCGTTACTGTCGCATATGCGCAAAACCGACAGGTTTGGATCGTAGGTATATTTAACACCTACAGCCGCAAAATCGCCGTTTTTCAAGGGAAGAATATCCTTATATACAACGTCGTCACCAACTGAATATACAACATTGGGTAAATTGCTTTTGGTTACTAAAGTTTCGCTTTTTGATGCAGTTGTTTCATTAGAACTATCACTTGTGGAATTATTCGGATATGGTGGACAAATCGTTGGACCCGTTGATGAAGTGCCATTGGTAGATTGATTGTTTTTATCATTGCTGCCATCGCCAAGTGGGTGTGTAACTTCGGGCAAACTGCTTTCTGGTTTTTCAATTTGATTTCCAGTGTCGGAGGGTTGACTGCTATGATTTGTTTTGGATTTTTCACACCCGCAAAGGTATGTAAAAAGGGTTAAAATTAAGATTATAGAAATAAGTTTTTTCATTTTATTACCTCCTGTTTTTTCTTTTTAATTAAGGGGAAAATATTTCTAATTAAAACAAAGACTGAAAGTACAATAAAGAAATATTTTAGGAGAGATATTTCTTTAACTAAAACATATAACATTATGGCATACGTTTGGGAAGGAATTAGCATAAAAATAATTAATGTTAGTGCCGAAAATACGCAAAGTAATATATTTATTATTGGGCGTTGGTGTTTTTTGAATACTGAAATTGTTAAAAGAAATACGGTTGCAAGACTTAATAGTACAAAAAGCACCGAAAAAGCAATACCAAAGACACCGACCATTATAAAACTCCATGTTGGCAAATCGGCACCGCCGATTATTCCCATTTCAATACCGTTTTGTCCAATTTCTACGGTTGTCAAATTAAAAACCATATTTACGACCATAATATAGCACCACAAAAGCGAAATAATATCGTAAAGTACGGCAAGCGTAGATAAAATAATCTTTTTAAAAAACTTCTTTTTCATTTTATCACCTAACATTTTATTTCAAAATCAAAGTGACAATATATGTAATTATTGGGGAGAGTATAAGCTCTTGTGTCAAAAGATAAACTGCAACACCGCCCGCTAATGACCAGCCCGATGTTCCGCCACGGGTGCGGTTAATATTGCGCAGTACGTGGCTTCGGTAAATGCAGTCAGCAAGCAAACCGAAAAGTGTGCTGAAAATAAGTGAGGGCACAATTATTAAAAATGACATTTTGCCAATTATTTTGTCAATTTCGCGGTCGTATTTGGTTGCGGCGTTAAGCACCTCGGTCATATCCACAGTGCCGTCGGTAAATGCCATATTATAATCATTAGAATTATTTAAATACTGTGCGTAAGGCGCAATAATTTTTTTGGCTTCAAGCATAGCGGGTTTTATTGCTGTGGCGGCTATTACTGTCACACCGATAGAGAATAACATACTGACGATTAAAAATATGACAGCGTATTTATACATTTTGCGGTAGAACATCCAATAAATGTTAAAAAACATTGCCGCCCAGTTCATATGTAAAAATATCTTTTTACCCTCGTTTTTGGCAAAAACATCAACATAGCGTGATGAATTTTTATCAATAAACAAATGCAGGTCGGATTTTTTTATGCCATAAAGTAAATCTTCCTGTCGGGGTGGCTCGTAATCAAGGGGAGTATTACAGGTGCGGCAATATGTGTCGCTATTAATAAATGTCGCGCCACAGTTGGGGCATTTCTTTTCGTAGTATGACATTTTAATCCTCCGTGATTTATTTTATATTCCCTAATATGCAGTTTATTTCATACATTGCAACCTTGTTTGAATCCCACTTTAACAGTTTTCGCGCCTCGTTATATGTAAGCCATTTATACTCAGTATGTTCATTTGATAATATCGGCTCTTTATCACACTCAAAGGCAAACGAATATTCGGGGATAACAAAGGTATTTTTATCCCAATGTTGCCGTCTGCTTTCCGCAATAACTTCTGCCGGAACATAGGCGATACAGGTAAGTTGCTTAATATTTATCAGCTCAACACCAATTTCTTCTGTTGTTTCTCTTTTGGCCGCCTCTGTAGGTATTTCACCATTTTCTCCGCCACCGGCAATAAACTGCCAATACTTGCTATCTGCTCTACGAAAAATACAAAACAAGGGGGTGCCATCAACTATGCGATACGGAATTGATAATATTTGATATGGTTCGCGCATTTTTTATTCCTCGTTAAATTATTTGTTGTAGTAAATTGTAAATTTCGGTACACACCAAAAAGAAAGCGGGAAGGGTTATTATGCTTGTCATTATATCTATAACTATTCCTTTGATTTTAAAATTTTCTTTTCTTGCTTTAATGTAGAGAATAATCGTTATTATAAATGCAACAAATGAAAATATGCCGCCTATGATACTTGACGGATAAGAAATAGGGCTCATTGACATTTCGTGAAAAACAACAATACTATACCATATAAAAAAGCAAGCAAGTCCCATTGTGCCAAAAAACGATATTATCAAAGAAAGCGCGGTAGTTTTTAATCTGCAATTATTTGTAACGGTTCTTTTAAAAACAAGACAGAATCCACCACATAAAAACAAAGTTAGTCCTAAAATTAAAGTGAAAAGCAACCGTCCGCCCAATAAACGAGAGGTTATATATATCGCCGTTGGCCCATCTGCACCGCCTATTATTCCTATACCTCCGTTTTGCGCAGTATAATTGCTTAATATTATAATCGGCACCAAAATTGATGCTAAGACGAGAAGTAATCCTGAAATTAAGGCAATAAAACTATATATTTTGTATTTCTTCATTTTATCTCATCCTTCCGTTTCTAAAAGTGAGCTTCATAATAGTAAATGTTTTCACATATTTTTTCTGCATAATATGTATTGTCGCCACCCTCGTCTGTCCAAACTTCTTTCCAAATATAACCATTATCAAAAGGCATAAGAGTATGCTCAGGTAAAGAGGGCGCACACCATACCGCCTTAATATCATCTTCTTCGCTATAAAAAAATCCTACATACATGCTTCCCGATCCAAACCCCATGCCGCCACAATAAAAATCAACACAATTTTTTTCGAAATTTATTTCTGTAATTGGTTTGTTGTTTTCGATAGATGTGTAATCTCCTGTTTCTATACATTTAAGTATGCTTTCTTCATTTTCCAAAACAAATGAGATAATGGACTCTTTTGTAGCACTGTCTTCTATATTACAAGCGGCAAATGACACGATGATAGATAGAATTAATAAAAAGCCAATGATTCTCTTCACTTTATCTCTTCCTTTCGTTTATGCACAGCCACTTTACGAAATTCGGCAGGGGTCGTGCCGGTTATTTCCTTGAAAATACGGTTAAAGTGTTGTACGGTTTTAAAACCTACCATACCGGCAATATCTTTAATCGGCACATCAGTAAATGCGAGGTGCTTTTTTGCAATAGTAATTCGGTACTGCATCAAATATTCAATTGCCGTAATGCCAAGTTCCCGCTTCATAAGCGCGGTGAGGGTGGTGTGGTTAAGCTTTGCGTTTTTGGATATATCAGCAAGGGTTATATTTTCGCTATAATGTCCTTCGATATAAAGCACAGCATCACGAAGCTTTGGATTTTTAATAATTGGTGCGTTATCCAATTTTTGATGGGTTATACCATAACCTATAAGACCGTACATACGCTCCAAGGCAATAATAATCTCCATAAAGTAGGAACGGCCTCGGCAAGACCAGTACCAGTCGCGTTGTTCGGTTAATTCCTTTGCCATATATTCAGCCGAGGTTTCAATTTTTTCTACACCTGTGTCAATAATTGGTATTACGTACTCTTTATTAATAAATGGCTTTAGCAAAAACATATCGTGGGTTGAGGCTATGTCGTTATAACTGTTGGAACGAAGAAGCTCAAAGGTCATATTAACATTTAAAAATTCAGGGTGAAAATATATACAGGTGTATTGGGCTTTTGTTTTTGAAACGAGCACCGGATTTTCGGCCTCGTCAAAGCACAAAAACGACGGTGCGGTAGCGGTTATTTTTTGCCCGTTTATCTTAAATTCCAACTTGCCTTTTGAAAGTATTATAAGCAAAAAGTATTTATCTTTAATATCAATATTATTAAGCGAGCCGTTTTTTACACACTCTACAAAAGCAACTTTTCCTTGGTTATATGTTTTTCCAACTGTAATATGTTCCATAATTGCACCATCCTTTAAATACAGTATAGCATTTATACTATACATAAACAATTTAATTTATTTATCTAATTTTAAATATTTTTTATCTGAAAATAAACAACAAAACCCGCGACATAATCCAATGTCGCGGGTTTTGTTCTATATTATTTCACCCAAGGCAAATTCGTTTTCAGCAGAGGTGATTTTTACATTTAAAAGCTCACCCGTGTGGGCGGTGTCGCTTTTAACCTTTACATAAAGGTAATTTTTGGTATATCCCACAGCATAGCCGTTTTCCATTGTTTCAAAAAGCACCTCTACCGTTTTGCCGATGTGTGATTTTATAAATTCACTCTCGGTTTCGGCGGTGGCTTCAATCATAAGGTGGCTTCTTCGAGATTTTTCAGCACGTGTTACTTGGTTTGGCATATTGTAAGCCATTGTGCCGCTTCGCCTTGAATAAGCAAAAATATGTGCCTTTGCAAAGCCAATTTCTTTTGCAAAGTTTATGCTTTTTTGAAATTCTTCTTCAGTTTCACCCGCAAAGCCGACCATTATATCGGTGGTTATTGCACTGTCGGGGAAGACAAGGCGTATGCGGTTTACTAAATCGCGATAAAATGCGGTGTCGTAATGGCGGTTCATTCGTTTTAAGGTTTCATCACAGCCGCTTTGTAAGGACAAGTGGAATTGCGGACAAAATTTGCTAACCGCCTTAAGTCGTGTAAGCATTTCATCGGTAATATGGTCGGGTTCTAACGACCCCAAACGGATACGCTTAATGCCATTAACCTTTGCAACGGCTTCAACTGCATCGCAAATGTTGATTTGGCCGCCTGTTTCCTTGCCATAGGAAGTAAGGTTTATACCAACAAGCACCGCTTCAACATAGCCGTTTTTAGCCAATTTTTCGGCTTCGGCGGTAATTTCGGCAATGGGTTTTGAACGAAGCCAACCGCGTGCGGTGGGGATGATACAATAGGTGCAAAAACGGTCGCAGCCGTCTTGAATTTTCATATAAGCGCGGGTGCGTTCGGCAAAGTTTTTTATCGACGGGGTGTTAAAAACTTCGTCACGGGGGTGGGGAATAACTTCAAAAATGCGGTTGTTATTATATTCGCACACCTTTTCATATATTTTTGAAACATCGGTGTTGCCAATGACAATATCTGCATCGGTTAGTGCCTTTGCATCATCGCTGAATGCCTGTGCCATGCAGCCCGTAAGCACAACAACTGCATTGGGGTTTTGGCGCTTAAAACGGTGCACTGCCTGACGGGTTTTGCGGTCACTTTCAGCGGTGACGGTGCAAGAATTTATTATTATTACATCAAAAGGCATACCGTCACTTACAACGGTATGTCCCTTACTTTCAAATGCTTCACGCATAACTTCGGTTTCGTATTGATTAACCTTACAGCCAAGCGTGTAAAAAGCTATGTTCATATAAAAAATTACTCCTGTAAAGACTTATAAAAATCAACTGCTAATTTGTCGCAGCGTTCATTTTCGGGGTGGCCTGCGTGACCCTTAACCCACTCAATAGTAACCTTGTGAATTTTCAAAAGGTTTAAAAGTTGTTCCCACAAATCGGGGTTAAGTGCGGGTTTTTTGTCGGCCTTGCGCCAGTTGTTTTTTTGCCAGCTTTCAGCCCAGCCCTTTGTCACACCATCAGCAACATATTTCGAATCGGTCACAAGGCGCACCTCGCACGGCTCTTTAAGGGCAGAAAGCCCCATAATAACGGCGGTTAATTCCATTCGGTTGTTGGTGGTGTTAATTTCGCCGCCCGAAAGCTCTTTTTCAACACCGTTATATCTAAGCACGGCGCCCCAACCACCGGGGCCGGGATTGCCGCTGCAAGCACCATCTGTAAAAAGTTCAATAAATTTCATAATTCACCTTAATATTTTCTATAACTGCCGATAACCTTGCCAAGCACAGTTGGATTTTCGGGATAAATTGGTGCAAAATCGGGGTTTTCGGGCATAAATATAATCTTTTTATCCTTAATTAAAAGGCGTTTTACGGTGGCTTCTTCGCCGTCCATACCAACAACAATGTCACCGCTGCGGCAGGGTGAATTTTTATCGGCAACGATAATGTCGCCATCTAAAATACCGACATCCTTCATACTGTAGCCAACCACCTTTAAGGCAAAAAGACCGTCAGCATCCTTTGAGGGATAGGGTATATAATCTTCAATTTCTTCCACCGCCAAAATGGGTTTGCCTGCGGTAATTCTGCCAACAAGGGGCACCATTGCCGAGTTATAATCATTCGACAGCTTAATTGCGCGGGAATATTTGGCGTCGCGCACTATGTAACCCTCATCCTCCAAAGCGCCTAAAATAGCGTGAACGGTTGAGGTTGAGGTAATGCCTGTTTCACGGCAAATTTCACGAACAGTAGGGGGTAACCCCTCGGACAGCTGCCTTACAATGCAGTTATATACCAAGCTTTGTCTTTCATTAAGAGGTTGTTTTGACATAAAAACTCTCCCGAACATTTATTCTTTTTTTAGTATATCATTTTTTACGCTTGTTTTCAACTGTTTTTCTATTCCCACCAAAAATTTCTTTAAGCCCCATTATTAAAAGCAAAGCGCCAAACGCTTTTGCGGTGTAGGTGTTGCCCAAAACATCGGTAAGCAGCACCCCCGCTATCGCACCTAAAAGACCGTAAAGCGCCAAGGGGATAACGGTTTTCCATTTAATTTGTTTTTTAAAGGCATAAATAATTAAAGCCAAAAGACCAATGGGTATAAAAAACAGTAAATTTATGCCCTGTGCTTTAAGTTGCGGTGTGTCGGTAAAAAGCGACAGATAAATAATTAAAACCGCACCGCCGCCCATACCCATACCGCCGATAATACCCGAAAAAAGCCCTGCTAAAAGGGCGGCAATATTCATTTTAAAAGCAGGCGAACGCCTGCATAAATCATAAATGCCGCAAAAATGCGTTTAAGCCAAAGGTTTGATATTTTCTTCATTAAGTAGGTGGCAATTACTGCACCTAAAAGGCCTGTCGGCAGGTAGGAGTAAGAGTCGGAAATACTGACATAATCTTTAAAAATATAAATTACCGCCGAAAGCACGGTTATCGGCAAAATTACTGCAATGGCATTTTCGTGCGCTTCACGCTGTGAAAGGCCGAATTTTTTAAGTAATGGTACTGCCAGCATACCGCCACCCGCACCTAAAAGTCCGTTTATAAAGCCGATAAAAATGCCGCCGACAGCAGTTAAAATTTTTTTGCTTTTCATTTTATCACCTTAAATATGTTGCCCTTAAAGTCTTGAAAAAATTATATGTTTGTGATAAAATGCTAATAGTTTTTTAAAAGGGTGGCTGTAAATGTCCAATAAAATAATTGACGAACAACGTCGGGCAAGAAACGAGTTTATAAAGCTTAAACAAATGCAAAAGGGTGAAATTTCTGCTGAAAGCAAAAGCGAAGAAATTGTGCCCCAAACCTTCAAAGAAAAATTGCAAAATTTTTGGTATCATTTTAAATGGCACACAATTTTGTCGGTTTTCTTAATTGGTGTAATTGCGGTGTCTGTAACTCAATGTGTAAACCGCGAAAAACAAGATATGATTGTTGTAATGTTTGCGTATTCAATGGTGACAGATTCACAAATGAGCCAAGTCGAAGAATATATTGAACAATACGCAACCGATATTGATAATGACGGAAAAGTGAATGTGCGCGTTGTTAACTGTACATTTAATCAAAGAAGTAATAACAAGCAATATACATTATCTATTTTACAAAAGGTTCAAACAATGATAGCATCAGAACCTAAAGCTATTCTTTATATAGTTGATGAAAAAGCCGAAAAATACATCAATACAATAACTGAAAATGGTGTTTTTGAAAGTGAAACCAAACTTTTGAATGAAGAATTTTATTCGAAATGTGGCGGCACTGAGGAATATGAAACTCTACCGGAAGATTTGAGAATTGCTTATCGCAGAATAAGTGACACAACAATGGAAAAAAATGAAACCGCCCAAAAAGTTTATGAAGCATCAAAAGAAGTTTACAAAAAAATACCAACTAAAAAAACCGTGGCTAATTAGCCACGGTTTCTGTTTGTTCTGTTTGTTCGGGTTTAGGGAAGGTTACCTCACAGCCGATTACAGTTTGGCATTCGGTAAGTCCGTCACCCATAATTGCCTTTGTGCGTTCATAAGATTCATTAAGCTTGTTTGCAATGTGTGGATATTTGGTTTTGGCGGTTTCTAAATTTTCCATTGGGTAAATGGTGTATTTATGCTTTCCGTTTTCAAGATATCGGTCAACCCAAGTGGGAATTGCCTCAAAATCGACAAGGGAAACTGCACCTGTCTTACCGTCTTTTTTAAGTTTATAGCTTACCATTAAGCCGTCTTCGGTGTGGCCCTTTGGTGCGTTTGTTTGCATAAGAGAGCGGCGTTGGTTAGAAACGGCATTGCCCACCGAGTAAACGCAAACGGTTTCGGTTTGTCCGTCTTCAGAATAAACCATTTCCATTGGCTCTACCACATGGGGATGACTGCCGATAATCATATTAACACCCATGTTTGAAAGCTTTTGTGCAATAGTCTTTTGCCAGGTGTTTTGTGTGCGGCGGTATTCATCACCCCAATGCATATAAAAGGTGATATATTCGGCACCGTCGTTTTTCATAGAGTTAATAATTTCCTGTGCATCGGCATAAAAAGCATCTATCTTGCCGTGAGAAAAGCTGTTAACAAGGGGAGCGGCCTCTTCACTAAGTAACAAGCCGTTTAAATATTTTCTTGTTTGTGTTGCAGATGTGGTTTCATAAGTAAAGCTTACCATACCAACCTTTATGCCGTTTAAGTCTTTTACTATATAGCGGGGCTCGTCCAACGATTTTCTGCTGCCGTTGGTTTCTATGCCTAAATTTCTTACAACATCAAGGGTGCGCTTCATACCGAAAAAGCCGGTGTCATAGGTGTGGTTGTTTGCCGTCATTAAAAGACCGATACCGCTGTCTTTAATAGCGTTTGCCAACTCGTCAGGTGTGTTAAAGGTTGGAAAACCGCGCCATGCGCCCGATTCTTTACCGCCAAAGGTAAGCTCTAAATTGCCAACAGCCAAGTCGGCCGATTTAAAGTAGGGGGAAAGCTCTTTAAAAAAGTGTGAAAAGTCATACCCATCAGCAGTTTTTGCACCGTTATATTGTGTTGAATGGCACATAATGTCGCCAATGCTTACAACAGTTGCATAGCTGTCAGGTATAACGGGCTCGGGCTTGCTTTCGGTACTGCTGTTAGAAGTATCACCATTATTCTTAATAGCTGAGCCGATAATGAACGAAAATAAAACGATAGCGGCAATAAGCACTACCGAACAAAAGCTTAAAAAAATGCGCCTTTTTAAAATGGCTTTTTGTCTTCTTGTCATAAAAACACCTCAATTAAGACTATAATATATCAATTTTTACAAAAAATCAACCTTAATTATAGTCAAAACCTAATAAAATAAAATATTGCTTGACAATGCTTAAAACTTAATGTATTATATAAGTTGTTGGTAAGAAAGCAAAAAAACGGTGAACAAATGGGAAAAACTATTGTCGAAAATAACCGAAATTTCTCAGATGAGGCGGTTGTTGAATTTATAAAAAAGGGTGAATATCAATTTTTACCTGAAATAATCGACCGTTATATGCCGTTAATTGTTTCAACTGCAAAGGCGTATTTGCCACAGCAAAATATTGATGACGCAGTTCAAGAGGCAAGCATTTCGCTTTATTCCGCAATTAAAAAATATGACTGTGAAAAGTCTTCTTTTAAGACTTTCGCCTCACTTTGTATTAAACGCTCGGTTATAAGCTTTGCCCGTAAAAATGGTGCAAAAGGCGTTATACCTGACGATATGATTTCTTCACTTGAAGAAACCGATATAAGCAGCTTTGAAACTCCCGAAAAAATCATAATCGAAAAAGAGGATTATGACTTTTTTAAGGAAACCATCAAGCTTGAACTTTCAAAAATGGAATATGATATTTTACAGTTATTTTTAACAGGTGCTTCATATTCTGATATTGCGAATAATTTATCTATTACTGAAAAATCGGTGGATAACGCCCTTTCGCGTATTCGCAAAAAGCTTAAAAAATAATGGCCAAGCCGTTATTATATATGCCTAGGTAGTTTAAAACAAAAGAACGTTGTAATCAAAGATGTCGGTGTAATTCCGTCCCGGGCAATAATAAGAACACCAAGTGAGGTAAAAGAAATGTTTGAAGACAAAACACTAGTTTGCAAAGATTGCGGAGAGGAATTCGTATTCACAGCAAGAGAACAGGAGTTTTACGAATCCAAAGGCTTTGTAAACGAACCGCAGCGCTGCAAACCCTGCCGTGACAAGCGTAAAAATGCAGGAAAGGCTCCAAGAGAAATGCACGAAGCTGTGTGTGCTGCTTGCGGTGGTGTGGCTAAGGTTCCCTTCCTTCCACGCGATGACCGTCCTGTATATTGCAGTGAATGTTTCGCAAAGATGAAAGAAGAATCTGCTGAATAATTTCAATCACGCAGGGGACTGTCTCGTTTTTCGGGGCAGTCCTTTTTTTAAAATTCATATTTTTTTAATAAAATTGGCTGCAAATTGTGGTAAAATCGTATGGAAAGAAGGGTTTATTATGAGTGAAAAAATTTTAGTTGTCGATGACGACCAAAATATATGTGAGCTTTTGCGCCTTTACCTTGAAAAAGAGGGGTATGAAACCTGTGCCGCATACGATGGTGCCGAGGCGCTTGATTTAGCAAAAAGCTATGAACCAAATTTAATTTTACTTGATATAATGCTGCCTAAATTTGATGGCTGGCAGGTTTGCCGCCAAATTAGAAAAGAATCTGATGTGCCGATAATTATGCTTACCGCCAAGGGCGAAACCTTTGACAAAATTTTGGGCTTAGAGCTTGGCGCAGACGATTATGTAACAAAGCCCTTTGATGCGAAAGAGGTTATGGCGCGTGTTAAGGCGGTGCTTCGCCGAAGCGGTGCAGGGGATAAAAACCAAACTGAAGAAGTAAAATATGATAAGCTGATAATAAACCTTACAAATTACGAGCTAATGGTAAATGGCAAGTCTATTGATACACCGCCAAAGGAATTAGAGCTTATTTACCACTTGGCAAGCAACCCAAACCGTGTTTATACTCGTGACCAATTACTTGATGAGGTTTGGGGCTTTGATTATTATGGCGATTCAAGAACCGTTGATGTTCATGTCAAAAGAATTCGTGAAAAGCTTGAAAATGTGTCAGATGAATGGTCCCTTAAAACTGTTTGGGGCGTTGGATATAAGTTTGAGGTTAAGTAATTTATGAAGCACAAGCTTATTAAAAAATATTTATTGGCTGTTGCATTGGTGATTTTTGTCAGCTTTTTTTCAATTTTTATGATTTTGTCGGTCGTGCTTAATCACTATATGGCAAAGGATACCTACAATACTTTAAGAAAAAGCTGTGAACAGGTTTCACAAACAGTGTCAGAGGTGGCGGAGAATAAAACCAATGATGCTTTAAAGGGCGACTTTTTGTCGATTTCACGCACGCTTTCAAGTGTAATTGATGCTGATATTTTTATAACTGATGAATACGGCGAGGTTGTGGTGTGCGCTTGTGATGAATGGCAGGAAAATGTAAAGTGTCTGCATTCTTCCTATATAATGCCAAAGGATGTTATAGCCCGCGCAATTAACGGTAAGCGTGCCTTTGTGGGTAAAATTGATATGTATGCCCACCCGCAATGTATTGCGGCAAATGAAATAAAGCTTGATAACACTTATTATGTTATAGCAACCGCACCGATAGCACAGGTTGAAAACCTTATGTCTAAAATGACAAAGCTGTTTATGATGTCGGCGGCGGTACCTACTGTTTTAATGTTTTTGCTGTTTTTTGTCATTACTTATCGTATGGCAAAGCCACTTAAAAGTATGTCCGAAGCGGCAAAGGCAATTGTAAAGGGCGACTTTTCAAAGCGTATTCCCGTTACAAGTGATGATGAAATTGGTGATTTAGCGGTTTCGTTTAATATGATGACCAACTCGCTTGCCCGTTTGGAAACAATGCGCCGCAGCTTTGTTGGCAGTGTCTCGCACGAGCTTCGCACACCAATGACTACAATTTCGGGCTTTATTGACGGTATTTTAGACGGTACAATTCCCGAAGACCGCAGGGATTATTATTTGGCTATCGTTTCAAGCGAGGTTAAACGCCTTTCTCGCCTTGTAAGCGGTATGCTTGATATAGCAAAGCTTGAAGCAGGCGAGGTTGAGCTTAAATATGAACGCTTTAATTTTAATGAAATGCTTTGCGGTATTGTTTTAGGGCAAGAGCAACGAATTGAAAAAGCGGGGCTTGAGATTAAAGGTCTTGACTGCCTTTTAGATACCGAAATTGTTGGCGATAAGGACTTAATTCATCAGGTTTTATATAATTTGGTGGATAATGCTATTAAATTTACAAACGAAAATGGCGAAATTTCGTTTTCAGTTACCATTGACAACGACAATTTGGCTTTTATAATTAAAAATACGGGTGGCGGCATACCAGAAAGCGAGCTGCCATTTGTATTTGAACGTTTTTATAAGGGTGATAAATCCCGTTCGGATATTAAAAACAGTTTGGGACTTGGTCTTTATTTGGTTAAAACTATAGTATCGGCACATAAGGGTCAGGTTTCGGTTACAAGTAAGCAGGGCGAATTTACCGCCTTTAAGGTTATACTTCCAAAAGGAGAGCATTAAATGGAAAACTTCGAAAACAAAGAAAACGAAATTATTGAAGAGGAAATTACAACCGAAATCAATAATGAAGATAATATACAAGAGGCAGAGCCACAGCCCGAAAGTGTAGAAGAGGTTGTGGAAAAGGGTAGTGAATATATACCGCCCTATAACCCCGTTATTGTGGATGAAATCAAACCCGAAGAGGATAACAAAAAATCTTTTTTAGGGCTTAAAATCTTTGCCGCTTTAACCGCACTTTCAATTTTGCTTTCAGCCGCTTGTGTAACAGGTTATTTTGTTGGCAAAAACCAAAATGTTTTTAAGAAAAACGAAAGCGTTAACCTTTCGGCAAAACCAAACAAAAGTGACGAAATGACCGCAGCAGAGGTTTATGCCACTGTTAGCAACAGCATTGTTGGTATTATTGTTTACAACGAAAATGGGACAATGTCGGGCGCCAGCGGTGTTGTTTATTCAAAGGATGGTTATATCGTTACAAACGACCATATTTATTCAAATATTGCCGCACCTAAATTTAAGGTGTATACCCAAGACGGTAAGGAGTATGACGCAAAATATGTAGCGGGCGATGTTATAAGCGACCTTGCGGTTTTGAAAATCGATGCAAAGGGCTTTGACCCTGCAACCTTTGGCAACTCTGACCAATTAAATTATGGCGAAAATGTTGTGGCTATTGGCCGACCTAACGAGCCGACCGATAAATCAAGCATAACAAAGGGTATTGTGTCGGCAGTAAACCGCCGTGTGCAAATAACCTCTAACTATTCGGCGCGACTCATCCAAACCGACAGCCCTATAAACCCCGGCTCATCGGGTGGTGCACTTGTTAATATGTATGGTCAAATTGTTGGCATAACCTCGGCGAAGCTTGTGTCAGACGGGCAGGAAGCCGTTGGCTATGCAATACCCACTACTACAATGAAATATATTGTGGAGGAGCTTATCAAAAACGGCAAGGTTGTAAGCCGCGCAAAGCTTGGTATAACCTATATTGCAGCCGATTCTATTTTAGTTGCCCTTGGCAAATATAAGCATATCGGTCTTTATGTTGATTCCGTTTCAGAGGACAGCGACCTTTACGGCAAACTTAACAAGGGTGATACCATTACCCAAATTAACGGTGTTGATATTACTGATGATGCTATCGTGCTTGATTTAATTGAGCAAAGCCGTGCGGGTGATAAAATAACCATTACCTATATTACCGAAAAGGGCCAAACAGGCACACTTAAAGCAACCTTAAGGGCAAATATTGGTGAGTCAAGTTATAAAAGCAGTATAAACAGCTTACCCCAAAACCCAACAACCCCCGGAAAAGACTTCAACTTCCCTGAAGGTGAATAAAAAGATTATAAACCCTACTTAAAAGTGGGGTTTATTTTTTTGTGCCTTTTTAATCGACAATTTTTTCAAACGCCAAAAGATATAATGTATTTAGTGGTGATTTTAGTTGATTGTTTACGCCGATGTTTTAATTTTTTTAAACCTTATAATAAATTATTTCTTACTGCTTGCGGTAAGCAAAATATTAAAGAAAACGCCAAAAACAAGGTGGGTTGTTTTATCAGCATTTGTTGGTGCGCTGTCATCCCTTTACATATTTTTGCCTCAAACAAGCTTTTTAATTGAAACACTGTTTAAAATTGCGGTTTCAATGCTTATGTCAATTATCGCCTTTGGCTTTAAAGGTGTTAAAGCATATATAAAAAGCGTTTTATTGCTTTTTGGCATAACGGTTGGCTTTGGCGGTTTAATGTATGCCGTTTGGCTAACCTTTTCACCAAACGGTATGGTTATAAATAATTCGGTTGTTTATTTTGATATTTCTTTAATTGCACTTATTGGCTTTACGGTTGCGGGTTATATAATTTTTAGCGTTTTATTTCGCATTTTTTCTAAAAATGCACCTTTGGCACAGCGGTGCGATATAACACTTTTTGTAAATAATAAAAACGCTACGCTAACAGCGATTATTGACACGGGAAATTCTATTGAAGACGCTTTTTCAATGGGCGAAATAATTATTGTGGATAAAAGCGTTGCCATAAAGCTTTTTGAGTGTGAAGACTTTCAAATAAATTTAAAAACAAAAAGCCGTTACAGAATGTTGCCCTGCATGACAGTTTCGGGTGCCGATGTTTTAGAGGGATTAAGGTGTGACAGTGCAGAGGTTAAATATAAAAACCAAAGCATAACGCTTAACCGCCCAATTTTAGCGATATCAAAAACCCCTTTGCCCGATGGCAGTAATGCTTTAATAAACCCCAAAATTTTAAATTAGGTGATATTTATGATAAAAACATATCTTTACTTATTTTTGCTTAAAATCGGTTTTATTAAGCCGACCTTTTATATAAACGGCTCACAAACCTTGCCGCCGCCCTTAAATGCAGATGAGGAAGCAATTTTATTAAGCCGTGATGATAAAAAAGCGAAGGACATTTTAATTGTACATAATTTAAGGTTGGTGGTCTATATTGCCCGCAAATTTGACGGCACAAACACTAATATTGAAGATTTAATTTCAATAGGCACAATAGGTCTTATAAAGGCGGTAAATACCTTTCGTGCAGACAAAAACATAAAGCTTGCAACCTATGCCTCACGCTGTATTGAAAACGAAATTTTAATGTATCTTCGCAAAAATGCCTCGCAAAAAAATGAAATTTCAATAGATGAGCCGCTAAACATTGACTGGGACGGAAACGAGCTTTTACTGTCTGATGTTTTGGGCAGTGACTATGATGAAATCGGCCGCGGGGTAGAGCAGGAGGATGAACGCTCAATTTTAAACAGCTTTGTCAAATGCCTGCCCCCGCGCGAAAAACAAATAATGGAAATGCGTTTTGGTATGAACGGGTATGAAGAATTCACACAAAAAGAGGTTGCCGACACGCTTGGCATTTCGCAGTCGTATATTTCACGCTTAGAAAAACGAATTATAAACAAGCTTAAAAAACAAATTGAAAAAGCGGTATAAATAAAAACGGAGACTTAAATAAGTCTCCGTTAAAATTTTATTGTGGAAGTTTCTTTTTCCATGTATTTGCAGAGGTTATGGCTATTGCCGAACCGGCAACTGCTAAGCCAATCCATACAATTACGGTTACAGTCCAACCGAAATTGTCGGTTAAAAGTGCAATACCATAGGTTGAAATGGCAGAGCCAATATAAACAAAAGAATTTAAAACACCCGAAACGGTTGAAACCTTGCCTGTGTTTGCATAGAACGAGGGAAGAATGCTTGTAAACATTAAGTTTACGCCGTGCATAGCACCGTTAAGTAATGAAATACATATAACAGAAACTATTGGCGCCTTTCCAAGCGAAACCCATAATACAACGGCGCTTAAAACACCTATTCCAAAGATTATACCGCCACAGGTTACGGGGTTTGTGAATTTTTTGCGGTATAAGCCCAACGCAATTTCATAGCAAAGCATACTGAAAATCGGTAATACAGCACCCGATAAAATACCAACCTTGTTACCTAAGTTAAAGCTTTCGGAAATAAGCGAGGGTGTCCATGTGGCAACGCCATCCCTAAGCATACCGCATATAATTACCGCTGTACAAACTATAAAGAAAATGGGGGCGAAAACCTTCACATTGCTTTGTTGGTTAGTTTGTGCAACCGTTTTCTTTACGGGCTGTATATCGGGGCAAAATATTTGCCATAAAACAATCATAATAACACCGCAAGTAGCACTAAAGAAAAATACGCCCTTCCAATTAAGTGTTAAAATAATAAATGGTGCAAACAAATATGTAACAATTGTAGCTATGCTA
>JAFYUI010000001.1 GCA_017549565.1 Clostridia bacterium
CAAATTTATGATAGAATTCCAACTGCAAACACAAAATATTATCAATATCCATTACATTAAGTTGTAAAAAACAGAAAAAAGGATGTGTAGAAACTCTACACATCCTTTAATTTTATGTTTTATTATGCCAATGGCTTGGTTGCAACAATGTCAACACCTGTATCGCAAATGTTTTCAACAATTACATCACCAATTTTAACCGGTAATTTAACGGTTGCTTTGCGGATAACTTCCATACAGTCAAAAAGCTTATCTTTTGGAAGTGCTTTGTTTGAACGAACAGGAAGCAAGTCGTTTTCAACGCCTTCAATTTTAACGATAGTGGTAAGAATGCGAACAGGGCTTAAATATTCGTTTGTGGCATATTCAATACCGCGTTTGCAGCCATAACCTTCAAGGTTTTCAACTGTGGTTTCAGTACCAACTACATTTATGTGGCAACCACGGGGGCATACAGTACAAATAACTTCTTTATTCATTTATTAACCCTCCTTAATTACTTCAACGGTAATTTCATTACCTTCAACTTCTGCCAAAGGAATATTAACGTGATTCATTTCACCGGGGTTAACTCTGAATTCGCGTTTTTGAGCAATAACCTTATCTCCGCAACGAGCAACAAGCTTAACATTAAATTCAGGTTTGAGCACACGGAAGTAAACGCTAACTTTTTCATCCTTGCCGGTTTTTTCAATACTTTGTGGGCAAAGGTATCTTACATTGTTACCTGTTACAAGGTTTGCGTTACCTTCAGATTTTGCAAGGGTGCCCATTGCATATTGTGCAGCATATTTACCTGCTTGTTCACTTTCAGCACTAACGTTGTCAACCAAGTCGTTAACATGAACAACGTTGCCGCAAGCAAAGATTGAGGGGATAGAGGTTTGCATGTATTGGTTAACTTTTGGACCATTTGTAACTTTGTCAATTACAATACCTGCTTTGTTTGAAATTTCGTTTTCGGGAATAAGACCAACCGAGAAAAGAACAGTGTCACATTCGACAAATTCTTCTTTTTCTTTAATTGGTTTTTTGTTTTCGTCAACAGGTGCAACATAAACACCTTCTACACGTTCATTACCAACAATGCGGGTAATAGTGTGTGATAATTTAAGCGGAATGCCAAAGTCGTCAAGACATTGAACGCGGTTACGGGTTAAACCTGCGAGATAATCCATAAGTTCAACAACCATAACAACTTTTGCGCCTTCTAATGTCATACGGCGAGCCATAATCATACCAATGTCGCCTGAGCCCAAAATAACAACGCTTTTGCCAACCATAATGTTTTGGCGGTTGATAAGACGTTGTGCCGAACCTGCGGTATAAAGACCTGCAGGACGAGTGCCGGGAACAACAATGTTAGCCCTTGTTCTTTCACGGCAGCCCATTGCAAGAACAATACTGCCTGCATCAATACAAGTAAGGCCATATTCGCTATTAGCACAAATTACTTGGTTGTTTGCTTCGTCAATTTCAAGAACCATTGAATTGAGGATATACTCAACACCAAGATCCATAGCTTCAGTAACAAAGCGGCTGTAATATTCGGGACCGGTAAGTTCTTCACCAAAGCGTGTTAAACCAAAACCGGGGTGAATACATTGTTGTAAAATGCCGCCTAAAGCGTTATCTCTTTCGATAATAAGTACCTTTTCGGCACCTTCTTTTTTTGCTGCAACTGCTGCTGCAAGACCTGCGGGGCCGCCGCCGACAATTGCTACATCGCATTTTATATTATACATTCTTCATACCCTCCTATCTTGTGGTACCGCTTACCATATATGAACCGTCGATATTTTTGTTGATTTCATCGGTGCTAACGCCCAATTCACGTGCAAGAATTTCAATAACCTTTGGACCGCAGAAGCCTGCTTGACAACGACCCATACCGGCACGAACTCTGCGCTTAACAGCATCAACAGTGCGTGCACCTAATGGGCGGTGGATAGCATCTAAAATTTCTGCTTCGGTAATGGTTTCACAACGGCAAATAATGTTACCGTATAAGGGGTTTTCTTTAATAAGTTTATCTTGAACTTCTCTTGTTTGTTCAGAGAATTTGATAATACCTTTACGTTCGGAAATAAAGTTATCTTTAAGTACAAGGTCAGCACCGCTCATAAGCATTTGTTGTACAACATATTTACCCATAGAAACTGAAAGGGTAAGACCTGTTGAACGAACACCTGAAAGGTTTATGTAACCCTTTAAGTCGTCATACATATCAAAATGTAAACCTTCAGGATTTCTATTGGGGCGTAAACCGCTGTATTGGGTGATAGTATCTCTTAAATTTACATTAGGAACAAGGTTTCTAACATCAGCTGCAATACTGTCAAGACCTTCGGTAGAGGTTGACTTATCAACTTTAGAATCCTGATCTTCAGCAGTTGGGCCAACAAGCATATTGCCGTGAATTGTGGGGCACATAAGTTTGCCCTTTGTAACCTTGGTTGGAATGGGTAATACAATTCTTTCAACTTGGCAGGAGGTGTTTTTATCTAAGATATAGAATTGACCCTTTCTTGCAACAACCTTATAATCGGCTTTGCCAACCATTTCGGCAATTTCGTCACAGTAAAGCCCTGCACTGTTTATTACATAATCAGCTTCAACTTCGCCCTTGGTGGTAACAACACTTTTAACTTTGCCGTTTTCGGTTTTAATGTCAATAACCTTTGCATTAAGCATAAATTCAGCGCCGTTAGCATTAGCGTTTTCAGCAAGTGCTTGAACGAAAATAAACGGGTCAATTAAACTTTCGCGTGGGATATACAAACCACCCTTAACATTGGGGTTGAGGTTTGGTTCCATTTCTAAAAGTTCTTTGCCTGACTTAAATTCAATATCATAAACATGGTTTTTAAATGCCTTTTCTTTAATTTGAGGCAATTGTTCGAATTGTTCGTCAGTAATTGCGGGAAGTATAGCACCAACGCGCTTGAAAGGAATATCCAATGCTTCAACAATTTCATCATACATTGGGTTGGCAGCAACAACCAATTGAGATTCCAAGGTGCCGGGGGCAGCATCATAACCAGTGTGTATAATGGCACTGTTTGACTTTGACGCGCAACCGCCAACATCATCATTTTTGTCGATAACGACAACATCGATACAATACTTTGACAATTCTCGTGCTATTGCGCAACCGACTGCACCGGCTCCAATAACAACCGCTTTTGCTTTGTTCATATCTTCACCTTCCTGATAAAAATAAACTAAGATATTACTGTTCCACAGTTAATTTTATTATATAATAATGTGAAATTATTGTCAAGATATTAAGGCATATAAAAAAATAATATTTATGCAAAAAAGTGCAAATGCCACGCTTTTTCAAATACTTTATTAAAGGAAGAATTTAGTTCATCTTGCATTACCTTAAAAACTGAAAGCGCTGCTTTATTATAAGAAACGGTTTGGTAAGAAATAAACAAAATTAAAAATATCAAAACCGCAATATATCCCAAAACGGTAAGCCCAAGTGTGTAAAACAAAAAGAATAGTCCTGCACCACCGGAAGCGGCAGTCAAAAGCACAATGGTTAAAAACATTAAATATTCTGCAGAGGTAAGATTTTTAATGATAAATTTAAATAAATTTGGATTTTTTCCACTTTCGTCTTTGGGAATGCTTTTATAACATTTTTTAATAACGCAATAAAAAGTATGTTGCACATACGCTTTATCAATTTTATCACGGTCAACCGAAAAAAGACTGCTTATGGTTTTGCAACTCATCCAATAAATTTCTTTATAAATTTTATATCTGATAGTAATTGTTGACCAAATGCAACCAAGAACAAACAAAGCAAAAAAGATTAAAATGCGAACTATGGGATTTATGCCGGACGAAAACAAATAAGCCGAAACAAGACCTGTTATGGTGAGATAAAAGGCAATCAATTGGTCGCGTTTGCTTTGTTGAAGCCCAAGTTCCTGCACACATTCCGAATGTATTTCTTGTAAATCCAAATCTTTATTTAAAATTGGGGGAGTTGTTTTAGTTGGCGGGTCGATGTACGGGAATTTTTTGTCGTCATTCATTTTTAAAACTTCCTTTAAAATTCAATTATAATCTTTGGGTAATCTTGGAACTTCTTTTATAACAATTTCTTCGAGTTTTTTAAGATTTCCAGTGCTATTTGCGGCGATAATGGGGAAGGGGGCCGCCATATCAATGTTTTCAGCATATAGGCGTTTAAACACACCGCCGGCTTCGGTTAATATAACCTCAGCAGCAGCACTGTCCCATGGGAAAATGCGAATTTCAAAATAAAGTTCGGCCTTGCCGGATGCCAAACGGCATAATTCCAATGCGGCACTACCTTCGCGGCGAAAATCATCACACTGTTTATAAACATCACGCAGAATGTTAAGGCAATTTTCAGCCAATTCTTTTTTATAAATGCAAAGTGCGGTGTAATAAAGCGAATGGGCAAAGTCACGGTTTGAAACCTTAATTTCTTGGCCATTTAAAAATGCACCCTTGCCTTTTTCGGCATAATAAAGTTCGTTTGTAAAGGGGTTATAAACAACACCCAAAACACTTACACCGTCTTTTAAAAGACCAACGCTTATTGCACTGCAATTTAAGTTTCTTACAAAGTTGGCGGTACCGTCAATTGGGTCGACCACAAAGCGATAGGTTTTGTCGTCGGTGCGGCTGCCTTCTTCACCCAAAAAGCATGCGTCAGGCAAGATTTTTAAAAGTTCGGTTTTTAGCTTTTCTTCAACCGCCTTATCGGCCGAAGTAACAAGATTTGATACACCGCTTTTTTCCATTACGGAATATGGTGAAAGCATTATTTCACGGCAGTCAACCACCGCTTTTATAACATGGTTTAGTAAGTCAGACATAGAAAATCTCCAATTAAAGTATATTATTATAATATCAAAGTTTTACCTTGTTTTCAAGATGAATTTCACAAAGCAACTTTACTTAAAACTTAAAATGTGGTATCATAAAAATATAATTAGTATAGGATGGGTATTTAAATGACTTTTATAAAGGAATTAAAATCATTAAAGTGGCAAAACTTTGCAATGCTTTTAATTGCGGGGTGCATAAACGCTTTTGGTGTAACGGTTTTCTTATCACCTGTAAAGCTTTACGATAGCGGTATTTCGGGCACATCAATGTTGCTTTCGCAAATAACCCCCGAATATTTAACTTTGCCAATCTTTTTGCTTATTTTAAACATACCACTTTTCTTGTTTGGCCTTAAAAAACAGGGTGTGGCTTTCACAGTTTATTCACTTTTTGCGGTATGTATTTATTCACTTGCCGCTTGGCTTATAACTGATATTTTACCTATTGATGTAAGTGTAAAATCGCCAATGGCGGAAAACGATTTGTTTTTGTGCGCCATTTTCGGCGGTATGCTTTCGGGTATAGGAAGCGGTACAACAATACGCTTTGGCGGTGCGCTTGACGGTATTGAAGTTATGGCAGTTATTTTTTCGAAAAAACTTAACATAACGGTTGGCACTTTTGTAATGATTTATAATGTAATTCTTTACATAGTTTGTGGTATTGTTGTAAAAAGTTGGACCTTGCCGCTTTATTCCATAGTGACATATGCAATTGGGCTTAAAACCATAGATTTTATTGTAGAGGGTTTTGACCGTTCAAAAGAGGTTATGATTATCACCACCAAGCCCGAAGAAATTAGCGAAGAGCTTATGGCGGCATTTGAATGTGGCACAACCAAAATTGCCGCAACGGGTGGATATTCGGGTAATGACAAAACAATCATTTACTTTGTTGTAAACCGTTTTCAAATTGCAAAGATGAGAAGCATTATTAAAAGCATTGACCCAAAAGCGTTTGTTACAATAAGCGAAGTTGCCGATGTTTTCAAAGCAAATTCTTAAGTTTGAAAATAAAAAAGAACCGTAGAAAATCTACGGTTCTTTCAATTTTTTTAATCGGTTTTAAATTAAGCGATTTCAACAACAGCGCTAACTTCAGAAAGCTTAGCTTTGAGTTCTTCAGCTTCTTCTTTAGAAACAGCTTCTTTAAGGGTTTTAGGAGCGCCATCAACGAGTGCCTTTGCTTCAGCAAGACCAAGACCGGTGATTTCGCGAACAACCTTGATAACCTTAATTTTTTCGGGGCCAGCTTCCTTAAGGATAACGTCGAATTCAGTCTTTTCTTCAGCTGCTGCTGCGCCGCCTGCTGCGGGAGCTGCTACTGCTACAGCTGCTGCTGCAGATACGCCAAATTCTTCTTCTACTGCCTTTACAAGTTCAGAAAGTTCTAATACGGTAAGAGTTTTTAACTCTTCAATCATAGCTGTGATTTTTTCAGATGCCATTTTATTTTCCTCCAATAAATGTTTTTTAGTTTATTTTTAAAAATTATGCTTCGTTTTCTTTGTCAACGATAGCTTGTACAGCACGTGCAAATGCTGCGATAGGTGCTTGGAAAGCACTGCAAACTGTTGCGAGAAGTACTTCCTTTGTGGGAAGCTTTGCAAGAGCATCAATAGTTGCGGTGTCAACAACCTTACCATCAAGGAAACCAGTTTTAACCTTGAAGTTTTGGTGTGTTTCAGCAAACTTTGAAAGAATTCTTGCGGCTGCGGTGTAGTCTTCATTAGCAAGAGCAATAGCGGTTGTACCTTCGAGAGCAAAGCTCATTTCTTCGAGGTCAGTACCGGCGATTGCGCGGCCGAGGATGGTGTTTTTAACAACGAAGTAATCAACACCGTTTTCACGAAGTTCTTTACGAAGCTTTGTGTCGTCAGCAACAGTAATGCCCTTGTAATCAACAACAACACCAACGATAGCTTTTGATAACTTTTCAGTAAGCTCAGCTACCTGCTTTTGTTTTTGTTCTAAAACCGATGCGTTGGGCATGCATCTTTCACCTCCGTTAGTGTAAAAAAATATGCTTGCCCAAAGACATGGACAAGCATAAATAACCTTTAAGTATTTAAGTGCTTAACCTCGGTAGGCGATGAAACTTACGGCAATGTGCCACCTACTGTCTTTGGAATGCACCAATGATTATACAGCTAAAAAGGTATTTTGTCAAGATATTTTTTGTTTTTTATCCAAATTTTCTTTATTTTTTACAATGTCTGTAATTTTAACCTTTGAATCGTGGGGAATGGGCTTCCATTCAACCTTTGTGAAAAGGGCAATAACAAGTGAAAGCTTGCCGATAAGGTCAAAAACAGGGAAGGTAAAGGCAAACCAAAGGGTTTTAAAAAACGGGATTTTTTCAATGCGCCTTTGCTCGATTATATAAACGTAAAGGGCAACAAGCATATTTTTAAGGCAGCCCTCAATATTCCACCAAATAACGCTGTAAACGGCAGCCCAGATGGGAGCAATGTTAAAGCTCTTTGCGGTGATGCAGATAATTGAAATTCTTAAAGCTAACCAAATAAGTCGCTTAAAGGTGATAAAAAGTGAACGGGTGTAAACCACCGAAAGCATATCAAGTGAAATAAAGCGAAGGCGGATATTGTTAAACAACCTTTTTAAAGGTGTAACTTCGCCCTTTTCGTGAGCACTTGCTACGCCGCCTGTAAAGAAAATGTGCCACAAAAGCTTGGGGCCAATTTCGACAAACGCTTGTAAATGGCCCTTTGCCCAACGGATACGCTGGCGCATAGCAATTTTAATGCTTGTGGGTTGCTCGTCATAGAAAATAGCATCGTGGTTGTAGGATATTTTATAGCCCTTTGCAACAGCATCGGCACAAAAGGCGCGGTCTTCGGTGAGGGAAACCCAGTTCCAGCCGTCTTCTATAAGCTCGTGCGAGAATAAAAAGCCGGTGCCTTGAATACGGGTTGCTAAATGAAAGAGGGAGCGGGGGCGGTGCTCGTTACGAACTGTGCGAAGCCAATGCACACCGTAGGATGCCGAAATCCAGTTGTCGCCAAAGTTTTTGGTGTTGCGGTATGAGGTGACAATTTTTTCACCTTCATCAAAAGCGTCGTTCATTCTTTCTAAATAATCGGGTGCCAAAAGGTTGTCCGCATCGAAAAGAATATAACCCTCATAACTGTCAATGCCGTAATCACGGCGAATACATTCAACCAAATATTGAAGCGCATAGCCTTTGGTGCGGTGGTCGTTATCAAAGCGTTCATAACAAACAGCGCCAAGCTCACGCGCAATTTTTGCGGTATTGTCGGTGCAGTTGTCGGCAACAACGAAAATATCCAACATATCTTCGGGGTAGTTTTGCATCCTAACGCTTTCAATAAGGTTGCCAATAACATTTTCTTCATTTCTTGCGGCAACTATAACGGCATATTTGTGATAATTTTTAGCGGGCTTGAATTTTCGGGTTGCAAACACGCCGACATATTTAAAAATATTTTTATACCATAACAAGTTTGAAATAAATTTTGAAATTGCGTTCATAACGCTGATTATAGCATTTAAAATCACAACAATTTCCATAAAAAGCTCCCCCTTTTTGACGGGCCAAATTTGTCCTTATAAATGATAACACAAATTCTTTATTTTTTCAACAAGAATTAAATATGACAGAATTGTAAAAAATAAGCTTGAAAGTTGATTTTAGCGGTATTATATGGTATAATCTAGAAAATAGTGCTCTATTTATATATGGGATTATTAAAGATAGGAGATAATTATGGACGATAAGGATTTGTTTAGTTACGCCAATTCTAATGATGTAGTTGACGAAAACAAGGCCGAATTTGACCTTAACGCTTTTTCTTCTAAAAATGTTATGGATGAAAGCGAAAATTCTAAAAAGACTTTAACAAAAAAACAAAAGATTTTAAAAAATGTTTTAGTTTGTTTTTTGGTTGGTGTTATTGTTGCTTGCTCTGCGCTTGGGGGCGTATTGTTATATGTATTCACCTCGGTTGATGGCACGATGGAGCAAGACCTTAACGATTTAATGCTTAATTTTACCACAACCGTTTATGTTGATAACGGCAAGGGAAATTATGAGGAATATACCCGCCTTCACGGTGAGTTTAATCGCCTCTGGGTTGATTATGATGAAACATTGGCAAAAGAAAACGACCCCGAATATAAAGGTATTCCCCAAATGCTTTGTAATGCCTTTATCGCGGTTGAAGATATGCGCTTTAACACCCACTATGGTGTCGACTGGAAACGTACCACAGGTGCGGTTATAAATGAATTTATTCCTATTTATTCATCCCGTCAGGGTGGCTCTACCATTACTCAACAGCTTGTTAAAAACCTTACAGGTGACGATGAAAAGAGCAAGATGCGTAAGGTAAGGGAAATAATGCGTGCCAAGTATTTAGAATCTAAATACACCAAGGACGTAATTTTAGAATGCTATCTTAATACTATCGCAATGGGCCACGGCACATACGGTGTTGAGGTTGCAGCAAACTATTATTTTGACAAAAGTGTTGATGAATTAACCCTTACCGAATGTGCGGCGCTTGCGGCAATTACCAAAAGCCCTCGCAATTATGCACCTGATACTAACCCTAATAATAATAAGGAGCGCCGTTCGACCGTTTTGCGTCTTATGAAAGAACAGGGCTATATCACCGAAGAAGAATATGAAAAAGCAAAAAATGAAGAATTAAAGGTTGTTGCTAATACCGATGCAACCGCAAATAATGATATAAATTCTTACTTTATTGATGCTTTAATCACCGATGTTTCTGAGGATTTGGCGGCAAAATATGGCTATGATAAGGCCGCAGCAGAACGCCTTTTCTACAGCGGCGGATATAAAATTTACGCTACTGTTGACACTAAAATGCAAGCCATTGCCGAAAAGGCATATAAAGACATTGCATCCAGCGCTAAAAAGAGCAGTAAGGGTGACCCGCTTTGGGGCGCTATGACCATTATGAATTATAAGGGTCAGGTAAAGGCACTTGTGGGCGGTATAGGTGAAAAGACCACAAACCGCGGCTTTAACTGCGCTATTGACGCTATTCGCCAACCCGGTTCAACAATGAAGCCGATGGCGTGCTATGCCCCTGCTATTGAAAACAATATAATCAATTATTCAACAATTTTAAACGACACCAAAACCACATACGGAAAGTGGACACCACATAACTCTTATGGCGGTTTTGCGGGCAATATTACTGCAAAGCTTGCGGTTGAGCGTTCAACCAACACTATCCCTGTTGCACTTGTAAACGAAATGGGTGTTGGCACCTCGTTTAATTTCTTGACACAAAAATTAAATATTAAAAATTTAACTGATGAGGATAAAAACCTTTCGGCACTTGGCCTTGGCGGTACACATGGCGGTATAACCACATTAGAGTCTGCTGCGGCTTATGCTATATTCGGTAACGGCGGTCTTTATTACGAGCCCACCTTCTATACCAAGGTTACAAACCAAAAGGGCGAGGTTATTTTAGAGCAAAACACCCAGCCAACAATGGCAATTAGCTCTGACACTGCAACTATTGTAAACAAAATGCTTCAAAATGTTGTTTACGGCAAGAAGGGTACGGCAACCGATATGGCGGGCACATTCAGCCGAATCAGAATTTACGGTAAAACAGGTACCTCTAACGATTCAAACGACAAATGGTTTGTTGGCGGCTCGCCCTATTATGTGGCATCTTCTTGGATTGGTTATGAAACAATGCAAAAAATGCCTGCGGCAAACCTTGGTCTTGCAAAACGACTTTGGCGACAGGTTATGTCGGAAGTTCATAAGAATTTACCTGACAAGAATTTTGAGGTAAGTAAGTACGCAGTGAAGCGTTATTATTGTACTGAAACCGGCTTGCTTGCAACCGATGCCTGTGAAGATATTGATATTGGTTGGTATAAGAAGGGTGCTCTTCCTGCAAAATGTGATAAACATGAGGGTGCACTTTTAGAAACACCAAAGGTTGATGTAATGCCAGGTGATGAGGAAACTACCTCTGACACATCAAGCACAACCTCAAACACATCTTCGGGCAACAGTTCTACTGAAAGTACAAACAGTGGCACCGAGAGCACAACTTCAACCGACAGTACCACCCAAACTACAACAGAATAAAAATATAAAAGCGTGTCAAATAGGCACGCTTTTGTAAACTTTTTGGAAATAATAAGCTTATGTTAAACTTTAAAAAAATTGAAATTTCAGATGCTGAAAAAATTGGGGAAATAACCCAAAACGGCGAGGTAATTTCTTGCGAAAAAAATATAATTAGTCTTATTGTTTGGCAAAAAACATATAACAATATGTATGCCTTAAAGGATGATATGCTCTTTTTAAAGTCAGGCAAAGAGCAAAGTCAGTTTTTCGCATTGCCGTTTTGTGATGATTTAAAAAAGGGAATTGATTTAATTTTTCAGCACACATACCCCCAAAAGCCATATTTTTGGGTGCAAAATGACAGTAAATTTTCGCAGTTCAAACAACTTTTAGGCGACAGCTATGATATTACACCCGAACGAGATGCCTTTGACTATATTTATAAAAGGGAAGATTTGGCAAACCTTTCGGGCAAGAAATATCACAGCAAACGAAACCACATTGCAGCATTTTCAAAGCAGTTCAATTGGTGCTTTAAGGAAATAACTGAAGAAAACAAGCAAGAGGTTTTAGAGTGTGCTGATTTATGGTATAAAGAAAATGCCGACCGTTTTGATGAATATTTAGCCACCGAGAAAAAGGGGATTGAAACCATTTTAAATAATATGTTGATTTTAAAGGCAAAGGGTGGCGCAATTTATGTTGACGGCAAAATGGTGGCGTTTACCTTGGGCTCGCCCATAAATCCTGACATTTTCGATATTCATATTGAAAAAGCATTAAGCGATTATGCCACCGCTTACACAGTAATAAACCGCGAGTTTGCAAAAACGCTTTCGGGTTATACCTTTATAAACCGCGAGGATGATATGGGTATTGAGGGGCTTCGCAAGGCAAAGTTATCATACAAACCCGAAATTTTGCTTGAAAAATACAGCTGTATTCCAATAGAATATGCCCTTATAAAGCTTTATAATGATGCTTTTCACGACGGCCCATTTGCTAAAAAGCTGTTTTCGGTTTGCGGTGACTGTGTGAAAACTTTACGCATCGACGGTGAAACGGTTGCGCTTTGTCTTTTGCTTCCTTGTGAGGTTGACGGTAAAAAAGCGCATTATATTTATGGCTTTACCGTTAAGGAGGAGCATAGAGGCAAGGGATATGGCAAACAGCTTATGCAGAAAATTTTAGCTGAAACTGACGGTATTTTAATTTTAAGACCCGCCGATAGCGGACTTATAGACTATTATAAAAAATTTGGCTTTAAAGAAATTTGTGCCTCAAATAAAAAGGGTGAAACAGCTGTTTCGCCGACAGGCAGTTTCAAAGAAATTGCCGAAAAGGACAAAAAAGGTGAATATACCGCAATGTACTATGGTGACTGTGACCTTTGCGGTACACTATATTTCCCATATTCAATGGCTTAAAAAAAGACCGCCTGCAAAGGCGGTCTTTAAAATTAGTTGTTTTTGTTTTGGTTTTGCTTGTTTTGATTATTTTTATTTTGGTTATTTTTGTTTTGGTCGTTTCTATTTTGATTTTGCTTGTTTTGATTGTTATCCATTTAAAACACCCCGCTTTCACAATTATTATTTGTGTCGGTGGGGTGTTTATACTATTTTTTAAACAAATTTTCGGCATTTTGAAAGGTTGTTTTTAAAACCTCATTTTTTGAAATGCCTTTAATTTCTGCCATTTTTTCGGCAACAAGGTGTATTAAATCTGAACGGTTTTCCTTACCTCTAAACGGAACGGGTGATAAATAGGGTGCATCGGTTTCAAGCAGTAATCTTTCAAGCGGTGTATCTAAAACAACGGCGGGCAAATTGCGGGCGTTTTTAAAGGTTAAAACACCGCCAACACCTAAATATAAGCCAATTTTTAAAAGCTCGCGCGCCATTTCGACACTGCCCGAAAAGGCGTGAACAACACCCTTTGGTTTAAATTTTTTTAAAATTTCAAGAGTGTCGGCGTGGGCATCGCGGTCGTGCACCAAAACGGGTAGATTATATTTGTTGGCAAGCTCTAACTGCTTTTTAAAAATTTCAATTTGCTTATTTTTGTTGTCTTGTCGCCAATAATAATCAAGCCCAATTTCACCAACTGCAACACATTTTTCGTGATTTAAAAGCTTTTCAATTTCCAAAAGTTCTTCACCGTCATCAATGTTGCCGGGGTGAATACCCACAGCGGCATAAATAATGTCGTATTTTTCGGCCAATTTAATGGCGTTCATACTGCTTTTTAAATTGCAACCGCAGGTGATGATTTTTTTAACACCTGCTTTTTCCATTTCGGGTATTAAGGTGTCTAATGAGCTTTGAAACACCACATCATCGTAATGGGCGTGGGTGTCAAAAATAAATGCGTTATCATTTGACATTTAATCACCTAATTTTACTGCCTGCGGGGATATCATCAAGGAATATTACCTGAACATTATCTTCACTGCAGTCGGCCGCCAAAATCATACCTTCGGATTCAATTCCGCAAAGGGTGGCTTTTTTAAGGTTTGAAACCAAAATTACGGTTTTGCCCACAAGCTCTTCGGGTTTATAGAATTTTGCAATGCCCGATGCAACTGTGCGGTTACGCTTGCCGTCATTAAGGGTTAATTTTAAAAGCTTCTTCGCCTTTGGTACGGCTTCGCAGTCAATAATTTTTGCGGCGGTAAGCTCTACCTTTGCAAAGTCTTCAATGGCGATTTCATTGATAGTTGCAACATTTTCGGCTTCTTCATTAGCTTTCTTTGCGGCTTCTTGCTCGGCTGCAATTTCAGCCAAAACCTTTTCAGCGTCAATGCGTGCGAATAATGGGGTAGCAGCACCCACAGTATAATCTTTAACTTCGCCAAAATTGAGTTCGGTGCAAGAAGAATTTAATTGCACTTTAATGTTTTCGCAACTTTCGGGCATAACGGGGGAGAGCATAACACCCAAAAGGCGAACACATTCAAGAAGATTATATAAAACTGTGTTAAGGCGTTCTTTTTGGCTTTCATCCTTTGCAAGTGCCCAAGGTGTTGTTTCATCAATATACTTGTTGCAACGCTTAGCGAGGTTCATAACAGTGTTAACTGCATCGGCATTGCGGTAAGCATCCATTTGTGTCTTATATTTTTCAATGGTTGCGGCTGCTGTTTCAATAAGGTCATTGTCAAGTTCATCATCGAGCTTTTTGTAAGAAACTGTACCGTCAAAATATTTGTTTGTCATTGCAACGGTGCGGTTTACAAGGTTACCAAGGGTGTTTGCCAAATCGGTGTTAAACTTGTTAATAAAGCTTTCATAGGTTATTGTGCCGTCTTGTGCAAAGGGAATTTCCGACAAAAGGTAATAACGCACAGCATCGGTTGAAAAACGCTTTGCAAGCTCGTCAGCATAAATTACATTACCCTTTGATTTTGACATTTTGTCTTCGCCCACAAGCACCCACGGGTGACCTAAAACCTGTTTGGGCAAGGGAAGACCCAATGCCATTAAAATAATGGGCCAATAAATTGTGTGGAAACGCACAATATCCTTGCCAATTACATGCAAATCAGCGGGCCAAAGCTTTGAAAATTGCTCGGTGCTACCGTCTGGATTATAGCCAATACCTGTAATATAGTTTGAAAGGGCATCTATCCAAACATAGGTAACATGCTTGGGGTCAAACTCAACCGGTACGCCCCACTTAAATGTTGAACGGGAAACGCACAAATCCGAAAGACCGGGTTTTAAGAAATTGTTTATCATTTCATTTTTACGGCTTTCGGGCATAATAAAGTCGGGGTTTTGCTCGTAATATTCTAAAAGCTTATCCTGATATTTTGAAAGCTTTAAGAAATATGCTTCTTCTTTTGAATCAATAACCTCTCGGCCACAGTCGGGGCACTTGCCGTCAACAAGCTGTGAAGCGGTAAAAAATGACTCACAGGGAACGCAATATTTACCCTCGTAATGACCTTTATAAATGTCGCCCTGTTCATAAAGCTTTGTGAAAATTCTTTGAACGGCTTTTTCGTGGTCGGCATCGGTTGTGCGGATAAATTTGTCATAGCTTGTGTTTAAGCTGTTCCAAACATCCTTTATTTGAGCCGATATATTATCAACATATTCTTTGGGCGAAATGCCTGCATTGTTTGCATATTCTTCAATCTTTTGGCCGTGTTCGTCCGAACCGGTCATTAAAAACACATCAAAGCCCTGCATTTTTTTATAGCGGGCAATCATATCAGCCAAAACAATGTCATAAGCGTTGCCGATATGTGGCTTTCTTGATGTATAGGCAATAGCCGTTGTGATGTAAAACTTTTTCTTATCCATTTTTAAAATACCTCTTTCCTAAGGTTTTTGAGTTAAGTAAACGAGTGCGGAAATTACGGTTGATATTACACCATAAAGTAAAACCCTGGCGCCTGTCATTAAGGTGTTTGCCGATGTAAATGAAAGGTATGCAAACATTATTATACAAAATACTGCCGCCAAAACATAAAGCACGGTAAGCACTGTGTTGCTTTTACGGATTTTGTTTGCCGTGTTCATAATACGGGCAAGGGTTAACGCACCGCCACGATATGCCGCAGGTGCGGAAATACCATCGGTATTGGGTGCAATGTTTTTATACATATTACAGCCCGCAGTGGTCATAACCATAACCGAATCTTCATAAAGACCTAAATAATCGCAAATCATTTCGTTTGACAAATTTGGGTCGGTGTTGTTAACCAAAATTGTAACACCAATTCGGGTTAAACGGCGAAGCTCTTTAGAAACTGTGGAACTTACCGAATATTTAACCATTAAAAGTGCAACAGCAGTATTTTCGGTTGCAACATAAACAGGGAAGTAACCGCTTCTTAAAATTTTGCGGTCGGTTTCAATGTCGGGCACCTTTATTCCGTGCGCTTCCATAATGGTGCGGTTACCAATAAACAAAAGCTCGTTATTTACCCAACCTGAAATGCCCATTCTTTCTTCATATTTAACTGTGTCACAAACGGGTAAAGAATTTACATTTTCATCCCCCGCAATTTCCTTAAAGACATAATAAAGCGGGCTTGAAAGCGCCTTTGTAAGCGAGGTGGCGCGTAAAATTGTGTCGGTTACATTGTTTTCCGACAAAACCTTTATATTGTGAAGTGTAACTGTGCCACGGGGGAACAAATCGTCAGAATTTAGTAGAACCGCATTAGCAAGCTCGATATGCTCGGCCCCTGCTTTGCCCGAAATCATTGCGCCTTTGCGGTTAAGTTTTTTACTTGCTGAATATATCGGTAAATTGTCAATTAAAAACAATGTGGGAAGTGCCGCAAAGCACTGCACGGCGGCAGCGGCATAAATGCCATAAAATAAACCACCAAAATACTGATAGGTTGCAAAAAATGTTAAGGCCGATAAAACAAGTGAAGCAACTGTGATAATTGGTAAACGGCCGTTTAAAAATGTGCCGTAGGTTGAATATTTTATATAATCATCAATGCGTTCACTAATTTGCGGGGCGGCGATAAGGGTGTCGCCCTCGACAGAATTTTTAGCCATTGCAAAGGTGACAGTTGGGTCGCTTAAAAGGCGAACCGCCTTTTTGGGTGATTTTACCGAAATTTGCTTTAAATTTGAAAGCAAATAAGAATATTTTTGAAATTTACCTAAAGCCCTTGCGGTAAGTGTGATACCACATAATAAGCACAAATCGGTAATAATTTCACCCTTTATTATTCCCATAACTGAATATGCTAAAACAAAAATACCGCAAAGGGCGGCCGAAACATCAGCGTCCGATTGCTTTTTGAAAATATTTTTAAGTGATAAAAGCATATCATAGTTTGCAAAGAAAATAACAGCCAAGAATGATGCGCAAACTATCATTGTGGGTTTGGTTTCGGAAAGCACAGCGCCCGACATAAAGGGCAGCTTCATAACAATTAGTAAAAATGTAAATAAAACCGAAACAAAGGTGGTTAAGAAATAATTTCGTTTTTTAATTGAAAAGCTTCTTAAAAAGCGTTTTGCATCAATTTCAGATTTTATTTCATTTGGGGGCACAAAATCATCAAATTCGGTTTTTTCAAGCTCGACACGGTTACCAGATGTAGAGGATATATCCTCAATAGCAGCCATTTCGCCTGTTAAATCGATTTGGCGCGTTCTGCTGCTTACCAAAATTTTTGGCTCATCCTTATTTTCAGCCACAGGGGTAAAGGTTATGGTGGCATTTGTGGGTGCCACAGCTTCGGCAGGGGCTTCAAATTTTACGGGGTCAATGTCAGAAATTGTAAAAGACACATTGGTTTGTGCATTTTTAACCCTTGTAATAGGTATGGTGTCGGTTACATTATCTTTAACCTCGGGCTTTGCAATTGGCTTTGGCGCCCTTTCCTCTGCCAATTTCTTTTCAACATACTGTCCTAAATAATCGGCATCAAAATTATACTTTTTGTTAAAGATTGAAACCTCGTCCTCATTTTCGTCTTTTCTTAAAATATCCGCCACTGAATCAAGCTTATAAGCAGGCGGAATATTTTTAGAGGTATCTTGCCCCTTTTCATCCAAAATAAAGGGACGACACTTTTCAAGCAATGTTTTTTCGGTTTCCGCTTTTTCTTCTTTTTTCAAAGGTGTAGTATCTAAAGTCTTTACTTCTTCCGATTTTTTGGTGCTTGGTGTAAAGGTTACTTTTTCAGCGGGCTGTGTTAAAGGGGACACATTTTCGCCAAGCATTCGTTTTTTAAGTGTATCTAAAGCGCCTGTGCTTTTAACATTTTCGGCTTTGTGCACCTTTTTGCCTAAAAGCTCCTCAACTGTTAAAACATTTGGGTTTTCGGGCGCTATGATTTGTTCTTTTAAGATTATTTCTTCATCGACTAAGCTGTCGTTTGAATCTTTTTTCTTTGAAAAGAATTTCATTTATAATCTCCGTCCTGTGATGTGTGTAAAATTTACGCTCTTTTTCTTAAAACCTCGTACATTAAAATTCCCGCCGCAACCGATGCGTTAAGAGAATTTATTTTGCCCTTCATTGGCAAACTGATAATTTGGTCACATTTTTTGGCGGTAAGTGTGCCAATGCCCTTACCCTCGTTACCTATAACAAGTGCGGTGGGGCAGTCAAAATCAATTTGGCGGTAATCGTCACCGTCCATATCGGCACCGAACACCCAAACGCCTTTTTCCTTAAGCTCGTCAATAGTGTTGGGTATGTTGGTAACACGGGCAACCTTCATATATTCAAGTGCACCGCAAGCGCTTTTTGCAACGGTGGCATTAAGTGAAGCGCTACGGCGTTTTGGAATGATAATACCGTGAACGCGGCAGGCCTCGGCCGTTCTTATAATTGCGCCTAAATTGTGCGGGTCTTCAATTTCATCGCACACAATAATAAAGGGCTTTTCGTTTTGGTCGGCGGCCTTTTTAAAGATATCATCCACTGTGCAATATTCTTGCTCGGCAAAAAGGACTGCAACACCCTGGTGGTTTGCACCGCCGCAGTAATAGTCAAGCTTTTGGGGGCTGACTTCTTTTATTAAAATGTCGCGTTGCTTACACTTTGCAATAATGGCGGTAATACTGCCGCCGCTAACACCGTGGGCAACAAGCAAACGGTCAATTTCACGGCCCGAGCGCACTGCCTCTAAAACGGGATTTCGCCCACAAATTATGTTATAACCTTGTTCTTTATTTTCGTTATTTCGGTTTTCCATTTAAAAAATCCTTTATATATAATAATTCACCTTGCATTATAACACAAAATAAAGTAAAATTAAATAGTAATTTTAAATATTTAGGGAAAAATATTAAAAACTTTTTAAAAGGTGAAAAATATGGAAAAACTTAAAATTACAAACGTTTATGGTTATGAGGTTTTGGACAGTCGCGGCAACCCAACGGTTGCGGCAAAGGTTGTGCTGTCGGATAACTCTTGCGGGTTTGCTATTGCCCCGTCGGGTGCATCAACCGGTATGTTTGAAGCCCACGAAAAACGCGATGGTGACAAAACACGCTATATGGGTAAAGGCGTTAAAAATGCGGTTGAAAGCATTAACGGTGAAATTGCAAGAACCCTTATATTAAGCGAAACGGTTAATCAGAGAAAAATTGATGAAATTATGATAAAGCTTGACGGCACCGAAAATAAGTCCCGCCTTGGCGCTAATGCCATTTTGGCGGTGTCACTTGCTTGTGCAAAGGCAGTGGCAAATTCACAAAAAATGCCCCTTTACCGTTATATCGGCGGTATTGATGCCAATGTTTTGCCCCGCCCAATGCTTAACATTTTAAACGGTGGTGCACACGCTGCAAACAACATTGATATTCAGGAATTTATGATTATTCCATACACCGCCAAAACCTTTGCCGAAGGGCTTCGCCAAAGTGTTGAAATTTATCACACCCTTGGCAAAATTTTAAAGCAAAACGGCAAAGCGACAGGTGTTGGGGATGAGGGTGGCTTTGCACCCGATTTATCATCCGACGAAGAGGCAATTTCGATTATAGTTAAGGCCATAGAAGAGGCGGGCTATAACACAAACGATATTAAAATTGCGTTGGATGTGGCATCAAGCGAATGGTATAAAAACGGAAAATATCATTTGCCAAAGCGTGACAAAACAATGACCGCGGATGAGCTTATTGAATATTACGAGGCACTTTGTGAAAAATATCCTATAATTTCTATTGAAGACGGTGTTGCAGAAGAGGACTGGGCGGGCTGGAAAAAACTTACCGAAAAAATGGGCGATAAAATTCAGCTTGTCGGTGATGATTTGTTTGTTACAAACCATACCCGTTTAAGCAAAGGTATTCGCGAAAAGTGCGGCAATTCAATTTTAATAAAGCTTAACCAAATTGGCACTTTGACCGAAACGCTTGATGTTATTTCTTTGGCACAAAAGCACGGCTATACGGCGGTAATTTCTCACCGTTCGGGCGAAAGTGAGGACACCACAATAGCTGATTTGGCGGTGGCGGTAAATGCGGGGCAAATTAAAACAGGTGCACCCTGCCGAAGTGACCGAGTGGCAAAATATAACCGACTTTTAATTATTGAAAGCCAACTTAAATAGTAAAAAGCGAGAACTGAAATTCAGTTCTCGCTTTTATAATTTAATCAAGAAATTTTAAAATATCGCTAAACATTTCATCTTTGCAAATGTCGTTATGTATTTCGTGGCGGCAGTTTTCATAAAGCTTGATATCACATTTTTTGCCGTTTTTAATAAGCTTATCATAAACCGCTTTTACACCTTTTCCGTAATTGCCAACGGGGTCTTTATCGCCCGCAATTAAAAGAATGGGTTTTGTGCCGTCAAGTGACTTAAACCAAGCACCTCGGTTGCATTTTGACAGCAAATTCATAAGGTCGCCCATTGCTGACACGGTAAAACGGAAGGTGCAGTATTTATCGGCGGCGTATTTGTTTATAATCTCGCGGTCGTTTGTCAGCCATTCATAAGGGGTGTCACCCTCGAAGCCATTATTGTAACTGCCAAAGGCAACGCTTTGAATAAGGTTTGATTTATGCTTTTCACCCTTAAATGCCTTAATAATTTTCACAAGCAAAAGCCCAGCTGAAGACGCGGGATTTGGTCCGCTTGTGCCGCAAAAAATAAATTTATCGTATTCTGCTGCATAGCTTTCACAAACAAGCCGTGCGATAAACGAGCCCATTGAATGACCCATTAAAACGGTGGGTGTATCGGGGTAGATTTTTTTGACCGCCTTTGTAAATGTTACAACATCGTTTACTAAATATTTCCAACCGTCCTTGTGGGCAATAAAGCCAAGTTCATCGTCATTCTCGGCGGTTTTGCCGTGACCTAAATGGTCATAACCAAAGGCAACAAAGCCGTTTTCGGCAAAAAATGAAAACAAATGGTCGTAACGGTCGATATATTCGGTCATACCGTGAACGAGATGAAAAAGCCCCTTAATTTCACCATTTGGAATAAAAATTTTGCCACGAAGAGTGTGGATGTTATCGGTGCTTTTTACCTCTAAGGTTTTAATTTCAAAGCTCATAAAATTACTCCTCACTAAACACTTTAGCAGATTTTATTGCCCTTTGCCAACCCTTTAAAAGCTTTTCGCGTTCTTCCTGCTTCATTGCGGGGTAATAGGTTTCTTCCTCGCTATTTAGCATTTTAATTTCGTTTAAATTTTTCCAAAAGCCAACTGCAAGTCCTGCCAAAAATGCCGCACCCAAGGCGGTGGCTTCGGCGGATTTTGGGCAGCAAACCTCGGTTTTAGAAATGTTTGCCTGAAACTGCATTAAAAACTTGTTTTGTGATGCGCCGCCGTCGGCACGAATTGAAGAAATCGAAAGCCCTGTGTCATTTTGAAGTGACACCAAAAGGTCGTTTGTTTGGTAGGCGATAGACTCTAAACAAGCGCGTATAAGGTGGTTTTTATTAGCGCCCCTTGTTAAACCGCAAATAGTACCTCTTGCGTACATATCCCAATAAGGTGCCCCAAGCCCTGCAAAAGCGGGGACAATGTAAACACCGTTTGTGTCGTTAACCTTTAAAGCGTATTTTTCGGTGTCGCTTGACTTTTCAATAAGCTTTAATTCATCACGAAGCCATTGCACAACCGCGCCGCCCACAAAAACGCTGCCTTCAAGGGCGTAATTTATTTTATCACCAACGCTTGCCGCAATGGTGGTTAAAAGTCCGTTTTGGCTGGTATATGCGGTGTCGCCCGTGTTCATAAGCAAAAAGCAGCCGGTGCCGTATGTATTTTTAACGCTGCCTTTTTCAAAGCATTGTTGACCGAAAAGTGCTGCCTGTTGGTCGCCCGCAATGCCCGAAACGGCAATATCTACGCCCATAATGTTTATTGTGCCATAAATTTCGCTTGATGGCTTGACATTGGGTAGCATACTTTCGGGAATTGTTAAAATTTCTAATAATTTTTTATCCCAACAAAGCTTATGTATGTCAAAAAACATTGTGCGGGAAGCGTTGGTATAATCGGTCACATGAATTTTGCCGTTTGATAACTTCCAAATAAGCCAGGTGTCAATAGTGCCGAAAAGCAAATCGCCATTTTCGGCCTTTTGGCGCGCGCCCTTGACATTGTCTAAAATCCATTTAATTTTTGTGCCGCTGAAATAAGCATCAATTTTAAGGCCTGTGGTTTTTGATATGTATTCCTCTAAGCCCTGTGCTTTTAATTCGTCGCAATATTCGGCGGTGCGGCGACATTGCCATACAATAGCGTTATAAATCGGTTCGCCTGTGTTTTTGTCCCACACAACCACCGTTTCGCGTTGGTTTGTAATGCCAACTGCGGCGATTTCATCAGGGGAAGCACCGATTTTTGTAATAGCTTCGGTAAGGGCGGTGTACTGTGCTGAATAAATTTCAAGTGGGTTATGCTCAACAAACGAACTTTGGGGATAAATTTGGGTAAATTCATGCTGTGCCAATGACACAACACGGCCATTTTTATCAAACAAAATAGCGCGGGCACTTGTTGTGCCTTCATCAAGCGCCAAGATATATTTTTTCATAAAAAACAACCCTTATTTTAAAATAACGCGGGGAACACGGGGGGAAATACCGCAAACAATTTCATAATTTATTGTGCCGCATAAATCAGCCAAGGCGTCAACTTTTAAGTCCTTGCCGAAAAGCAGTACCTCGTCACCCATTTTAACATTTTCCAAATCGGTTACATCAACGCACATTTGGTCCATACAAACCCTGCCTATAATATCGGCACGCTGTCCGTTAATGTAAACATAGCCCTGATTTGAAAGAAGTCGTGGGTAACCGTCGGCATAGCCGGCAGTTATAGTGGCAATTTTCATAGGTCGGTCGGCTTTAAAGGTGCGGCCATAGCTTACAGTATCGCCAACACCAATTTCCTTAACCATTGAAACAACCGATTTTACAGTTAAAACGGGGATTAAGTCATCAGTTATATCCATATCGCTTGAAGGGGATAAACCATAAAGCGAAATGCCAATTCGTGCCATTGACAAATGCTTATCATCATCGTTTATTGCACCTGCTGAATTACAACAGTGCAAAATAAGGTCACAAAAACCGTTTTCTTTAAATTTATCGCACGCTTTAATAAAACGGGCATATTGTTCGTTTGTGAAATTATCGTCGTTTTCTTGGTTTCTATCAGCAACGGCAAAGTGGGTGAAAATGCCTTCACATTTAATACCTTTAAAATTGGCGGATTTTAAAGCGTCCGAAAGGCCTGAAAGTTCAGTATTTCTGCAGTCAAACCCAAGGCGTGACATACCTGTATCAAGTTTTATGTGTGCTCTCATTTCTATGCCGTAAAACTCGCAAAGCGCCGACAACTTTTCGGCATATTCGAGCGAATAAATGCATTGCACAAGGTCGTATTTTTCGATGTCACGCACCATATCAACAGGGGTATAGCCCAAAATTAAAATGGGCTTTTTAATGCCAAAATCCCTTAATGCAATGGCTTCATTAATATTAGAAACGGCAAACCAATCGGCACCGTTTTGCTCTAAAATAGGGCACAAATCTTTGGCGGAATGGCCGTAAGCGTTTGCCTTAACAACCGCCATAAGCATTTTGTCGCCAAGCTTGTTTTTAAAAATATTAAGGTTGTGAACCAAAGCGTTAGTATCAATTTCAGCCCAAGTTCTGTGTAAAAAATCCATAATATCACCATAAAGTATTATACCATTTTATTACTTCTTTTGCAATGTCCGATTTACTTTTTGTGCCAAAGGTATAAAAATAATGCTTAAAACCAACCAAAAAACCGAGTATAAAAGGCAAATTTGCCCTTTAAAATTAAAGGGGCGCTTACTGTAATTCCACACATTTTGTTTTAAAATAATATTAAAAATTATGCCAAAAATAAGCTCAATAAAGGTGATGAAGCCACTTCCCACAACCGCCCTTAAAATAATTGATTTATGCTTTAATTTTTCACCCAAATACCCAAAAAACGAAAAGCAAATGCCACCTGCCATAAGCATCGACGGGTGGGTATAGCCACGCCATAAAATTTCAATAAGTCCGTAGCCCGTACCACCTATTAAAAACATTATAATTTTACGCAAAAAAATCACCCAATATAGTATTGGGTGAAAGGGTAGTAAATATTCAGTTTACCGCCTGCGGTTTGCGATTGCTAAAAGGCGCAAAAGCTGTGCTAATGACACCAAAAAAGCGGCGATATAGGTCATTGCGGCGGCGGTTAAAACCTTTTTAGCGCCCGAAACCTCATCGGGCTGTAAAATACCAAAATTGCGGATAGAGTTTATCGCCCTTTTGGATGCGTTAAATTCAACTGGAAGGGTAATAAGCTGGAACAAAAGTGCAACGGCGAAAAAGATAATGCCAACATCAATTAAAAAATAAAAATTAAATAAAAGACCAAAAAGCACAAGCGGCATTGCAAGGCGTGAGCCAAGATTGCACACAGGATAAATTGCTGTGCGGAATTTTATCGGGCCATAGCTTTCGGCATACTGTACGGCGTGACCTGCTTCGTGTGCGGCAACACCAACGGCTGAAACGGTGCAGTCATCATAAACCGCATCAGATAGGCGAATAACATTTGTGCGCGGGTCATAGTGGTCGGTTAAATTGCCCGAAACACGCTCAATTCTAACATCCAAAACACCGTTTGCCTCTAAAACACGGCGGGCGGCTTCGGCACCGCTTATGTTGCAAAAATGCTTTGAATATTTTGAAAAGGTTGATTTTACACCAATTTGTGCTATAAGCATAAGCACAATAGCGGGTAAAACCAATACTAAATAAAGATAGTCAAGACCATAATAAAATAGCATAAAATCATCCTAAATTAAACATTAAAGCGGAAAAGAACAATGTCGCCGTCCTTCATAACATATTCCTTGCCTTCGCTTCGAACAAGGCCCTTTTCCTTTGCGGTAACCATATTACCATCGCACTGCATAAATTCAGTAAAGTTTATAACCTCAGCACGAATAAAGCCACGCTCGAAATCGGTGTGGATTTTACCTGCTGCCTGTGGCGCTTTGGTACCGTTTGTAATGGTCCAAGCTCTAACCTCATCTTTACCGGCAGTAAGGTAAGAAATAAGTCCCAAAAGGGCATAGCATTTTTGAATCATACGGTCAAGACCGCTGCGCTCTAAACCGAGCTCTTCCAAAAACATTACCTTTTCATCGTCTGAAAGGCCTGAAATTTCGGCTTCCAATGCGGCACAAATGGGTAAAATTTCGGCTTTTTCGCTTTCGGCTATATTTTGCACGATTTTATAATTATTATTACTGTCAATTCCGTTTATAAAATCGTCCTCGCTCATATTACAAGCGTAAATAACGGGTTTTGCCGATAAAAGCGCGGTGGTGTTTATAATTTCTTGTTCGTTTTCGTCGTTAATTTCAATACTTCTTGCGGGCTGTCCGTTTTCAAGATGGGCTAAAAGCCGCTTTAAAAAGTCAACCTCGCCCTGCATTTTTTTGTCGCCTTTAAGTGCCTTTGTTGCTTTGTCTAAACGGCGGGTAACCATTTCCATATCGGAAAAAACAAGCTCTAAATTGATGGTTTCAATATCGCGTGCGGGGTCAACTGAACCTTCAACATGAATAATATCATCACTTTCAAAGCACCTTACAACGTGAACGATAGCATCTACTTCACGAATGTTTGAAAGGAATTTGTTGCCAAGACCTTCACCCTTTGAAGCGCCTTTTACAAGACCTGCAATGTCAACAAATTCAATAACTGCGGGGGTGAATTTGTTGGGGTTATAAATTTCGGCTAATTTTTCAAGGCGTTCGTCGGGAACGCTTACCATACCTACATTTGGTTCAATAGTGCAAAATGGGTAGTTTGCCGACTGTGCGCCTGCGTTTGTAATAGCATTAAAAAGTGTTGACTTGCCAACATTTGGCAAACCGACCATACCAAGTTTCATAAAAATTTACATCCTTTTAAAAATTTATATCAATTATACTGCTAAACTCCAAGATTATCAAGAGGAAAAACAAATAATAAAAAGAGTTTGCGTTTTTTATGTTAATATATTATAATATAAGGTGATAAAATATAAAGGTGGGTAATTATGCGTACCAATTATACCGTTTCCCTTGAAAAAATTGCAAAGGAACTTTCGCTTAAAACACTTTATTCTCCCGCTCCGCTTTCGGAAATTATGATTTCTTCAAACGAGGTTAATCGCCCCGGGCTTCAAATGGCGGGATATTTTGAATATTTTGACGCTTGCCGTATTCAAATCATCGGTAAAAGCGAAGAAAGCTTTATAAAACGCTTTACCGCCGAAAAGGCCGAGGATAGAATTAGAGAATTCTTTTCTCATAAGCCGGCGGCCGTTGTGGTTTGCCGTGGTCTTGAATTTGGCGAAACATATCTTGAAATTGCAAAGGAATTTGAAATCCCTGTTTTAAAAACCGAAGAATCAACCTCGGGTTTTTCATCGGCTTTAATTGCACTTTTAAACCTTAACCTTGCGCCTCGCATTACACAGCATGGTGTTTTGGTTGAAGTTTATGGCGAGGGTATTTTGCTTATGGGTGACAGCGGTGTCGGTAAAAGTGAAACCGCAATAGAGCTTGTAAAGCGTGGTCACCGTTTAATTGCTGATGACGCGGTGGAAATTCGCCGTGTTTCTGACAAGTCACTTGTTGGCACTGCGCCTGATAACATCCGTCACTTTATTGAGCTTCGCGGTATCGGTATTATTAACGCCAGCCGTATATTCGGTGCGGGTGCGGTTAAGCTTACTGAAAAAATTGACCTTGTTATAAACATTGAACAATGGGATGTTTCAAAGCAGTATGACCGCATTGGTCTTGAAAAGCAAACAACCGAAATTTTAGGTCTTGCCGTTCCTTCGCTTACTATTCCTGTAAAGCCGGGCAGAAATTTGGCTGTAATTATTGAGGTTGCCGCAATGAACAACCGCCAAAAGAAGCTTGGCTATAACGCGGCTGAGGATTTACTTAAAAAGCTTGGCATGACAGATGATGATTCGACCGAAAGCGAAGTTGACCCATTCTTTTAAATTTTAAGGAGTTTAAGCTATGCCCTTAATTTCATTTTTAAATGAACAAAGCATTTCTTATAAATTAAATGAGGCAATGAAAAATCACACCAGCTTTAAAATTGGCGGTGAGTGTGATTATTTCATCACACCTAAAAGCGTGGCAGAGCTTAAAGTCGTAATTGATAAATTAAACGAGCTTTCGATACCTTATTTTATTTTAGGTAAGGGCTCTAATATATTGGTGTCAGATAGCGGAATTTCGGGTGCTGTAATTTCATTGTTGGGCATTTCAGGTATAACTGTAAAGGGTGATGAAATTACCGCCGCGGCAGGCGAAACTGTGGCATCACTTTGTAATGAAGCACTTAAAAACGAACTTTCGGGCCTTGAATTTGCTTTTGGTATACCCGGCAGTGTGGGTGGCGGTCTTTATATGAACGCCGGGGCTTACGGCGGTGAGCTTGCGAACACCGTAATAAGTGCTGAATACCTAACCGCTGATGGTGAAGTAAAGACAGTAACTAATGAAGAAATGGCACTTGGCTATCGCACAAGTATTTTTAAAACTAACGGCGGTATAATTTTGTCGGCAACCTTTAAGCTTGAAAAGGGCGACAAAGCCGAAATTAAAGAAAAAATGGATGATTATTTAAACCGCCGAAAAACAAAGCAGCCCCTTGAATTTGGCAGCGCGGGAAGCACCTTTAAACGCCCTACGGGTTATTTTGCGGGGGCACTTATTGAAAAAAACGGCCTTAAAGGTAAAATGGTTGGCGGAGCACGAGTTAGCGAAAAGCATGCGGGCTTTGTTATAAATTATAAAAATGCAACTGCAAGTGATGTTAAAAAGCTTATGGCTGAAATACAAAAAATTGTAAAGGAAAACGACGGGGTAGAGTTAGAGCCCGAAGTAATTTTTGTTGGAAAAGAATAATGGAAAAACTAATTGAAAAATTTAACGAGCTTAATATTAAAGGTATGCCAAAGCTTTCAAAACTTTATGGTCACAAGGGTGATTTTGTAAATATTCAGTGTAAATTACCCAACGGCCAAACGGCCAAAATTTTAGATGATAATAAAATGTATTACATTGCTGAATTGCCAAAAGAAAACAGTGACCGTTGTTTTGGGCTTGTTACCGATAAAAAACAGCTTGTCGTTTTTGAATATGGTGAGGGCGGTAAGGATGCCGAGCTTGTTATTTGGAAGAGGATATAAAAAATGTCTTTTTGCGCTGATGTTAAAAATGAACTTTTAAATATAAGACCTGCCGCCTGTTGTAAACCGTCATACATATATGGTTTTATGCTTTTTGGCAGGTCTTTTTCAATAAAAAGAATAGCACTTCAAACAGGTAACGAAAATGTTGCCAAGGCCTATGCCGACCTAATTAAATATAATTATGGTGCAGATGTCAAAATCACCTGTGGCGGCAGTAAAAGGCCAACCTATAGGGCAGAGGTTGAGTCACAGGCCGACCGCCTTAAAATTTTGGCTTTAATTGATTTTGGCATAAATGAAACGGTTATTGACCGCAGCTTGTTTTTGCGGGACTGTTGCCCCCAAAGCTTTATTCGTGGTGCTTTTTTGGCGTGTGGCAATATTAATGACCCCGAAAAAGAATACCGTGCTGAATTTTCGGTTAAAAACGAAGCACTTGCCAGCGATTTGGACAACCTTTTGCAGCAGTATGATATTTTTATGAAGAAAACCCAAAGGGGAACGGCCACTGTACTTTACACTAAGGACAGCAGTATGATAGAGGACCTTTTAACCCTTATGGGTGATACTAACCGCACACTTGAAATTATGGATGCCAAAATAATGAAAAGTGTTAAAAATAAAATTAACCGCCAACGAAATTGCGATAATGCAAATATCACCAAAACGGTTGAAGCATCCCTAAAACAGCGAAAGGCCATTGAATATTTAGAAAAGGCCGACCGACTTTATAGTTTACCGCAAGAGCTTTTAGATGCGGCACTTCTTCGCAAAAACAACCCCGAAGCAACGCTTAAAGAGCTTTGCAAAATTTCATCAACACCCATTACAGTTTCGGGACTTAATCACAGACTTAATAAGATTATTGAGATTTATGAATTAAGCCTTCCCCTTGAGGGGAAGGTGTCACGCAGTGACGGATGAGGTGCTAGATGAACACTACTAATAATCCCAAATTAACTCGTAATTCGCAGGAACTTCGTCGAAATATGACACGACATGAAAAGCGTTTATGGTATGACTTTTTAAAAGGATTATCAGTAAATTTTAATCGTCAAAAGGTCATAGGGTGTTATATTGCTGACTTTTATTGTGCATCAGCAAGAGTGATAATTGAACTTGACGGCTCTCAACATTATGAACCACTTGGCATACAAAATGATAAGGCAAGAGATGAATATTTTAAAAACTTAGGTTTAACTGTTTTGCGATATTCGAATTATGATATAGATAATAATTTTAGAGGTGTTTGTGAGGATGTTTTGAGGCATATTACCACCTCATCCACCGCAAGCGGTCCCCCTTCCCCTCAAGGGGAAGGCATTAATGAAATTTACGAACAAAGCCAATAATTACGCATTACGAATTACGCATTACGCATTATTAAAATGGAGGGATGGCAAAATTGAATTTTACACATTTACATGTGCATACCGAATATAGTTTATTAGATGGCTGTGCCCGCATTAAAAAGCTAATAGACCGTGCGGCTGAGCTCGGTCAAAAAAGCATTGCCATCACCGACCACGGCGTTATGTACGGGGTTATTGATTTTTATAAATATGCCGTTCAAAAGGGTGTAAAACCAATTATCGGGTGCGAGGTTTATGTTGCCACTCGGGGCCGTTTTGACAAACAAAAAGGGCTTGACGGTTACACCCATTTGGTGCTTTTATGCAAGGATAATGAAGGTTATCAAAATCTTATTAAATTAGTGTCGGCCGGCTTTACCGAAGGGTTTTATTCAAAGCCCCGTGTCGACCACGAGCTTATTAAAAAACATTCCAAAGGTTTGATTTGCCTTTCGGCCTGCCTGGCGGGTGAAATTCCCCGTTTTTTAATGAATGGTGATTATGAAAAAGCAAAGGAAACTGCACTTTTTTATAAGTCGGTCTTTGGGGAAGATTTTTATTTAGAAATTCAAGACCACGGCATAGCCGAGCAACAGCTTGTAAACCCGCAAATTATTCGCATTTCAAAAGAATGTGACATACCTCTCGTTGCAACAAACGATGTGCATTATATAAATGATACCGATTATAAAATGCACAAGGTTTTGGTGTGTATTCAAACTGCAACCAAAATAACAGATGATAATATTTTAGAGTTTAAAACCAACGAGTTTTATTTAAAATCATACGAGCAAATGGCGACGCTTTTTTCAAATACACCCGAAGCGCTCCATAACACAAATATAATTGCCGAAAAGTGCAATGTCACCTTTGAATTCGGTAAAATAAAGCTACCGCATTTTGAAATTGGCGAGCAGGACCATTTTGAGTATTTTAAAGAAAAATGCTTTAATGGACTTTATAAAATTTACGGTCAAAACCCTGCACAAGAGTATATTGACCGCTTAAATTACGAGCTTTCGGTTATAAACAAAATGGGATACGTTGACTACTTTTTGATAGTAGCCGACTTTGTAAATTATGCAAAAAATCATAATATTCCCGTTGGCCCGGGGCGTGGCTCGGGTGCGGCATCACTTGCAGCATACTGCGTGGGAATCACAGGTATTGACCCCATTAAATATGACCTTTATTTTGAACGCTTTTTAAACCCCGAGCGTGTTTCAATGCCCGACTTTGATATAGACTTTTGCTATGTCAACCGCCAAAAAGTAATTGATTATGTAATTGAAAAATATGGTGAAGACCACGTTTCGCAAATTGTTACTTTTGGTACCATGGCGGCAAGGGCTGCTATACGCGATGTTGGGCGTGCACTTGATATACCCTATGCCCTTTGCGACAAGGTGGCAAAGCTTGTGCCCCAGTCGGTAGGTATGACAATTGACCGCGCACTTGAGGGTGGGAAAGAGCTTCGTGACCTTTACGAAAACGATGCGCAAGTTCGTGAGCTTATCGATATGGCAAGACAGCTTGAGGGTACACCTCGCCACGCATCTACTCACGCAGCAGGTGTAGTTATTTCGGACAAGCCGATAGCGGAATATGTACCCCTTGCGGTTAATGACGAAGCAACCGTTACCCAATTTACAATGACCTCGCTTGAAGAGTTGGGCCTTTTGAAAATGGACTTTTTGGGGCTTCGCAACCTAACTGTTATTGCCGATACCGAAAAATATATTAGGGAATTTAACCCCGATTTTGATATTGAAAAAGTCCCCCTTGATGACAGTCAAACATATAATATGATGGCAAGGGGCAGAACTCTTGGCGTGTTTCAGTTTGAATCGGACGGTATGAAAAATGTTCTCCGTCAGCTAAACCCCGAAAGCATTGAAGATTTAACGGCGGTCTTGTCGCTTTATAGGCCTGGTCCCATGGACTCAATACCAAAATATATCGAAAACCGCCACAACCCCGAAAAAATCAAATACGATATCCCTGCACTTAAAGATATTTTAAGCGTTACCTACGGCTGTATTGTTTATCAGGAACAGGTAATGCAGGTCTTTAGAAAGCTTGGCGGATATTCACTTGGCCGTGCGGATATTGTGCGTCGTGCAATGGCAAAGAAAAAGCACGATGTAATGAAAAAAGAAAAGCAATTTTTCCTTTATGGTGAAAAAGATGAAAACGGTAATATTATAAGTGAGGGCGCTTTGGCTTTCGGCATAAGTGAAGAGTCGGCAAACAAGATTTTTGACCAAATGTCAAGCTTTTCATCCTATGCATTTAACAAAGCCCACGCCTGTGCATATTCCTTTGTGGCATACCGCACGGCATATCTTAAATGTCATTATCCGTCGCAGTATTTTTCGGCGCTTATGACAAGTATGATGGATTCATCACTTAAAATTTCGCAATATACTGCCGAATGTCAAAAAATGGGCATTAAAATTTTGCCACCGTCGGTCAACCACAGTACAAACTGCTTCACGCCCGAGGGTGATAACATTCGTTTTGGTCTTTTGGCAGTTAAAAATTTAGGGATTTCGATTATTGAGCGAATTGTTTCTGAACGCGAGCAAAACGGCAAATATATCTCGTTTTATGATTTTTGCCTTCGTAATTATTCGCGCGAATTTAATCGCAAGGCAGTTGAGGGGCTTATAAAAAGCGGTGCGCTTGACTGCGTATCACAAAACCGCCGTGAAATGCTTTATAATATCGATGGCGTTATGGCGGCAGTAGAAAGTGAAAAGCGCTTTTCGGCACAGGGGCAGCTTAATTTGTTTGGCGAAATGGATATGCCCAACGCCTATGAAATGGTAAGTGTGCCTGAAATGTCACGCGAAATGCGACTTTCAATGGAAAAAGAGTCAACAGGTCTTTACCTTACAGGGCACCCAATGGATGAATTTTCCGACTTTTTAAAAAATGCAAAATATGAAAAGCTTAAAGATGTGGCGGCAGGCAAATACCCCGACGGCAAGCGTGTTACGGTTGCGGGTATAATAGATGGCGTAAAGGTGCGTCAGCTTAAAAACAACAACCTTTTATGCACCGCACAAATTGAGGATATGACCTCGTTTGTTAATATCACAATTTTTTCAAATGCTTACAACACCTTTAAACCCTTAATAACCGACACAAAACCCATTATTTTAACGGGTCGTATTGCCGAAAGGGAAGACCGCGATGTTGAAATTGTGGTAGAAAAAATTGAGGCGATACCCGAAAATTTAAAGGGTAGCACACCGCAAAAAATTAAGGCAGGACTTTATTTAAGGGTTAAAAGTGCCGAAAGTGAAGATTTTAAAAAAATTAAAACAATTTTGTCACAACATAAGGGAAATACACCTGTTTTCATCGTCTGCGAGGACACAGGAAAACGCCTTGCAGCGCCCCAAAGTCTTTATGTAAAATTCGGCGATGAATTAAATAAAAAGCTTGTTGCAGTTTTGGGCGAAAATAATGTGAAAAATTTTTGTTGAAAAATAACAGTTTTTGGTATATACTATATAATACTTGAATTTTATAAGTTCTTTTTGGAGTTGATTTATATGAAAACTATCGCTGTACTTACCAGTGGCGGTGACGCTCCCGGTATGAACGCGGCTGTTCGTGCGGTTGTTAGAACAGCTATTGCAAACGGTATGACAGTTAAGGGAATTCGTCGTGGCTATAACGGCCTTATGGAAGGCGATATTATTGATTTAGGCGCACGTGATGTGTCTGATATTATACAGCTTGGCGGTACAATGCTTTACAGTGCAAGAAGTCCTTTATTCAAAACAGAAGAGGGTATTGCACAAGCAATTGAAAATTGCAAAAAGCATGGTATTGAAGGTATTGCCGTAATCGGTGGCGACGGCTCATTCAGGGGTGCTCGTGATTTATCACTTCGCGGTATTCCTTGCGTTGGTATTCCCGCAACAATCGATAATGATATTGCATCTACAGAATATACAATTGGTTTTGATACTGCAATGAACACCGTTATTCAAATGGTTGACCGTTTGCGTGACACCTGTGATTCACACGCGCGTTGCAGCGTGGTTGAGGTTATGGGCAGACATGCAGGTCACATTGCACTCCGTACCGGTATTTCGGTTGGCGCAACAGCAATTTTGGTGCCCGAGCATAACAATACCGTAGAAGATGTTATTGAAAAAATCGAAGCTACCCGTAAGCTTGGCAAAAAGCACTTTATCGTAATGGTTGCCGAAGGTGTTGGCGGTGTTGATGCAATGGCAAAGAAAATTGAGGAAGTTACCGGCATTGAAACCAGAGGAACTGTTTTAGGTCACGTTCAACGCGGTGGCAGCCCAACTGTTCGCGACCGTGTAATTGCAACCCAAATGGGTTATGAGGCGGTTTGCCTTTTGAAAGAGGGTATTGGCAACCGTGTTGTTGCTTACAAGCTTGGCAAAATTGAAAATTATGATATTTATGAAGCACTTAATATGACAAAGGGCTTTGATGAATATATGTATAATGTTGCCGATATTACATCAATATAATTATAAAAAAAGAGCCGTTTCGGCTCTTTTTTAGTAAATGAGGAAAATTATGGAAAAAGTTTTAGTCGGTATGAGCGGTGGTGTAGACTCCTCGGTTACGGCGGCACTTTTGAAAAATGACGGGTATGAGGTTTTGGGCCTTACCTTAAATCTTTTTGGGAATGATGAAACGGCATCTAATGATGCAAAATCAGTTTGCGATGCTTTGGAAATTGAGCATAAAACCGCCGACCTGAAAAACGAATTTAAGGCACTTGTTATTGATGATTTTATAAATGAATATATAAACGGTCGCACCCCAAACCCTTGTATTGTTTGCAATAAAAAAATTAAATTTGGTGAAATGCTTAATTTGGCCGATAGATTTGGCTGTGATAAAATTGCTACGGGCCATTATGCCAAAATCATTCAAAAAGATGGTCGTTATTTGCTTTTTAAGGCCGATGATAAGGCAAAGGACCAAAGCTATGTGCTTTATTGCTTAAATCAAGAACAGCTGTCCCGTGTTTTATTACCTCTTGCAATTCACTCTAAAACCGAGGTGCGTGAGGTTGCCGATTCGCTTAATTTATCAAACGCAAATAAAAAAGACAGTCAGGACATTTGCTTTGTGCCCGATGGAGATTATGCTGCTTTTATCGAAAAAACAGCTGATTTTGTGTCAAACACGGGTGATTATCTTGATGTAAACGGCAAGGTTTTAGGCAAGCATAAGGGTGTTATTCGTTACACTATTGGGCAAAGAAAAGGGCTTGGAATTGCCCTTGGTAAGCCCGCCTTTGTAATAAGTAAAAACCCCGAAACAAACCAGGTGGTAATTGGAGATGAGGAGCACCTTTTTTATAAAAAGGTTTATGTTGAAAATGTAAATTTCATACCCTTTGATACCTTGGAAAATGAGATGAAAGTGTGCTGTAAGCTTCGTTACCGACATACCGAACAGCCCGCAGTTATTAAACTGTATAAAAACGGTGTTTTGGTGGAATTTGACGAGCCACAGCGTGCGCCAAGTGCCGGACAAGCGGCCGTTTTTTATGACGGCGATATGGTTGTCGGCGGCGGCGTAATTGTTAGCGGCATAGAATAAATTTTAATGGCATATCCTTTTATAGAAGATATAAAAGGGTGTGCTTTTTTGTTTAAATTTTTAAAGATTTTTTTAAGCAGTATTTTAATTATTTGTTTATTTATAACGGCGGTTTTTGGGGCTACAGTTTCAAGCGAATGTGATTTAACCGATATAAATGTGCCCATTGACACAAAGGTTGAAAATGCGGCTATCGGACAAAAGCTTGATATAAAGGCAAAATCGGTTATTTTGATGGAGCCCAAAACCGGTACAATTTTATATGAAAGCAACAGTGATGAAAAATTGGCGCCGGCATCAATAACCAAAATAATGTCGCTGTTACTTGTTATGGAGGCCATTGACCGACAGGACATAACCCTGGAAACTGTGGTTACCGCAAGTGAACACGCTTGCAGTATGGGCGGTTCACAAATCTGGCTTGAACCAAACGAAGCAATGACAGTTCACGAGCTTTTAAAGGCGACGGTTATTGCATCGGCAAATGATGCCTGTGTGGCACTTGGCGAGCTTATCGCAGGCAGTGAAGAAGGCTTTGTCGCTTTAATGAATTCCCGCGCAAAAGAGCTTGGTATGACTAATACCACCTTTGTAAACTGTACAGGGCTTGATGCCGAGGGGCATTTAACCTCGGCACACGATGTGGCGGTTGCATCAAGTGAACTTATAAAGCATCAACTTATAAAGGATTATTCAACAGTTTGGATGGATACCCTTCGTGACGGCAAAAGCGAGCTTGTAAACACTAATAAGCTTGTTAGGTTTTATAAAGGCACAACAGGTCTTAAAACCGGTACAACAAGCACTGCGGGCTATTGTCTTTCGGCAACTGCCGAGCGTGGCGGTATGGAGCTTGTTGCGGTGGTAATGTCGGGCGAAACCAGTGATGAAAGGTTTAACGGAGCGAAAAAGCTTTTGGATTATGGTTTTGCAAATTATAATTTTTTTGAAATTGAAGCCGACCTTGAAGGCAATGAAACCGTACCAATTAAAAAAGGAGTTATGAAAGGGGTTGGCGTTACGGCTGACGGCAAGCTTAACCTTTTGTTGCCCAAAAGCGAGGCAAAGGATATTACCCAAAAGCTTAATTTTAAAAAGGATATTACCGCACCGATTAAAAAAGGCGATAGCGTTGGCGAGTGCGAGGTTTTTGTGGGCGAAAAATCGGTTGGAAGCATAAATATTGTTTCAAAAGAGGATATTGAGCGCCTAAATTTATGGATAACTTTTAAATGGATTTTAAACGGTTTATTAACTTTGTGATTTTTTTGTAAATAATGATATTTACCCTTGAAAAAGGTGACAAAATATAGTAAAATAATAAAAAAGAATATCTTCAAAAGGTGAAAAGCAATGTCTATTAAATTTAATTCATCCTTTGCGGCTGATTTTATCCGTGAAAACGACCTTAAAGGTTTAGAAACACAGGTAGCCGCTGCACACAAAACAGTTAACGAAAAAAGTGGTTTGGGTAACGACTTTTTGGGTTGGGTTACTCTTCCAACCGATTATGATAAAGAAGAATTTGCCCGCATTAAAAAAGCGGCAGAAAAAATTAAGGAAGATACCGATATTTTAATCGTTATCGGCATTGGCGGTTCTTATCTTGGCGCACGCGCCGCTATCGAATTTTTAAAGGGTCCATATTATAACAATTTAAGAAACGGCGTTCCTGAAATTTATTTTGCAGGTAACAATATAAGCGGTTCTTATCTTGATGATATGTTAAAGCTTTGCGAAGGTAAACGCGTTTCGGTTAATATCATTTCAAAATCGGGCACCACTACCGAGCCCGCAATTGCTTTCCGTGTTTTCAGAAAGCTTTTGGAAGAACGCTATGGCGAAGAGGAAGCAGCAAAGCGCATTTACTGCACAACCGACAAGGCACGCGGCACACTTAAACAGTTGGCTGATGAAAAGGGCTATGAATGCTTTGTAGTACCTGATGATGTTGGCGGCCGTTTCTCAGTTCTTACAGCAGTTGGTCTTTTGCCAATCGCAGCAGCAGGCGCTGATATTGATGCTTTAATGGCAGGTGCCGCAAAAGCAATGACTCAATATAACAACGAAAACCTTTACGAAAATGACTGCTATCTTTACGCAGCACTTCGCAATGCATTTTACCGCAAGGGTAAATCGGTTGAGCTTTTGGTTAGCTATGAGCCACGCTTTACAATGATGGCTGAATGGTTTAAGCAATTATTCGGCGAAAGCGAGGGTAAGGATAACAAGGGTCTTTTCCCCGCATCTGTTATCTTCTCGACTGATTTGCACTCTATGGGACAATATGTTCAAGACGGTGCACGCTTAATGTTTGAAACCGTTGTTACCTTTGATGAAAGCTTGGCTGATGTTACTATTGAAAAAGAAGCTGACGATGGTGACGGTCTTAACTTCCTTGCAGGCAAGACAATGTCCTTTGTAAACCAAAAGGCATTTGAAGGTACTGTTTTGGCACATACCGACGGTGGTGTTCCCAATCTTGAAATTAAGGTTTCAAAGCCGGATGAAGAAAATCTCGGTATGCTTATCTACTTCTTTGAAAAGGCATGTGCAATTTCGGGTTATATGCTTGGTGTAAATCCATTTGACCAACCCGGTGTTGAAAGCTATAAAAAGAATATGTTTGCACTTCTTGGCAAACCGGGTTATGAAGCACAAAAGGCCGAACTTGAAGCAAGACTTAATAAATAATTTTAGAAATTACTGCCTTTTGGCAGTTATATAAAAAAGGAGTTGTTACAAATGATTAAAATCATTATCGGAAAAAAGGGCTCGGGCAAAACTAAATTATTGGCAGATATGGTAAACACTGCTGCTGACACAAGTCTTGGCAATGTTGTATGTATCGAAAAAAGCGACGCTCTTATCTATTCCATTAAATATAAGGCAAGACTTGTTGATACTGACACCTATGGCATTAACGGTTATGATGAATACTATGGCATGATTGCCGGTATTAAAGCAGGCAACCACGACATTACTCACATCTTTGGTGATGCTACACTTCGTATCGGTGGCAGAGATTTTGATGAGTTGGCTGATTTCTTTGAAAGAATTTCAAAAATTGAAGATGTTGAATTTATCTTTACTATTTCAGCTGATAAGGAAGAACTTCCAAAGAAAATCTTCGATTTTGCAGAGGTTTGCAACTAATTAACACTAAATACAAAAAATAAACACACCTTGGGTTTAATTGACACAAACTCCAAGGTGTGTTTTGGTTGTTTTTTGGCTATTTTTTTACAAATAAAACCTTGACAAAAGCGTTATAAATATATATAATAGTCTTTGCGACGATAGAGGTGGAAGTATGATTATTGATTTAAAACACATTTTTGTCAATGAAAATTCATCCTATCCTCTTGACTATTCGTTGGATTTAAGCCACATTTCACATAGCGGTGCTTTTCCACTCAAAAAGCCGGTTGTGTTAAAGGGTGCAATTTCCAACACATCAAGTCTTATAAGGTTTGAAGCAGAAATTATTTTTGAATTTGATGCTTTGTGTGACCGTTGTGGTAATCCAACCGTTAAAACATACAAGGTTCCCGTTTCAAAGTCACTTGCTACCTCTATTGAGGGTGATGACAGCGACACTATCCTATTGGTGCCTGATATGAAGTTGGATGTTGATGATTTCCTCTATACTGAGGTTGTCGTTAACCTTCCATTAAAGCATTTATGCAGTGAAGACTGCAAGGGTATTTGCTTTAAATGCGGTAAAAACCTTAATGAAGGCAAGTGCGACTGTAAGGACGACGATATCGACCCACGTTTAGCCGCACTACGAGATTTACTTAATAATTAACATTTTTTATCAATTTAAGGAGGTGCTGAAAATGGCAGTACCAAAGAGAAAACATTCAAAAGCAAGAAGAGATAAAAGAAGAAATAACGTTTGGAAGTTAAGCGCTCCCACATTAGTTAAATGTTCATGCGGCGCTTATAAGCGTCCTCACAGACTTTGCGCTGCTTGCGGTCAGTATGACGGCCGTGAGGTTGTAAAGGTTGGCGAATAATGCAAAATGACAGAGGGGGAAGTTTTTCCTTCTCTGTTTTTTTGTAAAGGGAGTGATTTTGTGTCAGTTATAATTGAATCGGTCGAAAAGCACAGCCCCGCCGACAAGGCAGGGGTTAAAAGCGGTTATACCTTGTTATCAATTAACGGCAATGAAATTATGGATGTTTTGGACTATCGCTTTTACCAAAGCAACCAAAAATTAGTGCTGTCACTTATAAATGAAAAGGGCAAGGTTAAAAAGGTCAAGGTTAAAAAGGGCGAATATGACGAGCTTGGCCTTAATTTTTCTACCTATTTAATGGACCAAAAGCATTCTTGCAGAAATAAATGTATTTTTTGCTTTATTGACCAAATGCCAAAGGGTATGCGTGACAGTCTTTATTTTAAGGATGATGATTCACGACTTTCTTTTCTTTTTGGCAACTATATCACTCTTACAAATATTACCGAGCATGAGGTTGAACGCATTATTAAAATGCATATAAGCCCTATAAATATTTCGGTTCACACTACCAACCCTGATTTAAGGGTTAAAATGATGCGAAACAAAAACGCAGGTAATGTGCTTTCAATTATCAACCGCTTTAATGATGCGGGCATTAAAATTAACTGTCAAATGGTGCTGGTGCCCGGGTATAACGACGGTAAAGAGCTTGAACGCACCTTGGAAGATTTAACAAATTTAGAAAATGCCGAATGTATTGCGGCGGTGCCTGTTGGTCTTACAAAGCATCGTGACGGGCTTTTGGGCCTTAAACCCTTTGATAAAAAGGGCGCAAGGGATACCATTGAAGTTATCAACCGTTTCGGTGAAAAGTGTCTTGAAAAATATGGCAGCCGCAGGGTTTATGCATCTGATGAATTTTATATTAAAGCCGAACTTCCTATGCCCGATGCCGATTTTTACGGTGACTTTTTACAGCTTGATAACGGTGTTGGTATATGGTCGCTTTTAAAACAGGAAAGCGATGACGCAATTAAAATTTGTGATTATAAACTGCAAGAAAAGCGCAAAATCTCATTAGTGACAGGTAAAGCGGCATACCCTTTAATCACACAAATTGTTGACAAAATGGGCAAAAAATGGGATAATTTAGAATATAAGGTTTATGCTATCGAAAACGACTTTTTCGGTCCTTTAATAACTGTTGCGGGCTTGGTTACCGCAACCGATATTTTAAAGCAAATCGGTGGGGAGGATTTAGGGCAAGAGCTGCTCATCCCCGAGGTTATGCTTAGAAACGAAAAGGATATGTTTTTGGATAGTGTAACAATAAGCGAGCTTATGCAAAAGCTTAACACCAAAATCCGTGTTGTTAATATTGATGGTTATGATTTTGTTGATGCGGTTTTGGGTTGTGATAACGATTATTTAGATTAGGAGCAGATTATGGCAAAACCAATAGTTGCGGTTGTTGGCCGCCCCAATGTTGGAAAATCTACTTTATTTAATAAGATTATCGGCAAACGCCTTTCTATTGTGGATGACACCCCGGGTGTTACCCGCGACCGCATTTACGGTGACGGCGAATGGCTTGGCCGAAAGATGATGTTTGTCGACACCGGCGGTATTGAACCAAAGACTGACGACATAATTTTGTCAAGCATGCGGGCTCAAGCAAATTTGGCTATTGAAACCGCTTCGGTTATTGTTTTTGTAACCGATTTAAAATCGGGCGTTACTGCCGCTGATATGGATGTTGCTTCAATGCTGCAAAAAAGCGGCAAGCCAATTGTGCTTTGCGTTAACAAGTGCGACAATATCGGACAAACTCCCGTTGAATTTTACGAATTTTATAATTTGGGCCTTGGCGACCCTATTGCTGTTTCTTCGGTGCACGGTCACGGCACAGGCGACCTTTTGGATGCGGTTATTGCACACATTGCACCCGAAGAGTTTGAGGATGAAGACGAAGATATTATAAATGTTGCAGTTATCGGCAAGCCAAACGCGGGTAAATCTTCACTTGTTAACCAAATCGCAGGTGAGGAACGCTCAATCGTTTCTAATGTTGCGGGCACAACCCGTGATGCAATTGATTTAAGGGTTGACCGAAACGGCGTTAAATATAACTTTATTGACACAGCAGGTCTTCGCCGCAAAAGCAAGGTTGAAGATAAAATCGAAAAATACAGCGTGCTTCGTGCCAAAATGGCGATTGAGCGGGCTGATGTTTGCGTTATTATGATTGATGGCTGTGACGGCTTTACCGAACAGGATTCAAAAGTTGCAGGTCTCGCAATGGAACAAGGCAAGGCGTGTATAATTGCAGTTAATAAATGGGATGCAGTTGAAAAAGACGGAAAAACAATGGATTCTTATAGGAAACAACTGATGAATGACTTTTCTTTTATGCCTTATGCACCAATTATTTTTATTTCTGCAAAGACAGGGCAAAGGGTTGAACGCCTTTTTGAACTTATTAAATATGTTAACGAACAAAACACAATGCGCATTTCAACAGGCAAGCTTAATGATATTTTGGCTGATGCCACAGCTCGTGTTCAACCACCATCAGATAAGGGCAAACGCCTTAAAATTTATTATATGACACAGGCATCTACAAAACCGCCAACATTTGTTTGTTTTTGTAATAATGCCGAACTTTTCCATTTTTCTTATCAACGTTATTTAGAAAATCAAATTCGTTCGACCTTTGGTCTTGAAGGTACACCGGTTAGGTTTGTTATTCGTGAAAGGGGCGACAAGTAAATGGCAATCACGGCTTTGGTTACGGTTGTTGCGGCTTATCTTATCGGAAGTATAAGTTTTGCTGTTATTTTTGCAAAAAGTTTTCTTAAAAAAGATGTAAGAGAGCTTGGCAGCGGTAACGCAGGGGCTACCAATGTTATGCGTAATGCGGGATTTTTACCAGGTGCATTAACCTTTTTGTTTGATGCTTTAAAGGGTTTTGCCGCCGCTTATATGGGTTATGCAATATTCGATTATATTCACACCCAAACAAACAGTTCCTGGTCATTTGCAATTTATGGCGCGTATATTTGCGGTGCCGCTTGTATGTTTGGTCACATTTTTCCCTTATATTTTGGCTTTAAGGGTGGCAAGGGTGTTGCAACAAGCGTTGGTATTTTTGCGGTTTGTTGCCCAATTGCAATTATTATTGGCCTTGCTGTGTTCACAGCATGTGCTTTAATAACACGTTATGTGTCTTTTGCATCTGTATTGGCTGCAACAGTGGTTGTTGTGTTTTCAATTATTTTTTATAATGAAAGTGCGGGAATTTTCCCTCAAATAATTTTGGCACTTATTATGGGCGCAATGGTTATTTTAAAGCATAAAGATAATATAAAGCGTCTTTTAAACGGTACTGAAAATAAAATTAAGCTTGGGGGCAAAAATCGTGGCTAAAATTACAATTTTGGGCTCTGGCGGATGGGGTATGGCACTGGCTATTTCGGCATTTAATAACCGAAATGATGTCACCCTTTGGTCGCCGTTTCAAGAGGAAGTAGATTTGCTTTTACAAAAACGCACCAATGAAAAATTGCTTCGTGGTGTTGTTTTACCTGCAGGCATTAAAGTTACTACTGATTTATCCATGGTTGAGGGCGATACCTTAACAATAATAGCAACACCGTCAACTGTTATACGCAGTGTTGCAAAGCAGTTGTCAAGCTTTAAAAACATTGGCATTGTTGTAAATGTTTCAAAAGGGTTTGAACGCGGTACGCTTAAATTTTTAACCGATGTTATTTCAGAAGAGTTACCCGATGTTCCGGTTGTTGCGTTTTCGGGTCCGTCCCATGCTGAAGAGGTTGCAAGAAACATTCCAACCTCAATAGTGGCGGCTTCAAAATCGTTGCCGGCAGCGCAGGCTGTTCAAAACATAATGTCGGGTAAGGCGCTTCGTGTTTATACATCTACTGATTTAGTGGGTGTTGAACTTGGCGGTGCAATGAAAAATATTATCGCAATTGCTGCGGGCTTTTGCGATGGTTTGGGTCTTGGCGATAATTCAAAAGCGGCGATTATAACCCGTGGGCTTTCTGAAATGAGCCGCTTGGGTGTTTGCATGGGCGCAAAGGAATATACCTTTATGGGTCTTACCGGTGTTGGCGACTTGGTTGTTACATGTACATCTCGCCACAGCCGTAATAATCGTTTTGGTTATAAAGTTGGCGGCGGTATGGACATTGAAACCGCTTTGAAAGAGGTTGGCACGGTTGAAGGTTATTTTGCAACCGAAATGGCTTATGAACTTGCAAACAAATATAATGTTGACCTTCCTATAATTAATGAATGTTATGCCGTTTTATACGGGGGCAAGGATGTTTGCGAAGTGCCAAGTGACCTTATGAATCGCCCACGTGGTAGCGAACATTAAAAAAATAAAAAAATACTTGATTTTTTAAACAAGTTATGATACAATATCATTTGCTATGCGGTCGGTAACAGTTATCGACTATTAAGAAGGAGGTGCAGACCATGGCTAAATGTGATATCTGCAATAAAGAAATTGCTTTCGGTATTAAGGTTTCTCACTCACACAGACGTTCAAACAGAACTTGGAAGCCCAACGTGAAGAAGGTAAAGGCAATCGTTAACGGTTCTCCCCGTCGTATCAATGTTTGCACCCGTTGCTTACGTTCAGGCAAAGTTACCAGAGCTATCTAATAATTTCTTACAAACAAACCCTGGGTTTTTACTCAGGGGTTTTTTGTATCTATTTGTGAAAGGTATTTTATGATTAAAGCGGTTATTTTTGATTTGGATGGCACGCTTGTTAATTCTTTAAGTGATTTAGCCATCAGCACAAATTATGCCCTTACTAAATTTGGATTTAAGCCATATCCAATTGATGATTACAAATATTTAATTGGTGACGGTATGGTAAAGCTTATTGAAAGGGCTATTCCAAAAGAAAAAATAAATAACGAAATTTTTAATGCGGTTTTCGAATGTTTTATGGCGTATTACCGTGAAAACTTTTTGCAAAACACAGTCGCTTATGACGGAATAAACGAACTTTTGGCCGAACTTTTAGATATGGGGCTTAAGTTGGCTGTTGTTTCAAATAAGGCGGACGAAATGGCAAAAAAGGTTGTTTTGGAAATTTTTGGTGATAATATTTTTGAAATTACAATCGGTAAGCGTGACGGTTGCCCCACAAAGCCAAACCCCGCTTCCACCTTGGAAACAATTGAAAAAATGGGTGTTAAACATGAAGAATGTGTTTTTGTGGGCGATTCGGGGATGGATACTTTAACCGCCGTTAATGCAGGGTGTTATCCTTTGGGTGTGCTTTGGGGTTTTAGAACTGCTGATGAACTTATTATAAATGGTGCAAAAGCACTTGCTAAAAGCCCAAATGAAATTATTTCAATAATTAAGGAAATTTAAAATGACCGATTTAGAAAAGAAATATTTACCAACAAAGCTTGCGGGCTATGTTGGCTTTGTGGTACAGGCGATTGTTAATAACTTTTTGCCCATACTTTTTATTGTTTTTCAGGATATTTATGGTTTGGGTTATGAAAAACTTGGTCGACTTATTGTTTTTAACTTTGCCACACAGTTGTTTATTGACCTTTTAACCCCTAAAATCGTTGAAAAAATTGGGTACAGGCGTGCAAGCTTTTTAAGTCAGTTTACCGCTTTTTTGGGGCTTTGTATGATGGCGGTTTTGCCGCGTGTTATGGAAAACACCTATCTTGGTATTGTTTTATCAATTATGGTTTATGCCACAGGCAGCGGATTTATGGAGGTTATTTTAAGCCCGATGATTGAAATGCTTCCAACGGGTAATAAATCGGGCAATATGGCGTTTTTACATTCCTTTTACTGTTGGGGTCAGGCGTTTATTATACCTATAACCACACTGCTTGTGGTTGTGTTTGGTTATGAAAATTGGCCGTATATTCCGCTTATGTGGGCAGTTGTGCCGTTTTTAAATATGTTTTCGTTTTTAAAGGTGCCAATTGTCGAACCCGATAAGGAGCAAAAACAGTCAACCCTTATTGAACTTTTAAAAACACCCAAATTTGTGATTTATATGCTTATGATGCTGTGCGCAGGTGCAAGTGAAATTGCAATGTCGCAGTGGGCATCGCTTTTTGTGCAAACGGCTTTGAAAATTCCAAAAGCGGTGGGAGATATTGTCGGCCCTTGCGTTTTTGCGCTGTTTATGGCGGGCGGTCGTGTGGCTTATGCCAAATTTTCAAAAAAGGTTTCTTTTACACGGCTGCTTTTGTGGCTAAATGTAATTTGCTTTGTTTGCTATGTAATGGTTGCGGTTTGCAATGTTGCGGCTCTATCTCTTGTTTTTTGTGCGCTTTGCGGTTTGTCGGTTAGCATTTCGTGGCCGGGAATTTATTCGGCGGGGGCACGCACTTTTAAAACCGGTGGTGCAATAATGTTTGGCGTGTTTGCAATGTGCGGCGATATCGGTTGTGCTTTTGGTCCGTGGGTTATTGGCATTGTTGCTGAATATTCAAATTTAAATTATGGCTTTTTAGTGGCGGCAATTTTCCCGCTTATAATGGTTTTGTGCACTGTTTACCTTTTGAAAAATAAATATTGCAAAAATAAATAAAACATAGTATTCTATTATTGGGTGATGAATGTGAAAAGACAGGATTATTTAACTTGGGATGAATATTTTATGGGTATTGCTGCCCTTGCTGCAATGCGTAGTAAGGACCCTTCAACACAGGTTGGCGCTTGCATTGTAAATCAAGATAAGCGTATTATGTCAATGGGTTATAACGGCATGCCCCGTAACTGCAGTGATGATGAATTCCCTTGGGACAGGGACAACACACCGTTTGATTCAAAATATTTATACGTTTGTCACGCTGAATTTAATGCAATTTTAAACTGTGACCGTGGTAATTTGCGTGGTTGCACAGTTTATGCAACACTTTTCCCTTGCAATGAATGTGCAAAGGCAATTATTCAGTCGGGCATTACTGAAGTGGTTTATATGATGGATAAATATGCCGACACCGACAGTGTAAAAGCATCAAAGCGTATGTTTGATGCGGCGGGTGTGCTTTATAGACCGTATGCCATGAGTGATAAAAAAATAATTTTAGAACTTTAATAGATAAAAAATAACCGCCAAGGTTTTTCGCCTTGGCGGTTTTGCTATTTAATTATTTATTTGCCTCGATAATCTTTTGGGTTATCATTGCGGGCACTTCTTCATATCTTGTGGGCTCTAATGTGTAGGTTGCGGTGCCCTGTGTAATCGAACGCATTGCGGTCGAGAAGTCGGACATTTCTGCCATTGGAACTTCGCCAATAATTTCTTGAAGTTTGTTTTCGGCAGGGTTCATACCGATAATGCGACCACGGCGTTTATTGATATCACCAATAACATCGCCAAGCATTTCATCGGGAACTAAAACCTTAAGTGTGCCGATGGGTTCAAGCAATACGGGGGATGCTTGTGGGATACCATCCTTATAAGCGATAGCGGCAGCCATTTTAAATGACATTTCGGAAGAGTCAACAGGGTGGTAAGAACCGTCATAAAGTGTGGCTTTAAGACCAACCATTGGGTAGCCCGCTAAAACGCCCTTTGTAGCAGCTTCTTTAAGGCCCTTTTCAACAGCGGGGAAGAAGTTCTTGGGAACAGCGCCACCGAAAACTTCATCTTGGAAAACAAGCTCTTCGCTGTCGCAAGGTTCAAATCTAATCCAAACATCACCAAACTGACCGTGACCGCCAGACTGTTTCTTATGTCTGCCTTGAACCTTAACTTCCTTGCGGATGGTTTCACGATAAGCAATTTTTGGTGCTTGTAATACTACTTCGGCACCAAATTTTGCCTTAAGGCGAGAGATTATAACATCAATATGCTGTTCGCCCAAAGCACACAAAATAAGTTCGTGTGTTTCTTTGTCGTTATAAACCTTAATTGTCGGGTCTTCTTCTGCCATACGCATAAGTGAGCCGGCGATTTTTTCTTCATCACCTTTTGCCTTGGGATAAACCGCAACGGTAAGGTTGGGAAGTGGGAATTCGGGCTTTTGTGCGGTAATGTTGCCTTTTTGAGAAAGTGTGTCGCCTGTTAAAACGTTGCCAAGTTTTGCAACTGCGCCAATGTCACCTGCTATAATAGCGTCGGTATCTTCTTGCTTGCCGGCTTTAAGGTACATAACCTTTGAAAGTCGTTCTTCATCACCTGTGCGGCTGTTTACAAGGCGGGCATCACCCTTAACTGCGCCCGATAAAACCTTAAAGTATGAAAGCTTACCAACAAATGGGTCAGCAATGGTTTTGAAAACGGAAATTGCAGTTTCACCGTTTTTGTCGAACGCTTTTTCTTCGCCGTCTTCACCGATATATTTGCAGTCAGCCACAGCAGGCATAATTTTTAAAAGGTTGTCAACCATTAAGGGCACAGCGTTACCGCTTTGTTGAACACCGCTGTAAACGGGGCAAATATCACCCGCTTTAACACCTGCGGCAAGACCTGTTATAATTTCATCAGTTGTAAATTCTTCACCTGCAAAATATTTTTCCATCAATGCTTCGTCGGTTGTGGCAACTGCCTCTAAAAGCATACTTCTCATATTATCAATTTCAGCGCTAACGGGAAGACGCATTTCTTTAATGTCAAGCCCGTCACAAGCGTATGCCTTATTTTCAATAAGGTTTATGTAGCATTTAACCTCTTCACCTTCGAGATAGGGAACAACAACAGGGCATATAATAGCGCCATACTGACCTGCTAATGCGGACAATACGCGGTAGAAGTGAGCATGTGTAGAATCTAGCTTACCAACGAATACGGCCACGCTCTTTTTAAGTGCGCGTGCCTTTTCAAAGCATTGCTTTGCACCAACGGTAAGACCCGACTTACCCGAAATGGTAATAATTGCGCTGTCAGCAGCAGCCAATGCCTCGCTAACGCCTGCGGCAAAGTCAAAAAGACCGGGGGCGTCAATAATGTTAAGTTTGCTGTCGTTAATTTCCAATGCGTAAACAGATGTTGACACAGAGGTTTTGCGTTTCTTTTCTTCCGCATCAAAGTCCATAACGGTAGTACTGTCGCTTATCTTACCTATGCGTTCGGTTGCTTTTCCATAGAAAAGAATAGCGTCGGCAAGGGTAGTTTTACCCGAACTGCCGTGACCGAGCAAGGCAATGTTGCGAATTTGTGTTTCAGAATACTGTTTCAATTTGATGCACTCCTTTGGGGTTTGTGTTTATACAAGTGATTATATCACAGTTTTTTAGCAAATACAACCAATAATTTTTAAAAGTGTGTAAAAGTTTTATTTATTTTCAATAAATTTCGGCATATTGCAGTAAATAATAGACCAACTTTTATACAAAATAATAGTTTGCAAATTTTAAAGTTACAAATTGTAATTTTAAAGTGGTAAAATTATCCAAATTCATTACAAATTTGAAACCATTTGTAACTGAATTGTTTTTGGTAATTTAAGTAGTGTTTGTATATAATTATATTATCAAATTAAAGGAGGCAGCGATATGTTTAAAAAAGCTTTGGCATCAGTTTTACTTGTAACAGTTATATTGCTGTCTTTTTGCAGCTTTACACCCGTCAAAGCAAATGCTGACACACCTGCGGTAATTGATAACGATAAGGTGTTAGAGTCACGCTTTTTAAATATGCTTAACCACAGCTTTGTTTATAATGATGCTTTTTATAATGATGAAGCACTTTTAAACAATTCGGTTTTGGCACTTTTAGAATATAATGTTGACGGCTTTGTTGATGAAGCATACCTTAAAGATTATGTCTTTAATATGTACGGCAAGATTTATGACACCTTTGATGAATATAATAAAGATTTACCCAAAGCCGACGGTAAGTTTTTTGTAATTGCCCGCGGGTATGATATTTACAATCACAGCATTTTAAATGTGACCGAAAATGAAGACGGCAGCTTTACCGTTAAGACCGAGGTTGTAATTGATTATCACTTCGGTGAAACCGAAACCGCAGTTTGCGAAACCTTGTTTATTAAAAACGAGCTTTCACAGTTTGGTTTTAATATTCTTTACAGCGATATATTAACCGCAACAAACGAAGCGGTAGCTTGTTAATTTTAAACCGACCGAAAGGTCGGTTTTTTTATATAATTGCAATATTTTGATATATGTGGTAAAATGTTTTAGATAAGGGGGTATTTTATGACTACCGATATTATTATAATAGGTGGCGGTGCGGCAGGGCTTTTGTCGGCTGTTTATCTTAAAAAACAAAACCCACAGCTTAATATAAGAATTTTAGAGGCGTTACCGCGTGTTGCAAAAAAGTTGTTGCTTACGGGTAACGGTAGATGCAACATATCAAATAAAAATATAAATCTTTCCCGCTATCACGGGGATAATGTTTCCTTTGCAGAATACGCCCTTAATAAATATGATTTGGAATTTACCAAAAGCTTTTTCGAAAGCATTGGGGTTGACTTTGTTTTTGAAGGCGACAAGGCGTTTCCCACATCATTACAGGCGGGGTCGGTTGTGGACTGTCTTCGCTTTGCGGCTGAAGAATTGGGTGTTTTAATCCACACCGACACAAAGGTTACCAACATTCAAATTTTAAAGGATAAATATCGTATTTGGGCGGATAAATTAAGCTTTGTGTGTGACACGGTTATTGTTGCGGCGGGGCTTTTTTCGGGCGGATATAAATGTGGTAGCGACGGCAGTATGTTCGAGCTGTTAAAAAAATCCGGCTTTAAAACAGTAAAAACCACCCCTGCCATTGTTCAGCTTAAAACCGAAAATGAAATTACAAAGCAACTTAAAGGCATTAAGGTTGATGCCAATGTTTCTTTAAAATGTGGCGAAAAAACTTTAAGGCAAGAATTTGGTGAGGTGCTGTTTTGCGATTATGGTTTGTCGGGACCACCTGTTATGCAAATTTCACGCGAGGTACCCCGTAGTAAAAATTCTATGACCTTGTCCCTTGATATTATGCCTGAAATTTCGTTTGATGATTTGGTTTTAAAACTTGAAAAAAGGGCAAAAAATTTGTCGTTAAGACCGCTTGAAGAATTTTTCACCGGTCTTTTGCAAAAGCGCGTGGGTCAGGTAATATTAAAACAATGCGGTTGTAAGTTATCAGACACGGCAGAAAGTCTTGATAGCGGGATAATAAAGAAAATTGCAAAAACCGTAAAGTCTTTTAATTTCAAAGTAATTGACACCACCGGCTTTGTAAATTCGCAGGTGACTGCAGGTGGCATTTCAACCGATGAATTTTTTGACAAAACAATGGAAAGTAAAACCTATAAAAGCTTTTATGCAGTTGGTGAAATTTTGGATATTGACGGTGACTGCGGCGGCTTTAATTTGCAATGGGCGTGGAGCAGTGCATTTTGCGCTTGTGACCACATTTTAGGTAAGAAATAAATGCTTTTAATAAATAATGTTAATTTACCCCTTGATACCGATTTTTTGCATTTAAAATCGGTTATGGAGGGGCAACTGAAAACCCCGTTAAAATCGGCTGTGCTTTACAAAAAGTCGGTTGATGCGAGAAAAAGGGATAATGTGCGTTTTTGTTGTTCGGTGCTGGTGCAAGCGGGTAATGAACAGTTGGTTTTACGCAAAAACAAAAATGCAAGTGTTTATAATGAAAAAGAATATATAAACCCCGTATTTTCGGGCGAAGCAAAGTACCGCCCCGTTGTTGTGGGCTTTGGCCCTGCGGGTATGTTTGCGGCTCTTGTTTTAGCCCGTGCGGGGCTTGAACCCATTGTGCTTGAACGTGGGCAAGATGCCGACACACGAAAAAAAGATGTCGATGCTTTTTTAAGCGGTGGCAATTTAAAGAATGACAGCAATGTTCAGTTTGGCGAAGGCGGTGCCGGCACTTTTTCGGACGGTAAGCTTAACACAGGCATTAAAGATGTTCGTTGTCGTGCGGTGCTTAAAACCTTTTCGCATTTTGGTGCAGGGGATAAAATTTTGGTGGAAGCAAAGCCACATATCGGCACCGATGTTTTAATAAATGTTGTTAAAAATATTCGCCGCGAGATTATTTCGCTTGGTGGTGAAGTTTGCTTTGGTGCAAAACTTCAAAAAATCAACACTAAAAACGGCGAAATTGTGTCTGTAACGGCAGGGGATAATGAAATTTTTTGCGACAAGGTTATTTTAGCTACAGGTCATTCAGCGCGGGATGTATTTTCGCTTTTAAAGGAAATGGGTGTTGAAATGGCACAAAAGCCATTTTCAATGGGTGTTAGAATTGAACACAGGCAAGAGGATATAAACAAGGCACTTTATGGTGATTTTTATAACCACCCCGCATTAAAGGCCGCCGACTATAAAATGGCGGTGCATTTAAGTAGTGGCAGGGGAGTATATACATTTTGTATGTGCCCCGGTGGTGAAGTTATAAATTCTTCAAGTGAAATTGGCGGTATTGCTGTAAACGGTATGAGCAATTCAAAGCGTGACGGTGAAAACGCCAACTCGGCCTTGCTTGTAAATGTAAACCCCGAAGATTTACAAAGCGATGATATTATGGCGGGGTGCCTTTTACAACAAAAGGTTGAAAAAGCGGCTTATAATATTAAAAACGGCGCTGTGCCTATTACTACTGTTGGACAACTTGTCTTTGGCGAAAAGGCCGAAATTAAAAAGGTTAAACCCACTGTTAAACCGCAGTATGTTTTTGCTGATTTTTGCGATATTTTCCCACCCTTTATAACTGACAGCTTAAAGGAAGCGTTACCGCTTTTTGACAAGAAAATAAAGGGTTTTGCTGATAAATATGCAATTCTTACCGCACCCGAAACCCGAAGCTCTTCACCTGTGCGTGTGTTAAGGGATGAAAATTATCATTCATTGTCCCTTGTTGGTCTTTACCCTTGCGGTGAAGGTGCAGGGTATGCAGGCGGTATTATGTCGGCGGCAGTTGACGGCATGCGTGTGGCAGAGCAGGTTATTAAGGATTTATAAATAAATTTAAAAGTGAAAACCTGTCAAAAATAAAGTGCCATTGGCTTTCGGTGTGGGTGGCGGCTTTATCGGTTTTTTCACAAGGTAAAAAAATTAAAAATTTGTTGGTTTTTAAATCGAAAAAAGCAATGCCTTTCAGTGCCTCAATTACTGAAAGGCAATTTTTTATCTTGCCTTTTCCTTTAATTAAAATTCCATTTTTAAAGCCGATATTTAAAAAGTCAGAATTGTTTGAAAGCATTATTATAAGGATAACATAAAGTTTTTTGTTTATAAGCACATTATGGTTTATATTAACCGAAAAATTAAAGCTTGGCTTTATGGCGGATATACAGGAAAGTAAATTTACGCTTAAAAGCTTTATTGCGGTTGCATTTTGGTCGGTTTTATATAAAAACCCCTCGGCAAGCTCAATTTTTCTTAAATTTTTTATATGTTTTGGCTTTAAACCTTGTTTTGCAATAGAAAACGAGGTATAAATTCTTAAACTTTTTAAATAGCGTTCAAAACTGTTTGGCAATATTATCAAATAATTAACCCCCGATACTTTGTTATTATGCCAAAATATCTAAATTTTAAAAAATGTGTTAAAAAATAAACAAAGTACTTGAAATAATCATATAAATATTGTAAAATATATAAGTAAAAATATTAGGAGGTATATTCCAATGGTTAAAGTTGCAATTAACGGTTTCGGCCGTATCGGTCGTCTCGCATTCCGTCAAATGTTCGGCGCTGAAGGTTACGATGTAGTAGCTATCAACGACCTTACAAAACCCTCAATGCTCGCAAATCTTTTAAAGTATGATACAGCACAGGGCGGTTACTGTGGTTACATCGGTGAAAATCTTCACACTGTAGCTGCTGATGACGAAGCAGGCACCATCACTGTTGACGGCAAAACCCTCAAAATCTATGCTGAAAAAGACGCTAAGGATCTTCCTTGGGGCGAACTCGGTGTTGACGTAGTTCTCGAATGCACCGGTTTCTACTGCTCAAAGGAAAAGAGCCAAGCTCACATCGATGCAGGTGCTAAAAAGGTTGTTATTTCTGCTCCCGCAGGCAATGACCTTCCCACCATCGTTTTCAGCGTAAACGAAAACACACTTACAAAAGAAGACAACATTATCTCTGCTGCTTCTTGCACCACAAACTGCCTCGCTCCTATGGCTAAGGCACTTAACGATTATGCTGCTATCCAAAGCGGTATCATGAGCACTATCCACGCTTACACCGGCGACCAAATGATTCTTGACGGTCCTCACAGAAAGGGTGACCTTCGCCGTGCACGCGCAGGTGCTGCTAACATCGTTCCTAACAGCACTGGTGCTGCTAAGGCAATCGGTCTTGTAATTCCTGAACTCAACGGCAAGCTTATCGGCTCTGCTCAACGTGTTCCTGTTCCGACCGGTTCTACCACTATCCTTACCGCTGTTGTTAAGGGTGCAGACGTAACTAAGGAAGGCATCAACGCTGCTATGAAGGCTGCTGCTTCTGAATCCTTCGGTTACAACGAAGACCAAATCGTTTCTTCTGATGTTATCGGTATGCGTTTTGGTTCATTGTTTGATGCTACTCAAACAATGGTATCTAAGGTTGGCGAAGACCTTTATCAAGTACAGGTTGTTTCTTGGTATGACAATGAAAACAGCTACACCAGCCAAATGGTTCGCACCATTAAGTACTTCGCTGAAATCTAATTTTAGATTTAAAACTGCTTTTAAAACACCTAACCTTCGGGTTGGGTGTTTTTTTGTTGTAATTTTTAATGCATTATGGTATAATAAAATAAATATGTATACTTGGTGAAATGTATGAAAATTTTAGCAGTGGGGGATGTTTGCGGTAGCATTGGCTGTGACTATATCCGCAAGGTTTTACCCGCTTTAAAACGCGAAAAAAATATCGATTTTGCAATAATAAACGGTGAAAATTCGGCTGACGGTAATGGTATGACACCATTTAGTGCCAACTCGCTTTTTGATGCGGGTGCTGATGTAATAACCGGCGGCAACCATTCTTTTCGCCGAAAAGAAGTGTTTGATTATTTAGAAGAAAAAGACTGTGTTTTGCGCCCGTATAATTTCGGGGATGCAAATTATGGCAAGGGTTATTGCTTTGTTGACTGCGGAAGCTTTGGTATTGCAGTTATAAATTTAAGTGGTAAAATTTACCTTGAAAAAAATGCGCCAACCTGTCCCTTTGCAGCGGCGGATGAGCTGATTGAAAAAGCCAAGGCCGATGGGGCAAGGGTTATTGTGGTTGACTTTCACGCCGAGGCGACAAGTGAAAAACGCGCCTTGGGGCTTTATCTTGACGGCAAAGTTTCGGCAGTTTTTGGCACACACACCCATGTGCAAACAGCGGACGAACAAATTTTGCAAAACGGTACGGGTTATATAACCGACCTTGGTATGACAGGGCCTGTTGATTCAGTTTTAGGGGTTAAAAAGGAAATTATAATTAACCGCCTAAAATCTAACGATATGTCAAAATTTGAACTTGCAAACGGCGAATGCTCGCTTAGTGGGTGTATTTTTGAAATTGATATTAAAACGGGTGAAACCATAAACATAGAAAGAATATTGATATGATGAAAAAGTTTTTAGCAGTTATAATGTCGGCGGTGATATTATTTACACTTGTTGGCTGTGCCAAGGGGGATAGTAATTCACCGACCGCTGATAAGGGAAGCAATACTGCATCAGGTAAAAAGGAAAGCATAACCTTGCTTTACTCCTTGTCGGACTCGTTCAACCCTTATGAGTCGATAACCGACCAAAACCGTGAAATCACAAAGCTTATTTTCGAACCGCTTGTGCGTGTTGATAATGAATTTAATGCGGTTTTGGCCTTGGCAAAGGATGTAAAAATTGAAGGCACGGTTTGCACGGTTACCCTTAAAAATGTCAGTTTTTCGGACGGTAGCATTTTAACTTCGGATGATGTGGTTTATTCCTGCAAGGCGGCACAGGCATCAAACAGTATTTATAAATCAAAGCTTTACGAGGTTAAAAGCGTTGTTGCCGCAAATCGAGATACTGTTGTTTTCACCCTTGCAAAAGCCGACCCTTATTTTAAAAACCTTTTAGATTTTCCTATTTTTAAGTCGGGCAGTGACAAAATTGTTAATGAGGACAGCGTAAAGCAGGTGCCTATTGGCTGTGGCAAATATGTTTTTAACAGCGACAAGACCGAGCTTGTGCAAAACAAAAAATATTACGGCGGCAACGGTAATATTGAAAAAATCAAGCTTATAAACGCACCAGACCGTGAATCAGTTGCACATTATGTTGAAATTGGCGCAACCGATATTTATTTTAATGACATTTCAGACGGTGAAATAATTCGTATGAGTGGTCATAAAAGTGATATCAACCTTAATAATTTAGTTTATATCGGGGTTAACCATTCTTATGGTGCTTTGGCACTTTCCGAGCTTCGCCAAGCAATTTCAAGCGGAATCAACCGAAATGAAATTTGCGGCGATGCATTTTATAACAACGCTATTTCGGCAAATGGCTTTTTTACACCTGTATGGGATACCACAAAATCCGTTCAAAATATACAAACTTCATCAAATTCGCAAATAACTATTGAGAATTTAGAAGAAATAGGATATAATAGTTTAGATAGCGAAGGTGTGCGCCGTAACGGTGGCAGGTCATTAAGGTTTAGCTTAATGGCAAATAAAGAAAACCGTTCACGCGTGAACACTGCTAAAATGGTTGCCGACCAGCTTAAAGCTTACGGCATAAAAATAACTGTTTTAGAGGTTTCGTTTAACGAATATAAAAACCGACTTCAAAACGGCAATTTTCAGCTTTATATTGGCGAGGTTAGAATTACCGAAAATATGGACCTTTCACCACTTATTGTTGCGGGTGGCTCGGCTGCTTTCGGTATGAAAAACACCGCAAAGAATGAAGATAAAGAAGAAAAGGTCGAAGAAGAAAATGCGGTAAAAACTTCAAGCTCGGCTGATATTATAAACTTGTTTTATAAGGGCAACGCCGAAATTACCGATGTTGTTTCGGTTTTACAAACCGAAATGCCCATAATCCCCGTTTGCTATCGCTTGGGTGTGCTTTTCTCGAAAGAGGGCATAAATATCGGTGATGCATCTCAAAATGATATTTTTCTTAACATAAAATAAATAGGAGGCATTGAATTATGATTGCTTATGACACAAGACTTGGCAAGGTTGAAATTAGTGAGGAATACCTCGCAAAGCTTATCGGTCACGAGGTTACTTCCTGCTTTGGCGTGGTTGGAATGGTACCCACAAAGGGTAAACAAAAAATTTACAACCGCTTTTCAAAGTCCGATTTGGCTGACAAAGGCATTAAAGTAACCGCAAACGGTGAGGGTCTTTCTGTTGAAATTCATATTATTGTTACCTATGGTATAAATATAAACGCCATTGCAGTTAGCATTACCGAAAAGGTAAAGCACATTGTAATGGATAACACAGGCCTTGATGTAAAAAAGGTAACTGTTAAGATTGACGGCATTAAGGAATAACCATTTTTAAGGAGTGTATGAAATTTTGATTACCGGTGATATACTGCGCGATGCGATAATTTCTGCTGCTAATAATTTAAGCAACCATCGTAAAGCAGTCGATGATTTAAATGTTTTTCCGGTTCCCGATGGTGATACCGGCACAAATATGTCAATGACAATTGGTAACGCCGTTCGCGAGCTTGAAAAATTAAGCGGCGAAACCGCAGGCAAGGTGGCAAGCGTTAATGCATCTGCCTTACTTCGTGGCGCAAGAGGAAATTCGGGCGTTATTACTTCACTTTTGTTCCGTGGCTTTGCAAAGGGTATCGGCAGTGCTGATACTGTTTCTGCCGAAAACTTTAAGGATGCTTTTGCAATGGGTGTTGAAGCCGCTTATAAAGCAGTTATGAAGCCCACCGAAGGCACAATTTTAACCGTTGCCCGCATTGCAAGTGAATATGCGGATAAGGCATATGCTGAAGGCAAGGACGAAATTGCAGTTTTTGAAGATGCAATTGAAGGCGCAAAGGTAGCATTGGCTGAAACCCCTGAATTATTACCCGCTCTTAAAAAAGCCGGCGTTGTTGACGCGGGCGGTCAGGGCTTTGTCCTTATATTAGAGGGTATGCTTTCGGTATTTAAGGATGGCGTTATTATTAAATCTAATTCTACTGCTGCGGCTGATGTAGAAGAAGAGGAAGAAGAAACCACTCGCAATGCGGCAGGTGAATTTGAAACCGAAATCACCTTTACCTATTGCACCGAATTTATTGTAAACAGGGCAGAGGAATGTGAAAAAGAACCTACTGACCTTCGTGCTTACCTTGAAACAATTGGTGACTGCGTTGTCGTGGTTGACGATGATGAAATCATCAAGGTGCATGTTCACACCGACCATCCCGGTAATGCTATTGAAAACGCTTTAACCTTTGGCTCGCTTGTTCATTTAAAGATTGAAAATATGCGTGACCAACACGAAAAAGCAAAGCACGATGCACAAATTGCAAAGAAAAAGCCCGCCAAAAGTGCTGACCGCACCGAAACCTTTACCCCTGTTGAGCCCACAAAGCCCTTTGGTTTTGTTTCGGTTTGTGCAGGTGACGGCTTGGCAGAGCTCTTTAAGGATTTAGGTGTTGATACCATCGTATCAGGCGGTCAAACAATGAACCCCAGCACGGATGATATCTTAAAAGCGATTGAATCCACCCCTGCTGAAACTGTTTTTGTATTGCCAAATAATAAAAACATTATTATGGCGGCCGAACAAGCAATTCCAATTAGCACCCGCAAGGTTATTGTTATTCATACAAGAACTATTCCGCAAGGTATAGGCGCAATGCTCGCCTTTGACCCCGATGCTGATGACAATGCTAATGCTATTGAAATGCAAAAGGCGATTGAACGCATCACCACAGGTCAGGTAACCTTTGCCGCACGCGACGCTGATTTTGACGGCTTTAAGATTAAGCAGGGCGAGCTTATGGCACTTCTTGGCGGTAAGGTTGCATTTGTTGACACCGACCTTGAAAAAACCGTTTTAAAGCTTCTTAAAAAGATGTTAAAGCCCGACAGTGAATTTATCACCGTAATTTACGGCAGTGATGTTACTGAAGAACAGGCGGCTGAAATTGAAGCAAAAATTCAAGAAAAATTTGGTGCTAAGGCCGAAATCACAATGATTAACGGCGGACAACCAATTTATTACTATATCCTTTCTGTTGAATAGGGGATTTTATTATGACAGCTTTCACTGATATTCAATATTTAAAGGGTGTTGGTGCTAAAAGGGCTGAAATTTTAAGAACAAAGGGCATCGACACCGTCGGTGCCCTTTTGCGTTTTTTTCCAAGAAAATATCTTGACTGGACAAGGGTTACTCCTGCAAATTCGGCACCATTTCACGAAAATGTGTGTGTTAGGGCGAAAATTGTGACCCCCATTGAAGAATATAATACCAAAAGCAAAATTATAGTTTATAAATTTATTGCCGAGGATGAAAGCGGTAAATTTTTTGTAAGTCTTTTTAATCAAAAGTTTTTGGCCGAAAGGTTAAAATTTGGTGGGGAATATTTATTTTACGGTAAGCTTGAGGGCAGCTTTATAACCCGCCAAATGAATTCGCCCATTATAAAACCTGTTGATTATAATGTTATTGAGCCGATTTACCCCGCAAGCCGTGATATGTCGTCGTCACAACTGTCATGCCTTATTAAAACGGCGGTAAAAACGGTAGAAATTACCGAAACGCTGCCGCAAATTATAATTGAGCGCAACAACCTTTGCAGTTTAAGGTTTGCCATTGAAAACATACATTTTCCAATGTCGGCTGCAGCTTTTGAAAAGGCAAAGCACCGCCTTGTTTTTGAAGAACTTTTTGTTTTGCAAACGGCACTTTCAATTATAAAATTAAAGGCACACCAAAAAAGCGGCTGTGCTATAACGGTAAATTCTTTTGAAGAATTTCAAAAAAGCTTGCCGTTTTCATTAACGAATGCCCAAAAGCGTGTGGTTTTGGAATGTATCTCTGATATGCAGTCACATAGACCTATGACACGGCTTGTGCAGGGTGATGTCGGCAGCGGTAAAACTGTTGTTGCGGCAGCCCTTTGCGATGTTGTGGCTAAAAACGGTTTTCAGTCGGCGCTTATGGCACCAACCGAAATTCTTGCCGAACAGCATTTTAATACCTTTAATAATTTAAGTGAAAAATCGGGCTTAAAATGCGGGCTTCTTACCGGTTCTATGTCACCAAAGAAAAAATCCACCGTTAAAGAGCAACTTTTAAAGGGCGAAATTGACCTTATAATTGGTACCCACGCCCTTATAACTGATGATGTTGCCTTTAAAAATTTGGGGCTTGTTATAACTGATGAACAGCATCGTTTTGGTGTGGCACAGCGTGAAAAGCTGACTAAAAAGGGTGAAAACCCCCACACACTTGTTATGTCAGCAACACCTATTCCACAAACCTTGGGGCTTATTCTTTACGGTGATTTGGATATAAGTGTTATTGATGAATATCCAAAGGGCCGCCAAAAAATTGATACATATTTGGTTGATTCAAGCTATCAAGCAAGAATTTACAAATATATAAAGAAGTTTTTAGATAATGGTCAACAAGGGTATATTGTTTGCCCGTTGGTTGAAGATGGTGACGAGCTTGGTTTAAAATCGGCCAAGGAATATTATAAAACCCTTTGCGAAAACGAATTTTCGGGTTACAGCTTGGGGCTTTTGCACGGTAAAATGTCGGCAAAGGACAAGGAAAAAACAATGCGAAAATTCAGCAACGGCGAAATTCAGCTTTTGGTTGCAACAACTGTTATTGAAGTTGGTATTGATGTGCCAAACGCTGTTATAATGCTTATTCAAAACGCTGACCGATTTGGCCTTTCACAGCTTCATCAGCTCAGAGGGCGCATTGGCAGGGGCACTTTGAAAAGCGACTGTATTTTAATAAGTGATAATCAGTCAAGCGATACAATTAAGCGACTTGAGGTTATTAAAAACAGCACCGACGGTTTTGAAATTGCCGATAAGGATTTCGAGCTTCGCGGCCCGGGTGACTTTTTGGGTAACCGACAGCACGGCATACCCCAAATGAAAATTGCCGATATTTTTGCTGACAAGGAAGTGTTGTTTAAAGCCAAAAAGGAAGCACTTTTATTGCTTGAATACGATCCTAAGCTTAAATACCCTGAAAATAAGGAATTACGGCAAGAGGTAATTGATTTGTATAAACGGCTTAATCAAAAATAAAACGGTGAGCATCAAGCTCACCGTTTTTACTATTTATATTCAATTTTAGTAACTGTTGTGCCATTTAGGGTAAGGGCTACGCTTTGACCTTTTTCGGTAAATGGAAGCAGGTCTGACACAGTGACCTTTGCAGTGTAAATTTTGTCGTTATCGGCAAGCTTAATATAATAAATTGTGTTGCCCTCAATAACAACCGCATTTATTTTTTCAATAACACCCTCGGCGGTTTCTGACTTGATTTCGTCGCTGTCAATATTTCCGTTTTTAAGCTTTGAAATATAGTCGTTTTGTGCCTCTAAAACCGAGCTGCCTGTACCAACAATTTGGTACTGATTAACATCAACAAAGGCGTACATTTTAACAAGCCCTGCCGCATCCTTAAGCGACATAAAATAGGTTGGGCGGTTGGAAACATTTAATAAAAGCGGGAAGGTGGACCTGTAATTTAAGTGCTGCACCTGACCCTCGGCCGAGGACATTGCAGAATATTCTTCAGCACCCGGTATTTCGTAAAACTTGGTTTCCTTGGTGCGAAGGTTCGTAAGCACAAAGCCAACATTTGATTCGTCGCTTGTAACCGATGTCATACCTGTGTATAAATAAACATCGTCATCGATAGCAAGATAGTTATAGCCGTCGGTGGTTTGAAGCACACCGCGTTGACCAAAGATAGAATTAAAGAAGCCCGAACGGTATTTACCGTTGTAATTTAGTTGCTCGATAATAAGGTCGGATTCAAAAACCTGGTCAACCCAAGTGGGAATATCTTCAAGGGCATAAAATTCACTTTCGCCTGTTACAGCGTTTAAAAGCACCGCGCCGTTAATGTCGGTACCGCTCCACACACCGATTTTATAACCAATGGTGGATGCCACCCAATAAGGTGTGCCGTCTTCATCAATTTCAAAGGAAATATCGCCAAAAATTTTGGTTGGGTATTTAAAGCGAAGGGCGCGGTTAAGGTCACGCATAAAGTATTCACCGTCAGAATATTTAATGCCTTCTTTAAGGCGCACAAGTGTGGTTTCCTGCGTGGTCATATCAACTGTTATATATGCGGGAATACCTTGCTTTTGGTTGTTAAGCCATTTAATAATATCGCCATACATTAAAGGTGTAACGCGAACGGGCTTATCCTTATAGTTTATTTGGGTGTAAATATCTTCAATTTCAAACTGTGAAACCAAATCGGCCATTTCACCAAGCTTACGCTGTCCGAGGCGGGAGGCGGTATCGCGGTCAACAATGGGGATTTGGTCACGGCTGATTTCGGCAACATCCTTTGTAAAATCGCCGTCACTTACAGTAATAAGGTTTTTATAATTTTTGGCATTGAAAATTTGTGCACCGATTACCGAGCTTAAAACACCTAAAACAATAAGCACCGCAATAAAAATAAATGTATATTTAATGGGCTTACCTAAGGCGCTTAAATCAAGGCGGGTTTTGGTGCTGACTTCAATTTTGTGTTTAAGGTTTGCCTTTATAAAATCAAAAACCTGTGCAAAGGCATTTATCACAACAAAAATTATTATGGACCATATCACAAAAACCCAAAAATCGCGGCTTCTGACATTGATTGGCGGCAATGTAAACCAATAGGTTAAGAAAATTGCCACAAGTGAAACAAGCCATTTTAAAGCAGTTTTAAGTGCTTTGTTCATTAAAATCACTCCTAAAATTTGTAAATTAAGAATAACATATTATAAAGGCAAAGTCAAATATTGAAAACGCTTTTGATATATAGTATAATCAATAAAGGTGATAATTATGTTTAAAGAAATTAGCGCAAAAGAAATTAAAGGCAATTTAATTGATTTAATATCTAACGAATGGATGCTGATTACCGCAGGGGATAAAAGCGGTTATAATATGATGACGGCATCCTGGGGGTTTTTAGGTGAAATGTGGGGTAACGATACCGCCTTGGCAGTTGTAAGACCTCAAAGATACACAATGGAATTTATCGACAAAAGCGATTATTACACCCTTTCGTTTTATGGCGACAATAAAGAACTGCATAAAATTTGCGGCAGAATGTCGGGCAGGAATGTAAATAAAACAGAGCTTTGCGGTTTAACACCTGTTTTTGCGGATAATACCGTTTATTTTGAAGAGGCACGACTGGTTATTATTTGCAAGAAGCAGTATGTTCAAGCAATGGATGAAAGTTGTTTTACCGACAAAGCTCCACTTAAAAATTATGAAAATAAAGATTATCATAAAATGATTTTCGGAAAGATAGAAAGGGTTTTAATAAAGGAATGAAATTTTTAATTGCGTCAGATATACACGGTTCGGCTTATTTTTGCAACTTGCTTTTAAATGCGATAAATGAAGAAAAGCCCGACAAGGTTTTGCTTTTGGGTGATATTTTATACCACGGCCCGCGTAACGATTTGCCAAGAGATTATGCGCCAAAGCAGGTTATTGCAATGCTTAATCCTTTAAAGGATATGCTTTTGTGTGTAAGGGGCAACTGCGATGCAGAGGTTGACCAAATGGTGTTAGATTTTCCCATTATGGCTGACTATAATACAATAGAACTTGAAGACCGCACGCTTTATTTAAGCCACGGCCACATTTACGGTAAAGATAAATTACCCCAAATGGAAAAGGGCGACATATTGCTTGGCGGCCACACCCATGTGCCCGAAATAGTAGATATTGAGGGTAAAATTTATATGAATTGCGGCTCGGTTTCAATTCCCAAGGAAAATTCGCCGCATAGCTATATGGTTTTTGAAAATAACAAATTTTTATGGAAAAACCTTGAAAACGGTGAAATTTATAAAGAATTTAATATATAAAAAATGCGGTCGGTTTGATTTAAGCCGACCGCTTATTTTATACTGCTTTATTTAAAATTGCACACAAAACTGTTATGTCATCCTCACGCTTGTCGGTGCGGCGGCGACGGGCTGACATACATAAATGCTCGGCTAAATCCTGCGCCTTACCGTCCTTAAAGCTTTCAATTTCAGTTCTTATCCAGTCACATCCTTCACTTGTGGCACCGTCGGATAAAAGCACCACAATATCACCAACACGGCATTTTACAAGGGCGGTGTCAAAGCTGATATCCCGCAAAATCCCCGCAGGGAGCGAGCTGCTTTCGGCTTTGCCCGTTCGGCCGTTTCGCCTTAAAATAGAGGGGGCAGCACCCGCTTTAAAGAGCTCGGTCATACCGGTATAAAGGTCAATGCTTGCAATGTCAACCGTGGCAAGTGATTCATCGGTAGATTTAAACAGCATTGAAGAATTTAAAATTTTAAGTGAGCAGTTGTAACCAAAGCCCGCCTTTATAAGCCGTGCCATAAGGCCGGATGCCATTGCACCATCAACCGCGGCACGACCGCCTGTGCCCATGCCGTCACTTAAAACCATAATAAAATGTCCCTTGCCGTCATAAAAATATTTATAAGCATCCCCACAAAGCGAGCCACCGTTTGCAGAGTATTGCTCGGCGCCGAAGTCTACCATTATTTCGGCACGCTCGTTTATTGAGATAAATATTTCGCCGCCAACCTCGCTTACAATGGGTGGGGCAAAATCACGCTCGCAGGCGATAGAGCAAAGCCGCATAACCTGTGCACGATTTATTACAAGGTCGCTTGACTTTTTAAGCTTCATTTCAAGTGTCATCCGCCCGAAGCGGTCCACTCGGGAACAGCATTCGTCAAGGTTTATGCCAATATTTTTAAGGGCGGCGGCTGCACTTTCGGCGGCAGAGTTATCAAAGCTTTCCTGCATTTCAAAATCATCTGCTAAATCAGACAGCATATTGGCAATTCCGCCAAATTGGTCCGACACGACCGACCGCACCTCATCAATGCGGTTTTCCGCCGCAATGCGCGAGGCATAGTCAGTATAATGCTTAAAAACAGCATTACCCATGCGGGCGGTACGAAGGCATCTGCCTTTAAATTCTTCGGTGGTGTGGGTTTCGGGGTTAAGCTCGCCCTGTTTTACCGCTTTGGTCATTTCTAAAATGGCGGCAACCGTTTCATCCCGCCTTTTTTCCCAACAGTGAAGCCGCAGCTTACAGCCGCTACAAGCATCCTGCTCAATAGCGTTTATAACTGTGCTGAAATTCGGCGCAGTTATTTTTGAAAGCTCAAGCGACACCTTGTCCACTGTGTCAGAAACATCCTTTAAAGCGTTGGAGGCCAAATTTAACCGCAGGGTGAGGGATTTTTTAATTCCGTTTGGTATTAAAACCTTTGGATATGCCGAAAAAACCTTGCCAAGCATTATGCCGAAATTTCTTGGTGTGAAAAGAAAAATAAGTGCACCAAGCACCGTTTCGATTACGGTGGTGGCGATTAAAATGCTTTCGCCCGTTGATACGGCACCTATAAATGCAAGGCCTAAAACAATGAAAATTTGGGCGTACTTGCCAAGTGACGAAAACACCCCGCACATAAGACCTGCAAAGGCAACCGCAACACCAATATTGCCCGAAATACCCCCAAGCGTAAAGGTAAAGGCAACCGCTGTACCGCTTATTGCACCTGAAATGATACCGCCGTATTTTGAGGCAATTAGTATAAGCAAAATGCTTAAAATTCGGCCAAGAGAAACCCCTGTTACCTGCAAATCAAAAAGCCCCATTATAATAATGTTAAGGGTAATCAGCACAGATACAAGCTCGTTAGCGCTTAGCCCCGACTGTGCTTTGTCAAGCGCCTTAAAGGCACGGTTTACAAAATAAGCCCCCGCCGCCGTTAAAAGCATTTCGCTTATAATATCAAGCGAATTTCCACCAAGACCACGGTAGGTTGCGGCCGAGGTCATAAGACTCGCAAGCCCTGCAATAAGGGTTACAAAGCCATCACTTTTTAAAAGCTTTTTATAATTGCTTAAAAGCAGCTTAATGGCAAGTATCGCAAACATGCAAGCGGTATATTTAAAGCCGTTACCCTGCGTTACGGGGAAGATATACCCCAAAAACACACCCAAAGCGACTGATGGTGTATATGTAAGTGGTGTGCCTGCAATTAGCGAAATGCCAAAGGGCAAGAGCTTGTCCATTACCGTCGCGCGAGTAGAAAAATAACCACAAAATGCAACAAAAAGATGTGAAAATGCGGCAAAAGCCATTTCCTTTTTTGAAATCTTTTCTAAAGTGTTAGGAATTTTTACAATATCCTTCAATTTTTATCACCGCCGTAATTTATTCGATTTTATTGTATAGCCAAAATTTAAAAAAGTTTGTCAAACGGTGGTGTAAAAATGGGGGACTTTTTGTCAAAACGCTTATATTTAAATAACTTTTGAAAATAATGAATAAAAATTTTCTTTTTGCAGAATTTAATTTGGTAAATTTACAATAGTTTTTCTTGACTTTGCATACAAAAAAATGTATAATGGTGAATACTTGGTGACTTATGCCAAAAAAATATTTAAGGTGGTACTTTTACATGGCAAAAACTATTAAAATTACCCAGGATGGACTTGAAAAGCTTAAAAACGAGCTTGAATATCTTAAGACCGAAGGCCGTACAGATATTGCTGAAAAAATTAAGGTAGCGCGTGGCTATGGCGACCTTTCTGAAAACAGCGAATATGATGAAGCCAAAAACGAACAAGCCAAAATTGAAGCAAGAATTGTTGAAATTGAAGCAATTCTTAAAAATGTTGAGGTTATTGAAGAGGTTAAGGGCAGAGGAAAGCCCAAAACCGTTTCGTTGGGCGTTACCGTAAAGGTTTTGGATGTTGAATTTGATGAAGAGTGTGAATACCGTGTGGTTGGCTCTTTGGATGCTGACCCCTCACAAGGTATGATTTCGGACGATTCTCCCTTTGGCAAAGCATTGCTTGGCAAAAAAATCGGTGACGAGATTATTGTAGATGCTCCCGCAGGCGAGCTTAAATTTAAAATTTTAGAAATTTCAAAGTAATTTAATTTTTTAAATTCTTTTAGGAAGTGACAAGATGGAACAAAATAAAGTTCAAAATCAACCAATCGAGCAGGACTTTAACGAAATTGTTAAAATCCGTCGTGAAAAGCTTGCAAATTTAAAAGAATCGGGCAACGACCCATTTGTTATTACTAAGTTTGACTTTGATAATGATTCTGAAAATATCAAAGCAAATTTTGACGAAATGGAAGGCAAAACCGTTAAAATTGCGGGCAGAATTCTTGCGCGCAGAATTATGGGTAAAGCCAGCTTTGTCGGTTTAAGTGATTCTACCGGCAAAATTCAGCTTTATGTTCGCCGTGACGATGTTGGCGAGGATGTATATGCCGGCTTTAAAAAGTGGGATATTGGTGACATTATCGGTGTTGAGGGCTTTGTTTTCAAAACCCAAACAGGCGAAATTTCGGTTCACGCTACTTCTATCAAACTTTTGTCAAAGTCACTTTTACCTTTGCCTGAAAAGTTCCATGGTCTTACCAATAATGACTTACGTTTCAGACAAAGATATGTTGACCTTATTATGAACCCCAATGTTAAGCGCAATTTCGTTATTCGTTCACAGTTTATCAAGTTTATGAGAAATTATCTTGATAATATGAACTATATCGAGGTTGAAACCCCCGTACTTAATACCATTGTTGGCGGTGCGGCTGCTCGTCCTTTTGTGACACACCATAACACATTAAATATACCAATGTATATGCGTATCGCAACCGAGCTTCCCCTAAAGCGCCTTATTGTCGGCGGTATGGACAGGGTTTATGAAATTGGCCGTATTTTCAGAAACGAAGGTATGGACCCCAAACACAACCCCGAATTTACAACGGTTGAACTTTACCAAGCATACGCTGATTTCCACGATATGATGGACATTGCCGAAGGTATCATTTCAGGTGCCGCAAAGGAAATTTTGGGCACTTATGAAGTTGAATGGCTTGGCGAAAAGATTGACTTAACACCCGGTTGGCGCCGTCTTACTATGGTGGACGCTGTTAAGGAATATGCAGGTATTGACTTTGGTGCAATTACTGACGATGCCGAAGCTGTAAAAGCGGCTGAAAGCATTGGCGTTGAGCTTGCCGACACTGCTGATAAGACTTGGGGCAATGCACTTTATGCTTGCTTTGACCAGCGTGTTGAAGAAAAGCTTATTCAGCCCACATTTATCACAATGTATCCGGTTGAGGTTTCACCGCTTACAAAGGCATCTCCCGCAGACCCACGCCTTACCGAACGTTTCGAGCTTTTCGTTTGCCACAGCGAACTTGCAAATGCTTATTCAGAACTTAACGACCCCATCGTTCAGCGTGAACGCTTTGAAAAGCAATTAGAGCTCCGCGAACGCGGTGATGACGAGGCCGAAATGCTTGATGAAGATTTCCTCACCGCTATGGAATACGGTATGCCTCCAACAGGTGGTATGGGTATCGGTATTGACCGCGCAGTAATGCTGCTCACCAATTCTGATACTATTAGGGAAGTAATCCTATTCCCTACAATGAAGCCTTTGGACTAATATAGTTCAAAAAAACCCAGTAGTTATGCGGGTTTGTGTCGGTTTTTATCTTCAAAAAACCACGCCACTACGCCAACTACTACGCCATTTTTCACAAAGAAATTTGCAGAGAAAAGTCACTATGATAGACTAAAGATCAAGCGCCGTGCATTTTGCACGGCGCTTTCATTATATATTATTTTTAAAAGAAAAAGTCAGAAGGATTAAAAAATATACACCTAAATGAGATTTTTTCTCGTTTAGGTGTTGACTTTTCGGAAAAAGTGTATATAATATATAGTGTAAAGGTGAAAAAGGAGATAATGAATTATGTTACTTCAATTTAATTTTAAAAATTTCAAATCCTTTAGAGATGATACAACATTAGATTTAACTGCAACAAAAATATCCGAATTTAATAATCATGTAATTTCTATATCTAATGAAAGAATATTGCCAGTTGCGTCCATATTCGGTGCTAACGCAAGTGGTAAATCGAATGTTCAAGAAGCGTTTAGATATATGTCTATGTATGTTATTAACTCACTAGATTATGGAGATGAATCAGATTCAAAGAAAAAGAAGTCTAAGTTTTTTAGACCAACGCCCTTTTTATTTGACAATAACAGCAAAACTGCCGAATCATCTTTTGAAGTTTATTTTATTGATTCTGAAGAAAATGGCGCAAAGACATATAATTATGGATTTACAATTGATAGTACTGGCGTGCGTGAAGAATGGTTGAATTGTAAAGCTAAGTCCGCAAGAGGTAATTTCAAAACTATTTTTTATCGCCATGATGATGAATATGATTTTTCTGGTATACCAACTAAAAGCCAAGAAAATCTTAGAATTGCACTAGAAAAAGAAACATTGATAGTATCTTTAGGCGCAAAACTTAAAATAGCAAAACTTAAGTTTATTAGAGATTGGTTTATCAATAATGATTTCGCCGATTTTGGCAGACCAATTGAAAACTTCTTTTTGTCGCAATTAATACCTGATGGATTTGCAGAAGATGAAAAGGTTCGCCAAAAGGTAGTTGATTATTTTGCAACCTTTGATCCCTCTATTATCGGTTTTAATGTTGAGGTTTTGAAATCAGATAACGATGATGAAGATGAGCATTTAAAAATAGATGCAATTCATAAAATGATTGATTCTGAAAAGACAACATCTATACCATTACAACATGAATCCGCCGGCACACTTAAAATGTTTGCGATGTATCCGATGCTAGAAGATGTTCTTTCTACTGGTGGAGTTTTGTTCATAGATGAATTAAATGCTAGACTCCATCCGTTGTTAGTACGTGCTTTCATCATTACTTTCCTTGACCCAGACATCAATACAAAGCATGCTCAACTTATATTTACTTCGCACGATTCTTGGCAATTGAATGGAAATATTTTAAGAAGAGATGAGATTTGGTTTGCCGAAAAAGATCTTGACGGTGTGTCAAATCTATATTCATTAGCAGATTTTGTGGATGAAGATGGTGTCAAGATTCGTAAAGATGAAAACTATGAAAAAAATTATCTATTAGGAAAGTATGGAGCAATTCCCTCCTTGAGTAACTTTGATATGTTTAAGGAGGAATAATAAATGCCCAGACACGAAAGAACCGGAAATAGAAAACCACGTGAACATTTGGGTAATCAAAGAGTTCCTAAGCTCGGATATTATTTTATTGTTACAGATACCAAGGAAACCGAACAAAATTATATGTATGGACTTAGGGATTCTATACCCAAAGAGCTTCAAGGAAAGTTGGTTATAAAAGTAGTTAAAACCAAGACCAAAAACCTTGTGGAAGAGGCTATAAATCTTGCATCCTTAAATCCTCAATATGGTGAAACTTGGATTATATTCGACAGAGACCAAGTACAGGATTTTGACGAAATAATATCTCAAGCAAAAGCCAAAGGCATAAAAGTCGGATGGACAAACCCGTGTATTGAAGCATGGTTTTCTGCCTATTTCTTCAGTATGCCTACATATCAAGATTCTGTGTCGTGCTGCACAGGATTCAGCAGAACCTTTGAGCAAGTATCAGGTCAAAAATATGTTAAATCAGACCAACAAATATACGATAAGCTAAATCGCTTTGGCGATGAATTGTCGGCTATTGAACTTGCTCAAAGAAAATATGATGAGCACAGGGCTAACTGTAAGGACAAGCCCTCAGAGATGTGTCCTTGCACAACAGTTCACCTACTAATAGACGAAGTTAAATCTAAAATCAAAAAATAAATTAGAAAGGAAAACACTAATGGATGTGAATAGTATAGAGACACTACTTGAATCAATATTGCAAGAACTTAGTTTATTAACAGTACAAACTAAAGCAACAGCTATCCAACGTTTCAACACCGAATATCTTACCACTGATGTACGAAAAAAAGCATATGAAAAATTTGATGGTGAAAAAACATTAAAGGAAATAAGCGATGAGCTTGGCTGTAATCTTCGCACTTTACAAGTTTTTAGCGCAACCCTAATTGAAAATAACCTTATTGATTTTCAGAAGCAGGGTAATAATAAAATTCTCTCAAAAAACACATCAAAAATTGCTATATATTATGCAGCTCAAGATTTAAAAAAGGAGGAAATTAACAATGGATAATCTCGAAAGTTTGACTAATATGTTTGCAGAATTCTTAACGATATATAAATTTGTGAATAAAAAAACGATTGCCGATATGCTTGCTAATGAATTGAATAAAACCCAGCTTTTTGAAATATATCAGTTAACTGACGGAAATAATTCTACACGCGATATTGCCGCTAAACTTACCCAAAAGTGTGCCCATGGAACTATTGCAAATATTTGGAAAAGATGGGCGTTAAAAGGTATTGTTGTCCCGTCAGAAACAAAGGGGAGATTTAAAGCCGCTTTTAATCTCGAAGAATATGGAATTACAGAAGTTAAGGAGGGCGAATAATGGATTTTAATCAACAGATTCTTGAAGAACTGAAAGCAATTAGAAGATTGCTAACGATATTTTCTCAAGATAAACTTGAAGAATTTAACGAAAACATAAAAACGAAATACTTGACTACACCTCAAAGGCAGCAAATGTATGAGCTCTTTGATGGAACAAAATCTCTCAAAGAAATATCTACAGTTGTTAATGTGTCTTCCGAGGCCGTTAGACAGTTCGCTGTTTCTTTAGAACAAGCGGGGCTTATTGAGTATGTGATAGTAAGCGGAAAACAGAAAAATCCCAAGCGCATTTTTTAGGGGAGGAAAATAATGTCAGATTCAATTACTGAAAAAGTCGATATATTATCGGATGATATAAAGAAAATAAAAAACGACTTGAATATTGTAAAAGCTAACACACAAGTGAGTGCTAATCTTTTATCACTTTTGCATGGTGATAACATTTTAGAAATGGTTTTTGCAACCGCAAAGAGTGAAAAATTATGTAAAGCATTGGTTATATGTAAAGAACCAAACACAGCAAAAGACCTATGTGATAAGCTTGGTATTAAAGCGCCGAATATAAGAAAACAAGTAATTGATAAACTTATTGACGCATCACTTTTAACGGTAGCTGACAAAAAAGGGCAACGTGAGGTTTATCGTAGAGCCTTCTTTTTGGATATGATTGGATTCGACCAAGCAGCGTTCAGAAAATATCCCGATTTAAGGGAGGAAGTATGAGCATATATTCATTGTTATCATTATCTTTTGCTCTGTGTGCAGTATACTGTTGTGTTATTTTAATTTTTCCTGAAACATATAAGCAAACTTCATCCAAAAAGAGAATTAACACATTAATAGGTATTTCTATTTTATGCTATTCTGTCGGCTTGGTGTTATTGTACTTCCTTAGAGAATGTAATATATTATCGATCCAAGTGGATATCAAATTGGCTTTAATAATCATACCTAGTATCACTGTTTTTCTCTTTGTTGCCAATATATTTTGCCCTGCATTTTGCATTATGTTGAAACATAATAAAAATGAAACCAAAATCGCAACACAATTTAATAGATTGATTTTTCAATACAAATATCAAGGCGACAAGAGAATTGAATCAATTAAAGAACTTGAAGAATTTCAAGATGCAAACCAAAAGTTTTTATGTGAGCAAGGAATAGAATTATATATTCCAGAATTAATAAAGCAATCAAATAATGCATTGCATCTTGCTCCAGAAAAGTTGATAAATATGTTGGAAGACTATTCTATACAACTTATAAGACAGACATCGGATTACACACCAAATCCATTTACTAATAGCAACATTGTATTCTCATTTGGTATATCAACGCTATTAACATTAGTTTTATCTTATATCACCATTATACCATAAGGTTATTAATGACCGATGTCACGAAAAAACAGGGTATTAATCTGTTGTTATATTAATAGATTTATGAGCATTGATTAATTTATAGCTGACTATGAAGACCATTATTTGACAAAGAAAGGACGTACATATGCAATTAATACTAAGGGAACGCAGAATTACAGATCTATACCATTTTACACAGGCCGATAATTTAGAAAACATTTTAAAATATGGTTTGTTACCTCGCGATTGTCTTGAGGAAAATGCAATCGATAGTGTGTTTAATGACGATTATAGGCTAGATGGTTGTTGTGATGCGGTATGTACATCTTTGGAATTTCCAAATTATAAAATGTTTTACACATTGAGAGAAAACGCTCCAAATATAGATTGGGCTGTTATTAAGTTAGATGCAGATATAATTTGCGAAATACCTTGTGCTTTTTGTTGGGAAAATGCCGCAAGTAGTTCTGAAAGTAGCAAATCTGTTAATATTCGTAAAACTCGTGAAGCGTTTTTGAGTTTGTTTGATAATAAACCTGGTTATCCAACTAGACAGCAATGTGGCATACCTGACTATTATCCAACTAATCCGCAAGCTGAAATTTTAGTTTTTTCTGATATACCAGTAAAATACTTCAAAGGAATATACTTTGAGAATAATTCGGCACTTATAAAATACAGACATATGATCACAAATGATATTCCTTGTAGAGTGAATTCCGATCTGTTTTTTGGAAGACGTGATTGGAAAATATGGCAAAATATTTAAAGGAGGAGCACCATGGCAGTTAGACCTGTGTTTGTTGTTTCAAGTGACGATAATTGCTTTGTTCAAAAAAACATTCAATTTGAGTTTTTTAGCGGCTTTTCTGAAACGCAAAAGCAAAAAAGCATTTTAAGTCTTCATAATTCTTTTTTGAGCAAACATGGTAATATGAAAATCTTGGAAATTTCTAGTAAATCTCAGAATCCTCTTGGAATTAGTTTAAGTGCATTTAATTTGATGATTGAAAATAATAACGGAAACAAGTTTTCTGTAGAGTCAGCATTTCAGGCGAGTAAAGTTTTTGAACATGGAGGACCGTATAGGGATCTTCTAAGTGTTTCTTCAAAAGAAGCGAAAAAAGATATACGGCTTAGAAACAGTGGGAAGTTGATAGCTTTTAAAATCAGCGGCAAAACATTTAAGATTACACCCAAAACACTTTTTTATAATTGGTTATATATTAATGCTCTTAATATGCACGAAGATTTATCTAAACAAATAATAGAGTATGATGCTTTCACTGACATAGAATTTAATCCTAATAGATCAATAAACTGTCAAGCACAGGCCGCTGCGATTTTTGTTTCGCTATATAGAAAAGGCGTTTTGCAAGAAGCGTTAAAAGATATTGATTCATTTGAGCGTATAGTTTATCCCAAACAAGTTGATGAACCTATTGGAGAACAATTAAGTTTTCTATAGGATAAAAATATCAGTATAATAATTTCATTATCGAAAGAGCGTTGCAGAAATGCGACGCTCTATTTTTGTTTTCTTGAAACTCGTATTTTTTGTTCCTTATATTATCTCAAAACAAAAATCGCCCAAATATTGTAAAATAATATTGGGCACAGGAGGTAATATTATGGGAAATATTTATGGTTATGTGAGAGTATCGAGTATCGATCAAAACGAAGACAGGCAACTTATTATTATGGAAGAAAACAATGTGCCGACTAATAATATTTATATTGATAAGCAGTCGGGCAAGGATTTTGAACGGCCGCAGTATAAGAAACTCGTCAAGAAATTAAAAGAAGGAGATTTACTCTACATACTCAGCATAGACCGCTTGGGTCGCAATTACGAAGATATTCAAAAGCAGTGGCGAATACTCACAAAAGATATTGGAATAGATATCTGTGTTATTGATATGCCGTTGCTTGACACGAGAAACGGAAAAGACTTAATGGGGACATTTATTGCTGATCTCGTTTTACAGATACTTTCTTTTGTGGCACAAAGCGAACGCGAAAATATAAAGAAACGACAAGCGCAAGGTATCGCTGCCGCAAAAGCAAGGGGTGTTAAGTTTGGCAGACCGGAATCTCCGGTTCCGATCGAATTTGATGAATTAATAAAAAAGTGGGAGAAAAAGCAATTATCTCTTGAACAAGTATTAGCAATCTGCAATATGAGTGAAGCTACATTTTATCGTCGTTTGCGTGAACACAGAATACTGAGAAATAAATAAAATGACTCTCAAAAGGTGTACCTTTTGAGAGTCATTTTACTCTATGGTATTTTATCATAAATGAAAAGAAAATGCAAGTACTTTTAAGAAAAAATCGAATTTTTGAAGATATTTATTTAATGATACCTGAAAAGCAATTCCTTACCCGGTAAAAACGGCCATTATCAAAAAGTACACCATTTGATAATAGTCGTTTTGTCGCAAAAATAGCCCTATATTAACGGGGAAATCAGGAGTTGTTGAATTTTGTGCTTTTTTATTGTGTTACCACGCGGACATCCTAAAACTTGTAACAAATGTAAAAACAAAAACTAATAAGGAGAAAAAATTATGAAGAGACATTTTTCTAAAATCTTTGCAATGCTTTTAGTATTATCAATGCTCTTAACACAGCTTATAATACCTGCATCTGCATTAGAAGCAACGAAATGTGAATGCGATCCTGCGACACGCACAGGAACCGTAACAGGCGAAGTTGCTCCTACATGCGCAAACTTTGGATACAAAGTATATGAATGTGACGAATGCCACGGAACATATGCTGATCTTACCGCTGTGCCTACAGGTGCACATGATTATGTAAATCATGATGCTAAGGCTCCTACCTGTACTGAAATTGGTTGGGATGCTTACAGAACCTGTAACACATGTGATTTAAACGAATATGTGGAAATTCCTGCTACAGGACATTCCCACGATGCAGTAGTAACCAATCCTACCTGTACCGAGCAAGGTTATACCACCCACACTTGCCCCGATTGTGCTGATACTTATGTTGATACATATGTAGATGCATTAGGTCATACCGCAAGCAGTGAGGTTGAAGAAAACCGTGTTGAGGCAGATTGTGAAAACAATGGCTCATATGACACCGTTATCTACTGTGCTGTATGTGGAGAAGAATTTGTTCGTTCTTCACACACAATTACTGCTACAGGCCACGACTACCAAGAGACTGGCAGACAGGATGCTACTTGTGTTGTAGACGGCTACATCGATTACGAGTGTACTGTATGTCACGAAACCAAGAGAGAAACAATTGCATGTGTTGGACATCACGATTATGACAAGCAGGTAATCGGCGCTACTTGTGAAGACGCCGAAACTGTAAGATATACTTGTAAGGTATGTTCCTTCACTTTCGATGAGGCTGTTGGAGAACCTCTTCAACACGTTCACGGAGAAGCTGTTAAGGAAAACATTGTTGCCGCTGATTGCGTAAACCCTGGTTCTTATGATTCCGTTATTTACTGCGATGTATGTGATGCAGAACTCAGCCGTGAAAATGTTGTAGTTGCTCCTCTTGGTCACACAGAGACAACTGATAGCGCTGTTGCCCCCACTTGTACCGAAACCGGTCTTACAGAAGGTAAGCATTGCTCTGTGTGTGATACTATTATTGAGGCTCAGCAGGTAGTAGATGCTCTTGGACACGACTACGTTCCTACTGTAACAGCTCCTACTTGTTCTGCACAAGGTTACACTACCCACGATTGCTCACGTTGCGACGATTCATACGTTGACAGCTATGTTGATCCCAATCCTCTTTCTCATAGAGGCGTAATTACTAAAGACGAAGTTAAGGCAACCTGTACCGAAACAGGTCTTACCTTCCAAATCGAATGCGGCGATTGCCACATTGTTTTAGCAGCACAAAAGACAACTCCGATTGATCCTGATAATCATAATTATATAGATGTAGTTACTGAAGCTACTTGTTTAGATGCTGGCTTTACTACTCACACTTGTTCGCGTTGCGATGATACATATGAGGATGCTTTTGTAGATGCTTTAGGTCATGATGAAGTTGCTCACGAAGCTAAGGCTGCAACTTGTACCGAAATCGGTTGGGATGCTTATGTTACCTGCTCAAGATGTGACTATACCACTTACAATGAGTTAGCTGCTCTTGGTCATTCTTATGATGCAGTAGTAACCGATCCTACTTGTACCGAAGAAGGTTACACAACTCACACCTGCTCAACTTGCGGTGATGTTTATGTTGATACCGTTGTTGATGCATTAGGTCATTACGACTGCTTGACATTAGGTATTGTAGAGTCAAAATGTACCGAAGAAGGCTACACTGTTAAGAAGTGCCTCATTTGTGATGAAGTCTTCAAAGATAACTTTGTTGATGCACTCGGTCACGATTTAACACAGCATGACGCTAAGGCTCCTACCTGTACCGAAATCGGTTGGGATGCATACGAGGATTGCTCAAGATGTGATTATACTACTTACAACGAATTAGCCGCTCTTGGCCACGATATGCTCAATGTAGAAGCTAAAGCGCCTACATGCACCGAGATTGGTTGGGACGCATATACAGATTGTTCTAGATGTGATCACATCGAAAATTATAACGAGTTAGCAGCACTCGGCCATGATTTAACACAGCATGATGCACAGGCTCCTACATGTACCGAAATCGGTTGGGATGCATATGAAGACTGCTCAAGATGTGACTATACCACTTACAATGAATTAGCTGCTCTTGGTCACGATTTAACACAGCATGATGCTAAGGCTCCTACCTGTACCGAAATTGGCTGGGATGCATACGAGGATTGCTCAAGATGTGACCATACCACCTATAACGAATTGTCTGCACTTGGCCACACTGAAGTTATCGATGAGGCTGTTGCTCCTACTTATGACACTACTGGTCTTACCGAAGGTAAGCATTGCTCCGTTTGTGATGAAGTACTCGTTGAACAGAATGAAATTGCTGCATTAAATGAAGAGATAACCTTTACTTATGAAGCAATTGGTATCAATGGTAGTGATGTGGCTGTAAATTCCGGTTATATTACACTTAATGTTTATATGAATGTTAACAGTGATATTGCAAGACTTTATGGTCTTAACTTTGCTATCGGCTTCAATCAGAATCTTACTTTGGTAAATGTTGAAGGCAAGGTATTTGATGTAACTGCTAACACATATATTGATGCAGCAAACAGTTCATATGTTGTTGCACTCGCACAAAACATGGGATATAACTATGTTGATAAAAAATTCGAAAAAGGCGAATATCTTTTTGCAACTCTTACTTTTAAGGTTGATAAGGACTTTACCGGCGTTGCAGACTTCACTGTAGTTCCCGGTGTTGCTGCTCGTAACGACGATGATGCTTATATCAATGAATTGATAGTTGATTTTGGCACAGAAGCAGGTATTAACGTTGTAACACTTGGTGATGCTGATGGTAACGGTGTTATTGATTCTGCTGATACCATGAATTTTGCTAAATGGTATAATTCTGCAGATGCAGCAGAAGGCGTTTACGAAACCGTATTTGACCTTGATAAGGATGGATATGTAACTGCTTATGACTTTGCACTTCTTCACAATGCAGTTGTTGGCAACGATGACTATTTAGATATGTGATTTGGAGGTATAAGAGATGCAACTTAAAAGAATCTTATCGATGCTTTTGGCTGCCGCTCTAATCTTCTCAACTTCAATGGTTACTGTTAATGCTGAAACTGTTGAAACTATCGAAACTTTTGAGGTGGGAGTGGTGGCAGAGACCACCACTCCTGTTTCTTTCTCACCTGCTATTTATAAAAGCGGTGACGAAGTTTCTGTAAAGATTAGTGCAGACCAAAATACCGGCATTACTATACTTAAATTTTCTGTTAAATTTGACCCCAATGCGCTTGAGTTTGTTGACTATACTAGTGCAAATCTGTTTTCTAATGACATAGAAGGCGTTTATGTTTATAGCGACAGTATTTGTTACACATTAATGATGAACAATGTTTCTACAGCAACTGGCGAAATGCTTACTTTGAACTTCAAGGTAAAAGAGGATTTTTGCGGAGATATCGCTATTTATGCAGAGGTTTTTGACGGACAGGATAAAAACTGTATAAATGGTCTCAAAGTAGTTCCCTTTATAGGCGGTTGTGCATCTTTTGCGGCACATGCAGTTGACACTAATGCCGGAGTTGTAACAGACCCCACTTGTACCGAAGAAGGCTACACAACCTATCACTGTGATATTTGCAACGAAAATATTAAAGGTAACACACTCTCTTCCCTTGGTCACACATCCGATGAACCTGTAGTGGAAAATCGAATTGAAGCTACCTGCACTGAAAACGGTTCATACGATAGCGTGGTATATTGCTCAGTATGCGACGTTGAACTCTCCCGTGAAACAATTACAATTGATGCTACAGGCCATACTGCCGGCAATGCAGTTGAAGAAAATCGTATTGCTCCGACTTGTACCGAAAACGGCACCTACGACAGCGTAGTATATTGCTTAGTATGTAATGACGAACTCTCACGCGAAGCAATTACAATTGATGCCACAGGTCACGATGCTGCAAATGCGGTTGAAGAGAACCGTGTTAATCCTACCTGTACCGAAGACGGGTCCTATGACAGTGTTGTATATTGTTCGGTATGTGACGAAGAACTTTCGCGTGAAACAATTACACTTAATAAGCTCGGACACGATATAATTACACATGATGCGCAGTCCCCTACCTGCACCAGGTTGGTTGGGATGCTTTTGATACATGCTCACGTTGTGATTATACAACCTATAAAGAAATACATCCGCTTGGTCATAATCCTACGATTACTAAAGAAGAAAATCGCGTAGAAGCAACATGTATCACCGATGGTTCTTACGATAGTGTAGTGTACTGTTCAGTATGTAATGAAGAACTTTCAAGAGAAAATAAGACGATTAAAGCACCTGGTCATAATTTAATTCATCACGATGCAAAAGATGCTACTTGCACCGAGATTGGCTGGAATGCATATGAGACTTGTAGGATATGTGATTATACAACATATGTAGAGATATCTGCTCTTGGACACCAATACGGAACACCGACAATTGTAGAGCCTGAATATAAAAAAGACGGTTACACAACACATACATGTAGCGTATGTAACCATGAGGAAAAATACGACATAACTCCTGCGCTTACTTATATTTTAGGCGATGCCGACGGAAATGAAACAATTGATAGTGACGATGCAATCTATCTTCTATTCCATACACTCCTACCGGAAGAATATGCCGTTAATCAAAAGTGTGATTTTGACGGTGATGGTGATTTAGATAGTGATGATGCAATTTATTTGCTTTATCACACCTTGCTTCTTGAAAAATATCCATTACACAAATAAGGAGATAGATTGATGAAAAAGATTATTAGTTTTTTGATTTGTTTAGTGTTAATATTCTCGCTTTCTGTTTCTGTTTTTGCGGCAGAAGCTGTAAAGGTTAACTCTAAAACATCTGCAAACATTGTAAAGCTTGGCGATACAATTACAGTTACGGTTTCTTTAAATAGTAATGCAGAATTCAAATCCATGGCACTAACCCCTGTATACGATGAGAATGTTTTTGAGGTTGTATCGGGCGAATGGATTTTAACCGGTGCTATGATCGCCAGCTTTGATAATAAAAATGCTGCAATCGGTTATTCTAGTGCGGTTAATAAAAGTGGTGATGTTTTTAAATACGTTTTGAAAGTTAAAAACAACGCCTCTTTAAAAGACACAACAATTAAAACTGAAGCTGTTATAAAAAATGGTAGCACCGTTATAGCTTCCACTGCAAATACCACTACTGTAAAAGTTATTTGTAAAACTCACAGTTTTGGTGCATGGGATAAAGCGGATAATAACAATCATAAGCATACTTGCACTGCCTGCGGCACCGCAGAAACCTCAGCACATACATGGAATGGCGGTACTATAACAAAGGCTGCAACATGCAAAGAAACAGGCGTTAAGACCTACACTTGCACTGTTTGTAATGCAATAAAAACCGAAACAATTGCCACAACAACAAATCATACATTTGGTAATTGGACTCAGACCAAAGAACCTACTTGCACTGCAAAGGGTACAGAATCACGCACTTGTTCTATTTGTCAAAAAGCAGAAACAAAGGACGTTGCTGCTAAAGGTCATTCTATGGGTAGCTGGACTACTGCAAAAGAAGCAACATGCGAGGAAAAAGGTAGTCAAACAAGAACTTGTTCAAAATGTTCTCACAAAGAAACTAAAGATATTAAAGCTCTTGGACATAAGTTCTCTAACCCAACAGTAACTAAAGAGCCCACTTGCTCTGAAGAAGGTATTGAAAGTGGTAAATGCACACGTTGCGATAAAGAAACCACAAATACTTTACCTAAAAAAGAGCATGCTTTCGGCGAAGCGGTTGTAGTTACTCCCGCTACTGAAACCGCTGTTGGAAAGCAAACAAAAACTTGTACTATCTGCAACACAGTAGTTGAGGAAGAAATTCCTATGATTGACAAGAATGATGTTGAAACCAATGTTGTGCCTGATGATACTGTTAATGTGGATAAGTCTGATGATGTATCTGAAAATGAAGATAGTAACTGGATTGTTTGGGTTATTATTGGTGCGGTAATTATAGGTGGAGTTATTATAATTATTGTTGCTAAAAAGAATAAATCCAATGACAAACATTCTAAAGAAGGTAATTTTGAAATATTCAAATAAGTCATAATTCTGTTTTGAGTTACCTCCAAAACTGCACCATAGAATAAGACCTATGGTGCAGTTTTTCTTTACAAAATCGAAAAATCACATCTTTTATTAGACTCTTTTGTTTTGTTCACAAAACATTTACAAAGATCAAAAAGGGTATTAAAACGTATATAAAAAGACCACAACCGATATTAAAAAGACCACTTTTTCGCTTGTAAGCCCGTCTAATCGCTTGTAATCGCAAATAAGAGGCCCCTGAGCAATTTGACAAGGCGAATTCTATACTGTATAATATACATGAGCTTTAAAATAATGAAGGAGTTTATAAATAATACATTGAACTAAGAAGGTTAAGTGTATTGTTATGCTCTTTCGTAAAGCTTACGATAAAGCAAACAAAGACACTTATCTTTCGAGATAGGTGTCTTTCTTTGTTTTATGGTGTTTTTGATTCCTCTAAAAGAGGTTCAAATATATTCCCGTCGATACGCTCCAAAATTGGCGTATGATGGAGTTGTGAAGGAAAATTTTAAATTTTTGTTATTGAAAAATGGGAAGTTAGTTGCACCAAGGGTTTGGTGCCGAGAGCTACAGTCTGAGTTCTGCGACGGACTGAGAATCACTAGCAGAAAAAAATCGGTTTTGTATCGGGTCGATTGTTAAGACAAGCAGTTATATTGCAGTGATGCGGGATGCAAAATTGTAATAGCACTGTGTACGATACACGGTTTCAGAATTTACTGATTAAATTCAAACCCACTTTCATGCGGTGGTCCGAAACAGGATAGTAGGAAAAGTCGTGATATACAAAGCCCTTCACAAAGGCAATGTGAATTTAAAAGTGCGGATAGCAGAGCCGTTACGAAACAAGGATTGTTCGACTGCGAACCTGCACACACAGCAGACCGGAAGGTACAGTGTGACAAAACCACTTGTGCACAGTGGACGATGAATGTGAAGTGCAATATACAGATATGCTTTCACTTATGGCAATCTGTGAACGAAAATAAGTGCATAACGGCGGTAAGGGTTCCTACCAAAGTTATAGACGAAAATTATGGAATCCACGACGTTTGAGAGTTCCGTCGGTAAATAAAACTGCTCAAGCGGTTGTGCTACCGTACTTTAAGGGAAATCTTCCACCCTTACGGGAATTGCATACGAAGTTTCAGGGATTTAATCGTAGTTAAAAGCTGAATGAAAATCCCCGCCGAACGAGTTGTTTAGTCTCGGCAGGCTGAAATGCCTTGCACTCGGTGTAGCGTCAGTAAACAATACAAGGTTGTTTACACTCTTGAATTCCAAGAGAACACGCACGGAGAATCTATTAATCTTGCGTTGAAGTGAAAATAGATTAAGCCAAGTACTAACCTTATTTTACAGCAGAATACCAGAACAGAATTTTCTTTTCGATATGATTTATGACTGTCTCTTCGAGAGTATATGATTTACTTTTCGAGAGCAAGTTGCACCTGCGCCTAATCAAAACTTGGACAAGATTAAAGCTTTTCGGCTCTCTGCAAGTTGTCATTCGCTTTAGTGAATGACAAGCTGCAGGAAGCCGAAGAAGATACCGAATAAACTACAAAGCAGGTGCTATGACTATCATTTCTATGATGATAGATGATTGTCCTTTAGAAATGATTTATGACTCTCTTTTTGGGAGCCGAGCCGTTTCTATTGGACGATAGTCAGATAGAAACGGCTCGGAGACGACGTCGGAGAGCCGCGATTAGCAGGGCATAATACCCAGCGTCAAAGAAGAATCAGTAAGAAATGAAGGTTCGCGCACACCATTGACAGTGGGTGTATTATGCCCTGCGTACTTTCATTTTAAGAGCCATATAGGGTAATTATAGATTAATCTAAGATTCCCCTTAAAGATGAATTTATTTGTAATTATTATGTTACTAAATATGGCTCTTGTATGATTGATGATGTACGTTTCGATATGCTTGATGATTATAATTTCGATATGTTCTATGATTATAGTTTCGAGAGAATATTTCGAAATCACTTTCATTTCCCGAAAAAAAGGATTGTGCTGACCGTCCGTTTGTGATTACTTACTTTTCGATATCAGGTCAGCACAATCTATAAAAGCAATTTTTGATGCTCCACGGTTTGAGATGATATATGACTTTCATTTGCAAATGAGCAGAAAATTTTCGTACACAAAATTATTTTCGTCAGAAAAACTCCAGCTATTTTATTGACGAAAATACCCTATAATCTATATTTTTCGTACACAGCTTTTTACGCAAGGATTGGTCCCTATCCTTGTGTTTAAATAAAATTTTTGAAGAAAGGAGACGGTTTGCTATGTCAGATTCTAATAATATTACAGTGCTAAACCCGGGTCTGTATAAGAACTTACTTGCACAAGTTGAGTCTATCTATAAGCACAGTAACGAACTTAGCTTTAAAACAAGGGCGCGATACTTTGAAGCAACAAAAAGGTTCTGCAAGTTTTTAGCCGATAATTTTCGTCTACAAAATTTTAAGAACGTGGAAGACCGGCACTTTAAAGCCTATGTGGAGCATCTAAAAGACAACAACTCCGCTGCGACAATTCAATCCGATCTATCAGGCATACGGTATTTCCACAGAAAATCCGGTAGTAAAAACAGGCTATCCCCTAATAGCAAGTTAAATCTACCGAAACGAGCAACAGGCGTTAAAGACCACTCGTGGCTGAAAACCGAGATTGATAATATGCGACAGTTGGCTATCGAGCAAGGTCGACAGGACGTGGTGATCGCTATAGACTTTGCCCATGAGTTTGGTTTGCGACTTGAAGAGATTTGCACATTAAGGATAGAATACCTTA
>JAFYUI010000010.1 GCA_017549565.1 Clostridia bacterium
GAGAATTGTCGGGTCCTTATTATTGTCGTTGTTTAATTTTCAAGGTCCGTTTTGCGCCCCCTCATTAGAGCGCTCGACTATAATACCACACCAAATACCCCTTTGTCAACACTTTTTTTAAACTTTTTTTAAAAAATTTTTTCTTTTGCGGTTTTTCATAAAAAGAGTGCAGTTTTATAGCATTTTTTATCATATATTTCCTATTATATGTCGCATTTTAGCAAGTATTCGCTTTTCTGCTCGTGAAACCTGCACCTGACTCATATTTAAAATCTTTGCGACTTTGCTTTGAGTCAGCAAATCATAATAACGATATTTTAAAATCAGCTTTTCGTTTTCAGTTAGTTCCTTAACCGCACTTTCAATTAAAACCTTGTTGTTTATTTCTTCTTGATGGTCAACAACGGGCAAATCGGTTTCAATGATTTTACTGTCATTTTCAACCGTTAACGAAACGGTCGCTTGGCTGGCGCATATCGCTTCGGTCACCGCTTCGGGCGAAACGGTTAAATATTCGCTTATTTCATTAACCGTTGGCTCGCGGTTAAGCTTTTGGCAAAGCACTTCGTTTGCCTTTAAAATTTTAAGGTTTAGTTCTTTAACACTTCGTGACACCTTAACCGCACCGCCGTCACGGAAAAGCCGCCGCACCTCGCCCATAATTACCGGCACGGCATAGGTTGAAAATGCAAAGCCCTTGCTTTCATCAAATGCATCCACCGCTTTTACAAGTCCCATACAACCTGCTTGATACAAATCGTCATATTCTATGCCCCGCCCTGTAAAGCGGCGACAAATTGAATGTACAAGCCCAAGGTTATCTTTTATAAATTCTTCACGCGAAACTGCCGCCTCAACCATTCACGCTGAAACGCTTTGTGATTTTTTTGGTTAAATAAACCGTTGTGCCTTTATTTACAGTTGATTTAACCTTGATGCCATCCATAAAGCTTTGCATAACTGCAAAGCCGAGTCCCGCACGCTCACCGCCAACGGTTGTGAAAAGGGGTTCCATTGCTTTACTTACATTTTCAATTCCGCAACCTTTATCACGAATTTTAATTTTAAGGGTGTTATCCTCAAAAATTTCACCTGTTATGTAGATATTTCCGTCCTGCTCCTTATAAGCGTGAACGATGCAGTTTGTTACCGCTTCGCTGACTGCGGTTTTAATATCGCTTATTTCCTCTAAGGTGGGGTCAAGCTGTAATGCAAATGCCGAAACGGTTGCTCTCACAAAGCTTTCGTTTGCTGAACGGGATAAAACCACCATTGTAAATTTGTTTTTTAACATATTATACCCTTCCTTCAAGTTTTGCTAATTTTTCAATTCCCGAAAGGCGAAACACCTTATATATATTAGGGGGTGTGCCTGTGATGTGTAAATCCGCACCCGTTTTTTGCAAAATTCGGTAACGCCCCATAACCAACCCTATGCCCGAGCTGTCCATAAAGGTTATTCCCTTAAAGTCAAGCACCACAAGGGTTGGCATATTAAGCTCGATTGCAGCATCAATGCTTTCACGCATATCCTTTGCGGTGTGGTGGTCAAGCTCACCCGATAAATAGGCGGTTACAACCTCGCCCGTTACATTGATTTCGACCGACATAATTTCACTCCTAAATAAAAAAATAGGACAAGTCCTTTTATATTTTAAGGGCTTGTCCTTGAAAAAAATGTCGTATTAAGTTATGGTTTTAAATTTTTTAATTTGTCACGAATTTGGGATGCTAAATAAAGCGAGCCAAAAACAAAAATGGCCTCTTCAGTTTTTAATATATCAAGTGCTTTATCATAGCTTTCTGCGACCTGGCAGTTTGTATATTTGCTGATTTTATCACAAAGCTCGGTTGCGGTAATGCTGCGAGGCATATTTTCCACCCTTACCGCCACCGCCTTATATATATAAGGTAGAGTGGTTTTTAAAACGGTGTCAACATCCTTGTCCTTCATCATACCAATAATTGCCGACACCTTGCCATTATATTGCTTTAAAAACTCAGCCAACGCCTCTGCCCCGTCGGGATTATGGGCACCATCCAACACAACAAGCGGTTTTTGGCTTATTACTTCAAGTCGGGCAGGAAAATAGGTTTCGCTGAGTGCTTTTTGCACGATTTCATCGGCTATGTCAATGCCGCAATTTTTAACCGTTTCAATTACAATTAGCGAATTCTCAATTTGATGCTCGCCTATAAGCGAGGTTTGGTATTTTACACCTTTATATATATAGGTGTTGCCCGTAATATCACTTTTTAAAATTTCAAGTTGTGATTTTTGTGGAATAATAAGGTTATATTCACCCAAAACCGACATTGCATTATCAGTTTGGCTAAAACTTGTTATAACAGGTGCGTTTTTAATAATACCGCATTTTTCGGTGGTGATTTGCTCAATCGTATCGCCCAAAACAGCGGTGTGGTCAAGACCAATTTTTGTAATAACGCTTGAAATAACATTTGTTAAACTGTTGGTTGCATCAAGCCGACCACCAAGACCTGTTTCAATTACCGCAATTTCACATTTGTTTTCGCTAAAATATAAAAAGGCAGTAGCGGTTATAAATTCAAATTCGGTAAGCTTAATACCTGTATCAATAACCCTTTGTGCATAAAAAACAAGCTCTTCTTCGGTTATAAACTGACCGTTAATTTGAATTCTTTCGCGAAAATCAACCACAAAGGGCGAAATAAAAAGCGCAGTTTTATACCCCGCATTTTCAAAAACCTTTGAGGTCATTGCCGATACCGTGCCCTTGCCGTTTGTACCCGCAATATGCACAGCTTTGAAACGGTCTTGTGGGTTGCCAAGCATTTTTAAAACGGTTTTTATGCGGTCAAGGGTTGGAGGCAAAGAAAAATTGCCCAAAGCGTGAATATAATTTAAAATTTCAAAATATTTCATATAACACCAAAACCTTACAAGTATTATATTTTAAAAGCGGTGCATTATATTATTGTAGCCAATAAAAAGCTGTACCGTAAAACAAAAAACGCAAAGAAACAGAGCATAAAATATACCCAGAGTGCACTGATGATGATTTTTGTTTTGAAGGACACATATTGTGACTTTAAGTAACAGTAGAGTCTAAAAAGCTGTGACAACAAGCCCTTTTTAAGCGTTTTAAGACTTGTCATAAACAGGGTAACTGTGATGAGTAAAAATCTTGTTGTACTTAATGCTTTGCTGACTTAAATTTGCTACAACCGTAACGATTCGTTACACCGAAAGTGACCGCTTCATAGGAAGCGGTCACACTTTGGAAGATACATAAATTTACATTTGCGACTCAATATCCTTAATAGAGCCGTTAATCATTTCTATTTTGTCAAGCGCCTTTTGAAGACCCGCTTTTTGTTGTTCAACCAAAGCCGCAGGTGCTTTTGCCATAAAGCCGGGGTTGTTAAGCTTCTTTTCAAAGAATTCCTTATCCTCTTCGGCCTTTTTAAGGTCTTTTTTAAGGCGTTCGATTTCAGCCGTAAAGTCAACCAATTCCTTCATAGGCATATAAACGGTAGCGGAATCGGTAATAACACGAACAGCACCATCAGAATCGAAGCCGTCGCCTACTTCAACCTCGCTTGCATAAGCCAAGCGGCAAATGTAAGCAGTACCGCTTAAAAATACGTCCTTATCAGCAGAAGCAATGCATACCTTTGCTTTTTTGCTGGGGGGTACGTTCATTTCGGCGCGGCGGTTACGAACTGCCTTAATAACAGCCATAATTTTTTCAAAGTCAGCTTCTTCTGCCTTAAAGGCAAGGTCAGCGCTAAACTTAGGCCATTCGCAAATCATAAGTGCTTCACCGCTGTGAGGCATTGATTGCCAAATTTCTTCAGTGATGAAAGGTATAAAGGGATGCAAAAGCTTTAAGGTATTGGTAAATACATAAACCAATACGCTGCGAGCAGTGTTCTTTGCGGCTTCATCATCACCGTTAAGACGTGCTTTGCAAATTTCAATATACCAGTCACAGAAAACGTCCCAAACAAAGTCGTAAAGCTTTTGAATAGCAAGGCCAAGCTCGAACTTATCAAGGTTTTCGGTTACTTCTGCAACAATAGTGTTGTACTGCGATAAAATCCACTTATCTTCAAGCGCTAATGCATTTAAATCAAGGGGGATTTCGCTATCATTTTCAAGATTCATCAAAATAAATCTTGCGGCGTTCCAAATCTTGTTTGCAAAGTTGCGGCTTGCCTCAACGCGTTCAGGGATATAACGCATATCATTTCCGGGGCTGTTACCGGTTGCAAGAGAAAATCTTAAAGCATCAGCGCCGTAAGTATCGATAACTTCAAGCGGGTCTACACCATTGCCAAGAGATTTTGACATTTTTCTACCCTGCGAGTCACGAACAAGGCCGTGAATGAGCACGGTGTCAAATGGTACTTCGCCTGTATATTCAAGTGCAGAGAAAATCATACGTGATACCCAGAAGCCAATGATATCATATCCCGTAACAAGTGTATTGGTGGGATAATAATGCTTAAGGTCAGCAGTTTCTTCGGGCCAACCAAGAGTTGAGAACGGCCAAAGTGCTGATGAGAACCAAGTATCAAGCGTATCCTCATCCTGATGAAGATGTGTACTGCCGCACTTGGGGCAAACGGTTGCCTCAGTCTTTGAAACGATAGTTTCGCCGCAGTCAGCGCAGTACCAAGCAGGAATTCTGTGTCCCCACCAAAGCTGACGCGAAATACACCAGTCGCGAGTACCATTCATCCAGTTAAGATAGTTCTTTGTAAATCTTTCGGGAACGAATTTAATTTCGCCCTTTTCAACCGCTTCAATAGCGGGCTTTGCAAGGGGCATCATACGAACGAACCACTGTTTTGAAACCATGGGTTCAATAGTGTTGTGGCAACGGTAGCAAGTGCCAACCTCGTGCTTGCGGGGTTCAACTTCCTTAAGATAGCCGCCTGCTTCAAGGTCTGCAAGAATGGCTTTTCTTGCTTCAGTTGTTGTCATACCTGCATACTTACCGCAGTCAAGAACCTCGGGTTCATTTTCGGTTGCTCGGCCGCTTGCAATAAGCTCATCGGCAATTCTCTTATCCTCTGCGCCTGTAAGGTGTCCGTCATAAGTAAAGGTGCGCACTATAGGAAGATTGTGTCGAAGACCTACCTCAAAGTCGTTTGGGTCGTGGGCGGGTGTAATTTTAACAACGCCTGTACCCTTTGTCATATCTGCGTGTTCGTCGCATACAATGGGGATTTCTTTATTAAGTAAAGGCAAAATTACGTGACAGCCGTGAAGATGCTTGTATCTTTCGTCATCCGCATTGATAGCAACAGCAGTATCACCGAGCATTGTTTCGGGACGGGTTGTTGCAAGTTCAAGCTTTTCACCTGTTTCCTTAACGGTATAAAGAAGATGCCAGAAATGGCCGTCCTTCTCTTCATATTCAACTTCAGCATCAGAAATTGATGTGTTACAGTACGGACACCAGTTAACCATACGGTTACCGCGGTAGATTAAGCCCTTTTCATAAAGGCGCACAAAAACTTCGTTAACGGCTTTGTTACAGCCCTCGTCAAGAGTAAAGCGTTCGCGGTCCCAGTCACAAGAAGAGCCAAGCTTTTTAAGCTGCTCGATAATTCTTCCGCCGTATTGCTTTTTCCATTCCCAAGCACGCTCTAAAAATCCGTCACGGCCGATGTCTTCCTTTGTGACACCCTCCTCACGCATTTTTTCAACAATTTTTGCTTCGGTAGCAATTGATGCGTGGTCAGTACCGGGAAGCCATAAGGTGTCGTAACCTTGCATACGCTTAAAGCGGATAAGAATATCCTGAAGTGTGTTGTCAAGAGCATGGCCCATGTGAAGCTGACCTGTAATGTTTGGTGGCGGAATAACTATTGTAAAGGTATCCTTTTCTTTTTCGCATTTAGCGTGGAAATATTTACCCTTAAGCCACTGGGCATAAATTCTGTCCTCAACTTCCTTGGGGTCATATTGCTTTGCCAATTCTTTTGCCATAATTAAAAACTCCAATTTTGTATAAATTACGATTTTTCGGTTAAATTATAATTGTCGGTAATCTTTTAAAAACACAGCGTTTGCATTTTTACCGACTAAAAGCCGTCCGCAATAGTGGGCGGTTTTTTATTTTAGCACAAAAGCATATTTAATGCAATATAAATTATATTATAATTACAAATCCAGCATTGCCTGTTCGGCGGTGCCGGTGGGCTTTTTTTGTCCTGCGGCGGGTAGGTTGCGGGTGCGATAGCGGTGCTCGCTATCTAAAGTTCCCTTTTCGTAAAGCTCAACCTCGCTAATGCGCTGACCCTTCTTTTGTGTCATAACCGCAACACCGCCGTTATCCTTGGTGGTCTTGGCGGGGATAGATGCAGTATTAACAATAAGCATTCGGCCGTTGGTTGATTTAAGCAAAATATCACGGTCTTCTTTAACAAACAAAATTGTGTGAATGGGATATTTTTCGCAATATGCCTTTATAAGCTTTTTGCGGTTGGTTTTGGTTACATAAGACGATAGCGGAACACGGGAGATTTTGCCGTTATCAAAGACAAACACCATATGTCCCGAATAGTCGGTGGTTTCAACCATATAAACCGAATTTTCGCCCTCGTCATATTCGAGCTTAGCGGCAACATAATCACCCAAAACACTTGCCTTTGAATCGGCAAAGTCGATGGTTTTGCTTTTATAAACCTGTGCCTTGTTGGTGAAGAACAAAAGCTCGGAAGCATTGGTGGATTCAATAACTTGGGTGATTTCATCCCCCTCTTTAAGCTTTTGCTCACCGCTCATACGTAAAGACTGCGGTGTAATCTTTTTAAAGTAGCCGTCCTTTGTGAAGAAAAGGGTTACGGGTGAATTATCAACCTCAATTTCAACCTTGTCAACCGCTTCGGTTTCGGCGCTAATAATTTGGGTCTTTCTATCTCTTCCGTACTTATCAATAACCGTTTCAAGCTCTTTAATAATAATACGCTTAAGCTTTGTTTTGGAAGCCAAAATGCTTTCCATTTCTTCAATTTCTTTAATTAAATTTTCAATGTCGGCGGTGCGCTTTAAAATATATTCGCGGTTTAAATGGCGAAGCTTAATTTCAGCCACATATTCCGCCTGAATTTCATCAATACCAAAGCCAATCATAAGGTTTGGCACAACCTCGGCCTCCTGCTCGGTTTCCCTTACAATTTTAATGGCTTTATCAATGTCTAAAAGTATTTTTTCAAGACCTTTTAAAAGGTGCAACCTATCCTTTGCCTTTGAAAGCTTGAAATAAACGCGGCGGCGAACACATTCCTCACGGTAGGCAACCCATTCGCCTATAATTTCCTTAACACCCATAACACGAGGTGAGCCCGCAATAAGTATGTTAAAGTTACAAGCAAAGCTGTCTTCAAAGGGTGTCATTTTGATAATCTTTTTCATAAGCTTATCAACATCGACACCGCGCTTTAAGTCGATAGTGATTTTTAAACCCTCAAGGTCGGTTTCATCACGAATGTCGTTAATTTCGGTAATCTTTTTGGCCTTTACAAGCTCAACCACCTTTTCAATAATCTGCTCACAGGTGGTGGTTGGGGGAATTTCGGTAATATCAATGCAGTTTGCCGATTTATCATAGGTGTAAACACCCCTTACCTTAAAGCTGCCGCGACCTGTTTCATAAATTTTTTCCATATCATTGCGGTTGTAAAGCAACTGACCGCCTATTGAAAAGTCAGGCGCTATAAGTGTGTCGGCAACATTTATTTCATCATCTTTTATATAAGCAATGGTGGTTTCGCAAACCTCTTTTAAATTAAAGGAACAAATCGAGCTTGCCATACCTGCCGCAATACCCATGTTGGCATTAACAAGTATTGTTGGGAAGGTTACAGGGAATAATACCGGTTCTTTCATTGTGGCATCATAGTTGTCAACAAAATCAACCGTATCCTTATCAATATCGGCAAAAAGTTCGGCTGCAATGGGAGCAAGTTTTGCTTCGGTATAACGAGATGCGGCATAAGCCATATCGCGTGAATATGCCTTACCGAATGAGCCCTTTGACATTACAAAGGGGTGCAAAAGTGCCTCGTTACCCTCAGAAAGACGCACCATTGTTTCATAAATTGCGGCATCACCGTGGGGGTTTAATTGCATAGTTCTACCCACAATATTTGCCGATTTTATTGTCTTGCCATTTAAAAGTCCCATGTTATACATTGTGTAAAGCAATTTGCGGTGCGACGGCTTAAAGCCGTCAATTTCAGGAATTGCACGGGACACAATAACGCTCATTGCATAGGGCATAAAATTGGTTTTCAGCGTTTCGGTAACAGGGCTTTCCACCACCGTGCCCGCCCCTGCAATATAAGCGTTGGCATTATTCTTCTTTTTGGGAGCATCCTGCTCTTTTTTCTTTCTTGGTGCCATATAAAAATTCTCCAAATTTTTAAAGTAATAGGTAAAAAGTAAGAGTGAAGAAGTATGGTGTGTTGCCTCGCAACACGATTTATATCAGTGCCGAAGGCACACATTAACTATTCACTTTTCACTCTTCACTGCTGATGCAACGCATCAGCTAATGTCTGCCTCATCAATATAGAGGTAGCCGTTTTCTGAAATGTAATCTTTTCTGCCCTGTAAATTGTCGCCGAGCAGCAAGTCAAACATTTCGCTTGTTCTTTCGGCATCCTCAGGGAGTACCTTAATAAGTCGGCGGGTGTCAGGATTCATAGTTGTTAAGTTCATCATATCGGGTTGGTTTTCACCAAGTCCCTTTGAACGCTGCAAATCATACTTTTCATCGCCGATTTTATCCAAAATGTCCTTTTTCTCATTTTCATCATAGGCGAAATAGGTCATTTTCTTGGTGTTAATTTCATAAAGCGGGGTTTCAGCGATAAACACCCTGCCCTCGCTTATAAGGGTGGGCATTAAGCGGTAAATCATTGTTAAAATAAGGGTGCGAATGTGGAAGCCGTCGACATCGGCATCGGTACAAATGATAATCTTATTCCAACGAAGATTATTAAGGTCAAAGTTTGAAAGACCCTTGTTTGCTTTTGACTTAACCTCAACACCACAACCAAGCACTTTAAGCAAATCGGTAATAATTTCGCTTTTAAAAATTTTATCATATTCGGCTTTTAGGCAGTTTAAGATTTTACCACGCACCGGCATAATCGCCTGAAAAGCGGCGTCGCGTGCCAATTTGCAAGAGCCCAAAGCCGAATCACCCTCAACTATATAAAGCTCACGCTCACTTACATCACGGCTGCGGCAGTCAACAAATTTTTGAACTCGGTCAACCATTGAATTGCTTGTGGCAAGTGTCTTTTTAAGGTTTATTCTTTCCTTTTCACTGCGTTCACGACTGCGCTTGTTAACAAGCACCTGGTCGGCAATTTTATCGGCCTCGGCCTTGTTTTCAATAAAGTAAATTTCTAACTGGTGGCGTAAAAAGTCAACCATTGCATCGTAAATAAACTTGTTTGTAATTGACTTTTTAGTTTGGTTTTCGTAAGAGGTCATTGTCGAGAAAGAAGAAATAACCAAAACCAAGCATTCTTCAATGTCAGAAAATGTTACCTTGCTTTCGTTGTTTTTATATTTACCCGACTGCTTGATATAATTATCAACCATACTTAAAAATGCACTTCTTGTGGCTTTTTCGGGCACACCGCCGTGTTCAAGCCAGCTTGAATTGTGATAATATTCACGCATTGGGGTTTTGTTAGAAAAGCTCATCGCAACATTGATTTTTACCTTATATTCAGGCTTGTCCTCGCGGTCGCGACCTTTTCTTTCAGTTTGCCAAAACTGTACGCCCGCCATTTTGTCTTCGCCAACAATTTCGTTTACATAGTCTTTAATGCCGTTGTTGTAAACAATTTCTTGTTGAATAAAGCGGCTTCCCTGCTGTTCACGAAAAACAAACACCAAACCATCGTTTACAATGGCTTGTCTTTTAAGGGTGTCTAAAAAATATGAAACGGGTATATCAATTTCGGTGAAAACATCCAAGTCGGGCTTCCACTTAATTTTTGTACCGGTGTCACGGCCTGTATACTCTTCCTTTTTTAGACCGCCAATGTTAAAGCCCTTTTCAAAATGAAGGTTATATTTATATCCATCACGCTTGATTTCAACATCCATATATTCCGAAGAAAATTGAGTTGAGGCAAGACCCAAACCGTTAAGACCGATAGAATATTCATAATCGCCGCCGCTGTTGGTGTCATACTTACCGCCCGCATAAAGACTTTCAAAAAGCAAAACATAGTTATACTGCTCTTCCTTTTGGTTATAGTCAACAGGCGCACCACGGCCAAAGTCCTGCACTTCAATAGAACCGTCGGTGTATTTTGTCACGATAATTTTGTTGCCGTGACCCTCGCGCGCTTCGTCGATAGAGTTTGAAATTATTTCAAATACTGAATGCTGACAGCCATCAAGCCCGTCCGAGCCGAAAATAACCGCAGGGCGAAGTCGCACCTGGTCGGGCCCTTTAAGCTGTTTAATACTTTCATTACCGTATTCTTGTTTGGTTTTTGCCATAAACATAATACCTCAATTTACCATATTTAACTAAGTTATTATATACTATATTTAGTATTTTTGTCAAGTAAACCACACAGTTTTTGAAATATATAATTAGATATAAAATGTCGACTGATTTTTATTGACAAAACGGTAAAAAAATCTTATTATAAGATAATAAAGTGAGGTCCTGATTTATGATTAAAGAAAAATATCTTCTTTGGTGCGAAAAAGCCACCAAAGACATCGATTTAATAAATGAGCTTAAAGCAATGGCAAACGATGAAGAACTTATAAATGATGCATTTTATACTGAACTTGAATTTGGTACCGCAGGTCTTCGCGGGGTTATAGGGGCCGGCACAAACCGAATGAACATTTACACAGTCGGTCAGGCATCGCAAGGGCTTGCCGCTTATATAAATTCAATTTCAAAAAACGGCAGTGTTGCCATCGGTTATGACAGTCGTATCAAGTCGGATGTTTTTGCAAAAATTTCGGCTGAAATCTTTGCGGCAAACGGCTTAAAGGTTTATATGTATGACGAGCTTATGCCAACCCCTATGCTTTCCTTTGCGGTAAGGCGCCTTAAATGTGATGCTGGTGTTATGGTGACAGCAAGTCACAACCCCGCTAAATATAACGGTTATAAAGCATACGGTGCTGACGGCACACAGTTAGGGCCCGAAGCTGCTGATTATGTGCTTTCAATTATGCAAAGTGTTGACGCTTTTGAGGGTGTAAAAACTACCGATTTTGACAAAGCGCTCGCTGACGGAAAAATTGAATATATTTCACAAGATATTATTAACGAATACCTTGAAAATGTTAAGGCACAGCAGGTTGAAAAGGAGCTTGACCTTACAAACCTTAATGTGATTTATTCACCCCTTAACGGCACAGGTAACAAGCCCGTTCGTGAAATTTTAAAACGTGTTGGCCTTAAAAATGTTACGGTTGTGCCTCAGCAGGAATTACCCGACGGTAACTTTCCCACCTGCCCATATCCAAACCCCGAAATTCGCCAGTCGTTTGAATGTGCACTTTCTATGGCAAAAACCATCCCCGCCGACTTGCTTCTTGCCACCGACCCCGACTGTGACCGTGTTGGCATTGCAGTAAACCAAAACGGCGAATTCAAGCTTATGACAGGCAACGATGTTGGCGCAGTTTTGCTTTATTACATTCTTTCCCGCCGCACCGCAAACGGCACATTGCCAAAAAACCCCGTTGCGGTTAAAACCATTGTTACATCCGAGCTTTGTCAAAAAATTGCCGATGATTTTGGCTGTCAGCTTATAAATGTGCTTACCGGCTTTAAGTTTATTGGCGAACAAATTTCAATTTTAGAAGCCCAAAACGAGCAAGACCGTTTTGTTCTCGGCTATGAAGAAAGTTATGGCTATTTATCGGGCGCATATTGCCGTGATAAAGACGCTGTTGTGGCTTCGATGCTTATTTGCGAAATGGCGGCTTACTATAAGTCACAGGGCAAAACCGTGCTTGATGTTTTAAACGAAATTTACGAAAAATACGGCTATTTTTATTGCAGCCAAACCAGCTTTACCTGTGAAGGTCAAAGCGGTATGGAAAAAATAAAATCTATTATGTCAGGCCTTCGTGAAAATCCGCCAAAGGTTATTGCGGGAAGCGATGTCATTAAAATTAACGACTATAAAGCTTCTGTTTCAATCAACACCGAAACAGATGAAAAAACCGAAATCACACTTCCCTCTTCAAATGTTTTGTCATACTTTTTAAAGGACGGCAGCAGCGTTATCGTGCGCCCCTCCGGCACCGAGCCCAAGATTAAACTCTACATCGGCGCAATGGATGAAACTCACGAAAAAGCCGAAAGCCGCCGTGAAGATTTAAAAAATGCAGGCACTAAACTTTTAGGATTTTAAACTTTTTTAAAACCGCCCAATTGGGCGGTTTTTCTTGTTGCAATTTACACCATACTGTTATATAATTATATAATAAAGTTTAAAATTAGGGATGTTAATGAAAAAGACAATAGTTATAATTTCTTCAATTCTTGGCGGTGTTATTTTGGCACTTGCCGCAGCATTTTTAATAATAAAATTCGGTGGTTTTTTAAAGACCGGCACACCTTTAAGTGTGGACAGCGAACCACCCGTTGTTTCGCAGCCGGTTGATGCACCCCCTGTTGAAATTACACCAACCGATGTGCTAACCTTTACCGCACCCAAATACGAAAGCTTCACAACTGAAGATGAAACTTTAACCTTTAATGGCTTGGTTGAAGGCAATAAAACATTATTACTAAACGGTGAAGAAATAGTTTATGATGAAAAAGGCGCTTTTTCCCATAGCGTAAACCTTAAATACGGCAAAAACACCTTTAAATTTCAAATTGGCAGTATTAGTCGCACCTTTACCGTTCACCGCCGTTATGTAATTATAACTGCTTACACCCCAAAAACTGCACAAACACTTTCGGCGGGTGCAAAGCTTAACCTGTCTGTAACCGCCAGAAGCGGGGCTATCGTTACCGCAAAATTTAATGGCAGTACTATAACACTCACCGAACAAACCCCAAACCCAAACGGTTTTTCAAGCTTTACCAATTCGGTTGATTTGCCAAAGGGTCACTATGTTGATAAAAATCTCGGCACTATCACCTTTAAAGCGGTACACAACGGATTTTCCGAAAGCTTTACCACAGGTAAAATCGTTTGCAAGCGTGAGGATATTGTGGTCGATTTTGACCCCAACGCCACCCCAAGCGGCGGCAATTATATAAATGTTGGCTCGGGCATTATATGTGAGGTTGTGGCAAACGATGCCGAAACCTTTACAGGCACAACAAACAATGACAAATCAAAACCCTTTAACAACTATTTGCCAAAGGGCACGGTTGATTACAGCAGTGCAAACCTTGTAACCGTTAAAACCGACGGTTATAATCACCAACTTGTTACCTTGCGTTGTGGAAGAAAGGTTTATGTTGCAAAACGCCGCAGCCCCTATACCGACTTTACTGCAGTCACAAAACAATATGTTGGCACCCTGCCCGACCATAACGAATTATCAGTTGCTGATTTTTCATCTAACGGCACCCACACAAAGCTTACCCTTAACACAAATTGGAAAGCCCCCTTTGAATTTGAACTTAAAGACCAAGCATATAACAGCAACTTTACAGTTAACAATGTGACATTTAACTATGTTGATATCACATTTTGCTACGCAACTGTTTTTGATGGCGAAATAGTTCTTGGTGATAATCACCCAATTTTCAAAGAGGTTAAAATCATTAAAAACAAGTCTGACTATACCCTTCGCTTCATTCTTAAAAAGCAGGGTGGCTTCTATGGTTGGACCTCCTACTATAACGCCGAAAATCAGCTTTGCTTTGAATTTTTAAACCCTGTGCAAATAAGTGAGGCAGATAACGAATACGGTGCCGATTTAACAGGAGCCAGAATTTTAATTGACATTGGTCACGGCGGCACAAAGGACACGGGCGCCGGCGGTCTTGGCGGTAAAGCCACTATGGAAAAGCACCGTAATCTTGTTTTGGGTAATAAGCTTAAAGCCGAGCTTGAAGCACTTGGTGCTACCGTTTATATGACACGCACCACCGATGTTGAACAGCTTTCGGACTATAAGATGAACCTTTTAAAGCAACTTAAACCCGACTATTGCATTGCTATCCACCACGACGGCAACAGCAAATCTTATATGAATGGTTTTGGCTCATACTACTTCCAACCATATTCAAAAGCGGCAGCACAGTTTATGCAAAACCACAATTCAAACCTTACAGTCGGTGGCGAAAAGCTTTATAAAAGCACCACCCTTAAATTCCATTATTATTTTATGGGGCGTGTAAGCGTTTGCCCCGTTGTGCTGACCGAAAACGGCTTTATGAGCAACAGATATGACTTTGACAACATAATAAACGACGATATAAACACCCAAAAGGCAAAGGCCATAACAAAGGGTATTGTCGAATATTTTATGAGCATAAAGGAGTAATTTATGAACTTTACACCAATTGATAACAAGGGTCTTGTTGAGGGCTTTTGCATTATCAAATCTATCGACCGCAAAACCTCATCCAAGGGTGATAGCTATTTAGACATAACCCTTGGTGACAGCAGCGGCGAAATTAACGCAAAGCTTTGGCGATATGTTCCCGAAATACACGGCGAATATGCTGCTAACGAAATTGTCAAGGTGCGCGGTCTCATTTCAGAATATAACGGAAGCGACCAATTAAGAATTGAGCGCATACGCCATACTGAGCAAAGCGATAATGTAAAACCCGAAGAATTTGTAAAATCGGCCGACTATTCAGGCGAAGAAATGTTTAAAGAAATTGTAAATATTGTTGATAGTTTTAATGATAACGATCTTAAAACAATAGTTTTGGCAATTTTAAATGACAACCGCCAACCAATTCTTTATTGGCCTGCCGCATTTAAGCTTCACCACGCAGTTCGCGGGGGACTTTTATTGCACACACTTTCCATTGTGCGTTTGGCACAGGCAGTTTGCAAGATTTACCCCTTTGTCGACAGCGAGCTTTTAATTTCGGGCGCAATTTTGCACGATGTTGCAAAGCTTAAAGAATATACCGTTGCTGATAGCGGTATTGCAACAGGTTATTCGGTTGAAGGCAACCTTTTAGGCCATTTGACAATGGGTGCAATGGTGGTAAATGAATATGCCAAAAAGCTTGGCACAAACCAAAAAACCGCCATGCTTTTAGAGCATATGCTGCTTTCCCACCACGGCGAGCCCGACTTTGGTGCGGCGGTTCGCCCCGCATTTATCGAGGCCGAGCTTTTGTCAGAGCTTGACCTTATGGACTCTCGCGTGTATGAAATGCACGAAGCGGTAGCCGCTACCGAAGCTGATGATTTTTCGGGCAAGCTTTGGGCAATGGATAACCGCAAGCTTTACAATCACGGTCGCTGTGACCTGAATAAAAAAACCAAAATTTTCTAACAATAAAAATTAAGAAAGGTGATTTATTATGACAATTACAAAGGATATGATTATTGGCGAGGTTTTAGATATTGACACCGGTTGTGCTAATTACTTTTTCGAAATCGGTATGCACTGCCTTGGCTGCCCTGCTTCACGCGGCGAAACAATAGAACAGGCATGTGCTGTTCACGGTGCCGACTGTGATGCACTTCTTAAAAAGCTTAACGAATATTTTAAAGATAAATAATGAAAGAATTAAGCGTTCGCCTTAAAACTATCGCATCCCTTGTGCCAAATGACACAAGGGTTTGTGATATTGGCACAGACCACGGCTATTTGCCGATATATTTACGGCTTAATAATCTTGCAAAAAGCGTTATTGCCGCTGATTTAAACCAAAAACCGCTTATCACCGCCCAAAAAAACATTGAAAAACTTAATGCCGATGGCATAACATTGCGCCTTTGTGACGGTCTTTCGGGCATTGACCGACAGGAAGTTGACACCATTATTATTGCAGGTATGGGCGGCAATGTTATTTCGGGCATTATTGAAAGATGCCATTGGGCAAAGGATAATGCCTTAACCTTTATTTTACAGCCCACCACCTCGGGCGAGGTTTTGCGTGAATTTTTGTGTAACAACGGCTTTGAAATAATTTCAGAAACCGTTATTTTTGAAAACAATAAGCTTTATTCGGTAATGGTCGTGAAATTTACAAACCAAGCACAATCCTTTCAAAATGGGTTTTACTACATAGGAAAAATAACCCCAAATACCGAAAACGGTTTAAGCTATATTAAAAAGCAACAAAAACGGCTTTTGGCCGAAGCCAAAGCCCTTGAAAGCATACCCGAAAGAAAGGCCGAATTTTTAAAGCTTTCATCGGCTTGTGATTATATTTTTAAAATTTTAACGGAGTAATTTTATGCCATTTGACGGTGCCTTTTTAAATTGCGTTATTAAAGAGCTAAACGAAGCTATTAACTGTCATGTTGATAAAATCTACCAGCCCTCGAAAGAGGAACTGGTCTTTTTGTTGCGTAAAAAGAGCTTTGTTAAACGGCTTCTTTTTAATATAAAATCGGGTAGTGCAAGGGTGCAGTTTACCGAAAATAAGTTTGAAAACCCCGAAAAGCCGCCAATGTTTTGTATGCTTATGCGAAAGCACCTTTTAAACGGTCGACTTTTATCTATCACCCAACCCGACCTTGAAAGAGCTGTTATTTTCACCTTTTCAAGTATGAACGAAATGGGTGATATTTGCGAGCTTCATTTAATTTGCGAGCTTTTATCCCAAAGTGCAAATGTAATTTTAACCGATGAAAACCACAAAATTATCGACTGTCTTCGCCACAGCGATATTGAAAATTCATCACGTTTATTATTACCAGGTGCTACCTATTTCCTACCCCCAAAGCAAGATAAATTAAACCCTTTAACCTGTGATTTTAAGCTAATTGAAGAACAACTTAAAACCGCTTGCCTTTTGCAAACCATTGATGGTTTTTCACCCCTTATTTGCCGCGAAATTGAAGAAAATAATAATCTTTCATCGGTTATAACCACCCTTCAAAACGGTGGTGTGCCCACTTTAATTTTAAAGCCAAACGACACACCGTTAGATTACAGCTTTACCGAAATTAAACAATATGGCGATGGATATAAAAACAAAACCTTTGAAAGCTATGGTATGCTTTTAGACGAATTTTACACCATGCGTGATATTCAAAACCGCATTAACCAAAACGCTCGGGATATTATAAAGCTTGTTACAAACCTTAAAGCCCGTACACAGCGCAAGCTTGCATTACGCCTTGAAGATTTGAAAAAATGTGAAAACCGTGAAAATTTAAGAATTTATGGCGAGCTTATAAAGGCAAATTTATACGCAATTAAGCCCGGCAGTAGCTTTGCCGAGGTGCCTAACTATTACGACAGCGAAATGCGTAATATTAGAATACCGCTTAACCCTGCGCTGTCGCCACAAAATAACGCAAATAAATATTTTAAAGACTATAAAAAAACCTACACCGCCGAAGAAACCCTTAAAAAACTTACTGAAAAGGATTATGACGAGATAATTTATTTTGATTCGGTTTTAGATAGCATTTCAAGGTGTCGTGATTTGTCCGACATTGCCGAAATTCGTGAAGAGCTTGCCGATTCAGGATATATTAAGCAAACCGCAGTACGACGGAAAAACACCAAAAAGCCGGAATTTAAGGAATATATTTCGGATGAGGGTTATAAAATTTTAGTTGGCAAAAACAACAAGCAAAACGATTATTTAACAACCGTTTTAGCAAATAAAAACGATTTGTGGTTTCACACCAAAAACATACCCGGCAGTCATGTAGTTATTTTTTGTGACGGCAACGATGTGAGTGACGAAACAATTTTGCAGGCGGCAACACTTGCAGCTCTTAATTCAAAAGCGTGTGATTCGGCACAGGTGCCGGTTGACTATACCCCCGTTAAATTTGTTAAAAAACCCAACGGTGCAAAGGCAGGTATGGTTATTTACACCACAAACAAAACCGTTTATGTCACCCCGAAGGGAGAATGATTTTTATGAATATCGGCGTTTCTACCGCTTCACTTTATCCGCTTGAAACCGAACTTGCGCTTTTAGAAATTGCCAAAGCAGGCGTAAAGACAACCGAAATTTTTATAAACTGCGAAAGCGAAATGAAGCCCGCCTTTGTTGATATTTTATCCGATATTAAGGATGATTACGGCATAAATATCACATCTATCCACCCAACCTATTCATTGGCAGAATCTTTTTTGCTTTTTTCCGAATATGAACGCCGCTTTTACGAGGGTGTCGAAAAATTTAAACGCTATTCTGAAATGGCGGCACAGCTTGGCGCAAAATACATTATCTTGCACGGCGGCAAGGATAACGGCATTACAACCGACGAGGAATACTGCCAGCGTTATATGCTGCTTAATGAAGAAACCCGCAAAAACGGTGTTATTGTTTTGCAAGAAAATGTAGCGAATTTTCGTTCGCGCGATAAAGAATTTTTGAAATCTATGTGCAATATTTTGGGCGACGATGCACAATTTTGCTTTGATATAAAACAGTCCATCCGGTCGGGTTATAACCCATTTAAATTGATTGAAGAATTTTACCCCCACATTAAGCATTGCCACATAAGTGACCACTCGCTCAGCAGTGACTGTCTGTTACCCTTTAATGGTGGCTTTAATTTTAAAGATTTCTTTTCGGTAATGGCGTCAAAGGGCTATAATGGTGCCTATGTAATAGAGGTTTATAAAAACGCATATAAAACCTATGATGAAATTTTTAACTCACATAAACAATTATTGAAAATTTAACATTTCCATATTGCTTTTTTGAATGCATTGTTGTATAATATTCTTTATCAAAATGGTGTATTATGACATTAAAATAAAGGGTGTATAAATTGAACAACATTTCCATAAAAGATTTACTCGACATATTACTTAAAAATTTAATCATAATTATACTTGCCGCAGTTATTTGTGCTACAGGCGCTTATGTTTATTGTGAAAAATTCACTGATGAAAAATTCGCTTCACACGGTTCTATTTTAGTAACCAACGGCGGCATTATAACAGATGACCAGGGCAAGCCGGTTGAAAACTCGCAAATTGCGGCTTCTATCAACCTTTTACCAACCATTCAAAAGCTTCTTGCCAGCCCCGATATTTATAAAACCGTTGCTGAACAATTTAATAATAAATACACCACAGGTCAGCTTATGGGCGCCATGCGTCTTTCAGCCCCCGAAGAGCATTCACTTGTATTAGACATTACTTTTGTGTTATCTTCAAGAGAAGATGTACCGGCAGTTACAAATGCTTTTTTAGAAGCCGCTTCAAAATATATAGCTTCTTTGATTGAAGGCACTCGTATTGACATTATAGCACAGGCCAGCGGCACATATAAAACTGCACCACAAACCGCAAAAACTACAGTAACAGCATTTGTTTTCGGCGCTTTAATCTGCTATGCAATTTTATTCCTTATTTTTATTTTAAACATTACAATTAAATCTGATGAAGATTTTGCATCACATTATGATGTTCCTGTTCTTGGCAACATACCCGATTTTGATGCTAAAAGCAATAAAAAATCTTATTATAAGAATAAGGATTAAGGAGGATATTAAAAATGGCTAATAAACCCACAAACGAAAAATTAGTTATGGCTAATATCCGCCAAAGGATAACCTTTGCCATAGTTGAATCCTATAAAAACACACGCACCAATATTATTAACCTTATGGCTAAGAAAAATGCCAAAATCTTGGCAATTTCAAGTCCTAACGCATCAGAAGGTAAATCAACAACCTCTCTTAATGTTGCAATTACCATTTCCCAGCTTGAAAAACGCGTTTTGGTTATTGACTGCGATGTTCACAAGCCAACAATTCACAAAAAGCTTAAAATTGAAAACAATGTTGGCATTTTGGATGTTATTCTTGAGAAAGCGACCCTTGAAGAAGCTATTCACAAGCATAACGATTATTTAGATGTTCTTACTTGTAACACCATTCCCGTTAAATCGACCGAGCTTTTGAACACAACCAAGTTCGATGAGGTTTTAAAACAACTCAGCGAGGAATATGATTATATTATAATCGACACTCCCCCAATTAACCCCGTTTCAGATGCTTTGGTTATTGCACAAAAGGTTGATGCATTTGTTTTGGTTATTCGTGCGGCCAGCACAACACACGATGCATATAAAAAGGCAGTTAAAGCGCTTGGGGTTTTGGGTATTAGCGTTGACGGTGTTATTATAAACGGTGCTGACCCCAGACCAAAGGGATATTACAAAAGCAAGTACAGTTATTATAAAAGCGGAAAGACCTATTATTAAAATTAAAACGGGAGGATATTTCTCCCGTTTTTTAATACTTTATTTTGGAGGTGACAATTTAAATGCTGCTTGATTTACACACACACATTTTGCCCGATTGTGATGACGGCGCAAAAAGCGTTAAAATTTCTTTAGAGCTTTTAAAAATGATGAAATCTCAAGGCATTACAAATGTTGTCGCCACGCCGCATTTTTACCCTGATAGTGACACTATTGATGGATTTAAAGCAAGGGTATCTTCGGCCTTGGGTAAGCTTGAAAAAGTCAAACCAAAGGATTTTCCCGAAATTTTAATCGGTTGTGAGCTATTTTATTTTAGAAACATTTCCAAAAGCGAATATATTAAAGATTTTACAATAAATAATAGCCATTACATTTTGCTTGAACCAAATCCTTATTTTATTGATAAAATTTTTATGGATGAAATATTATATTTAAAAAACGATTTAGGACTTATACCCATCATCCCCCATATTGAACGCTATAATAAAGCAAAGGGCTTTAAAACCTTTTTAAATTTTATTAAAGAAAATAAAATTTTAACACAGGTAAACTGTGCATCTTTCTTTGATAGAGCTTATAACCGAACAATTAAAACACTTTTCGAAAAAAGATTAGTTACCTTTATCGCAACCGATTCACATTCAATGAATCGCCCACCTATGATGGGGCTTGCACTTTGCGAAATTGAAAACAGATTTTCGCCACAAGCAAAGCAAATAATTCTTCATAACCTTAATTCCCTTTTAAATGATATAACCAATAAGGAACAAACCGATGAAATCGAACAGTTTAAATATTTGTAAAAATGGCAATGTCGTTTATTTAACCTTTCCAAAGCTTTTAAAAACAGGTCTTGTACGCCATATTTTTTCAACTAAAATCGGCGGTGTAAGTCCTGCGCCTTATGGCGAAATGAATATGGGCTTTTATACAGGTGACGCAAGAGAAAATGTTGTAAAAAATTATGAGCTTTTGTGTGACAGTGTCGGTATTGACACCGCACATTTAGTTTTATCAAGGCAAACCCACACTAATAATGTAAAAATCGTAGATAAAAGCCATTGCGGTACAGGATATACCAAAGAATCCTTTCAGGATATTGACGGGCTTATCACAAACCAGTCGGGTGTTGCGCTTGTAACCCAATATGCCGACTGCACACCCCTTATTTTTTGCGACCCTGTTAAAAAGGTTATTGCAACCTCGCATTCAGGTTGGCGCGGCACGGTTAAAGAAATTGGCAAGGTAACAGTTGAAAAAATGATGCGGGAATTTGGCTCTGAGCCCGCTGATATTATCGCCTGCATCGGCCCTTGTATTCATAAGTGCTGTTATGAGGTAGACACACCTGTTTTTAACGAATTTAAAAAGCTTTCACACCTTAAGCTCGACAAAATTTTCACCGATAAAGGCGGTGGAAAGTATTGGCTTGATATGGTCGAAGCCAACAAGCAAATACTGATAAACGCCGGTATAAAAGAAGAAAATATGGATATTGCCGATTTGTGCACACAGTGTAACAGCGATATACTTCACTCACATCGTGCAACAAAAGGACAACGCGGTACAATCGGTGTAATTATTGAACTTAAATAAAAAAATCCGTCAGTTAAAACTGACGGATTTTTATTTATTTTATAAACTGTTTATATCCATTTCCATATTTAACAGCATTTGAAACACGGCTTAAGGTAGCGGAGGAAATATCGGTTTCCTCAATCACCTGATTATATGTCTTACCCTGAAGTAAAAGCTTTGCAGCCATTAAACGCTGTGTCATTTGTTCAATTTCATTTTTAGTGCAAAGGTCAGCAAATAAAAGTTCCATATCCTTTGCATTTTCGATTGATGCCAAAAGTTCAAAAAGCCCGTTAACCATATTGGCGGTTATTTTTTCAGGAGCCATTATAATCACCTCATATTTCGTTTGATTTATTTAAGAAATTGCGTGTTTTTTCGGATTTGGGGTTATCAAACACCTCTTCAGGTGTGCCCATTTCTTCGATAACACCATCTGCCATAAAGATTACCTTATCCGAAACATTTTTTGCAAAATCCATTTCGTGTGTTACGATAATCATTGTGCTGTCTTTACCCTTAAGACCTTTTATAACCTTTAAAACTTCACCTGTAAGTTCGGGGTCCAAAGCCGATGTCGGCTCATCAAAGCAAAGAATTTGCGGGTTTAAAGCAAGTGCCCTTGCAATAGCTACACGCTGTTGCTGACCGCCCGAAAGCTGACAAGGATAAAAATCCATCTTTTCGGTAAGACCAACCTTTTCAATAAGCTTTTTTGCTCTGTTTTCAATTTCTTCGGCTGTGCCACGCTTTAAAAGTGTGGGTGCCAAGGTTACATTTTCTAAAACAGTATATTGCGGAAATAAATTAAAGGACTGAAAAACCATACCAAAATGCAAGCGGTTTTCTCTAATTTCATCATCGGTATACTTACGAAGACTGCCGCCGTCATAAATCACATTACCGTCTACCGAAATTGTGCCCTCTTCTGAAAATTCCAAAAAGTTTATGCAACGAAGAAGTGTTGTTTTACCACTGCCCGAAGAGCCGATAATCGATAAAACCTCGCCCTTTTCAAGTGAAAAACTGATATCCTTTAAAACTTCGTACTTGCCAAAGCTTTTTTTAATGTTTTTAATTTCTAAAAAAGCCATATCAGTTCCCCCTTAACTCTTGAAATAGTCGAGTTTTTTCTCAACCTTGCCAAGAACAATAGTTAAAATGCCGACAAAAATAAGATAAAATACACCTGTGTAGAAAAGTGGCCAAACAAGTGCATTACGGCTTGCAAGTTGACCTGCCTTCATAATAATTTCAGGAAGCATAATACAGTTAGCAAGTGCGGTATCCTTAATAAGTGTGATAATTTCATTTGACATTGGGGGCACAATGCGTTTAATTACCTGCTTTAAAACAATTTTTCTAAACACCTGTGATTTAGTAAGGCCTAAAACATAGCCGGCTTCATACTGCCCTTGTGATATGCTTTCTATACCGCCACGGTATATTTCCGAAAAATAGCAGGCATAGTTAATTGCAAAAGCTACCAATACAGGTATAATCATACCCATATTTTCGATACCGTAATTTTGCACGAAAAACAGATTAATATTACGCGAAATCGGTATATTGAAAATCAAACCGGGCGCATAATAAAATATAAAAATTTGAAGCATAAGCGGTATACCGCGAACTATCCAAACAAATACCTTTGTTATGTATTTAAGCGGTTTAAATTTGCTCATTGAACAAAAGGCTATAGGCAAACCAAGCGGTGCGCCACAAAGCAGCGTCACCGCAAAGATTAGCAAAGATAATTTAAAGCCTTCTAAAAGAAATAGGGTTACTTGTAAAAAGGTCATTATAATCTCCGAAAGTTATTTAACTTAATTATTTTACTTGATCAGCATAATCAAGGATAGTGGTGTTAAGAACTTCATACTTTTCAGCAATCTTCTTGATTGTGCCATCTTCTGCAAGCTTAACGAGTTGTTCGTTTACTTTTGCAGTAAGGTCGCTACCCTTCTTGAAGCCGATAGCATAATATTCAACATCAGATGAAAGGTCATCAACGATTTGAAGGTCAGCATAGTTGCCTTTACCGCAATAGCTCTTAGCAAGCTGAGCGTCTAAAACAGCAAAGTCAGCAGTTAAAGAGGTAACTTCCATAAGGCAGTCGGTTTGCTTTGTGCAGTTCTTAACAGTTACACCTTCAAATGTTGCAGCATATTCAGCACCGGCAGAGCCATCTTCAACAGCAGCGGTCTTGCCCTTTAAGTCAGCAGCTTTTGTGATGCCACTGTCTTTCTTAACAACGATTACCTGACGGTTTTCCATATAGTTGTAAGAGAAGTCAACCTTGTCTGCACGAGCAACGCCGTCATCATCCTTGGTATTGCAGGTAAAGCCGTTCCATACGCAGTCGATTGTGCCTGAATCTAAGTCAGTATATTTATTATCCCATTCAATAAGCTGGAAGTAAACATCATAGCCAAGGTTTTCAAAAACTGCTTTTGCAAGGTCGGTATCAAAGCCGATAAGTTCGCCGTTTTCTTCATAGTTCATAGGTGCATATTCTGTATAACCAACAACGATGGTTTCTTTTTCGGTTTTTGCGCCGCAGCCTGCAAAGCAAGCAACGAGAAGTGCGAGTGTCATAAGTAAAGCAATAAGTTTTTTCATTTTTAATTTCTCCTTTAAAATTATGTTTTTTAAAAATTTGTGTTTTTTGCGCACTTTAGAAATTTAGTTAAGTAAAGTGAGCCGTTAAAAAATAAAAAGTATTCAGTTTAGTTTCGGTGGACTTTCATTTCTTTTTTCCTCCATGCGCTGTGTCGATGTTGTTATTATACTTCACTTCGATAAAGTTGTAAAGTGTTTTTTTGCGATTTTTTAAAGTTTGTGCACTTTACCTAATTAAAGAGGTAAAGTGTTGGCACTTTTATCCACATAATTGGCTTGTTTTGCTATTTGAAGCCATAAAATTGTTGTTATTTGGGTTATATTATGTTATAATATGGCTATCAATATGTCAAAATATATATGCTCTCTTGAAAGGACCGTATATTAAATGAATATAAACAATATTAAAGAAAAGGTAAAAGGTTTTTTCACCGCCACACTTCCCCGCTTTTTAAAAACCAATTTGCCCGATTATTTTAAAAATAATTTTGAAATAACCACTACCAAGCCCTTAAAGGTTATCGCCTGTGTGCTTTGCCTTGCGGGTTTATTATTAACTATATTAAGAATTGATGCATTTAATGTCCTTAACATTAAAAACCGCTGGATACTTATGGCGCTTGATTTAGCTCTTCCATTTGTAATTGCCGCTGTAACGGCCTTTAATGTTAAAATAAAGCATAACCTCACCCATCAAATCGTCAGCTTTGTTTTGCTTCTTTTAATGCCCTTTGCAACAATGAGCATTACCGAATGCCTTAACAATAAGTTTATTTTCAATATGACATCACTTGGTGTTTTGGGTAATTATGCCGTTATTTTAGTTTTAAATTTTGCTTTATTTGCCATTTCGGGCAGCTTTAAAATCACCTATCTTTCAATTAACACGGTGCTGTTTGGTCTTGCCATTGCCCACAGCTATGTTATGGATTTTCGTGGCACACCCTTTCAACCGATGGACTTTTTGAGCGTTGGCACAGCAGCAGGTGTTGCAAACACCTATAATTTTGCCCCCAGCCATAAGCTTATTACCGCTATACTTTTATTTGTAATTCTAACAATAATTGTGCTGAAAATGCGCACACCAAAGTTTTCTCTTGTGACCAAAATTATTTCCCGTTCATTTACCGCAACCTTTTCAGCTGTGATTATAATTCTATTCTATGGAACAAGCGTGTTTACTGATTTGGGCGCTAAGCCGGACTTTTGGAATCAATCAAGAGGTTATAAAAACTATGGCTTTGTTTATAACTTTTTTGCAAATACAAGATATTTATTTATGTCCGAGCCAAACGATTACGACCCCGATAAAATTAAAGATTATATAAACCAAACTGTTGATAAAAACGAAGACAAGGAAAACGAAAAGGTTAAACCAAACATTATTTGCATCATGAATGAATCCCTTTCGGATTTAAGTGTTCTTGGCAACCTTGAAACCAACCTTGAATATATGCCGTTTTTAAACAGCTTAACCAAAAATACTATAAAGGGCAACCTTTATGTACCGGTAATCGGTGCAGGCACATCTAACACCGAATTTGAATTTTTAACAGGTCACTCAACCCATTTCTTGCCGTCGGGCAGTAATGCATATATGCTTTATGTTAAAAACCCGATGACATCCCTTGTTTCAACCTTAGAGGCACAAAATTATTCATCGTGGGCTTTTCACCCCTATCTTGCAAACGGATGGAACAGACCGTCGGTTTACAGTAATTTCGGCTTTAATGCCTTTACCGCTTTTGAGGATATTTTCGACATGTCCATTTGGGACAGTTATCTTGCAAGCGGAAACAACGCAAACTATTTGCAAGAGCTTGTGGACCAGCAATACCCCGGCTCTAATATGCTGCTTCGCCAATATATCAGCGATGATTATAACTATGATGTTATAATTGAAAACTATAAAAAGCGCGACAAATCTAAACCATATTTTGCATTTAATGTTACAATGCAAAACCACGGCGGATATGCAACAAGCTGTGTAAACTTTAACGAAGCAATTCAAGCAACCTCAACAACAAAGCCGTATAATAAAGCCAATAAGTATTTATCGCTTGTAAGAGCAAGTGACACCGCATTTAAAAAGCTTGTTGAATATTTTGAAGAGGTTAAACAACCCACCGTTATTTGTATGTTCGGTGACCACCAGCCAAATGTTGAGCCCGAATTTATTTCCGAGGTTTTGGGTGTTAAAAACCTTTCCGACCTTACAATTGAGCAGGAGCAAAAGCGTTACACCACACCGTTTTATATTTGGGCTAATTTCGATATCGAGGAAGAAACCATTGAAAGATTAAGCGTTAACTATCTTTCATCCTTGGTTTTAGAAACCGCAGGGCTTGAGCTTACCGAATATAACAAATACCTTTTAAAGCTTCGTGAGGTTTTACCTGTTATCAACACCGCAGGTTATATTGATAACGAGGGTAACCATTATAAATGGAGCGATGTTTCCCCTTATAGCGACATTATTAAGGAATATGAAAAAATTCAGTATAACTGCATTTTCGACCAAGAAAATATCGATACCGAAATATTCTTTATAAAGGATTATTTGCACGAGCCGTCTGATTTAACAAGGGGTGAGGATGAATGATAAATACCACCCTTTGTTATATTGAAAAAGACAAAAAATATTTAATGCTTCACCGTGTTAAAAAGGTTAATGACCTAAACCAAGATAAATGGATAGGCATTGGCGGCAAGTTTGAGGATGGCGAAACCCCCGAGGAATGTGTTTTAAGGGAAGCGTATGAAGAAACAGGCCTTACCCTTCAAAATCTTGAATACCGCGGTATTTTAACCTTTGTGTCAGACAAATGGCCCACCGAATATATTCATTTGTTTTATTCAAACGCCTTTTCGGGTGATTTAATCGAATGTGATGAAGGTGAGCTCGAATGGGTGCCAATCGAAAAGGTTTATTCTCTACCGCTTTGGCAGGGCGATAAAATCTTTTTAAAGCTAATTGAAGAAAAAGTCCCCTTCTTTTCTTTAAAACTTGAGTACCAAGGCGAAAACCTTGTTAATGCGGTTTTAAATAATGAAAAAATAGTATAAAAAAAGCGTTGAGTTTTTACTCAACGCTTTTAAAATATTTATTTATAAATTCATCGCTTTCTGCCACAAATTCCATTTTTTCTTTTGTTTTGGGGTGGTTAAAGGAAATGCGGTAAGACATTAAGGCAATGTCTTTAAAATCATCACCCGCACCGTATTTTTTGTCAGCCAAAAGGGGCATTTTGCGGGAAGAAAACTGCACCCTTATTTGATGTGTGCGCCCTGTAAAAAGTCGCACCCTCACCAAAGACTTTTCGCCGTCGGTTTTAAGCAAGGCATAAGAAAGCTTTGCTTCTTTTACGCCCTTGCGCTGTCGTTTAACCACATAAGACTTGTTTTTTCGGCTGTCCTTAAAAAGCAAATCGCACATTTCACCGCTATCGTCTGGTGTGCCGTGCACTACCGCTAAATACTCTTTCTCAAAATCACGGTTTGCAATATCGGCTGAAAGCTTTGCCGCGGCAGACTTATTTTTGGCATAAACCATAACCCCACCCACCTGCTTATCAAGTCGGTGCAAAGGATGGATTTCACAGCCAAAATGCTCGGTCAGCTTGCTTATAACGCTTTCTCCCCCACTGCTGTCGCTTTGCGATAAAATGCCAATCGGCTTTATAATAACGGCAATGTCATTATCACTATATAAAATTTCCATACTCCACCGCCTTTTTTAAATGATTATAGCATATTGCAGGTGGTGGTGCAATATTAAATGAAATATAGCTTTCATAATCAAAGCCGTGTAACATTTTGCAACCTTGACAATTCTTTTGATTTGGGATATAATTTCATTTGTACAAAATTTAAATGCACCTGTGGTGAAACTGGCAAACACGTACGGTTCAGGTCCGTATGTCGCAAGACTTGCAGGTTCAAGTCCTGTCAGGTGCACCAAAATTCTCAACGAGATATTTGTCTTGTTGGGAATTTCTTTTTTATATAACAGGACTTGAACCTTAAGAAAAATCACCTTATAACTTTTTGTTATAAGGTGATTAAAATTTAGTTATTCAAGTATTTCAACATATTGCATCATACCTGTCCAGAAATAATCAGTAGCAAATTCGCTGTACCTATCCGCAGGTACGTAAACAAGACATTCCTTCGGCATTTTCGTAACCGCTTCGGGATTTATAGGCAATGCCGACGGTGCGAGATGTATTTCAATGGCACGAAGCGCGGGGCAATTGCTCAAAGCATTTGAGGTAAAGCTCTTAACTGCCGCATCTTCTTTTATAATAACACGCTCTAAAACATCAGAGCCCGCAAACGCATTATCACCTATCACTAAAACCGATTTTCCGTCATATTCTTTGGGAATAGTAAGGGTTTTCTCTTGTTTGCCTGCTTCAGAAAGGCCGACAATGGATAGTCCTCCGTCAATCTCCTCGAAAATAAAATGTTTTGCATTGTTATCATTATTAGATTGTGTTGCAAAAAAATCAGCGGGACGGGTTGGCGGTGTGTATTTTTCGGTTTCAATTTGTTCGGTTTTTCCAAGCTCGCGCAACAAGTCATCAGCTAATAGTGAAGTACGTTGCAAAGCACCACACGAATTTAAATGAAAATTAGTGTCATAAAAATATGCTGAATCTAAAATATAGTCATCGATATCACTGATTAAAGGAAAGTCAAGTTGATTAGTAAGTGCTTCATAAAACTCTTCTTTTTCCTCATCCGTCGATACAACCGAATCCGAATTTATAGGTGAAAAACCAAAATATACTGTAGCCCCACGAAGTTTACACTCATCAGCATAGCGGTTTAAATAATCGATAAATTCTTTATCCAACAAATCCGTTGTCAGCGAAACAGGCATAGAAATATCATAATTTGTTGGCATAATATTATACGGTCGCTCAACCGCAATATCACCATATTCGTTAAAAGATGCCTTTGCATAGATGCCTGATGGGGCGGGCTTGGTATTCTTTTTGATAAAACCGCGCTTTTCAGCGGCGAATTCTGGCATAACTGCAATCAACTTGCCCCAATTTGAAAAACCAACATCTTTAAACATAGACAAATCACAGTCTAAGGCCTGCCACATACTGTGTGCATTATAATATAATGAATATGTCTGTTTATCGGTTTCGGGACAGATAACAACTATGTCGCCCTTTTTTATATGAGAACGGGACATATCAAGCATAGCTTTGGTGCCAATTGTGGCATATAAGCCATAATTTACAACAGGCATTCCAACATATTCATGAAGCTTTTGGGAGTCCAGTCCAAAAGCAAGATTAGAACCGCCGATTAAAACAATTTTTTCTTCCTTGATGGATGACAACCTTTCGTGTTTGTCTTTAAGTTCGGCAAGAAAGGTTTGGTCATACTGACAGGGCGCAGTCAAGGTTGTGGTGGTTACCACAGTAAGCGGTGTAACTAAAATTATTATCGCAAGGACAAATATTATTACAGTTTTTTTCATATATTCTGCCCCGCTTTCTTAAAATTGGAAATAAATAAACGCGCTTGAGCCATTACTTGCTAAAAGCATAAGCCACGCAAATATAATTGCCCACAATAAATACATCGATGTGCCGCCAACCAGCTTTGCACCGCTGGAACATTCATAATTTGCAAGGGTTAACTTGCGGTCTAAAAGAACCATAATTACGATTGAAAGAATCATAATAAGCGCACCGCTAAATGTTACACCAATATCAGCTACAAATGTAGAAAGTCCAAATGTTGTAAACAATTTTTTAAGTATTAACAGAAGTTCGGTTACATTGTTTGCGCGAAAAAAAATCCATGCGAAACACACCAAAACAAAGGTTAAAGCCGTGCGAAGCATACGAACATATCGGTCTTTGGTGTCAATACCCATTTGAGAATATAATTTTTCACGCTTTTTATAGGTCAAATCGCCAAGGACACGGTAAATACCATGGAGTAAACCCCAAAGAATAAAGGTCCACTCTGCCCCATGCCACAAACCGCTAACCAAAAAGACGATAAATAAATTCACAAGTCGGCGAGCATTACCCTTTCGGTTTCCCCCCAGCGGGATGTAAAGATAATCTTTAAACCAACTTGATAAGCTTATATGCCAACGGGCCCAAAAATCACGAATGTTTTCGGCCGAATATGGACGGTCGAAGTTTTGCATCAGGCGATACCCCATAATTCGAGCACAGCCGATGGCTATATCGGTATATCCCGAAAAGTCACAATAAATTTGCACCGCAAAAAGCAGCGTGGCAACAATAATTGCAAGACCGCCTGTTTTACCCGGGTTATTATATACCGCGTTTACATATAAAGCTGCAGTGTCGGCAACCACAATCTTTTTGAAAAAGCCCGCAAGCATGCGCTTTGCCCCTATATATAAATCATCCGAATTAAATTTATGCTCGGCATGAAGTTGGGGCAAAAGATTATCAGGGCGTTCAATGGGGCCCGCTACTAATTGCGGAAAAAACGAAACAAACAATGCATAGTAAAAGAAATTGTGTTCTGCCTTAATATTACCGCGATACACATCTATACTGTATGACAAGGTTTGGAATGTATAAAACGAAATACCAACAGGCAAAACCAACTGCAAAGTAAGGTCCGCACCAAAGAAATTACCGATAGTACCCGCCACAAAGTTGTAATATTTAAAGAAAAACAATACCGAAAGCGAAGCAATAACCGAAATAACCATCCATAAGGTTTTTTGCTTTGGTTTCTTTTCTATCAAAAGCCCCGATGCATACGAAACTGCCGTTGTAAAAAGTATCAAGAAAAACAGTTTGGCGTTCCAAGTCATATAAAAATAATAACTTGAAATCAATAATGGAATCCATCTGTATTTGCGTGGAACGACAAAATTTAAAACTGCGACTATGGGATAAAATAATAAAAATTGTATAGAATTAAAATTCAATTATTTTCTCCCTCCCCTTTATCTTCCCTAACGTTAGGTTTTGGAGAAAGAAATAACGAAAGTGCACCGCTTAATAAAACAAGCAATAATGCATCCGAAAGGGTGCCGCTATTCATAAGAATTACGGTAATTGCGGCAGCGTGCCCCACAACACCGATGCCGCTTAAAACTAAATCAATAGTAGAAGAAAAGTTTTTCTTTTTCTTTAAAAAATAAACAATAATTTGCCAAGACAACAAAACTATGGGAAATAAAAGAAAAATTGGTTGTTTATAATAAAGCATATCCATAGCACTTTCCCCTTATTTTACGCCTATGCCTGCATTTTTAATATCATTTGCCAGTTGTTTTGTGTGCATTTTTCTACCCACCGCATTAAGGTGATAATCGGTATTGGAAAAATATTCACCGTTGTAAATATAATTGCGAATATCCGAAATCATTTGACAGCTAACAGTATCTGCAGTCCATTTATTGTAAGTATTATACGCATTTTCATTTAAGCTGTCAGCTTCTATATTGTTTTTGTTATGCGGTGGATAGCTGAATAAAATCTTGGCGTTGGTTTTCTTTATTCCGTCGATTTTACGGTTTAAATTTTTAATAAATTCTTTTGGAATAACCGTTTCATTAAAACGGAAATAACCATTAGCGCCATAACGGTAATTGGGTGAATTTAAAATACTGGTTAAATTTGCACGGTCGCCAAACTTATCTAACTCCTTATCCCTATCTTGCCAAGTGAGTTGAGGCATTCTTGCTGACTGTGCACAATACTGTCCCAGGTTATCAAATACCTCGGTATATGTGGACATATCAACATTTTCCACAAGGTTATAGCAAGAAGAAAAACCTTGGAAAGTCACACTTGGAATTTCGGTGTTACCGTTGGTGTGGTATGCATACGGGCCGTATTGTTCGGGCGAGAAAATTACAATATCGTTTTTGGAAAGAAGAGGTGCTATCGCATCCAAATAAACAAGCAAATTCATATTTGCATTGATTCCGAAGTTAACAACCTCATAGTTATCTTCAAAAAGACTCTCCATATATTCGGTTTCAATTCCGTATAAAGCACTTGAACCGGCAACAACAATAATACGTTTTTGCCCTTTGGTTTTTATAAGACGCTCATATTTTATGCCATAACCATAGCTTGTTACATATCTGGGTGTTTTTCCCGCACACAAGCGTACAGTTTTTATATTGCAACCCTTAAACGAAGCGTCACTAATTGTTCTTATATTATCATAAAGCGTAACTGTTTTAAGGTTTGAACAAGAGGCAAATGCGTTTTCCTCCACCACATTCACTGATGATGTAATATGTACTTCGGTTAAGGCTTTATTGTTTTTAAAAGCATCCGCAGCAATGCCGGTCACAGTTTTACCGTCAATTTCACGTGGAATATACACTACGCTGTCACTACCCTTATAGGAAGTGATATATACCGCCGAGGAGCTTTTTTGAGCGGTTTTAAAATCCGCGGGATTTGTTTCCTTGGCCCAAACACAGTATAAATTTTGCACTGTACCGGTAGAAGGCAAAATGTATTTATAGCCCGGGCGGATAAGCTCACCCTTACCGTTTGAATTATAGGAATATCCCAACAAAACATATCCCTCGCGCACAAAAGCACCATCGTCTTCTCTGCCGTATGGCATCTTCCAATACTCAGTATTAAAGTCGGTTTGGGCAGCACTGTATTCGCTTATGTTATAAAAGATTGAATAATTTTTTATATCTTCATGGACAGTAAGCGAATCAGTGTCTATTATCGAGTTATTAGGGGTTGAGGATGTATTAGGTGTAGATATAAAAATATCATCTAATGAAAAATCGGGTGTTGATGAGGAATCAGAGGTCGAAGGAGAAGTGGTATTTGTCGACGGTGTCGACTGTGCATCAGATGGTGTTGATGACTCACCAGAGACTGTGCCACCGCCCGCATCCTGAACATATTGGGGTTTTTTGTCGCTCGCGCAGGCAACAAGAGAAAATAATAGTATAAGTGTCATTAAAACCGCTAAAAATTTACGCATAAATCTTCCTCCGTTTTTTACAAAACTTTTTTTAATAATATCACAACTTTTATTTAAAAACAATAACTTGTTATTATTTTATATGGTAGATTTCCCACCAATATTTTAAATAACTATTAACTGTTTTTAATAATTAGACGAATTAACTCCGAAAAACACTCGAAAAAATTAAATCGCACCCAAAAGCAGGTGCCAAATTGCTTTGACACCTGCAAAATCATTTTTAAAAGTCTGAATAATATGTTTCGTCCGGCTCACTAAAATGGCTTTGACAAATTGTGCTAAACCAAGGGTTTTCTTCTATATAATCATAAAGCGCGTCATAAGCCAACGCTTTTGGTATGTTAAAATGCGCAAAGTCCTTATTTATTTCATTTGCCTTTAAATCGTCCACCGTAAAGTATACGGCATCCTCCATATTATCAAAATAATCATATAAATATGCCTTTGCCAAATAACCTTGCGCCTCAAGCGCAATATCAAAATCCTCAGTTGAAGCAAGTTTTACAATATAAGGTATGCCTTCATACCCAAGTTCATAAAGCCCTTGTATATCAATTGTGTCAAGTCTTTGGGTTTTATAACTTTCATAGTTATAACGTGCACAAACATGATTCACATTTGCTGTGCCGAGTATTAGTATAATACTGCCGGCCGTAATTAAAGCAGTTTTTATAATATTTATTTTTTTAATATAAATTCGCAAAATCACGCTTATAAAAACAATACTTAAAAACAGCATAAACGCGCTTGTTGTAACGCGAAGCACCGTCATACCGTAGGTGCCGATGTAAAGCACCATTTTTGAGATTGCCGTAGCAATAATGATAAGAGTAAACACCGATATAAATGTTAATATTGCTTTTATGGTGTGGCACACTTTGCCGTTTTCTTTTTTAGCAAGAAATAAAGCCAAAAATACTATCAAAAGGTTTATCACAGCTATAACGCACATTTCAAAAAATCCCTTGCGGGCATACTGGGCATAAGTAATATCCCCATCGGGTAAAAAGCCCTTAAAAGCACTGAAAAAATAAGCGAGCTGTGAAAAAAGATAAAGAACGTAGCTTACGCTTATAGCAGATAAAAATGAAATTAAATATGTGTTTTCAATACCTTTAAAATTACCTTCTTTAATCTTTGCTACACGGCCCGTTTTAAGAGAAAAACCGTATGAAATAAAGAACGGACAAATTGACACGCCGAATATAGTTTTCAAAAAGAAAGTAAATGTATTGCTGAAAATACTGCTCATCATACCTTTGAAGGCATCATCAGAAGATATAAGCAGCGGCACCACCACAAAAAGAACAGGAATTGCACAAAGCAAACCGATAAATGCTTTGCCGATTGTTTTTTTATTATCCGAATTGCTTGAAAAAAGCGACCTTAAAGTAATGCCTATATTGCCAAGGGTTGAAGCCACCGAATAAAAAATTCCAAAAGTTTGGCGGTCACCCTTTGCTGTGCCATTTGCAAAGCCATCGAAACAAACAAGTGACAACAAAAAGCCGATAATAACACCGAAAAATCGCACACTGCCATTTGTGGTGCATATAAATATTGCACCGTTTGCCAAAGCCAAAAGTCCGCTTATAAGGGATAAAAATCTCACCTTACCGCTTTTGGCAAAATACACACCAAATAAAATAATAGTTAAGGCAGATGCTATTAAATATCCAAGGGCAAAACCACTGAATATGCCAAACAAAGAAAAGAATATGACCGCAATAAACGCACATACTGCAAAAACCGTATCACTTTTAGTAAGATTAAAAAGCGTTGGTAATGAATCGTTTTGTAATTCTTCGTTTTCTAAAACATTATTATTTTCTTCCATCAAAACTACTCCTTATCTGTATATTTAATTATATCACCCGGTTGGCAATCAAGTGTTTTGCAAATGGCTTCAAGCGTTGAAAAGCGTATTGCCTTCGCCTTTCCTGTTTTAAGTATAGAAAGATTTGCAGGCGTAATTCCAATTTTTTCTGAAAGCTCAAGCGAAGTCATTTTGCGCATTGCCAACAAAACATCTAAATCCACTTCAATCATTTTTCACCCTCGCTTTATATAGTAAGTTCATTTTCAGTTTTAATTTCTACTGCATTTTGCATAACGTTTTTAACAACACGAAGCATAAGACCCACAAAGGCCGCCGCAATGGCTATAAAACCAAAAGGTACATAAAAAATACCGCCAACAAAGGTTATAGCAGCCACCGCAAAACAACACCAAGAAATACGGCGAAGATATTTGGCGTTTGCAGTTATAAAAATATCACCCTTTTTGATATTAAAAAGCAGTTTTAAAAGACTGTAAAGTGTTATATAGGCAAATACACTGCTGGGATAATAGCAAGCACAAAACAATGTGGTGATTGTTTTAAGCGCAACACCGCCCTCTTTCCAGCCACGATAAATACCAAACCACATATTTACTGCCCAAGGGCCTAAAAACAGCCCTGTTGTCAGTATGACCGTGAAGGCAAAACAAACAATAATTGACAAAGTAACCGACCTTTTTCTATTCCACATAAAATTACCTCCAAAACCATCTTTTGACATTATAATAACACCAAAATTATCGTTTGTCAATAATTTTATTATCGAAAAACAATAATTTTAATTATGTTCAGATTTATTAAAATATAAAAACACCCTATACCTTTCGGCATAGGGTGCTGAAATTTTTATTTAGTTTCGGGCTTCATAGTCGGAACCTCTGGCCCCGAAATTATAAAACCTTACCTAAGTGTACAAAACTCCAATGGTTTCAAGTCGTCTCAGAGAGTCGTTTTTACAGCACAGAATATAACCCTTTGTATCTGTGCGGCATTTTGGCGTAGTAACTGGCGTACCATTGGCGTAGTTGATTAAATCTGCTTGTCCTTAAAGAATTCACCCAAGCTTGTAAACTCTTTCTTTTTTAGTTCATTGGTCACGTCGCAATAAATATCCATCGTTGTACTGATATCAGCGTGGCCTAAAACATCCTGAATTACCTTTATATTGATACCCGACTCACATAGCCGTGTAGCAAAGGTGTGTCTCAAACTGTGGCAACTAAAGGGCGGCAACAGAACGGGATCTTTTTCTCCTTTGAGCAACACTTCATCATTACAATCACGGATGATTCTTCGAATGGCTTTGTTGAGTGTTCCTTGATGCTGAACATCACCATAGCGATTTATAAAGATAAAATCCGTATAGCAATCAACAATCGCTTTGCACTTAACCCCGGCATCCTCTTGGTTTTGCTTTTCAAGTAGGAACGCTTCTTTTACATCATCCATCATCGGTACGGTTCGTTCACCGGCTTTGGTCTTAGGTGAGTTTATGCTAAAAGAACAGCCGTTGCCGTCACCGTGATTGTAGTATACCAAGGTGTGATTGACGTGGATAAGTCCTTCGTCCAAATCAATGTCGCACCACCGTAGTCCTATCAATTCACCAACACGCAATCCCGTGCCAAGCATAATAGCAAACACAGGATACCAATGCCGATACACCGGGTGATTTTTAAGGAAGTTAATGAACAGCTGTTGTTCAGGGATAGTAAGTGCCTTACGCTTTTCTACTTGAAAATTGTGGGACTGTTTCAGTTCTTTCAGCATATTGTCGGTGGGATTAAGACGTATGTAACCATCATCCACAGCCAAGTTAAACACTTGATGCAGAACCGTATGCACGTTGTCAATGGTTGCTATGGTCAAAATTCTTTCGTCTGCAAGGCGGTTATAAAACCTTTTTACATCAGATTTTCTGACATTCGCAATCCGAAGCTTGCCGAATGTGGGGCGCACAAACATATTGTACATATACTTGTAGTTCTGAAAGGTGTTGTGTTTCAAACCGCGTTTCAGATCACACCACAGGTCAAAAACTTCGTTGACCGTTATCAAACGAATTTCTGTTTTAATGCCGTCCCTTTTATCAAGGATAATTTGCTCTTCTCGTTCACGAAGCTCCTCAAGGGTGCCTGCGTATATCGAGTGGCGCTTACCATCGGGAGTGCTCCAGCGGTAATCATAAATTCCGTCTGCTCTTTGGGATTCACCCTTGCGGAGTGTAACCCGATCCTTATCTAATCTTCTACCTTTACCTTTCTTTGCAGTCATATTTATCTAGCTCCTTTCAATACC
>JAFYUI010000011.1 GCA_017549565.1 Clostridia bacterium
CAAAACTGCATAGAGCATTAAAAGACGGTGGATATTTTGTACTGACAGACTACTTCTCTTTGTCTGATGAAGAAGAACATATGCACCGACAAAACTTGATTGCATTGAAAGCAGAGCAAGGAATTGCCAATGATGAGTTTTACCATTACGACACTCCTCTTACAGTAAAACACGAAACAGAAGCACTTATGAAAGCAGGCTTTTCTTCTGTCCTGGTGCTAAAAAATTGGGGAGCGACCTATACCATAAAAGCAGTTAAATAAATTCCAATTTGTCGAACAGAGGATATTTATAAAAGGGTTTTAGGTTCTCCTAACAAGTGGAAAATGTGATATACATTTTCCCTGCTTGTTACGGTATGAGACAAAACAAAAAGCCTCCCTTGTGCAAAGGGAGGCTTTTTTCTGTCCTTACGGGTACAACGCCTATACGAGGACTTTTTTATTTTTATGCTTTGTAATAGTCTGCTATTGCCTTGTTTATTTTTTCTCTTACATTAAGTAAATAGTCAGCATTTTGCGGATAATTTCTAAATGTGATTGGTTCTATTTCATTTTCGATAATAGACATTACATAATCTTTACCATAAAGCTGTTCGCACAAACGATATGCACGAATATCCTGAATACCGTCATAGAAAACAAGAAGTCGCAAAGATTCCCAAGGCGTGCCGTTAGGAGCCGGATAAACCGAGAAGCAATCGCCTGCGGGGGTGAAATATTCACCATCGGCATTCATAAATGGGTTAACCGATGCATAAGAAAATTGATTGAAATAGAAGTTATAACCCCAATGCAAAAATCCGCTTATGTCATATTTATAAAGCTGGGTGCCTAAAATTCGTGTTCTGAAAGAAGGCATTGCAATAAAGCGGTTTGAAACATTGTTGCAGTCTTCACATACGCAATAATATGCCCAAAGGTCAGGCACCTTGTTTTCAATAAATTTATCAATATGTAAGGTAGAAACAACCGGCTTTTTAACCGCACCTGATGAGTAATAATCAAAGCTTGATAATGCATCCATAATCGGATAACCTTCAACAAGTGGTTCTACGATTGATTTTGCTTTTAAATAGCTGTCAAGCTGCTTTTCATTTGGTTCGTCTGACAAGTGGAAGAAGCAACGCTTATCAGCACCGTCAAGTGCCTTCATGTGCTGTAAAAATGCGGGTATAAATGCGCCCAAAAATTCGGCATATTCATCGCTTCCCGCATCGGTTTCCCAGCCAAAAATCTTTTTATATTCGCCGTCAACCGTTGCCATTATTTTAGGCGCTGCCTTTGCGCCCCATTGGGTAAAGAAATGGCTAATTTCAAAATATTTAATTCCAATTCTGTTGCACATTTCAACCCATCTTGTTAAAAGGGTGAAATCGAAAGAATATACACCATTATCTTTTTTAACGCCAACAAGCTGCATTGTTGGTCTTTCACCGCCAACATAAGTATCAAGCGCCGGTGTGAAAACAGGGGTTAGAAGTGCATTAACACCGTATTTTACAGCAGTTTTTGCGAAGTTTTCAATAATTTCAAAATGTCTATCATCAAAGGTATCTGTGTTGTAATAACACTTTAAGCTGTCGCAATAAAACCATTGTGTAAATTTAAGCTCTTGCTCAGGCAAAAAGGCATCAATTATTTCAAGATTAAAGGTCACACGATACTGACCAACCTTTTCTTTGTTATATAAATGTGCATAATCAAAGCAAAATGTTATGGGGTAAACGCCCGCTTCAAGCTCACCCTTAGGGTCAATTTCAACCATTAAGCTTCTTAAATTATCAGCAACTGCAAGACGCTTGTTTTCTTCTAAGGGTTGCAATATATCGGGATATAAACCCGGCTGTTTGCTTATGAAAAGGTCATCGCTTGAGGGGCGTGCAGGCATTTGCACCGGCACAGGCTCGATACGCTTAACGGTAACATAATCTGCAATGTCAGATTCAATTGACAAATTGGCATAACCGCTGCCGTGGTCTGGTGTCGACTGATAGCAAATTTGAAAGTGATAAAGCTCGTTTTTAAAACACGAACCCTTTTCAAATTTTGGCTTGTCTGCCACCTTTTCGGTTAAAAAGCATTTTTCAAGTGAAGAAATAAGTTTTACATCCATAACCTTGCCACACTTTCAATTAAAAAATCAATAATCACAATATTCGGTATATCATAGATATACTATATCAAATATATTTTACCAAAACCCAAAAGCAAAGTCAACGAATTTAAAAATTATAATAAAACGATTTTATAGAAAATCGGTGAAAATTAAAAAACTCTTAACCAAAACAGTTAAGAGTTTTTCAATGTGTTTATAAAGGTGTACTCTTGCGAACACTCAAAAGAAAAGGGAACGGCGTGTGCCGCTCCCAAAATACAATTTAATTTTATTTATATGCTATACCATACATAAAAACTGTTGTGGCGTGTATTTGGAATTGAACATCCATAATACCTGCGGCACCCGCTTCGGATGCTTTACCAATCAGTTTTAATGCCGCAGATGACTTTGCTTTTTCTATCTTCTTATCATACATTTCGCATTCTATACCAAAAAGATTGCAAAAATAAAAAACAATTGACGTTAAAAGTCCTACACCAAAGGTTGAACTTGCAGAAAGCATTTTAATATGTTCTACATTTTCAATGTGGGCAAATGATAAATTCATATTAATTCTCCTTTAATCTAAAATATTTGTTATATCATCAATAGCATTTTTAACCTGTTCTTCAACCTGTTTTTCAGGCATAACAGGTGTCTCAGATAAATCAGATTTAATATAATGATATATTTTATCACAATTCTTAAGTGGTGCTAATTTTAACCTTCTATTTTCAGTTAAAATTATAATACTATTACCTTTTTTAGTTGTTTCAATAATATCATCGAAAGCAATATTAAATTTTTTAAAACAACTTTTGCCGTAAATATTAGTTTTCGTTATATAAAACTTACTTTTTGTTAAAAATGCAAACAAAATGCAAATAAAAATAATTATCGCACCTACAAAGAAAAATAACGGATAATATCTATCTAAAAAGTAGATAAAAGAAAATAAATCATTATCTGCCCATTCGCAATTTAACGGCTGACCGCCACGCTCTTCCACAAGTAGATTCCACTCCGGATCATCCGAATCAACAAAATGTGTATCTTCCGCAGGATAACATTCGTAATCGTGTTCGTCATAAATAGTATGGTACTTAAAATCAGTATAATCGTATGAAGCGAAAAAAGGACATAAGTAAGCCCCAACGGCAATTAAAAATGTTAAAATCATAATAAAAATTATTGGTTTTTTTACCGCCGTTTTTCCACTTTTTATAATAATTTTTTCTTCCATTTTACTCTCCTTTAATCCAATACATTTGTTACATTATTAGATATTTTTTCTACTTTCATCTTTTTATTATCTTTAGATTTTTTAATACCCTTAACGAGTAAAATTAAACCTGCTATACATTCGGAACCTAAAATAATTAATAGGCTTATATCGAGCCAAACATCAGGGTTATCTAAAAGATAACTTAAACCATAATTGAAAGCATTGCCGTATGTTTCTACGTCTTCACAGTAGGTACAAGATGACCAAGTAGGTAAATGTTCGTGGGCGGGATTAAAATTTGAAATTTGAACTACGAACAACCACGCGCAAAAAGCAACTGCCAAAATAATACCTATAAGAAGAAATGTAAGCAAGATTCGTTTTACCGACCAAGTTTTTTTGGTTTTCACATTTTTCTCTTTCATATTCCATCCTCTTATAACACAACCCCAACAGCGTATTGCCGAGGTTGTGTTATGTTTATTTATTTTCAGTTTGTGCAATCAGCTTTTGCGCCGCTATTGGTAAATGTTGCAGCACGCCTTGCATTTGCACAATTTTTTCAAAATGTTATTTTATAATCTGCTACCCTCACTTTTCAATATTATTTATTTTATCAGAATTATACTCAATTTATTGAGTATTGTCAAGGGATTAAGTATGATAATATTAAAGCGGTGATAAAAATGATTAGTTATGAACCATTTTATGAAACACTGTTTAAAAAAGGTATAACTGAATACAATTTAATTTTCAAGCAAGGTTTTTCTGCTAATACAATACACCGCATTAAAAAAGGTGAAGCAATTAGCACAAAAACTTTAGATGCCTTATGCTATACTCTTGATTGTGATGTAAGTGATATAATAAAATTTGTAAAAGAATAAACACTTTAAACCTGATCATAATGGTTTGAAGTGTTTTTTATTTTTTAAAATATAATAAAAACCCCTGAAACTCAATGTTTCAGGGGTTTGGTGATCCATCGGGGATAAATCCGCTTGCGCGTGTTTCGTGCTCGACGACCGTTTGCTTTGCAAACAGTACCCGCCTCACACTTCGTCGCTAAAAACAGTTCACCGAACTGTTTTCTTTACGCTCCTCACCCTCTCAGGGTTCGAATCCCCTATTCGTACAAAAAATAAAACCCATCCAAAAGGATGGGTTTTAGCTGGTGATCCATCGGGGATTCGAACCCCGGACACCTTGATTAAAAGTCAAGTGCTCTACCGTCTGAGCTAATGAATCATTTAGACAGCTTTAATATTATAGCAAGTGATTGCACGAATGTCAACAACAAATTTAAATTTTTTCCAAAAAATTAAAGTATATTATCGCAACAAGCCCAATTTGCAACAAAACTATCGCAGGAATGCCAATCATAAACTTATTCTTTCTTGTTTTGTGGTGTATTATACGCATGGTTATATACATCGCAATACCGCCGCCCAAAACCGCAAGAAAAAGTAACGTTTTTTCACTAATGCGCCACAAATTATGTTTTGCACAAAATTTGTCAAGCACGGTTACAAAAACCGAAACCAAACTTATTACGATTAAATATATAAATAAATATTTCATTTTTACACTTCCAAATAAAACATTTGTGAAATATTATACAATTTTGGCACTGTTTTGTCAAATTTATTATTAGTTTGTCCATATTGACAAAGTTGCGTTTAGTTGGTATAATTTGCAATTGGTTGGAATTTGTTGCAATAAATTGGGGTGAAAAAATGCTTGCAAACCAAAGACATAACAAAATTAGCGAACTGTTAAAAATAAATGGTGCTGTTGACGTTTCGGAATTGGTAAAGCTTTTTAATGTTTCGGTTGAAACTGTACGCAAAGATCTGCTTTTTATGGAAAATTCCGGTTTGCTTAAACGAGTACACGGTGGTGCTGTGCGTCAAAACCAAATGAAGAATTATGAAAATTTAAGCAAACGAAACGAAGAAAACGCCGAACTTAAAAAAGAACTTTCACAAAAGGCAATGCAATTTATTGAAGAAGACGACTTTATTGCAGTTGATGGCGGAAGTACCGCAATATTTTTTGCGGAAGTTTTAAAAGAAAATTTTAAAAAACTTACCATTGTAACTAATTGCAAATATGTTTTTGATATTCTTGGCGACTGTGAAGGTTTCAATTTAATTTTGTGTGGCGGTCACTATTTAAAAGAAGAAAATGCGTTTTATGGTGAATTAGCAATAAACACACTAAAACATCTTCATGTTAACAAAGCATTTATTTTCAGCTCTGCAATTTCTTTAAAATATGGTATTTTTGATTTTCAAAAAGATTTATTAGCAGTACAAAAAGCATATCTTGAATGTGCGGATAAAATTTACTTTTTGGCTGACAGCAGCAAATTTGAAAAAACAGGTCTTTTAAAATTAACCGATATTCGTGAGGATTTCACCTTTATAACCGACGGTAATTTCCCAAATGAACTTAAAAAAATGTATCTTCAAAACAATTGCAAGGTGGTATCATAACTATGAAAACTTATAACAGAAACGCTTTGGTATTACTTTTCAGCGTTACATATTTCGTTAGCTATTTAACAAGAATAAATTATGGTGCGGTCATTTCAGAAATGGAAGCCACAACCGGTTTTTCTAAACAACTATTAAGTATGGCTGTTACAGGCAGTTTTATAACTTACGGTGCGGGCCAAATTTTAACCGGCATTTTGGGTGACAGGATTTCGCCTAAAAAATTGGTTCGTTTAGGCCTTATAATTACGGTGTCAATGAATTTTATTTTGCCGTTTTGTGATTTTTCACCTTGGCTTATGGCAGTTGTTTGGAGCATTAACGGCCTTGCACAAGCATTTATGTGGCCACCAATTGTAAAGCTTTTGCTTTCAATATTCAATAAAACAAGATATACAAAAGCAATCTTAAGGGTTACTTGGGGCAGTAGCATAGCTACAATTGTTACATATTTGTTTGCACCATTTATTATTTTAACACTTAATTGGAAGGGCGTATTTTTCTTTAGTGCTACTTGCGGTGTTATTATGATTGTTTTATGGCAAATATTTTGCCCCGATATACAGCC
>JAFYUI010000012.1 GCA_017549565.1 Clostridia bacterium
GAGAATTGTCGGGTCCTTATTATTGTCGTTGTTTAATTTTCAAGGTCCGTTTTGCGCCCCCTCATTAGAGCGCTCGACTATAATACCACACCAAATACCCCTTTGTCAACACTTTTTTTAAACTTTTTTTAAAAAATTTTTACCACCACAATATCTTGGGTTTTAGCCATTTTTACACACTATTTTTAAGCAAAAAAGAGGGCGGAAAACCCACCCTCTCTACATATTATATATATACATTCGTTTGCGAAAACTAAAAAATTAACCCAAAATAACTATACCTGCAATTACCATAGCAATTACAACATAATGCTTCCAAGACATTTTTTCTTTTAGGAAAATTCTGCTCCACAAAACTGAAATTGCACAGTATGCAGAAATAATTACCATACCAACCGAAAAGTCGCTGAACATAACTGCCATATAGAAGATTTGACCAACGGTTTCACACAAGCCGCCAAAGTATAAATGTTTATTACCTTTAAACATACTATCCTTTTTAACAAGCTTAACCCAAATAAATGCGAACACTGCCAAAACAAAGAAGGTAAGCTCGAAAGCAGAGTTTGCGGCGTAGTCGCTCATTTCAATGCCGGTTTTTTCGATAAACCAATCCGAGAAAAGAAATTCATCGCCAACGGTGCCGAGCGCATCTATTATAAGGTAAGAAATCGGCAACAAGAAAGCAAGTATGCTTTTTGCATATTTACGGTTTGCTCTTTCCTGTCTTGCCTTTTTAACCTCTTCATCCTCATGCTGTTCAACAAAGCCAAGTGCAACAATACCGACAGTTATCATAGCAATGCCAACGATTGTGGTTATTGTTATATCCTCGGTTGAAGTTAAACCAAAAATAAGGCACAAAATAAACGCAAGTGCACCTGATGAATTGCAAATTGGTGAAGAAATTGAAAGTTCAATATAACGAAGGCCAATGTAACCTAAAACCATTGCAAATATGTAAAGCGCTGCAATAGGCAGATAGTACACAAAGTCTATCAGCTTGAAGTCAGTATAGAAAACACCTGCAACCATTTTTGGCACAGCATCAACACCGACTGTGTTATCAATTATTGCGCCGCCGATAAGGGTAATGAAAAAATGAATACCCATTATAAGACCAACGGCGAAAACAACCTTCCAATGACTGTTTTTATCTTTTTCTCTTGTTCCCATTTTTGAAAACAGGTCAGAGCCGCTCCAACAAAGCAGAGCTAAAATTGAAAAAATATAAAACATTTTTACACCTCTTAAATAATTATTTTCTTGAATACATTATTTAATTGGTGGTGGACGGCGTCTAAAATGCCTGCAGGGCAATATTTTTTTAAGTCGTTTTGTCATATATTAGTCCGTTAATTTATTTGCAAAATCGCAAAGCTCTTTGTCGCTGTAAAATTCGATAGTAAGCTTACCCTTGCCCTTGCCGGTTGAAACAATTTTAACCTTGCGGTGAAGCTCGCTGCGAAGCGAAAGCTCAACCTCGCTGTAAAGCTTGTTCTTTTCTTGTTTCTTTGCGGCTTTGGCGGGTTTTTTAGCAAGCTGTGCCATTCTTTCTAAATCGCGCACAGAAGCGCCCTCCTGCGCGGCTGAAAGCATTTTTTGGCGAAGCTCGGCATCCTCAACGGTTATAAGTGTTCTTGCGTGGCCTGCGGTGATTGCGCCGACACGCAAAGCTGAAAGCTCATCCTCGTTAAGATTTAAAAGGCGAAGTGCATTTGTAACCGCCGTACGAGATTTACCCATGCGAGTGGCAACCTCTTCCTGTGTTAAGCCAAAGGCATCAATAAGTGAACGATATCCAAACGCTTCTTCAACAGGGTTTAAATCTTCACGCTGCAAATTTTCAATAAGCGCAATTTCCATAAGTTCTTGCTGTGAAGCGTCCTTAATTATAACAGGCACATCCATAAGCCCTGCTATACGGCATGCTCGCCAACGCCTTTCACCTGCAACTATACTATATCTTCCATTTGAAAGCGGTGTAACCACAATAGGTTGTATTAAACCGTGTTGTGCAATGCTATCCGCAAGCTCGGCAACCGCATCGTCATCAAAGTCCTTACGGGGTTGGTCACGATTTGGTTCAATATCATTTATATTTAAAGTTACGGCGCCGTTTTGCTCAGTAGCGTTTTCGCTAAAAAGAGAATCAAGTCCACGGCCAAGTCCACGATTTTTAACTGCCATAATTTACACTCTCCTGCTTTTCTTTAAAAATTCTTTTGCAAGGTCATTATAAGCCGCCGCACCCTTTGAACGCTTATCATAATATTGTATCGGCATACCAAAGGAAGGCGCTTCTGAAAGTCTTACCGCACGCGGAATTGCGGTTTTATAAAGCTTGTCAGCAAAATATTTTTTAATTTCGCCCACAACTTGACCGGTAAGATTTAAACGACCGTCGTACATAGTGAGCACTATACCCTCAATTTCAAGGGTTGGGTTGTATAACCTTTTAACCTGTCTAACGGTTGCCATAAGCTGCGACAGGCCTTCAAGCGCAAAATATTCGCACTGAATTGGCACAAGCACAGTATCACTTGCATTTAAGGCGTTGATAGTAATAAGCCCCAAGGATGGTGGACAGTCGATAAATATGTAATCGTATGCCTCACGCACGCTTGCAAGTGCCATTTTAAGCTGATTTTGTCGGTTTTCGATTTCAATTAAATCAATTTCCGCCGCCGCTAAATTTATAGATGCAGGGATAATATCAACCTTTTGAAATTCGGTTTTAATTATGGAATCTTCAATTTTTCCTGTGCCAATAAGCAATTCATAGGTAGAAGCCCTTACATTTTTCTTATGCACACCGTAACCGCTTGTGGTATTACCCTGTGGGTCAGCATCAACTATAAGCACCTTTTTGCCGGTAATACCAACCGCCGCAGCCAAATTAACCGCTGTGGTGGTCTTTCCTACGCCGCCTTTTTGATTAACAACCGAGATGATTTTTCCCATTTTAACCTCCGATATGTTTCACGTGAAACATTGCTTTGTGTTTTTATTATACCAAAGCCAAATGTAATTGTAAATAAAAAAATAAGCCGAATTTTCGGCTTATTTTTTGTCACTTGATTTAAAAATTAACGACATTATTAGTCCCATAACGATAGCGGTTGTAATGCCCGCCGCCGTTGCGGTAAGTCCACCACTTAATGCACCTAAAAATCCGTACTGTGAAACCGCTTTTTCTACACCTTTTGCAAGACTGTAACCAAATCCCGTAAGCGGCACCGTTGCACCTGCGCCTGCAAACTTTACAATCGGCTCATATACGCCGATAGCGGTTAATATTACACCCGCCACCACATAGGACACCAATATTCTTGCAGGTGTCAGCTTTGTGCAGTCAATAAGCAGTTGACCGATTACGCATATCGCACCGCCCACCGCAAAGGCCTTTATACACTCTAAAAACAAATTCACAATACCGCCCCTTTGTTTCACGTGAAACATTTTTAATATTTTGAGCGTGTATTGTGAATTTATACCTTAATATCAAAATAATTATTTACAATTTCCTTAACCTTGTCATATTCTAAATGTCGAACACAAAGACTGTCGGCGCGTTCACTTCGCACAGTAATTGTTAAACGACAGGTTTTATGCCAAATATCAGGCGGAAAACGGGTGAGTTTAATTTCGCCTATATTTTCCTTTGGGCAATAAAGCTCGCAGGTGCGAAGCCCCTTTCTGCCGCGAATAAATACATTTTCGCCGAAATCGACCTTGCTTTTAAAGCATTCAAAAAGGCAGAGCCCCGCGAAACACAAAATATATGCGCCCACAACAAAGAAACAAAAAACAAAAAAGCGGGTAAAATCTTGAAACCTTAAACCCAAAACAATGGCCAAAACGGTTGCACCTATTAAATAAATGGTTGGAAAGAAAAGAAAACGGCTTTTGTTAAGCGGATTTTCCTTTGGTTTTATAAAGATACCTGTATCACACTTAAAAAACGGCAAATATTCAGCAAAGTGCTTTCTTATTTGTTGGCCTTTTTCAAGTGGGATTACCACTTCCGAACGGTTTTTACTGTCGCCATAACCACCAACGCTAACCCTCATTGCAAAGCGTTTTATAAGCATCAAAAGAAGTGACTGCTCAATTCTTACATTGTTAATTGCCGCTTTTTTAAAGGATGTACGCTGTCTTACTATAATTCCCGACAGCATTTCGATTTTTTCTTTACCTAAAACAAGCTGGAAGTTTAGATATTTAAAAAGCGAATATAAAAAAGAAATTAAATACGAGCTTAAAAATATTAAGCTTATCGTATTTACAACCGGCGGGAAGTAGGTTTGAATTTTTTGCGAAAGCGACGCGATTTCGTTTAAAAGCATATCGCTTATGGCTATTCCAAGCAAATTACCTGCACGGTTTATAAGCGGAACACCAACAATTATGCCTGTAAATGCCGATGAGGTTGTTGCCGCAAGAATTGCAATTTTAAATACCGAATACCTTATAACCCGTTGCTCTTCCACACCGTAAAGCAATTTCGATACTTCTTTGCTCGCCTTAACACTTAATTTAAATTCATAGTCTGACTTATTTACAGTGCCTGCCTCGGTATTAAGGCGAAAGGTTACCGCACAAAAAATAAATTCTAACGGGTTTTGTTTCGTTTGCACCGATGAAAGCTTTTTTATGTTAATTTTAGCTGTTTTACGGAAAAACAGCCCACTTATAACGGTTATTGTTTGGTTTTGCTCGTTAAAAACAAGCTTAAAGCACCACCAACGCAAAAAGCCAAAAACCAACAGCACAATTAAAAGCATTATTTCAAAGTGCAAAATGCTGTCATATTCACCACTTACCGAATATTGAATTATCCCCCTTACAACAGGAAGCAATAAAATAAATAAAAACGGCTTTAAAAAATTAAAAATCATCAAAGGGTGGGCGCGAAAGGTTTTAGACATTTCGTTCCCCCTCTGCCAAGAAGTCGATTATTGCCTCTACCGACTGCTTTTCGGTTTCAGCAACAAGCAAATAGCTGCGGGCAGCTTTGAGGCGCACTGCCGCAATACCAAATTTTCGTGCCAAGGGTGTTTCAAAGCTTTGGGCATAAATCATTCGCTTATATGGCATTATGTGTTCGGTCTTAATGAAAATGCCGTACTTTACAACCACCGCATCGTTGGTTAAAACAATTTTATAACCCTTAAAAAAGAAAGGCAAATACAAAAAGGTGATTAAAAGTCCCAAAACCGCTATAACGATAGCGGCTATTTTAAAGTAAACAAATAAGTTAGAAAAATAAAGACAAAGCGCGACTAAACATAAGGTAATAGAAATAATTCTTACTTGCCAAAGAATTGTGGTCTTTTTTGGAAGAGTATTTTCTTTCAATTTTTTCACCTCTTGCGCCCATAATCAGTAAATAAACTTAAAATTTATTATTTATTAGGCGTTTTAATTTTATCCCAATAATCTTTTGAGGATTGCTCGAATTTGTTGTCGCCAAAGGTATAATATTTCTTATTTTTTATATCATCAGGAAGATATTGTTGGTTTACATAATGTCCTTTATAATTGTGTGGATATTTATAGTGTTGACCAACTATTTCAGCATCCTCACCATCAAAATGTTTGTTTTGCAAATGGCGTGGAATTTCTACCCCAAGTCCCCGCTCGATATCTGCCATTGCAGCGTTAATTGCATCGTGAGCAGTAACTGATTTGGGTGCAGTTGCCACCAAAATAACTGCATTTGCCAATGGCAGTCGTGCTTCGGGCAGGCCTACATACATCGCAGTATCAACAGCCGCCTTTACAATGGGAATTATTTGCGGGTAAGCAAGGCCAACATCTTCATTAGCGCAAACCAAAAGCCGTCTGCAAGCGCTTGGTAAATCACCCGCCGCCAAAAGCCGACCTAAATAATAAATTGCGGCATCCGGGTCAGAGCCACGCATCGACTTTTGATAAGCCGAAATTATATCATAATGCTGGTCACCTTCACGGTCGTATCTAACCGAGTTTGAGGACAAAATTTCTTCAAGTAAATCATTGGTTACATCAATGCCCTTACTGTTTTCGGCAGTAACAAGACAAAGTTCTAATGTGTTAAGGGCTTTACGAACATCACCATGGGCCGAGGTTGCAATTTTTCTTATTGCATCATCGCTTATGTTAATTTTCTTTTGCTTTTCGTCACTTACAATACCCACACCACGAGTGATAACACCAATAATATCATCACGCGAAAGCGGTTTGAATTCAAAAACGGTTGAACGGCTTAATATGGCATTATAAACATAAAAAAACGGGTTTTCGGTTGTGGAGGCAATAAGGGTTATATCCCCGTTTTCTATATAAGACAGCAAAATTTGCTGTTGCTTTTTATTAAAATACTGAATTTCATCAAGATAAAGCAAAATGCCGTTACTGCTGTCAAAGGTGCCGATGGTGGAGATAATTTCCTTAATATCGGCAGTTGAAGCGGTGGTAGCATTTAAATAACACAGCTTTTTACCGCAATTTTCGGCAATAATGTTTGCAACGGTGGTTTTGCCGACACCTGACGGACCATAAAATATCAAATTTGGTATTTGTTTTGAATCAATAATTCGCTTTAAAACCTTACCTTCTGACAAAATGTGCTTTTGTCCGAAAACATCTTCTATTTTTTGCGGTCTTAATTTATCAGCCAAGGGTGATGCCATATTATCCCTCCTTACCTTTTGATTATACTAAATTTTTCTAAATATTTCAATACTCATTAGTACAAGCCAACCCATCATACAATGAAATATATTATATTTTGGGGCGATTTGCTTGAAAAAAACGGTTTTTATAAAAAATGCCGCAATTTTAACCGCAACCTCTCTTTTACTGCGGTTTGCGGGAATAATTTTTAAGGTTTGGCTGTCAGGCGCAATAGGCAGCGAAGGCATTGGTCTTTATCAGCTTGTTTTTTCGGTTTATGTTTTGGCATCTACCTTTGCCACAAGCGGAATTTCCACCGCAGTCACCCGCCTTTGTGCCGAAGAAATTGCCAAAGAAACGCCCAAAAACTGCAAGCGGATACTAAACCGCGCAGTTTGGCTTTGTCTTACAGTTGCTGTTTTTTCGGCAGCTTTGATAATATTCGGCGCCGATTTTATCGGTACAAATATTTTAGGTGATACACGCGCGGTGCCTTCTCTTAAAATTTTACCGCTTTCTCTTCCCTTTATGGCGTTTTCCTCTTGTTTAAGGGGATATTTTATCGCCAGAAGAAAAGTTTTATCAAATTCTGTTGGTCAAATTTTTGAACAAGCGGTCAGAATTTTATTTGTTGTTTTATTTATAAAAATGTTTATTAAAAAAGGTCTTGCCGCCTGTTGCTTTGGCATTATTTTAGGGGATGGCGTTGCCGAAGCTTTTGGATTTTTGTTGCTTTATTTGTCATATATTGTCGATAAAAGAAACCTTAAATCAACAAAAACCAACACAACAACCGGTATTTTCCGCAAAATTTTGCATATCACAGTACCTATTACAAGCGGAAGATATTTAAATTCGCTTTTAAGAACAGGCGAAAATGTTTTAGTTCCAAAAAATTTAGCAAAATATCATTTATCGGGTGCAACCGCGCTATCACAGTTTGGTATGATTAAAGGTATGGCGCTACCACTATTGTTTTTCCCGTCTGCTATACTAAATTCCGTATCAACATTACTAATTCCCGAAATATCGGAGGCAGTAACACATAAAAACCGCCATACCATAAAAAGTGCGAGCGAAAAAATAATAAAGTTAACCCTGCTTTGCGGTATATTGTGCGGTGTTTTGTTTTTCTTTGGTGGTGAAAAAATAGGCGTTTTAATTTATCACGATAGTGATGTCGGCTTTTTGCTTAAAGCCCTTTCCCCCATTGTACCACTTATGTACCTTGATAGCATTTGCGACGGCATTTTAAAAGGACTTGACCAACAAAGCTTTACCTTTAAAACCGCTATAAGTGATTCGGCCTCCCGCATTGTTTTAGTTTTACTGCTTTTACCGAAAATGGGGATAAACGGTTTTATTTTAATTATGTATTTTTCAAACCTTTTAACCTGTCTTTTAAATGTTGGCCGACTTATAAAAACAAGCGGGGCAAAAATTAAAATTTTTAGCGATTTATTGTTGCCATTTTTGTCAGCAGTTACCGTTTCAATGGTTTCAAACACAATATTAAAGCTTATAAATCTTCAAAATGATTTGGTTTACATAATATTTTTAACAAGTGTTTCCGGCATACTTTATGTGGGTGTATTATTCTATCTTGAAATAATACCTAAAAGAACGGTAAAAACGCTTGTAAAATAGCCCTTTTTCAGCCGTTTGTTTTTTATAAAACAAGTAATGTATCGTTTTATAATTTTCTATTGGCTTAAAAACAGCGTTTTTTAGCGTAATTTTTTGAAAAAACCTTGTAAAACTTTAAGGCAGTCATCCTCCATAATGCCGCCGTAAATTTCTACCTTGTGGTTAAAGGGATAATCACACAAATTTATAACGCTGTCCATACATCCCATTTTGCTGTCATAAGCGCCAAAAACTACGGTTTTAATTCTTGCGTTAATAATTGCACCCGTACACATTGGACAGGGCTCTAAAGTGACATACAGCTCGCAGTCATCAAGCCGCCAACTATTAAGTTTTTGACAAGCAATATTTATTGCTTCAATTTCGGCATGGGATAATGCGTTTTTCAGTTGTTCACGCCTATTGTGTGCGGCGGCAATCACTTCCCCATTTTTTACAATTACTGCACCAACAGGTACTTCGCCCTCTTCAGCGGCTTTTTGTGCCTCTAAAATAGCAAGTTTCATAAATTCTTTATTCATAAATTCACCTAAAATAAAGAAACTCTAACATTTTTTTAGTTAGAGCCCCCTTTTTAAAACTTAAAAAATTTTAACGCATCATAAATGCAAATAAAAATAACAAACAGTGTGATTTCTGTTAAGAAAAACCACTTATACTTTTGCTCTTCTCCGCTTTCGGTATCAGACGGTGATAATTTAAAAGCATACTTATCATTTTTTAAAAAAATAAGTCCCACAACACCAAGCAAAAGACAAATTGTTAAATAAAATGTATAAATAATGCTTTGCAAATTAACCGACACATCCGCAAAGGCATATTGGAAAACAACCGAAGATAAATTATTATATGCGTGAATTAAAATTGCAGGCCAAATAGAACCGCACTTAACAGTTATAAAGCCCAAAACAAGCCCAACTAAAAAAGCAAATGGAGCTTGTTGAAAATTGCCGTGGATAAGACCAAACATTATTGCTGACACCATAATTGCAAAGCCGTCGCCAAATTTTCTTAAAGCGCCAAGCAAAACACCGCGACAGGCAAATTCTTCAACAAGTGGGGGAATAACCGCCGTTGAAAGAACAGTTAATGTTACACCCAAAATGCCTGTTGGGTCTTCGCCAAAGTCGACATCATAATTTATGCCAAAGCTTTCAAAAATGCTGCCTGCTATTGACACCGCAATGTTTGTAAAAGCACAAAAGCTAATTCCCATTAAGATAAAAGCAAACCAGTTTTTTGTTTTTGGTAAATTAAAATCTATAATTTTGCTAATTTTATACCCACCTATTTTAAAAAACAGGGCAAAAGGAATAATAAACATACTAACTGATGCTAAAATTTGAATAAACTGCAAAACATAGGCATCACTTAAAATTTCTCTTGTTTTTTCCAAGGAAAAACCTGCCACTGCAAATAAAAGTGGCAAAATATATTTCAAAATCGAGGAAAAAATCAACAAGCATAAAAATGAAGCACCCGAAAGCCGCGAAATCTTTTTAATTTCACGGCTTTCATTATAACTTTTTTCATTAAAACCGTAAGGCACACGGTAAACAAAGCTTTTTATTCGGCTATTTTGCTGTTCACCAAAGGTTTCGGTATTTAAATCAAAATTTTCGTTCATAAGGAAAAATCACCATTAAAATAAATTTTTACCGCTTTTTTAATTTTCCTCATCCTCAATAATTTCATCGGGTTGGTTATTTTCGGCCTCTAATGCGGCGGCATCAACCGTGCCTGCGTCAGCATCAGCTTCTTCCGGCTTGTCGTTTACCTCGGCTTCGTTGTGTTCTGCAATACCAACCGATAAAATCTTTTCACCCTCTGCCACACGCATTACACGAACACCCTTTGCAGGACGGCTAAAGGTTGAAATATCACCCGCAAAAATACGGATAACAATGCCGTTTGAAGCAATCATTATAATATCTTCTTCGCCTGTAACAGGGATAGTTGCCGCAACACAGCCATATTTTTCGGTGCGGTAGTTGGTAAGACCTTTACCGCCACGGGTTTGAATACGATAATCGCTGATATTACTAATACGGCCGTAACCTGTTTCGGTAATAGTTAAAATCTTAGTATCGGGCACAGTTACCGCCATATCGACAACCTCGTCACCTGCGCGCATGCTAATTGCACGAACACCACGGGCATTTCTACCCATTGCACGCACATCAGTTTCCTTAAACTGAATTGCAAGGCCGTTTTTAGTTGCAACAAAAAGATTTTGGTTGCCGTCGGTCATTCTTACAAATGCAAGCTCGTCATCATCATCAATAGAAATTGCAATAATACCGCTCTTACGGGTGTTTCTAAACTCTGAAACCTTTGTACGCTTAATGGTACCCTTTTTGGTAACCATTGCAATATACTTTTCTTCATCCAATTCGCTTGCAGGTAAAATAACAGTAATCTTTTCACCCGGCATTAAGGGCACAATATTTACCATATTCATACCCTTTGAGGTACGGCTGCCTTCGGGAATTTCATATGCCTTTATGCGATACATACGACCAAGATTACTAAATAACATTACATAGTCATGTGAAGAGCATACAAACATATTTTCAACAATGTCATCTTCACGGGTGGTCATACCAGTAATACCTCTACCACCACGGTTTTGAACATTGTATGTGTCAGCAGGTAAACGCTTAATATAACCGTTAACTGTTTTTGTAAGCACACATTCCTCTTTTGGAATAAGGTCTTCAATATCAACCTCTCCGAGAACATCCGAAATTTCGGTGCGGCGGTCGTCAGAATATTTATCACGAAGATTTAAAGATTCTGTTTTAACAATATCCAAAATTCTATCTCTTGATGCTAAAATAGCGTCACATTCCTTAATAAAATCAAGCTTTTCTTGTAACTCATCAAGAATTTTTTGTTTTTCAAGACCTGCCAATTTACCAAGTTGCATTTGAACGATAGCAGTGGTTTGAATATCATCAAGACCAAAACGCTCAGATAAGGTTTCTTTACTTTCAGCAATAGTCTTGCTGCTTCTGATAATTGCAATAACCTCGTCAATAAAATCAAGCGCAACCTTTAAGCCCTCTAAAATGTGGGCGCGTTCAGCCGCTTTTTTGCGGTCAAATACAGTTCTGCGGCGAATAATTTCATATTGGAAGTCAATGCTGTTTTGAAGCATTTCCTTTAAGGTTAAAATTTGTGGCTTGCCGTTTACAATTGCAAGTAAAATTGCACCAAAGGTGGTTTGTAAAGCGGTGTTTTTATAAATTTTGTTAAGTACAACCTGTGGGTTGGCATCCTTTTTAATGTCGACCACAATACGCATACCGCCATCACGGTTTGAAGAATAGTCAACAACATCGTCAATGCCTTCAATTTTCTTTTCAGCCGCAAGGTCATAAATATGCTTAACAAGGTCTTTTTTACGAACCTTATAAGGAATTTCGGTAATAACTATGCGGAATTTACCGTTTTTAGTTTCTTCAATTTCGGCCTTACCGCGAACAACAATTTTACCACGGCCTGTTGCATAAGCTGCACGAATACCCGCACGGCCCATAATAATACCGCCGGTAGGGAAGTCAGGTCCCTTAATATATTCGCAAAGGTCGGCAAGCTCAGCATCGGGGTTGTCGATAAGACAACACATAGCGTCAATAACCTCACCTAAATTGTGGGGTGGTATTTCGGTTGCCATACCAACTGCAATACCCGAAGAGCCGTTAACCAAAAGCTGTGGAAAACGAACAGGTAAAACCTCGGGCTCTTCCAAACGGTCATCATAGTTTGGAAGCATATTTACAGTATCCTTTTTAATGTCGTCAAGCATACTGTATGATAAGCGGTTCATTTTAGATTCGGTATAACGGTAAGCAGCTGCGGGATAACCGTCAATGTTACCAAAGTTACCGTGACCGTCAATTAAAGGATAACGAAGGGAGAAATCCTGCGCCATACGAACCATTGCATCATAAACGCTGGCGTCACCGTGTGGATGGTATCTACCAAGCACGGTACCAACAGTATCAGCACATTTACGATATTTACTTTCGGGTGTTAGACCGTTTTCATACATGGTGTAAAGAATACGGCGGTGAACGGGTTTAAGACCGTCACGAACATCTGGTAAAGCACGACCCACAAGCACCGACATTGAATATTGAAGCATACTTTGCTTTACTTCATCGGTAATCTCAACGGGAAGAATTTTAGTTTCTTCACTTTGGGGCCAATAAACTAATTCTTGTTTAGCCATTAAAATTTCTCCTTTCCTTAAATATCCAAATCAGTCGCATAAATTGCGTTTTCTTCAATAAATTTACGGCGGGGTTCAACCTCTTCGCCCATCAAAATGGTAAAGGTTTCATCTGCCAAAGCGGCATCAGCCATAGTAACGCGTAAAAATGTTCTTTTTTCGGGGTCAAGGGTTGTTTCCCAAAGCTGTTCGGGGTCCATTTCACCAAGACCCTTATAACGCTGAACATCTACACCTGCACCAAGCTCTTCAACCTTTAATGCCTTTTCTTCATCGGTAAACACATCAAAATGCTGTTTACCCTTTGAAATGCGGTAAAGGGGAGGTTGTGCCAAATAAATATGACCTGTTTCAATAAGCTGTGGCATATATCTGAAGAAGAAGGTAAGTAAAAGTGTTCTGATATGGCTACCGTCAACGTCGGCATCGGCCATAATAACAATTTTATCATAACGAAGCTTGTTTATATCAAAGTTTTCACCAATACCCGTGCCAAGCGCAGTAATAACAGGTGTTAACTTATCGTTGCCATAAACCTTATCTTCTCTTGCTTTTTCAACATTAAGCATTTTACCCCAAAGTGGTAAAATTGCCTGATATGTAGCATTTCTGCCTTCAACAGCACTACCGCCTGCCGAATCACCCTCGACAATATAAATTTCGGTCTTTGTGGGGTCGTTAGAAATACAGTCGGTAAGTTTTTCAGGCATTCTTGTCTTGCTGCCAATACCTGCCTTATTGCGTGATGCTTCACGGGCTTTTTGAGCCGCTTCACGCGCATTTGATGCGGCAATCGCTTTATCAATAACAATTTTTGCATCAGCAGGGTTTTCTTCAAGGAATTTATAAAGCTGGTCGTTTACGATATCACGCACCAACTGACCAACAGAGGTATTACCAAGCTTTGCTTTGGTTTGGCTTTCAAACTGTGCATCGGCAAGCTTAACAGACACAACCGCAACCAAGCCCTCCATAATATCGTCGGCTTTAAGATTATCAGAAGATTCTTTAAGCTTTTTAAAATCGTGGGCGTATTTATTAACAACACGGGTAACAGTTTGCTTAAATGCCTGCTCGTGTGTACCGCCGTCGATTGTGTGCAAAGTATTTGCAAAGGATAAAACCTTGTTATCATAAGCAGTTGACCATAAAAGCGCTATTTCGGCGGTTTCATCCTTTTTACTGCCTGAAAGATAAACAACATCGTTAATTAAACTTTCTTTTTTAATGCCTTTAAGCAAATATTCAACATAAGATTTAATACCGCCCTCAAAGCAAAGGTCATCGCTCTTACCCTTTGTAGAAATTGCATCATCGGTGCGTTTATCGGTTAAAACAACACGAATACCAGCATTTAAAAATGCTTGTTCTCTTAAACGATTAAGTAAAATATCATAATCATAGGTTGTGGTGTCGGTAAATATTGTTGGATCGGGCTTAAAGGTAACAGTTGTACCTGTTTCAGTTGTTTCACCAATAACAGTTAAATCGGTTACAATAGCACCCTTTTCATAGCGCTGCTTGTAAATATTTTTACCGTCCCTAACTTCAACTTCAAGCCAGTTTGAAAGGGCATTAACAACGCTGGCACCTACACCGTGAAGACCACCTGATACTTTATATCCGCCACCGCCGAATTTACCGCCTGCGTGAAGAATAGTAAATACAACAGTTACGGTTGGAATACCTTTTTGCGGGTTAATACCAACAGGTATACCACGGCCGTTGTCGGTAACGCGGATAATACCGTCGTCCAAAATTTCAACTTCGATTTTGTCGCAATAACCTGCTAACGCTTCGTCGATAGAGTTATCAACAATTTCATACACCAAATGGTGCAAGCCGCGTTCACCGGTAGAGCCAATATACATACCGGGGCGTTTTCTTACCGCTTCAAGACCTTCCAATACCTGTATGGAATTTTCGTCATAATTTTCGGTTACAGGTGTTGTAATTTCGTTATTCATTAAAAACTTCCTTTCAAAGCTTTAATATTTTTATAAAATATTTGACCTTTTTTGTAGAGTTAAAGGGGAAATTTGCGAAATATAAACGCTGTTTTCTTTTTTGTTGTTTGTAACAATAAAAGATTTTGGCAATTCATAGCTTACATTTTTTACAATTTTGTTTTTTTCTGCCTTTTCTAAAAAAATGCGTGTTTTTTGCGAAACGGTGGTGGTTTCAATATCAAAAATGCCGATTATTTCATCCTCTTTTACAACCGTTTCATTACCTAAATGCACATACATTAAAGCACACACCCATTATTAATAACAAATTTTTTGCCCATTTGTAAGCCCTTAACATTTTGGTCATCACAACAAGTAATAAATGACTGCATACCCTTTATGTGATTTAAAATGTAATTTTGGCGGGTTACATCAAGCTCGCTCATAACATCATCAAGCAAAATTACGGGCCATTCGCCAACATTTTTGTTAATAACCTCGGCTTCGGCAAGCTTTACCGCCAAGGCAACGCTGCGCTTTTGCCCTTGCGAGCCAAACTTTCTAGCTGAAATGCCGTTAATTTTAAAATCAATATCATCACGGTGGGGACCAATTGAAGTAACACCTGTGTACATATCTTCCTGTCGACTGTTTTTAAGTTCACTTAAAAAATCACCGCTGAAAGAATAAATATACTTTGTTTCAAGTGTTTCCTTACCTGCCGAAATACCGCTGTGAATTGTCGGTAAAAATTCATTAAGCATTTCAATATATTTTTGGCGGTACTTTGTAATTTTTTCGCCTAAATTTGCAATTTCACCCTCAAAAACATCCAACATAATTGAAAGGGTGCTGTCATATTTAAAATCCTTAATTACCTTGTTGCGCTGTGCGACTGCGCGGGTATAATCCTTTAAAAGATTTATATAATTTGGAAAAATTTGACCTATTGCAGTGTCTAAAAAACGCCTTCTTACTGCGGGACCGTCAGACACAAGCTTTAAATCGGTCGGTGAAAAGATAACCGCATTAAATTTCCCCGCCATAAGTGAGGGTGAGCTTAATTTATTTTGGTTAAGCACCACGCGGCGTTTGTCGGTTATGGTGATTTCGGCCTCGTTTTCAACGCCCTCGCTTAAAAATTTAAGGTTCATAACGGCTTTTTGACTTCCAAACCTTAAAAAATCGCTGTCTTTATTTGTTCTAAAACTTTTAGCACCCGTAAAAAGCCAAATACCTTCAATAATATTTGTTTTACCCTGTGCATTTTCACCGCAAATTACATTAGTTTCACCGCAAGGTGAAATTTCTATTTCATTAAGGTTTCTAAAATTTTTTAAGCTTAAACTTAAAATTTTCATACAATTTCAAAACCTTGGCCGTCAAATTCTACCTTATCGCCCTTATAAAGCTTCTTACCGCGCATTGTGCAAATTTCACCGTTAACCAAAACCTCGCCGTCTTGAATAACAATTTTTGCATGACCGCCGGTAGAAACCAAATTTGCAAGCTTCATCGCGCTGTCAAGGCGAATAAAATCTTCTTTAATAGAAATTTTTTCAAAATTCATTATTTTAACCTCATCGGCATTATCATATATTTAAAGTTGTCATCATCAACAGGCAAGAACAAAACACCTGCATTTGGACCATTAAATAAAATTTGAATTTGTTCATCCTCAATGGCCTTTAAAACATCTAACAAATAGTGGCTGTTAAGACCAATTTCAAAATTTTCACCCTCAAGCTTTAAGTTAAAGGTTTCGGTAGCGCGACCAACAGAGGTTGCACAGGTAAAAACAACATTAAGTTCGTTAAAATAGCAACGAATTGGGGTGGTAAAGGATTCGCTTATAAGTAATGAAACGCGTTCAATAGTGTTAATTAAATCGCGTGTGTTAACAACAACCTTTTGTTTATTTTCGGTCGGTATTGTTTTTTGGTAATTTACAAAATCACCCTCTAAAAGACGGGAAATAAAGGTATAACCGTTAATGTTAAAACCAATAAGGCGGTTTGAAACATTTATTTCAATATCTTCACTTTCATCATCAATAAGCTTTACAACTTCATTAAGGGCTTTGCCTGTAACTGTAAATTCAAAATTGTTTTGATTTTCAATTTTTTCTTTTTTAATTGCCAAACGATAGCCGTCAATAGCAACAAACTGAATAAAACCATCATTTAAGGAAATGTTAATACCTGTAAGGATGGGCTTTGCACCCTCGTTTTGTGCGGCAGCAAAGGCAGTACCTTTTTTAAGAGAAGCAAAAACCTTGCCGTCAACCTTAAAGCTGTTATCACTCGAAACAGACGGAATTTCAGGAAAATCGGTTGCAGCCATACCCATAATATCAAAGGTGGCTTCACCGCACTTGATATTGCAGTTAAGCTTACTGTCAGCCGAAATTTCAACCTGCATATCGCTCATTTTTCTTAAAATGTCAGCCAAAAGCTTAGCGGGTATAACAATATCGCCCGGTTCTTCACATTTAGCATAAATTTCTTTTTTAATACCCATTTCAAGATTATAAGCAATTAAGGTAATTTTGCCTTGTTCGGCTGAAATTAAAATACCTTCAAGCACAGGCATTGAGGTTTTGCTGCCTACAACGCTTTGAAGTTTTAAGACTGTTTCTAAAAGCTTTGCGCGTTCAACGATGAATTTCATAAAAAATCCTCCAAAATAAGAGATTTAAAATAACAGCAGTAATAAGCTGTGTTAAAACGGTGGATAACTTGTCCCACACCGCATTATTAAAAGGTTTTGGGTGTTAATTAAAAAATTGATAATTTGTTGATAAAAAACCTTTAAAAAAGTTATCAACACTTATAAAACATTTACTAACCTTAATTAACATTAAAAATGTTAGTAACTGCCACTTGCATTGTTTCTTAAATTTTTAATAATATCTTCAACAAGTTCTTTTTGATATGGCTTGTCCTTTAAAAATTCTTCAATGCGGTTTACATTGTAGAGCACGGTTGTGTGGTCCTTACCAAAGCTTTCACCAATGGCTTTATACGAAAGGTCGGTGGTTTCGCGTGCTATATACATTGCAACCTGTCTTGCAAGAGCCAAAGAAGCAGTTCTTCTGTTGGATAAAATATCGGCCTCCGACACATTATAGGTGTGGGCAACCTCAACAATAATATTATCAATTTGGATAGGTTCTGGCTTATCGTCCGAAATAATGTCCCTAATAAAGGTTTGCACAACCGCAACGGTTGGCACCTTGTTTTGAATGTTTATATAAGCTTCAAGCTTTTTAACAACACCCTCAAGCTGACGGGTATTTGATTTTATATGCTCGGCAATATAATAAACAATCGCTTCATCAAGTGTAATTCCGCTTTGTTCGGCCTTTTTATTTACAATACCAACCCTTGTTTCAAAATCGGGTGGGGTAATGTCACCATAAAAGCCGCCCTCTAAACGACTGCGGATACGCTCGTCAAGAGTTTTAATTTCTTTAACGGGGCGGTCAAGTGTAACAACAATTTGCTTGCCATTTTGATAAAGAGCGTTAAAGGTGTTAAAAAATTCTTCCTGTGTGGTTTCCTTACCTGCGATAAAGTGAATATCGTCAAGAAGCAAAACATCAACATTGCGGTATTTATTTCTAAATTCTTCAACCAACGGAAGACCAAGCTTACCTTGGTTTAATGCCTGAATAAATTGGTTTGTAAATTCCTCACCACGAACAAATTCAACCACCTTGTGCGGATATTTGTTTTTAATGTGGTTTTTAATTGCAAGCATCAGGTGGGTTTTACCAACGCCCGACGGGCCGTAAATTACAAGCGGGTTAAAGGTTGGTTGTGGGATTTGTGCTTCAGCAACGGCAAGCGCTGCGGCGTGGGCAAAACGGTTGGTAGAACCAACAATAAAATTTTGGAAGGTGAAAAAATCTTCAAATGAAAGACCTTCACTTTGTTGTTCGGCCTTTAAAATAACTTCTTCGTCTTCATCAACAACAATTCGTGCAACCATATCAAGACCAATTATAGTTTTAATAGCAGCATTCAATTTTTCAGAATAGTTATTTTCAATAAGACCTTTTATGTGTTGGTCGTTTATAGAAATTGTAAATTCACCATCACTCATAAAAACAGGAACAAGGTCTTTAAAAAAACAGTTAAATGTAACATCTGAAATTGATTTTTTAAGTTCATCGCAAATGGCCGCCCAAACAGTTTCTAACGGACTTAGTGACATTTTTTTAACCTTCCTTTATATTATAATATTATATATTTATATTAGTATAACATATAGCATATTAAATTGCAACAATTTTTAACAAAAAGAGGTAGATTATGGGGATAAGAACAGACCTTGCATTAGAAACTGAAAAAATAACCGAAAGTGATGGTTTTTATACCGAAAAAGAGGGTGTTTTTGAGTTTAACTATGCCGAAATTAAAGAAAACGAAAGCAAAAATGCAGGAAAATATATAACCCTTTCTTTTTGTGATTTACAAAAAATAACCAACTTTGATGTGCTTGAAAAACAGTTTAAAAAAGCACTTGAAGCACTTTTAAAAGAAAATAAAAACACCCTTGTTGTAGGGCTTGGAAACCGTGAAATTACTGCCGATTCGGTGGGGGTTAAAACGGCGGAAAAAATTTTGGCAACACGGCATATTACGGGCGAATTTGCGGAAAAAATCGGGCTTTTTGGGCTTCAAAATGTGTCAGTAATTGTGCCAAATGTTTTAGGTAAAACAGGCATTGAGGTAATGGAAATTTTAAAGGGTATTATAAGCGAAACAAAGGCGGATACAGTAATAGTAATTGATGCCTTGTGTGCAAGGGATGAAAGCCGACTTTTTAAAACAATTCAGCTTACCGATAGCGGCATTTCGCCCGGGTCGGGTGTTAAAAACAAACGGCAGGAAATAAGCCAAAAAACACTTGGTGTAAAAGTTGTGGCAATAGGTGTTCCAACCGTTATAGAATATAGCGAAAATTTAATTGTAACCCCAAAGGATTGCGACCTTTTTACCGATAAAATAAGCGATATTTTAGCCCTTAATTTAAATATGTTTTTGCAGCCCGAAATTGACCGCGAAATACTGTGTGAATTGGTATAAAAATCCGCCTTTTTGAATAAAATTTAAAGAGGTGATATTATGCAAAAACGGTGGGCAATTATAAGAATTTTAACCTGTTATTTGCTTTGTTTTTTCCTTATTTTAGGGGCATTTTATAACATAATTTCGCAAAAAATTGAGGTTAAAAATGATAATTTTTTGCTTGGTTTTTCGGATAATTTAACGGTTTTTGAAGCTACAAAAACCGAAGAAAAACCGCAAAATGAAACCACTGAAACAAAGGAAAATTCACAAAATATCACCTTAAACAGTAGTCAAAACAGCAGTGTAAATTCAGTTCAAACAAGCACCTCAAGTGTTAAAGGAAATGTTATTGAAAAGTACATTTCACCCTATACCGCACCCCTTTCATACAGTGGTGTTTATATGAAAAATAGCAGCGGTTTATCAATAAATATTAAAAATCTTTTATCTTCAAAATTAAAGTTTAAAATCGAAAAAAACAGTCAGCCGCAGGTGCTTATAATGCACACCCACACCACCGAAACCTTTTTAAATGAGGATAAAAAAACCTATACTGAAAATGACAAGGCACGCACCACCGACAATAATAAAAATATGGTAATGGTGGGGGAGATAATAGCCAAAAAATTAAATGAAGCGGGAATAAAAACCTTGCACGATAAAACCCAGCACGATTACCCGCAATATACCGGCAGTTATAGCCGAAGTGCCAAAACCGTAAACAGTTATTTAAGTAAATATAAAAGCATTAAAATTGTGTTAGATTTGCACCGCGATTCCGTAACGGTCAGCGGTAATGATAAAGCAAAATTAGTTACCAAAATAAACGGCAAAAAAGCGGCACAGGTAATGCTTGTTATGGGCAGTCAAAGCGGAAGCATTAAAAACCACCCAAATTGGCAGGAAAACTTAAAATTGGCGTTAAAGTTTCAACAAACGATGGAGGCAAAATACCCAACCCTTGCACGCCCGCTTGTGCTTGCATCAAAAAATTATAATCAGTCGCTTTGTAGCGGCTCAATGCTTATTGAATTTGGCACCGAAATGAATTCGCTTGATGAAGCAAAATATTCGGCCGAGCTTGTAGGCAATTCGCTTGTAAGTTTGCTTAATACAATAAAATAGGAGAATTTTTAAAATGAAAAACAGTATACGAAAATTTTACATTTCGTTTATAGTTACTTGTTGCATAGTTTTTGGTTTTTTAAGTGTTTGCATTGCTTATGAAAACATTCGTGCAGTTGAATATGGCGACACAAGACGGGCAATAGCGGTAGAAGACGGAAAAATTTATTTTTTTGATTATGAAATTGAATTTAAATAATAGAAAACCAAGATAGAATTAACTATCTTGGTTTTTCTTTAATAGATATTTTTTGGGATTATTTTCAATATATTCAAAAATTTCGTTATAATCTTCTTGATTGCGTATTACGTGGTCATAATATCTCGATTGCCAAATATTTTCTCCATATTCTTTATTACAAAATCTTTTAAAAGTACTTACAAAATTTGATATAGTTGAATTTTTATTTTCAGTTTTAATATTAGAATGTGTAGGGACAGGCGTCCTCGACTGTCCGTTTAATATTGAAACTAAAAGATGAATATGGTCGGGCATAATAATATATTTATCAACTGAAATATTATCATAAAAAATATTTAATTTTTTAATATACCTGTCGGCAATTTCACCATATGGTAAAAATACAGTTTTCGGACAGTCGGGGACGCCTGTCCCTACAATTTTGCTTAAAATAGGTTTTCTATCTTTGATACATATTGTAATAAAATATGCGCCATTTTGACTGTAATTATAATTTTCTAATCTATTATTTTTTCTTTTTGGTAATTTCATTTTTATCACCAATAAAATTTTATCATAAAAGTAATAAAATAACAATTATTTAATTTTTGCATATTGCAAACTTTCTTTGCTTTACAAAGAAATATTATTCGTGTTAAAATTTGGGTGAGGTGAAAACAATGGCAAACATAAGCAAAAACATTAAACAAATTCGCATTAAAAACAATATGACACAGGAAGAACTCGCCGAAGCGCTTTTTGTGACGCGGCAAACAATTTCAAATTATGAAACGGGAAAGTCAAACCCCGATATAGATACAATAATTAAAATTGCCGAAGTTTTCAAGGTTGATACAAACACCGTAATTTACGGTCTACCTTTGGAAGAAAATCAAAAGCGTGCGCGCAGTTTTGCAATAAGCTATGGAATTTTCCTTATTATATTGTTAATTGCTGATTTTGTAATTGATAAAATTTTTGAAGAATATGTGGGCTTTTACCCACCACCCGAACAAATTTTAAAATTTACACTTTTTCCTTTCACATTTTTTGTTTGCGGTTTTTATGCAATGCATATTATCGGGTTATTTACCCCTTTAAAACCGCTTAATAATTTGGCTGCAAAAATTATAAGGGTAGTAATTGTTTTAATATTACTTATAATTGCAATACCAATGTTATACTATGCATCATTTTTTACCTTTTCATTTATAAAACAACTTACACAAAGCAGTGTACATATAAGATGGCCAGGGTTTTATAGTGTGTTTAGAAATATTTTATTAGTTATAAAATATCCCTTTGTATTTTCTATACTTGGCGCATTAAGTTGGTTGTTTGGTTTAATATATCGTAATAAATAAAATAAAAGCGACCTTTTAAGGTCGCTTTTATTTATTTGTTTATTTTATTGTCAATTTTTTCGGCAGCATCTTTAAGGTAAATATTATCATATTTTTCAAAGCAACCGTTATCAACAAGCTGTGCCAAAGTTACATCAATGGGCATTTTGCCAAGAAGCTCAACACCGATTTCGTCTGCAACGGTTTCGCTGCCACTGCCAAAAATCTTAAATTCCTTTTTACATTCGGGGCAAATAACACTGCTCATATTTTCAATAATGCCTAAAACGGGAATATTCATCATATTTGCCATATTATATGCTTTTTTAACTATCATTGAAACCAAATCTTGTGGTGAGGTAACAATAACAACACCGTCAAGGGGAAGACTTTGGAAAACAGTAAGCGGAACATCGCCTGTACCTGGGGGACAGTCAACAAATAAATAATCTAAATCGCCCCAAACAACATCGTGCCAAAACTGCTTAACAGCGCCCGCAATAACAGGACCACGCCATAAAACAGGGGCTTCCTTATCCTCTAAAAGCAAATTTATTGACATAATTTTAATACCGTTTTCGGTCTCGGCGGGTAAAATGCCAAGCTCGTTTTGGTAAACCTTTGAATTTATGCCAAACGATTTTGGAATTGACGGGCCTGTGATATCGGCATCCAAAATACCAACCTTATAACCCATTTTGTTCATTAAAACCGCAAGGGAAGAGGTAACCATTGATTTACCAACGCCACCCTTACCGCTTACAACACCGATAACATGCTTAATGTTATTAAATTCAGCGGTGGGCTCTAACAAGCTTTGGGGCTCGTTCCTTGAACTGCAACTTTGCCCACAGCTTGAACAGTTACCACTGCAATTACTTTTTTGTTCTGCCATTTTAAAAATCTCCAATGCATTAAAATACTGTACTAAATTATACTACCCAAATTTTAAAAAATCAATACCTATTGGTTTATAAAATAATCATATTGCTGTGCAATGGTTGCCCAGGTTACAGGTCCAACCGCTCCCGATTCGGTAATACCAAAAAGTCGCTGAAAAATTCTAACGGCATTTTCGGTTTGTTCACCGTAAAAACCCGTTTGCGGAAGTGTTGGTATTTCGTTTATATTTTGACCTATTAAATCAATATAGGTTTGCAAATCTCTAACATCCTCGCTTCGCATACCTCGGGTTAAGAAATATCCCGGGTACAGCTTGGCATTTTCACCCGAATAACCGCTCGGCAGGGCAGAAACGGTGTCGATATATGCCTGTGAAATAACATTCCAGGTGTTTTGGTCAACCACACCCGTTACGGGCAAATTATAAAAGCTTTGAAACCTTTCAACCGCCTGCACTGTTTCAGGGCCGTAATAACCGCTTCTTATAACGGGGGATAATGCACCGTTAAAATATGCCAAAATAGATAAATAATACTGCAAGGTGGTAACGGGTATACCGCTTATACCTTCGCTTAATTCATCGGTAAAGGGCACCGCTGCTTCGCTTATGGAAATACCCTCGCTTGAAAGCTCAGCAAGGCCCTTAACACCATTATAATACTGCTTGATTTTATACCAAGTTGATTTATCAACCACTCCTGTTTGTGATAAGTTAAATATTTTTTGAAATTCACGCACTGCATTTTCGGTTGAAACACCAAAAATCCCTTCGGCATCGGTTATTTTGGGTATTGCGGGGTAGTTTTGCGATATGCGGTTAAGCTGTGTTTGAATAATATCAACATTGTTGCCCGCATCCCCAACTCTTAAAGGCACACCCGGGTAGCTTTCAACATTGTCGCTGACAGGGGCATTTTCTACAATGCCAATGTCATTGCCGTAATAATTTTGCAAAATTTCAAAAGGTGTTCGCCCTTGCTCCGCTAAATTAACGGTACCCCATTGTGAAAGTCCGCTGCAAGTGGATGTTGTGCCGTTGCAAAAGGTAGTAAAAAGGGGCTGAACATTGCCTTGCCTTATGACATAATCATTAAATATTTCATCAACAATTTGGCTTATGTTTTCAAAAATTTCGCGGTCGGGCACAAACGCTTGGTCAAACTGTGTGGTGTTGGTAATATCAAAATCATACCCGCGGGATGGGTACCATTCGGTATAAATTCGGTTTAAAACAAAGGAAATAATGGCGTAAATATTGGCACGCAGAGCATTTTCGGGCCAGGTGGGGTAAATTTCGCTTGATGCAACATTTTTTATGTAATCGGCAAAGGGAACGGTTACATTTTGTGCATTCGAAGTCGGTGCACCTAAATGCACAGTTATATTTTCGGGTATAACAGGGGTTATAATTTCCGGCATAGCATCACCTTAAAGATTATATTTTTGCGACTCGTCAAAAATTTGGGGTGTTTTGTCAATTCGCTCTTCTGCTAAAATCATATCTGACCGCTGAATAGAGGTTATACCGCTGAAAACGGGGATATTAAGGTGTATGTTTTTTAAAAAGCCGTCGGCTTCAACCATCATATTATAAAGTGAATATGGGGTTTCGGCCAAATCGGGCGACATTGAAAGACTTTTGTCGGGTGCTGAAAGGGTAAACACCTTTGTTCTGCCACTGCGGTCGGTAAAATCGCTGTCGATAATATTCATATTATCAATATCGCCTGTAAAAATTGTTACCTTTGCATTTTCGGCGGGGTAAAGCCCGCGAAAAGATGTTACAATACCCAAAAGTCCGCCTGTTTGTGTGCTTTGGCTTGGCGGTGTGGGTGCCGAAATATTTGGTGTGGGTGTAGTTTGTGCAGGAACATAACCATTATTTTTCTTTGCTTTTTCATACATTTCAAGCATTTCTTTTTTATATTTTTCAAAGATTTCATTATTCATAAAATCACCTCTTATAATTTTATGAATAAGCCCACAAAACCATACCACCTATTGAAAAAAATGTAAAATTAGGTTATAATTAACCCATCTTATTTTAGCAGGTGTTTTAAATGATAATTTTAGACAACGGCACGCTACGGGTTGAAATTGATAAAATGGGTGCGGAAATCCGCAGTGTTTTAAAGGACGGCCAAAATCGTATGTGGTCGGGTGACCCGTCATATTGGTCGGGTGTTTCGCCTGTTTTATTTCCAATTTGCAGTGGCATGCCAAATGATGAATATATCTATAACGGCAAAACCTATCAAATAGCAAAGCACGGCTTTGCTAAAAAAATGCCCTTTGAGGTTGAGGCCACCGCCGACGACACCGCAACCTTTATGTTAAAATCTAATGAAGAAACACTTAAAAATTTTCCTTGGAAATTTGAACTGCGTGTTAAATACACCCTTATTGGTGACAAAATAAAGGTTGAATATTTTGTTTTAAACAAGTCGGATGATACAATGTATTATTCTATCGGTGCACACGAAGGTTATAACTGCCCCGAAGGCATTGAAAATTATGACATTGTCTTTGAAAAGGAAGAAGCTTTAAACACCTGTCTTTTAGACGGTGCGGTTTTATCGGGTGAAACACAGCCGATTTTAACAAGCGGAAAAGTACTTTCTTTAAAAGAAGAATATTTTGAGGTTGATGCTTTGATTTTTAAAAATATAAAATCAAAAAAAGCAACACTTCTTAACCGCGTGACAGGGCAGGAAACTGTTGTTTCGTTCCCTGAATTTCCGTATCTTCTTTTGTGGCACCCCGTTGGCGCACCTTTTATGTGTATCGAACCCTGGTGTGGCATTTGCTCTACCAAAGGCGACAGCATTGATATAACCGAAAAAGAAGGAATAATATCACTTGAAAGCCAAAACGAAAAAGTGCATACACATATAGTAGAGTTTAGATAAAAAACAGACCTTGAGAAAAATCTCAAGGTCTGTTTTTTGTTATAAGTGTTTCACACGTTATGAATTCGGCAAGCCGAATGTTATGAACAAATTGCCTTAAAGCAATTTGCGTTTACAATTTTTTCTTCATTGTAGTAATAGAAGAAACTATCATTCGTCTTAATTCGATATATTGTTTTTTAAAACAATCAAATTCTTCGACGGTCATACCGTTTGTTTCAAATAACAATTCTAACCAATAAGCGGTTTCATTACATTCTTTTAAGGCAATTTCTAATTTAGAAATGAAATCTTTAGTGCTTTGCGCATATTGTGCTTCGTAAACATTAGCACCGATTGAGGTACCCGCACGCAACAATTGGTTTGTTAGTGCAAATTCAGTATGATTACAATTTAATTTTCGGCAAAGGAAAATAATATTTTTGGCAAATTCTTTGGATTTTGCTCTTATTATGCTTTCAGACATATTTTCTCCTTTTAAAAACTTTGCATAAAGCAAATCATAACTACGCAAAGCGTATCATAACTCATAACTTGCCCGTAAGGGCAATCATAACTTAAAGATATAGATTAAGTGTCGCTTAATCTATATCTTTTCCGCAGCAGCGTTTATATTTTTTGCCGCTTCCACATGGGCAAAGGGCGTTTTTGCCAACTGCACCCTTACCTTTAACGGTGTTGGGCTTGTTGTCTGCGCTTGATTCCTCGGCAACCTTTTCACGCTTAACCTCATCATCGCGGCGAACACGAACAGTCATAACAAGCTTTGCGGTTTGTTCGCGAATAGCGGTGGTCATTGCATCAAACATATCATAGCTGTCGTTGCGGTATTCAACAACAGGGTCGTGCTGACCATAACCACGAAGACCTATACCTTGGCGTAATTGGTCCATAGCATCAATGTGGTCCATCCAGTTGGTATCAACCGACCTTAGCAGCATTACGCGTTCAATTTCACGCATCATATCATTGCCAAGCTCATTTTCACGCTGTGCATAAATCTTTTCAGCACGGTCTTTAAGTAAATCGGCAATGTCACCTTTATCAAGCTTTGAAAGCTCGTTAGCGGTGTAGTTAAAGTCGTCAGGTGCAGTAAGCCAACCCATAAAGTATTCACGAAGACCCTTTAAGTCCCAATTATCAGCAATAGGGTCTGAAAGGTAAATACTGCAATAAGAATCAACAGTGTCGCAAATCATCTTAAACACAGTGTCCTTAATGTCCTCGCCGTCGAGCACCTTGTTACGCTGGGTGTAAATAAGCTCACGCTGTTTGTTCATTACATCGTCATATTGAAGGGTGTTTTTACGGATGGCAAAGTTAATGCCTTCCTTCTTCTTTTGGGCACCCTCAATAGTTTTTGAAAGCATACCGCTTTCAAGCGGCATATCCTCTTCCACACGCATTGTGTCCATAAGCATTGAAATTCTTTCGCCGCCGAAAAGTCGCATAAGGTCATCTTCAAGAGATACAAAGAACTGTGTTTCACCGTTGTCACCCTGTCGACCCGCACGACCGCGCAGCTGGTTGTCAATACGGCGTGAATCGTGGCGCTCGGTACCGATAATACATAAACCGCCTGCCTGTCGTACTGCCTCGGCTTCGGGGGCAATTTCAGCTTTAAATTTGTTGTAATATTCAGTGTATTTTGCACGGGCAGCCAAAATGTCGGGGTCTTCGGTTTCGGCAAAGCCGGTGGCTTCAACAATCATTTCTTCGCTTAAACCATCGTGGCGAAGTGCAGATTTTGCTAAATATTCGGCATTACCGCCAAGCATAATGTCGGTACCACGGCCCGCCATATTGGTGGCAATGGTAACGGCACCAAGTTTACCCGCTTGGGCAATAATTTCGGCTTCTTTTTCGTGGTGTTTTGCGTTTAAAACGTTGTGCTTAATACCACGCTTTTTAAGAAGTGCCGACAAAAGTTCAGACTTTTCAATGGTAATTGTACCCACAAGAACGGGCTGCCCCTTTTGGTGACATTCAATAATCTTGTCAATAACCGCCATAAACTTTGCTTTTTCGGTTTTGTAAACCACATCGTTTTGGTCAATACGGGCAATGGGCTTGTTGGTGGGAATTTCAATAACATCCAATTTATAAATTTCTTGGAATTCGGCTTCCTCGGTCATGGCAGTACCTGTCATACCCGAAAGCTTGTTATAAAGGCGGAAGAAGTTTTGAAAGGTAATAGTTGCAAGTGTTTTTGATTCTTTAGCAATCTTTACGCCTTCTTTAGCTTCAATTGCTTGGTGCAAGCCCTCGTTATAACGGCGGCCATACATTAAACGGCCGGTAAATTCGTCAACAATTATAACCTCGCCGTCTTTTACAACATAATCGACATCACGCTTCATAATACCGTGTGCACGAATTGCTTGGTTTATATGGTGGGCAATAGCGATGTTTTCGCTGTCGTTAAGGTTTTCGATGTTGAAATACTGTTCAACACGCTTAACACCGTCGGGGGTTAAAACGGCAGTCCTTGCCTTTTCATCAACTACATAGTCGCCCTCAATACCCATCTGCTCGTCCGACACCTTGTCGTCCATTTCTTTAATCTTAAACATTTTAAGTGAACGGGCAAGGCGGTTTGCGGCTTCATACAAATCGGTTGATTTATCACTTTGTCCCGAAATGATAAGGGGAGTTCTTGCTTCGTCAACTAAAATCGAGTCAACCTCGTCGACAATAGCAAAGTTGTGTTCGCGCTGTACCTTTTGTTCTTTATAAATAACCATATTGTCACGCAAATAGTCAAAACCAAGCTCGTTATTGGTGCAATAGGTAATGTCGGCGTTATATGCTTCTTGCTTTTGCTCTTTGGTCATACCGTGGGTAACAAGACCAACAGTAAGCCCCATAAATTTATAAAGCTTGCCCATCCATTCGCTGTCACGCTTTGCAAGGTAATCGTTAACCGTTACAATGTGCACACCCTTACCCGAAAGAGCGTTAAGATATGCAGGAAGTGTTGCAACCAAGGTTTTACCTTCACCTGTTTTCATTTCGGCAATACGGCCTTGGTGCAAAATAATACCGCCGATAATCTGCACAGGGAAGTGGCGCATACCAAGTACACGGTCGCCTGCTTCTCGGCAAGCGGCAAATGCCTCGGGTAAAATGTCATCAAGAGTTTCACCCAATGTAAGTCTTTCTTTAAATTCGTTGGTTTTTGCGCGCAGCTGTTCATCGGTTAATGACTTATATTCTTCTTCCAAAGCCAAAACCCTTGTTTGCAGCGGCATAATTCGTTTAAGTTCTTTTTGGCTGTAATTGCCAAAAAGTGCTGAAATCAAGCTCATTTTAATACCTCGTTGGTTAGTTTTTAAGTATTATATCAAATTAAAACTAAAAATTTTAAAATTATTTGTAAATAATCTTTTTGCCCTTAATTTTAAGACCGTTTGAAACCGAAACCTTGCTGTCGGTTTTAACGAAAACTGCTTCATAGCCGTCGGTTTTATTTATAAGAGCAAGACCTTCTTTTTCGCCCAAAAGCATACAAACGGTAGATAAAACATCACAGTCAGTGGCGTTTTCACCTAAAACAGTGACCGATGACAAGTTATTATCAGTGGGCATACCTGTTGAAGAATTTAAAATGTGATGGTAAAGCACACCGTCTTTTTCAAAGCACTGTGGGTAAATACTGCTTGTATAAGCTGATGTGTTTTTAATTTTAATGGTCATTAAAGGATGACTTGAAAGGGGCTTTTTAATTTCATAATTATAACTTTGGCCAAAAACCTTTACATTACCATCTGTTGAAAAAACGCCGTTTTTTACACCTTTTTCTTTTAAGAAATTAACTGCCTTGTCTGTTATAAAGCCGTTTTTAATGCTTGATAAATCAATATCAGTATCGTGAAGTGCTATGTCGTTGCCGATAAGCTCAATTCGGTCATAGCCAACATCTTCAAGTGCAATTCTTAACTCATCGGCGGTTGGAATTTTCTTTTCCTTAAAATTCCAAAGCTTAGTTACGGGGGTTAAGGTTATATCATATTTTCCACCGCTTTTTTCACAATAATAAAGTGCTTTTGTTAAAATTTCGCGTGTAGAGTCGGTTATTTCAAAAATGTCAAAATAATTCATCATTGAAATATCGCTGTCAGGTAAATGTGGAGAAAAAAGGCGTTCATATTCTTCGCACAAAGAAAAAGCACCGTTAAAAGCATCCTCATCGCAGTCGGCGGTGATAGAATAGGTGGTGTCTGAAAGTGTTTTTGTGTTTGTAATCTGCTCTTTTTTACATCCGCAGAGCAGCATTAGCGGGATGAGTGTAATAATAAATAATTTTTTCATAATATATTATTATACAATGTAATTACTTCTTTGTAAACACGATTTTTAAAAATTAAAGTTTTAAAAATAAAAATAAAACCTCATTTTCGAGACATAATAGTCGTAAAGGGAGGTTTTTTCTATGCAAAGTAATTCAGTTATGACATTTATGAAGGGCGTAGGCGCGGGTATGATAGCAGGTGCCGCCGCAGTTACAGTTGGTAAAATGATGATGAAGGATAATAAAAACATTGAAAAAGGCGGAGCAAAGCTTTTAAAGGCCGCAGGCGAAATGGTCGAGGGCTTTCAGACGATGTTTCATTAAATGCGTAATGCGTAATTCGTAATGCGTAATTGTACAAATTATAATTTAAAAACAAAAAACGCGGTATTTCTACCGCGTTTTTTAGTTTAATCTTCTACAACAACTGTTCCGTCTTCTTCAATGGTGATTTTCATACCATCTTTTACATAATTTATAAATTCATCACCAAGGCAGTCGATAACCGGCATAGTAATATCCTCAACCCAAACATCCGCAAGCACAGCACCTGCCGCTGCAAGTGAATCAATGTGGTTTGCAAAAAGCATACAAGCGGGGTTTTTCTTCATAGCGCAAGCGCAGTAAAGCACCAAGCCGCCTGTGGTCGAGCCAATAGTTTGTGGTAAGCAAAGTGCCTTGTTTATAAGGGGCTTACCGTAAAGGTCGGCGTTGTTTTGGTCGCCGCATTTTACCTGCTTATCACCAAACTGTAAAGCCATTTGAAAGGATGCCAAGGTGTTAAAGCCCTCGGTTGAAACAACGGCCTCGGCGCTAACGGTACCGGGGGTAACAATTCTTCCTTTAAACTTTTTCATTTTTATTTACCTCCCTTTGTGATAGCGGTTAAAATTTCATCATCGGTGTAATAGCGCGCACTGGTATAGGTGCGAAGCTTGTTTGATGAGGTTATAACAGGCATTGTTTTGCAAAGCGGGTTGTTCATATACATAAGTGGGCAAATGTAAGAAGTAATAACACCTGTGGCTTTAAGGCGGGCAGCATATTCGGTTTTGTTAAATGCCTCTAAAACCTTGGGGGCTGCGGTGAAAACGGTGGGAATAAGCACCTTTTTGTTGCCGTTTTCTTTTAATGCTGCTTCAACCTTGTCGGTCCAGGTTTTAAGCTGCTCCAAGCTCATATGTGGGCAACCCATAAAGCAAAGCTTTGGCTTTGCATCGGGGTTTTTCCACATTACAGGGTAATTTGCTTTTACTCTTTCAAGCTCGGCATCGTCGATGATATATTCCTTTGCACCTTCTACAATAAGGTCTTTTCCGCTTTCCTTTGCTTCGGGTGTAAGGTTTTCAATGTGGTAAAGGCCAACTGCACCGTTTGAAGCGGTAGCGGCACCAAAATCTTTAAGATATGTACAAGCCGCATCGTTAAGCTCGGTACCAAGCCATTTGTCAAGACCAACAACATAAGGCACATCTTCCATAACTTTCATACCAATGGCCGAGCCAAGAAGCTGTGCTTCGGGCTTTTTGGTGGTTTCAATTTTTACAACCCAAGTGGCTTTACGGCCCTCATCGGTCAAAAGTCCAAAATAAGGCACATAACCAACGATAGAACCCATAATGTCTAAAATACCGCTGTTACGGTTGCAACGAGCACCTAAAACCGAGTTTGCATAAACAACGGCAGAAGATTCAGCCCAGCTTAAAACATCGCCCTTTTTGGGTTTGTTGCCAACTTCATCCATATAGCAAGCGCAGGTGAAAGCATTTTCATCAATAAGACCAAGTTTGTGAAGTTGCTTTTCATAAAAATCTTGCTTGGTGTACATAAAATTCTTAAAAACAAACTTTTGCAAAAAGCTTGCGGGCACATTGCTGTCAAGCGGGCGTGGGTCAACCGAAAACTTTTGGCCGGATGCCACATCAGCGTCCAAAATTTGTTGCATTAAGTCATAAACGGGTGACATAACCTTTAAACCAAACGAGGTTACAAGGTGGTTATATTTTGATGTAATGGGAACAAGCTTTTCGGCTTCAAAAGCATCACCGTACATAACAAGGGTCTTCATAACCTTTGCCATGGTTTCGCCCTTTTCGCCGTTTAAAATCGCCTGTTGTTCAGCAGTAAGTATCATAGGATTTTCTCCTTTCAAGATTTAGTTAAGTTATTATATAATTACGCATTACGAATTACGCATTACGCATTATATTAAAGCTTCATACAAACATCCCACGCACCCCAAATAACTGTGCGAAGGTTACCAACATTTGCGGCATCCCCTATAACATGCACCTTGCCGCCTTTTTTAGCAAGAGGAGTGGGGTTGTAGCCAACCGACATAATAACGCTGTCGCAAGCAATATCAAATTGCTTGCCGTCTTTGTCGGTAACGGTGATGCTACCATCGTTAATAGAGTTAAGTTTGGTTTCCAAATGAACGGGAACGCTGTTGGTTTTAAAGAAATCACGAAGAAAACTTGTGTTAGCAAGGCAAATACCCGGTGTTGTGATAAGGTCGTCCTGCATTTCAATAATGGTTGGCTTTTTGCCCTTTAAATAAAGGTCATAAGCAATTTCGCAACCGGTTAAACCGCCACCGATAATTGCAACATTTTCCTTAACTTCTTTGTTGCCGAGCAGGTAATCAACTGCTTCAATGGTGGTTTCAATATTTTTAATCGGAATATTTTTAGCCACAGCACCGGTAGCAACAATAATTTCATCGGCATTAAGTGATTTTACATCCTTAATTTCGGTGTTTAATTTTATATCAATAGGATATTTAGAAAGCTCGCGAACATACCAAGCAATAAGCGCTTTGTCCTTTTCTTTAAAATCAGGTGCAGCCGCTGCAATAAACACACCGCCTAATTTATCGGTCTTTTCATAAAGGGTTACCTTGTGGCCGCGCTCGGCACAAACAAGTGCTGCCTCCATACCACCGATACCGCCACCGATAATGGCAATATTCTTAACCTTTTTAGCGGGTGTAAGCTTATATTTTTTAGACTGCATTGTCTTGGGGTTTAATGCGCAACGGGCAAGACCCATTGTGTCGGTAAGGTCTTGTGTGTTTGCGTGACCTTTTGAAGACGAGAAGTTAAAGCAACCTGCGTGACAGCAAATGCATGGCTTAATGTCTTCAAGGCGGTCTTCAAGCATTTTTGTAATCCATTCAGGGTCGGTAAGGAACTGACGGGCAACACCAACGGCATCAATTTTGCCGTCTTTAACTGCATTGGCACCAACATCGGGTTCCATTCTGCCTGCACAAACAACAGGGATATCAACAAATTTTTTAATGTGTGAAACATCTTCCAAATTGCAGTTTTGGGGCATATACATTGGCGGATGCGCCCAATACCACGAGTCGTATGTACCATTGTCGGCGTTAAGCATATCATAGCCCGCATCTTGCAAATATTTAGCGGCCTTTTCGCTTTCGGCCATATTTCGACCAACTTCAACATAATCTTCGCCCGGCATTGCACCCTCGCAAAAGCCCTTCATTTTGCTTTCTACCGAATAACGAAGCGATACGGGGAAGTCGTTTCCGCATTCGCCTTTAATTGCTTTAACAATTTCAGCCGCAAAGCGATAGCGGTTTTCAAAGCTGCCGCCATATTCATCGGTACGCTTGTTGAAAAATTTAATAGAAAATTGGTCTAAAAGATAGCCCTCGTGCACGGCGTGAACTTCAACACCGTCAACACCCGCCTTTTTACAAAGCGCGGCGGTTTTTGCAAATGCCTCAATAATTTCGTGAATTTGCTCCTTTGTCATTTCGGGGCAAATAATATCGTGTGCCCAGCGTGACGGCTGTGCACTTGGTGAAGCAAGCTCGTGCGAGGTGTCAATAATAGGTTTAATAAGGGTACGGGTCACCTTGTTTTTGTGAAGCGGTGCTACCAATTCGGTAATAGCCCAGCTTCTGCCCATACCTGCGGTTAACTGCACAAAAAGCTTTGCGCCAGATTTATGTATTTCATCCATAAATTCCTTTAACTCGTCAAACATTTTAGGATTTTGCCAAAGCCATTTGCCCCAAAATGTATCGCGAAGCGGTGCAATACCGGGGATAATAAGACCAACATTGTTGTTTGCGCGTTCTAAAAAGAAGTTTGCGGCTTCCTTATCAAAGTGGCAACCGCCAAGCTCAAACCAGCCAAATAGCGAGGTACCGCCCATAGGGCAAAGCACAATGCGGTTTTTAATTTCAACATTTCCTATTTTCCAAGGGGTAAAAAGGGGCTCAAATTTTTTGTCCATAAATGCACATCCTTTTTAAAAGTTATAAATATATTTTAATATATATTTGTTAAAAAATCAACAATTTAAAAAAGGGCAGATAATTTGCTTTTTTCTTGACTAATGTTCTAAATGCTTGTAAAATTTAAATATAGCATATAAATTAAGGAGTGCTTTTTATGTTAGAAAAAATTTTAGACTGGCTTTTCGAGCTTGCAACATCCTTTGGGCTTAAAATTTTAATTGGCATTTTGGTTTTAGTTGTTGGACTTTTTATAATTAAAATTGTTAAAAAGTTTATTAAAACCTCTAAAAAGCTTGATAAACTTGATTTAAGCATCCGTTCATTTTTGGCAAGCTTTGCAACTATCACGCTTTACATATTGCTTTTTATAACCTTGGCAATGGTTGTGGGCATTCCTGTTACATCATTTTTAACCGTTTTGGCATCCTGCGGTGTGGCTATTGGCTTGGCGCTTCAAGGTGCACTTTCAAACTTTGCGGGCGGTTTAATGATTTTACTTTTTAAGCCCTTTAAGGTTGGTGACTATATCGAAGCCGCAGGTGAAGCGGGCACAGTTTCGGAAATTACGGTGGTTTACACCGTGCTTTTAACACCCGATAATAAGCAAATCACCATACCCAACGGCTCAATAACAAATGCCGTAATTGAAAATTATTCCGCAAAGGATATACGCCGTGTTGATACAACCTTTGTTGCCGATTATAGCTGTGACAGCGAAAAGGTTAAAGAAATTATTATGAAGGTTGTCACCTCACACAAAAAGGCACTCAAAACACCCGAAGCATTTGTAAGGGTTTCAAAATGTGCTGACAGCGGTGTAGAATATACCGCGCGCGTTTGGTCAAATACCGCAGATTATTGGGATGTTTATTTCGATGTTATCGAAGGTGTTAAAAAAGCGTTTGAAGAAAACGATATTAAAGTACCTTACCCTCAAATGGAAGTAAAAATTAAAGAAAAATAAACAAAAACCGCCGAATTTTCGGCGGTTTTTAATTTGCTATATCCACTTATTTTCAAAAACGGATATCAAGATTATATTTCACGGCTAAATTTAAAAAGTGTTAAAGAAAGGTTAGGCGTTTAAAATGAATAAATATTTTAAAGCATTTTTATTGCTCGGTTTAATTTATGTCGAAATCATATTCTTTATCAATAAGTATATAGTTTAATTTGTGTTTTTTTGCAAGTTCTAAAACTTTTGCATTTTCATAAAGTGCATTTTCGATTGTATAGTCATCATCAAGGCGGTTTTCAATAACATTTGCAAATTTTTTAATGTCATTAAAGCGGGTTTTAATGTAATTTTCGCTCATCACAAGGCAGTAATATTTAATTTCGTTTAAATATTCTTTTTCAAAATCTTTTTCGTAATCAAAGGGGATATAGCACCCCTCAACAATAAGGTTTTGCTTGTTTTCAATGGCGGTTTTAATCATTTCACGCACAATGGGCCATAAATATTCGGTCAGGGCGTCATCATCGCTTAATGGCGTAAGATTAGTGTTGCCGCTGCGGACAAGCCCCATTTTTAAATGGTCAATTGAAAGATAGGGAAAGTGGTGTTTTTCTAAAAGCTTTTGTGCAAGGGCGGTTTTGCCCGTGTGGGATGCACCAGAAATTAAAATAATCATATATTTCTCCTGTGAGGTTAAAATCAAGAAAAAGCAATATATAAAAAACGACTTGTCAAAACAAGCCGTTTTTGGTGGAGATAGTGGGGCTCGAACCCATGACCTCTTGACTGCCAGTCAAGCGCTCTCCCAGCTGAGCTATACCCCCAAATTTTCGTGTGCATTTATATTAACATAAAAGCGTATTAAATTCAAGTGTAATTTTAAAAATCGGCTTGACAAGTGTGAAAAATCGGTTATAATAGTTTTGTTAATAAATTTTGGGGAATTGTGTAACGGTAGCACGACAGACTCTGACTCTGTTTGTTGGGGTTCGAATCCCTATTCCCCAGCCAAAAAAGAAGCACTGACTAAATAAGTCGGTGCTTTTATTTTTTGCACAAAAGTTCAAAGGGATTCGAACAAGGGCGGTTTGCCGAATGGCAAATTGCAACACTTCGGGGAATTGTTGCAAAGCCCGTGGGCAACGAGCAAAGCGAGGCGGAGGGCGCGTTGCGACCGAATTATCCCTATTCTCCAGCGAAAAAGAAGCACTGACTAAATAAGTCGGTGCTTTTATTTTTTTGCACAAAACCTCAAAGGGATTCGAACAAGGAGGGAGCGAAGCGGAAGAAAACAGTTTGGGGAACTGTTTTCGCCGACGTGGGCAACGAGCAAAGCGAGGCGGAGGGCGCGTTGCGGCTGAATCATCCCTATTCCCCAGCCAAAAAGAAGCACTGACTAAATAAGTCGGTGCTTTTATTTTTTGCAAATATTATATTTTAGCGATTTGAACAAGGACACCAACCTTAAAGGTTGGTGATTTATGGTTGATTTTTGACTTTTTTAGAGGGAAATGAGATGATTGCCCCTAGTGCCACAAGACATAACCATATAAGAACAAGGCCGTTCCAACCTACACTTGATACAGCGTTGGCAAAAACTGTCGACGATATTCCTGCCGAGATATAGCTTATAAAATCCAAAAATCCGGTTGCTGCCGAAACCATGCCGGTATCTCTAAGACTTGGGCAGTAACGACTGTAAAGCATAGTTGAGGCACAGTTTGAAGAAAAGATTGCCGCAACCAATAAAATGGTATTTAATATGGGTGATTTTAAAACCCATACTGCCACAAAGCAACAAGATGATACTAAAAACGCAAGAAATACCGTAAGATTAACATTATGATGTAATCTTTCGTAAATAAAGACCGATGTAAAGGAACAAAAAGTAAGTATAAAAGTAGAAACAGTAAATATCATTGCGGCTTTTTTGGTAGAAAATCCAAGATATTGATTTAAATATGTAGGTAACCAAAAAACAACCGTAGTTCTTACAACACCAGTAATAAACGCTATAGCAGTCCATTTGATGATTTTGTGCTCAACAAGAACAGCAACACTGCCTTTGGTTTTCTCTTTTTTGTATTTTCCATATTCAATAACACCTTTTTTCTCGAAAAATGTAAAAACACAAAAACTTACAACACCCATTAAAAGCAGGGCCATACTTCCGAAAAGAAATACCCATTGCCATGCAAGAACCGCAGCTAAAATCCCCGCTAATGGGGTGCCCAAGAAAGAGGCAAAGGTATAACCTAAGCTACAGCGTGTAGCATAAATTGGTTGAGTGTTTTCGGCCACAACCTTGGTCATAGGGCCGTATATCATAGAAAGAAAAAAGCCAGCTGCACCATAGGTTATTACTGCTGCAAGCTTTGAAGAAGCGGTGGTTGCTAATAAGGAATTGCTTATGCCCGCCAAAAAAAGGCCAAAGCTTATCATATATTTTGCTCTTATTTTATCGCCTATAGCGCCATTTATAAGTTGCCCAAGTGCATAAGTAACAAAATATACTGAAGAAAGCAAACCGATTTCTTCGGTTGTAAAGTCACCCGATTCTATCATTTGGGGTGATACTGCACCTAAAATATTGCGTACAATATACACTGCAAGGTATGAAACTGAACAAAGACTGCCAATTTTTATGGCTTTTACGGCTTCGTTGCTGATTTTTATTTTACCCATTTTATACACATCCGTTTCGTCAAAAGAGTTATCTCAATAGACATGCGAGAGTATATCGCATTTTATTAAAAAAGTCAATAAATATCTATTGTTGCCTTAATTTAATTTCGTAAATTTTTCGCTTGTTTAAATTGAATTTATGCATTGAAATTTTTGTAATTTTTGGGTTTTCATAGGTGGTGTAATAATAGTCGCCCTTTTTGGTGTCACAGCAACAGGTGTAACGGGTATATTCAAATTCGCCGCGTTCGGTCTGTACACACCCCTTTGGCATTGCGACTGATGATAAAATATGAAAAAAGTGGTTTACAGCGCTGTCAGTTTCAAGGTTTTTTGGTGAATTTTCTTTCACAAACATAGCTTTGACAAAGCGGGACGGGGACGAAAAGTCACCCGGCAGTCCCACAGCGCCAAGACCCAATGAAAAATTGTGTAGATTAAAGCTTTTAAAAAGTTTATTTACAGCTAAACCATTGTGAAGTGAGGTGTAATTTTGCAAATTCAGTAAATGCCAATCAAAAGTTGGGTTGTTTGTAAGCACACCCACGGGGTTTTCATAAATTTTAAGCCCTGTTTTCAACGGCTCGACTGTTATCGATTTTTCACTGTCACAAATAAAAAAGTGCAAGGGAGACAGGGGTAATTCTTCGCTAAAACTGATGTTTACAAGGTTTATATTTTTTAAAACAACACTCGCATCATCAACATTTTCACATCTACTTAAAACATATGGGATAAATTCAAACGGTGTGATATTGTTCACACCGTCTTTTTTATTGTTATAGTGGGCATTGTCAGGGAAGTTAAGCCCCGCAATACTTAAGCCCTTTTCATTTGTTGCTTCATAATAAAGCGGCACACCGTCAACAACGGTTGCCATACCGATAATAGCAAAATGAGTTGTAATATCATCTAAACATCGCATTTTAAAAGGAAAATTTCGTGGGGAAATTACAACACTTTCGTTATAAGAAAAGTCTAAATCTAAATTTCTGCCAAAGTAATGGTTTTTGGCCTTAAAGCTAATTGCGGTGCACATTTGAAAATCATCTCCGCAATTAGTGTGCCCCGCAATTTATAAAAATTTCTTTTTTAATAGATTTGAAATATAATATGCTAAAATGCAAAGTGGTATATCTTTAAGTAAAAATGGTATTGAAACTAAAAGTGCACTTGTAGAAAAATTATTGCCCGAAAGTGCGGAATATTGCAAAACACCAATTGTGTGGCAAATGACAACGCCTGCAATGCCAAGCAAAATTTTCAAGAGGTCAGTTTTAAAAAGATGTGCAATGCCGCAACAGCAAACAAGGGGAAGAAAACCAATTATAAAACCGCCGGTATAAGAAAGTATGTGTTGTGGACCGCCTTGAAAATGGCAAAAAACCGGAACGCCCATCAGTCCTGCTAAGATATAACAAGCAACCGCAAGTGAAGAATATCTCAAATGCAAAAAATAACCGCAAAGGCAAATAATAAAAACCTGCAAGGAAGCCGGCACGATACCAATTGGAATTGAGAGCTGAGCAAAAACAGCGATTGTTGCGGTAAAAAGTGCGGCAAATGTTAAATGTTTAAGATTGTGTTTCATTTTTAACCTCGTTTTCATTGATATATAACTATTATAAAATTTAAATTCAATAATGTCAATGCATTTATAGGTAGGCACCATTTTAAATTCCAATTATTGCAATTTATTTTAAATAATAGTATAATAGTTGTAAATAATAATTTGGGAGAATATTATGAAACTAAACAATAAACGAACCTTTCTTGTAGGTTTTGCCTTTTTGTCGATTTGTGCCTTTTGGCAGCTTTATGATAATTTGGTGCCCAAAATCTTAACCGAAACCTTTAATATTGGTGAAAGTGTTTCCGGTATAATTATGGCAGCTGATAATGTTTTGGCACTTTTCCTTTTGCCGCTTTTCGGTGGTCTTTCGGATAAATGCAAAAGCCGTCTCGGTCGCAGACGCCCCTTTATTTTATTTGGCACACTTGCGGCGGTGGCGCTTATGATGGCATTGCCAATTTTGACCGATAGCTTCCACGCATCCCCTGCAAGCTGGAAAACAGTTACCTTCATAATTGCCCTTGGCCTTTTGCTTATCGCAATGGGTACCTATCGCAGCCCTGCAGTTGCCTTAATGCCGGATGTTACACCAAAACCTTTACGTAGTAAAGCAAACGCTATTATAAACCTTATGGGTGCAGTCGGCGGTATAATTTATCTTATACTTACCACATTTTTATATAAAACCAATGCAGATGTTTATGTTTCTTATTTGCCGTTATTTATAATTGTTGGCGCTATAATGCTTGCGGCACTTATTATACTTTTGCTTTTTGTAAACGAGCCAAAACTTGCTATTGAACAAAAGGCATATGAAGAGGCACACCCCGAAGATAATTTGGCTAAATCTACCGAAAACGGTGAAAAGCTGCCAAAGGACGTTAAGAAAAGTCTTGCTTTTTTGCTTTGCTCCATCGCACTTTGGTTTATCGGTTATAACGGTGTTACAACTTGGTTTTCGGTTTATGCGACAAAAAGCTGGTCTATGACACTTGGCCAAGCAAACACCTGCCTTACCATTGCCACAGCGGGCGCTATTGTAAGCTATATTCCTATCGGCAATATTGCAAGTAAAATCGGTCGCCGCAAAACCATTCGTTTTGGCACACTTTTGTTATCGACAAGCTTTGGTACAGCGTTTTTATATACAATGCTTTCTAACAAGTTTAGCCCCATTTTATATATCATTTTCATATTGGTAGGCGTTGCTTGGGCAGCAATAAATGTAAACTCGCTTCCAATGGTTGTTGAAATGTGCAAAGGCAGTGAGGTCGGCAAATTCACAGGTCTTTATTATACATTTTCAATGTCGGCTCAAATTGCCACCCCAATCATTGCGGGCTGGTTGCTTGAAAATATTGACTATAAAACCCTTTTCCCATACGCCACCATCTTCGTGTTTGCATCCTTTATTACAATGTCATTTGTTAAACACGGCGACAATAAAATTGAAGCTAAAAAGGGTATCGAGGCCTTTGATGTGGAGGATTAGTTAATTTGCATATTGCAGTTTTAGTAATTGTTTTAATTTTTGTTTTGTATCTCTTTGCTGTGCGCGGCAGGGTGGGCAACGGTGACCTTGCAAAGCTTCGCGGCTTTGATTATGCACACCGCGGGCTTCACGGCAACGGTGTTTGCGAAAATTCGTTAACCGCCTTTCGCCTTGCTAAAGAAAACGGCTTTGGGGTTGAGCTTGATGTTCACCTTTTAAAAGACGGTAATCTTGCGGTTATTCACGACTCTGACCTAACCCGCATAACAGGTAAAAGTGGCAAAATTGAAGATTTGGAAACCGCAGACCTTAAAAATTATTATCTTTCTAATACGGGCGACACAATACCCTTGTTTCAAGATGTGTTAGAGCTTTTTGATGGTGCAGTTCCCTTAATTGTTGAGCTAAAAGCAGTAAACGGTAATCACAAAATGCTTTGTGAAAAAGTAAACGCATTGTTAGAAAATTACAATGGTGTTTACTGTGTAGAAAGCTTTGACCCAAGGTGTGTTTATTGGTTCAAAAAGAACAAGCCCCAAATTTTAAGGGGACAGCTTGCTGAAAATTCCTTAAAACGAAAGTCAAAAGTTAATGTAATAATTAGGTTTTTAATGACAAACAACCTTTTAAATTTCTTAACAAAGCCCGATTTTGTGGCATATAGGTTTGAAGATAGAAAAAATCTTTCAAACAAAATTTGCCAAAAGATGTGGAAAATGCAAATGGTCGCTTGGACGGTTAGAACAAAAGAAGACCATGATAATATAAAGGCAAAAAATTGGATTTCAATTTTTGAATATTTTATACCATAATAAAAACGGAGATAACCTTAATCGGTTATCTCCGTTAAATTTTTATTTGCAAAAGCATTCAATATAATGGTCAATTGCTTGTTTTATAATTTTTATTGCGGCGTCTCTGCCTTCAACTTCATTTACTGCGGTTTCCTTGTTTTCAAGGTTTTTGTAAACCGTAAAGAAGTGGCGCATTTCATCAAAAATGTGTTTTGGCAACTGGTCAATGTCGGTATAGTGGTTATATGTTGGGTCATTGCAAGGGATAGCAATGATTTTTTCGTCATTTCGGCCGTTGTCAATCATTGTAATAACACCAATGGGGTATGCCTTAACAAGTGTCAACGGGTCAAGCGCTTTGCCACATATCAAAAGTACATCCAACGGGTCACCGTCGTCACCATAAGTGCGGGGAATAAACCCATAGTTTGCGGGGTAATGAGTTGATGTATATAAAATGCGGTCAAGCATAATAAAGCCGGTTTCTTTGTCAAGTTCGTACTTCTTTTGGCTGCCTTTTGCAATTTCAATTACACAAATAAATTCTTCGGGGGTTATGCGTTTGGGCGAAATGTCGTGCCAGATATTTGACATAAAAAATCATTCCTTTTTATTAAACTTCAAAAAGTTCGGTGCTGAAATATCTTTCACCTGTATCGGGCAAAACGGTAACAACGGTTTTGCCTTTGCCTAAAATTTTTGCCATTCTAAGTGCGGCGGCAACATTTGTACCGCTTGAAATTCCGCACAAAATACCTTCTTCACGAATAAGGCGTTTTGATGTTTCAATCGCTTCATCATCAGTTACAATGGCGGTTTCGCTGAATATGTCAAGGTTTAGGTTGTCGGGTATAATGCCGTCGCCAATACCCATTTGCAAATGTGTGCCAATGCTTCCGCCTGATAAAATAGCGGCGTTTTCGGGCTCTACTGCCCAAATTTTAATATCGGGGTTATGTTCTTTTAAAACCTCACCAATGCCGGTTAGTGTACCGCCTGTGCCCACGCCCGAGCAAAAACCGTCAATTTGGCAATTTGCCTGCTTTAAAATTTCAACTGCGGTGGTGTTGCGGTGAATTTTTGGGTTATCGGGGTTTACAAATTGCTGTGGCACCCAAACATTTTCATCCTCTTCCTGCATTTTAAGTGCAGTTTCAAGACATTCCTCAATGCATTTACCGATATCACCGTCATCGTGAACTAACACAAGCTCGGCACCGTAAGCTTTGATAAGCTTTCGGCGTTCTTCGCTTACCGAGTCAGGCATAATAATTCTAACCTTATAACCCTTAACTGCACCGATAAGCGAAAGGCCAATGCCTTGGTTACCGCTTGTTGGCTCTACAATAATGGTATCTTTGGTTATTTTACCGCTTTTTTCGGCGCATTCAATCATACTTAAAGCGGTGCGGGTTTTAATTGACCCGCCAATATTTACGCCCTCGTATTTAACAAGCACCTGTGCACTGTCTTCGGGCACAATTTTTTGAAGTCGGATAAGCGGTGTGTTGCCAACCGCTTCTAAAACATTATTATAAATCAAGTGAAAAATCTCCTCAAACAATTATGTATATTATATATTAGCACATATAACCAAATTTTTCAATTAAAGAATTATTTCTCCCTTAATAATCTATGTGGTAATACATAAATCGTTAAAAAATTGCGTTCCAAACAAGTGCAAATAAAGTCAGCACCGCTAAAAAACCAAAATTAAATGCCGAAAATGTGATTATGTAATGTTTAAATTTTTGGGGGTTGTGACTTGCATATTCGCGGAAGGTGATAAGACTTGCAAGGGAAGCGATAAGCGTTCCCGCACCGCCAATATTTACGCCAACAAGCAAATCGGCATAGTTTTCGGTAAACTGTGAAAGCAAAACTGCCGATGGCACATTGCTTATGATTTGACAGGAAGCAACTGAAAACAGTAAGGTGCTTTTTGATAAAAGGTACGAAAATGCAGTTCTAACAGCTTCAATTCGTGCCATATTACCCGCAAAAACAAAGAAAAAGACAAAGGTTAAAAGAAGCGGATAATCCACCGCTTTTAAAGCGGTTTTGTCCATAAAAATTAAGAAAAGCGGAATAACAATAAGCCCCGTCCAATAGGGTATGCCCCTGAAAACAATTAAAATAGAAAAGGCAAAAAGTAATAAATACAAAATTGTTTTAATCGGTGGTAAATTCACCTGTTGTCTTTGTAAAATCACCTTTTCGGGTTTAATGAAAACAAGACAGCAAAGTGTAATTAAAATTATTGCAACCACAAAACAGGGGGCCATTATTCCCATAAATTCGGCGGTGTTAATTTTGAAAAAAGAATAGAGGTAAAGGTTTTGCGGGTTGCCAAAGGGGGTTAGCATACCACCCAAATTTGCGGCAATGTTTTGTAAAATAAAGGTAACTTCCATATATTTTTCCATTTTTGTGGTAGAAAGCACATAATAACCAAGCGGCAAAAATGTTAAAAGTGCCATATCGTTTGCAATAAGCATAGAGCCGATAAAGGTTATATAAACAAGAATTAAAACGCAGGTGCGTATATTTCCGCCCGCTTCAACAATTTTTCGCGCCAAAATATAGAAAAAGCGTATATTTTTTAAAGCGCAAACCACCGCCAAAACACAAAAAAGGCAGGTTAGGGTTTTAAAGTCGAAATACCCAACATAATTTTTATCGGGTGGTACTAATATGGATGTTATGATAGCGGCAATAAGTGCCACAGTCATTACAATGTTGTTTTTTAAAAATTTTAAAACTGTCATTTTTTTCTCATCATTCTTTGTAAAAATGTGGTTTTACTTTTATATATTTTAAGTACAACAGCAAATTTTTGCAATAGGTTTTTAATATTTTCTTGTAAAAATTAACTATTTAAGATATAATTTAATTAAAGTTAACAGGGAGGGTAAAAAATATGCCATCAAATGAAATTGTAAAAATTAAAACCGGTGTAGATAATCTTTATCTTCGCGTTGCAAAAGGTCACTTTGCATCCCCCCATGCACACACAAATTATTATATTGATGTTACAGCGCAAAAATCACGCCTTACTGAAGCAAAAGCAGTTGCACAAAAGCTTTGCAGCGGCTATAACTATGCCACAACAGTAATTGACACAATTCTTTGCCTTGACGGTACCGAGGTTATCGGCACCTGTCTTGCAAACGAACTTACAAAAAACAGCTTTGTAAATATAAATTCACACCAAACAATTTATGTTGTTACACCCGAAGTGGTAAATAATTCACAGCTTATTTTTAGGGATAATATTGTTCCAATAATAAAAGGCAAGCATGTGCTTGTGTTGGCTGTTTCGGTTGCGACAGGTGCCACTGTTGCAAATGCTATTGAAGCCATAAATTATTACGGTGGGCAAACTGTTGGTATTGCGGCAATGTTTTCAACTAAAGAAACTTGTTATGGTTATAATGTTAATTCGGTATTCAACCCCACTGACTTGCCGGGATATTTTTCACTTTCATCGCACGAATGTCCCCTTTGCAAAAAAGGCGAAAAAATAGACGCGCTTATAAACAGCCACGGCTTTTCAAAGCTTTAATGAAAATAAACCCCGATGTATAGTCGGGGTTTTATTTTTTAAATATTCGTTTTAAAAAATTTACAGATTTAGTTTTTAAAAGGCGGAACGGGTATAAAAACCGCCAAAGCTTAATATGGCAAAGGTATAAAAAATTGTTGCAGTTAAGCTGTTTGCCTTTGCGTTCAAAGGCGGTGGCAACTGCGATTATGTGCTTGTCAGTTATGCCTTTTTCAAGATACACCTGTGCATCACCAAGCATAATATATTCATTTTCTTTAACCTTAAAAATGCGGTGCAAAACATAGGTGCCGTTATCCCTTAAATATAAAACAACATCGTCTTTTTTTGGTTTTTTAGTTATGGGGGATAGCACTGCTTTATCGCGCTTATCCTTTAAAAAGGGGCACATACTGTTGCCCGTAACGGTTATTGCAACCTGCTTTTCCTTGGAAATAAAATCTTTAATTAAGGGACCTATTTCCTGCATTGAAAAGGGCAACACTTCATACTTTTTATTTATTCGCATAAAAAATCTTTATCCCTTAAATTTTGTAAAAATGCATCAATATCAGAAAGGGCACTTTCCTCATCGGTTTCATATTCGCTTAAAACCGCTTTTAAAAGTGCTTGCTTGTCGGTATCGGTTTGCATTAAATCCCACAAAAAAGCGGCAGTTTCATTAAGCACAACAACGCCCGAAAAATCAACCGTATTTGCACCAACGGGAATAGCCACAATTTTGTCGGCAATTTCGGTTTTTATAAAGCCGTCCTTAATTTTCATAAAAGTTCTCCTTTAAAAATACCGTTGTATGAAACCTCAACTGCATTATCGCTGATATTACATTCAAGGTCGTAAACAGGGGTGTTTATTTCGTAAAGCTTTTTAATAAAATCAACCGTTTTTGTGCCGATTTCGCTGTCATAAAACGGGTTGGGTAGTTGACGAGAAAGGTTTAAAACTGCATTTAAAGCATCCATTGTCTTTATTTTATTTTGTTCCCCTCGGCTTAAAAAGACAACGGCTTTCAAGGGGTGCTTAACATTGTTATTAAGGGAGGTTTTACCGCTCCAAGGGGTGCCGTAAACAAACGCTTTTCCCTTTTCAATTTTTATGGCGGGCTTGTCATCGTTTATAATTTCTGCACGCTCGCCAAAGTGCTGCCGCCACAAATTTGTGTGGGTAGATTTTCCTGTGCCCGAATTTGCCGAAAATACAATGCCCTCGCCGTCAAGGGCAATGCTCGAGCCGTGAAGCACAGTACCGCCAAGTACGGTCAGTCGGTTTGCAAACATAAAGCCGGTGTACATATATTCGTAATTAGTGGGGCCAAGCCCGTCAATGCAAAGTGTATCTAAAATTTCAATTAAAACATTGCTATAATCAGCGGTGTATGTAATCATAAAAACAATTTCGTTGGTTTTTGTGCATTTTAAATATCGGCAAAAGCGCCCGTTAGGCAGTTTTAAAAGGCAAACGCGGTTTTGCTGAAAACAAATTTCACCCTCTGGCGCGGTTATATGGTTTAAAACCTCGGTTTTCATTGTCATATCGGGGTTTTGTGAAAATTCACATTCATAATCCTTAAAGCGTGATGAAAAAAATGCTTCATCAGCGCTTTTTATATTTATGTATAAGCCCGCAACACAAATTGTACGCATTTTTTCTCACACTCCTTTTTTAAAAGTATATCACAGCTTTGTTTTTAGTGCAACCTTAATAATTAAAAAAGCGATATGGTATATACCATATCGCTTAAATTTAACCGCAAAATTTAGTTGTAATTTGCTTTCGGCAGTCCTTTGGGGAATATTCCCATTCGCTGATAATATCATCGGTGCTGTAATATTTAATTTTGGGAATATAGCTCGATTCAAAGCTGTCAATAATGATAAGCTTAATTTTCATTTTGTCTTTTAAAATGCTTTTAATAAAAACACTTGCCTGTTGACCAACCCTAACATTTTCTCTTGGCTCGGCAAGACCTGCAAGATTTGGGGTAATTTCCACAAAAATGCCGTAATCCTCAACACTTCTAATCACACCCGTAACCGTTTGCCCGGGTGAAAATTCACGGGCGTTTTCCTCCCAAGTACCCAAAAGCTCCTTGTGGGAAAGGGTGATTTTGCCGTCATCGGCAATGCTTTTTATCACCGCTTTGATTTTGTCACCCACATAAAAGCGGTCTTTTGGGTGTGAAATGCGGGAAACCGAAATAGCATCAATAGGTAAAAGCGCAATATTACCGCAACCAATGTCACAAAAAGCGCCAAAGCTTTCAAGGTGGGTTACAACCGTGTCAATTACCTGACCGATTTTATACTCGCTTTCGATATAGCTTTTACAAAGGGTTTGCGCCTTTTTGCGTGAAAGCAGAGCGTATAATTCGCCGTCCTCGTCGCTTTTAATTTCGGTTATAATAAAGCAAACGGGCTTGCCAACGCGGGATATAAGCGCAATATCTCGGGTTGCGCCACTATCAATACCTATCGCACCCTCGCGCCTTGGAATAACACCTTTCATACACCCTAAATTTACAATAAGGTTGTGGTCGGTGTCGCACATAATAACGGGCGCTTCCAAAACCACCCCTCTAATTTGGGCATCTAAAAGGGTTGCGGGGGAAAGCATATACCTTTTATTTTCCTGTGTGTTGTAAAGTTTACCTTCGGGGTAAAATCCGTTCATTTAACTATCACCTTTCTTTTAAGCTCATTTAATAAAATTATATTAAAAATATATTGAAAAAATGATAGAAAAATGTCCTTGAATTTAAAAATAATAAAAAAACACGAAGGTATTTTTACCTTCGTGTTTTAAAAACTTATTTCGCCTTGCTTTCGCAGTAAATACAGCGGTAAATTCTGTTTTCTTTGTCGGTCAATTTGAAAATTTGGGGCAATTCTTGTTCGGTGGTGGTAATGCAGCGTGGGTTTTTGCAAGAAATTACATTTTCAAGTTTTTCAGGCAATGCAATGCGTTTTTTCTCAACAATATTGCCGTCTTTAATAACATTTACTGTAATGCCGGGGTCAATATATCCCAAAATATCGGTATTAACTTCA
>JAFYUI010000013.1 GCA_017549565.1 Clostridia bacterium
AAAAGTGTTTTTGTGTGTCTTGTTGGCGCTAATGTTGACGGTCACAGCTTTGTAAACCAAGCGGTTTTAAAGGGTGCTAGCGCCGTTATTGTTGAAAAAGCAGTTAGCGGTATGCCCGAAAATATGGCGGTTATTAAGGTTCAAAACACCCGCCGTGCATTAGCACTTATGTCGGCGGCATATTTTGGCTATCCCGCAAACCAACTTACAACCATTGGTTTAACAGGCACAAAGGGTAAAACCACCACAACCTTTATGGTTAAAAGCGTGCTTGAATCGGCAGGGTATAAAACAGGGCTTATTGGCACAACAGGTATTTTAATTGGGCAAGAAAGTTTGCCCGCTAAAAACACCACCCCTGAAAGTTATGAAATTCACAAACTGTTTCGCCAAATGGTTGACAGCGGTTGCAAATATGTTGTAATGGAAGTTTCTTCACAAGGTCTTAAATATGACCGTGTGGCAGGCATAAATTTTGACATTGGCGTGTTTACCAACTTTTCACCCGACCATATCGGCCCTAACGAACACACCGATATGGATGATTATGCCGCTTCAAAAAGCATTTTGTTTAAAAATTGTAAAACTGCGGTTGCAAATCTTGACGATGAAAGTTTTGAAACCATTTTAAAGGGTCACACTTGTAAAGTTAAAACCTATGGCATTGAAAATAATGCCGATTTAAAGGCACAAAATATTGAATTTATAAAAGAAAACGGCCGCTTAGGTATGAAATTTATGACAAGCGGTGCGGTGAATAAAGAATTTACAGTTTACACACCGGGTATGTTTTCTATTTATAATTCTTTGGTTACAATTTTTGTTTGTAATCTTTTGGGAATTGGAAATGATGATATTGCCGAAGGACTTTTAAAGGTTAAGGTTCGCGGTAGGGTTGAACTTGTGCCTTGCTCGCCTGATTTTTCGGTTATAATTGACTATGCTCACAACGAAGTCAGCACAAAAAGTGTTATGAACACATTGGCCGAATATAAGCCAAACCGCATGATTTGTGTTTACGGTGGTGGCGGTAACCGTTCAAAGCTAAGGCGTTATGATATGGGCGAGGTTACAGGTGCAATGGCAGATTTGTGCATCTTAACCTGTGACAACCCCCGTGATGAAGAAATTGCTGATATTAACAATGACATAAAAATTGGTCTTGCAAAATCAAACGGCAAGTATATCGAAATTGAAGACCGCAAGGAAGCAATTAAGTATGCTATCCAAAACGCGCAAAAGGGCGATTTTATTGTGCTTCTTGGAAAAGGGCACGAAACCTACCAAGAAATTAAGGGTGTTAAATACCATTTTGACGAGCGTGAGGCAGTTGCCGAAATTAGAAAAGAATTAGGTCTTAATTAAAAATTTAAGCGACAGTTTTTACTGTCGCTTTTAATTTTGTAAACTAAAATTTACTTATAATGATGGAAGATTTAATTATTTTTGGTTATAATAATAAAAAATAAAAAATTTTGCAACCATTAGTTGCGAAAAAATTCAAATCACACTTGCTTGTAAGGTTGAAATGTATTTGATATTATGAATATAAAGGCGATCTTTGGCGTATTAAAATATATAAGAGGTATTTATTATGACTATTGGACAAAAAATAACCGAACTTCGTGTTCAAAAAGGTATAACCCAAGAAGAATTGGCTGAAAGATTAGATGTTTCACGCCAATCAATTTCAAAATGGGAAATTGACAGCGCACTTCCGCAGGTTGATAAAATCTTATCACTTTGCGATTTCTTT
>JAFYUI010000014.1 GCA_017549565.1 Clostridia bacterium
AATATTTTAATTTTATCGCTAACACCAAGCACGGTGAAAATTGCAAGTAAAATACCAACTACACCTTCGCCCGCAACCATACCGGAACCGAAAAGTGTGCCGTTATTTACAACCATTCCACGCTTATCTTCAGCCATTTTTACCTTGTCGAAGAACAAACGGATAAGACCACCAATCATAATACAAGCAGTTGTTTCAACGCCAAGATACATACCGATTGCAAATGGTAAAACAGGTAATCTTAATACTTCAACAATAACTGCAATAGCAGCACCGATGAAGATAAGATTCCAAGGAAGATTACCGCCAACAATACCCTCTACAATAGTTTTAAGCATATTTGCCTGCGGTGCTTCAACATCAACCGTAAAGCCCTGGGTTGCGCTGCTTAAAAGGTAAAGTGTGCCGCCGATAGCCAAAGCTGAAGCCACAACACCGATAATTTCACCGATTTGTTGCTTTTTAGGTGTTGCACCTAAAAGGAAACCGGTTTTAAGGTCTTGTGAAGTATCACCCGCAATAGCGGTAACGATACAAATAATTGCCGCAATGGCAATGGTTGTAACCATAATATTTTCAAAGCCAAACAACTTCAAAAGTGATGCAGTAATTAAAACGGTTGCAATTGTCATACCTGAAACGGGGTTGTTAGAGCTTCCAACAAGGCCAACCATTCGGGAAGAAACAGTTGCAAAGAAGAAACCGAAGATAACAATCATTACAGCGCCGATAAGCGGAATTGGGATAATATCAATAACCCAAATTGCAAGTATTAAAAGTATAATGCCTGCAATAACCACAACCATATTCATATCACGGTCGGTTCTTAAATCGCTTGCTGCACGCTTTTTAAAGAGCGACTGTATTGCCGAAGTAAAGGTTTTAACAATTAAGGGGATAGACTTAATTAAGCTTATAAGACCACCCGCAATAAGTGCACCCGCACCTATATACTTAATGTTTTGTGACATATTGGCAACATCTTCGGCAGAGCCAAAAGCAGTAATAATCGGTGAAATAACCAACCAACTTAATAAACCGCCGCCAAATAAAATTGCCGAAATTTTTGGGCCGCAAATATAGCCAACGCTTATAATTGCGGGGGATGTGCTGGTACCGATTTTAGCGCCAAGACCCTTAAAGGTGTGGCTGATGGTTTCGGTAGCAACAGCAAAACCGCCTGTAATAAACTTAACAAGTGCAGCAAAGCCCATACCCAAAAATACGGTTTTAGCACTTGATCCACCCTTTTCACCCGCAAGCACAACCTCTGCACAAGCAGTTCCTTCGGGGTAAGGCAAAACGCCGTGTTCCTGCACGATAAGCGCATTACGAAGGGGTATCATAAAGAATATACCCAAAACACCGCCGATTAAAGAAATTATTGTAATTTCAACAATGCTTGGTAATTCGGCTTGACCGCTGTTTGCCCACATAAACAAAACAGGTAATGTAAAAATTGCACCTGCTGCCAAAGATTCACCTGCCGAGCCAATTGTTTGCACCATATTGGTTTCAAGGGGTGAATTTTTGCGTAAAATAACCTTAATTACGCCCATTGCAATAACGGCTGCAGGAATTGAAGCCGATACTGTCATACCTACTTTAAGTCCCAAATATGCGTTTGCCGCACCGAAGATAACCGACAAAAGCACACCAACAATAATTGATGTAACTGTAAGCTCGGGTGTTACCTTTTCGGCAGGAACATAGGGCTTAAATTCATTTTTGTTTTCCATTTTTTCTCCAATCTTGTCGAAATAAATCGACCAAAAATTTTTAGTGACCAAGTTATAATACCATAAAAAGCGCTTTAAAGCAACAAATTTATTTAAGGTCGCCTAAAATTTCCAATAAAAGCTTATAGGTGCGGTCAATAGAATAAATATCGGCCTTTTCGTTAACGGTGTGCACATCACAAAGTGTTGGACCTATTGCGATGCAGTCGATATCCTCAATGCGGGATGCAAACACCGCACATTCAAGCCCTGCGTGAATTGCCTCGCATTTGGCATCTTTATTATATAAACGCTTATAAACCGCCTTGTAGGTTTCGCGAAGTGGTGAAGAAGCACGGTATTCCCACGGGGGATAATAGCCCGAAACATAACTTTCGGCATTAGTTTTTTCGGCAAAAGAAACCATTTCAGCCATTAGCTTTCTTAAATCGGCCTCTTTGTTACTGCGAAGCGCAGAATTGAAAATCACCGCGTTTTCTTCGGTTTTTAAAATGCCAAGATTTAGCGAAGTTTCAACCAAATTTTCAATATCCTCGCTCATTTTTATAATACCGTTTGGAATTTGGCAAAGAGCGAAAATCACACCGCTTGTTGACGACCTGTCCATAACATTAAATTCACCACTGCCAACCGATAAAACATCATATTCAAAGCCGTTTTCAAAAGAATTTATTTCGGTTTTAATTTGCTCTAAACAAGTGTTAAATTCGTTTATAAGTTCTTCTTCATTTTGTGTTAAAACCACTGCTTCACAGCGATTTGTAATGGCGTTTACTTTATCACCGCCGTTTACTGAAATTATGTCAAACTGAACATTTTCGGCAATTTCATTTAAAATTCTGCCCATTAAAATATCGGCATTAAGGCGGTTTTTGTTGATATCAACACCCGAATGACCGCCCAATAGACCGCAAAGCGTAAGCTTTAACGCGGCGCCGTTTTTCTTTTGGCGTAAAATGGGCAAAATTATTTTAACATCAGCGCCACCCGCACAGGAAACGGTAACAACACCCTCATCTTCAGAATCAAGATTTATCATTCTTTTAGCATTTAGCTTTGACATATCAAGTGCAGTAGCACCAAGCATACCGATTTCCTCATCAGTAGTAAAAACTGCCTCAATTTCAGGGTGAGAAAATTCATCACTTTCCAAAATGCTTAAAATCATTGCAACAGCAATACCGTTATCTGCACCAAGCGTTGTGCCTTTCGCTTTCAAGAAATCACCGTCAAGGTAAAGTTCTAACCCGTCACGCAAAAAATCTATTTTACTGTCGGCAGTTTTTTGGCACACCATATCTAAATGCCCCTGTAAAATAACCGGCTCAGCTTTTTCAAAGCCCTTTGTGGCGGGCTTATAAACTATTACATTTTTTGCATCATCTAAATAATATCTAAGCGAGTGCTTTTGGGCAAAACCCACACAATAATCGGCAATTTCTTGCATATCACCCGACCCGTGCGGAATTTTTGAAATTTCACCAAAATAATAAAAAACGCGTTTGCTAAAAAGATTTTTTAAAGTTTGCATAAATTTTCAATTTCTCCAAAGGTTTAATCATTGTAAAACATAATAACACTTTAAGCCCATTTTTGCAAGTTTTATAAAGTTTGTTTTGTTGACTTTTAATGTATATATTGATATAATATATAATGTTATATTATGCAATTTACAAACTTTTAAAGGTGGTGTTTGTGTGTTAGACGATAAAAATTTTAGTGTTTTAATGTCTGTTTACAAAAACGAGGACCCAAAACACTTTATCGACAGTTTGGAAAGCATTTTAAATCAAACCATTAAACCCAGCGAAATCGTGCTTGTGCGCGACGGACAAGTCCCCAAAGAATTGCAAGAAATTATTGACCGTTATGTTAACACCTATGACTTTTTTAATTATATTCCGCTCGAAGAAAAC
>JAFYUI010000015.1 GCA_017549565.1 Clostridia bacterium
GTATTGGTGTAAAGGTTTGGATTTACAAGGGTGAAGTTCTTGCTGATAATCGTCGCAAGAAGGAAGGAGGCACCCGCTAATGTTAATGCCTAAGCGTGTTAAATATCGTAGAGTACACCGTGGACGTCTCACAGGTAAAGCTCTCAGAGGTAACACCGTATCTCATGGTGATTTCGGTCTTCAGGCGTTAGAACCTGCGTGGATTACCTCAAACCAAATCGAAGCTGCCCGTATTGCTATGACACGTTACATCAAGCGTGGCGGTAAAGTTTGGATTAAAATTTTCCCTGACAAGCCCATTACCGAAAAACCTGCTGAAACCCGCATGGGTTCCGGTAAAGGTTCACCGGAATATTGGGTAGCGGTTGTTAAGCCGGGCCGTGTAATGTTCGAAATCGGCGGTGTTAGCGAGGAATTAGCTCGTGAAGCTATGCGTCTCGCTGCTAACAAACTTCCAATTAAGTGCAAGTTTGTAACCAAGGATGAAATGGGTGGTGAGCAATAATGGCAATTAAGGATTTTAAAGAATTAAGCTTATCTGAACTTAACAAGAAATTGGCAGACTTAAAGGACGAATTGTTCCATCTTCGTTTCCAACTTGCCATCAATCAGCTCGAAAACCCAATGCGTATAAATGCTGTTAAAAAAGATATCGCTCGCGTTAAGACTCTTATCCGCGAAACCGAAATCAAAGACAGCAAAAACGCTTAATTAAAGGGAGGTAAAGCGAGATGAGCGAAAGAAACCTTCGTAAAACAAGAGTTGGTATTGTTGCCAGCGACAAAATGGATAAAACTGTTGTAGTTGCTATTCAAGACAACGTTAAGCACCCACTCTATAAGAAGATTATCAAAAACACTATCAGACTTAAGGCCCACGATGAAAATAACTCTTGTGGCGTAGGCGACAGAGTTTTAATTATGGAAACCAGACCTCTCTCTAAAGATAAGAGATGGCGCGTGGTTGAAATCATCGAAAAGGCCAAGTAGTCTACAAGGAGGAAAATACAGTGATACAACAACAAAGTTTCCTCAAAGTAGCCGACAACACCGGTGCAAAGGAAATCATGTGCATTCGCGTCCTCGGCGGTTCCGGCAGAAGATATGCAAACATTGGCGACGTTATTGTTGCTTCTGTTAAAAAGGCAGCTCCCGGCGGCACTGTTAAGAAAGGCGACGTTGTTAAAGCCGTTGTAGTTCGTTCTGCAAAGGGTGTACGTCGTGCTGACGGCACATATATCAGATTTGACGAAAATGCTGCAGTTATTATCCGTGAGGATAAAAACCCACGTGGTACCCGTATTTTTGGACCTGTAGCCCGTGAGCTTCGTGAGAAGGATTACACAAAGATTCTTTCTCTTGCTCCGGAAGTACTTTAATGGGAGGTAAGTAGAAATGAGTAAGCTTCACATTAAAACTGGAGATACAGTAGTTCTCCTTACAGGTGACAAGAAAGACCGTCAAAAGACCGGTAAGGTTCTTGAGGTTAGCCCTAAAGAAGGCAAAGTAATCGTTGAAGGCATCAACTTAGTTAAAAAGCACGCTAAACCCCGCAAGGCCGGTGACCCTTCTGGTATCATCGAAACCGAAAGCGCAATTTATGCTTGCAAAGTTCAAGTTGTTTGCCCCAAATGTAATAAACCCACCCGCGTAGGCACAAAAGTTTACGAAGATGGTAAAAAAGACCGTATGTGCAAAAAATGCGGCGAAACATTTTAAGAGTAGGAGGAATTCACAATGTCAAATTTAGCTATTGAATACAAAGCATCGGTTGCTCCGGCGCTTATGAAAAAGTTCGGCTATAAGAGCGTTATGCAGATTCCTAAGCTCGATAAAGTCGTAATTAACGTTGCATCAGGCGAAGCAAAGGATAACTCAAAGGTTATCGATGCTATTATCAATGACCTTGGTAAAATTACAGGTCAAAAAGCTGTTGCTTGCCGTGCTCGTAAATCCGTAGCGAACTTTAAGCTTCGTGAAGGTATGCCCATCGGCGCAAAAGTTACTCTTCGTGGTGAAAGAATGTATGAATTCGTTGAAAGACTTTTCAATGCAGCTCTCCCAAGAGTACGTGACTTCAGAGGTATCAACCCCGACGCTTTCGACGGCCGTGGTAACTATGCAATGGGCGTTAAAGAACAGTTGATTTTCCCTGAAATCGATTATGATAAGATTGACAAAGTACGTGGTATGGATATTATCTTCGTTACCACAGCTAACACAGATGAAGAGGCCCGCGAGTTATTAACTCTTATGGGTGCTCCGTTTGCGAAGTAAGGAGAAGGAAATATGGCTAAAACTGCTATGAAACTCAAACAGGCTCGTCCTGCTAAGTTTTCTACAAGAGAGTATAACAGATGTAAAATCTGTGGTCGCCCCCACGCTTATCTTCGCAAATACGGCATTTGTCGTATATGCTTCAGAGAACTCGCTTATAAAGGCGAAATTCCCGGAGTGAAGAAAGCAAGCTGGTAAGGTATAAAGCTATAAGGAGGTTGACGGCATGCAAATTACCGATACAATCGCTGATATGCTTACAAGAATTCGTAACGCTTCATCAGCAAAACACGATTCGGTAGCTATCCCTGCTTCTAATGTAAAAAAGGCAATCGCCCAAATTTTACTTGATGAGGGATATATTACAAGCTATACCGTTGAAGATGACGGTAAGCAAGGCGTAATTCATATTACTTTGAAATACGGCCAAAACAAATCGCAAATCATCACCGGAATTCGCAGAGTTTCGAAGCCCGGTTTGCGTATCTACACAAACGTAGAGGATATGCCCAAGGTTAAAAAGGGCCTCGGCATTGCTATCCTTTCCACCTCTAAGGGTATTATGACAGACAAAGCAGCTCGCAAAGCCAATGTTGGCGGCGAAGTACTTGCTTTCGTTTGGTAAGGAGGTAAATTGGAATGTCGAGAATAGGAAAGAAGCCAATTGCTATTCCTGCCGGTGTGGAAGTTAACATCAACGGTAATGAGGTTACAGTTAAGGGTCCCAAGGGCACTTTAACAAACACCTTCAATGCTGATATGGCTATCGCTATTGAAGGCACTGAAATCGTTGTTACTCGTCCCACCGATAAGAAAGAGCATCGTGCTTTACACGGTCTTACCCGTACTCTTATTGCTAACATGGTTGAAGGTGTTTCAGTTGGTTACAAGAAAGAGCTTGAAATTAATGGTGTAGGTTTCCGTGCACAAAAGCAAGGCAAAGATTTAGTTATGAACTTGGGCTATTCACACCAAGTGATTATGCCTGAAATCGATGGTATCACCATCGAAGTACCCAATAATACATCAATTATTATTAGTGGTACTGATAAGCAAAAGGTAGGTCAGTTTGCGGCTGAAGTTCGCGAAAAACGTCCACCCGAACCCTACAAGGGCAAAGGTATCAAATACGTTGGCGAATATATCCGTCGTAAAGAAGGTAAAGCTGCCAAGGGTAGTAAGAAATAATAAAGGAGTGTATTTAAGATGGTTTCAAAACCTAACAGTAATAAAGCAAGACTCAAGCGTCATGCTCGTGTTCGTGCAAAAATCAGCGGTACTGCCGCTTGCCCCCGTCTTGATGTATTTCGCTCCAACAGCAACATTTACGCCCAGCTTATCGATGATGTAAACGGTGTAACTCTCGCAGCTGCCGGTTCAAACGAAAAGGATTTCGATTTGAATGGCGGCAACAAAGAGGGAGCTTACAAGGTTGGACAGTTAATTGCTGCTCGTGCCGCTGAAAAGGGCATTACCGAGGTTGTTTTTGACCGCGGTGGTTATATTTTCCACGGCCGTGTTAAAGAGCTTGCCGAAGGTGCCCGCGAGGGCGGCCTTAAGTTCTAATAAGGAGGAAATACTTTGGCTACAAATATTGACGCATCAACATTAGATTTAAAAGAACGCGTAGTTTCCATTAACCGTGTATCAAAAACCGTTAAGGGCGGACGTATTATGAAATTCTCCGCTTTGGTTGTTGTAGGTGATGGCAACGGTATCGTTGGCTTCGGTCTTGGTAAAGCAGGCGAAGTTCCGGATGCAATCCGCAAGGGTATCGAAGACGCTAAGAAAAATCTTATTAAAGTTTCATTAAAGGGTACAACAATCCCACACGAAGCAATCGGCGAATTCGGCGCAGGCCGTGTTCTCTTAAAGCCAGCTGCTCCCGGTACCGGTGTTATCGCCGGCGGTGCAGTTCGTGCGGTTGTTGAAATGGTAGGTATTACCGATATCCGTACAAAAGCTTTACGCTCAAATAATCCTTGCAACGTAGTACGTGCAACCGTAGCAGGTCTTGCAAGTTTACGTAGCGCTGACGAAGTAGCTGCTGCACGCGGCAAGTCAGTTAAGGAAATCGTAGGTTAAGGAGGAGCAGCATTATGGCAACAAAAAAGGCTGCTAGCCTTAAAGTAAAGCTCGTTAAGAGCACTATCGGTTCTAAGAAGGACCAAATTGCTACTGTTGAAGCTCTCGGTCTTCGCAAGGTTGGCGATGAAGTAATTCAACCCGACAATGCACAAACCAGAGGTAAAATCAACAAGGTTTGTCACCTCGTTGAAGCAACAGAAGTTAAGGCGTAATTTCGCCTAAATAAGTCATTTATATGGCAAGGCGGAATTTTCCGCAATTAAGCAAGGAGGTGCGAACAATGAAAATGCATGAATTAGCTCCCGCTGTTGGTTCTACTAAAGAATCTAAGCGTATAGGCAGAGGTCACGGTTCAGGTCAAGGCAAAACTGCCGGTAAGGGCCACAAGGGTCAACATGCCCGTGCAGGCCGCGGCATCCGCATCGGTTTCGAAGGCGGTCAAATGCCATTACAAAGACGTGTTCCGAAGCGTGGCTTCAATAACATCTTTGCTGAAGAATGGATAGCAATCAACCTTTCATCTCTTGAAGTGTTCGAGGATGGTTCTGTAGTTGATGCTGCTGCTTTAGCACAAAAAGGAATAATCAAAAAAGCAAACCTTCCCGTTAAGGTTTTGGGCAACGGCAAGCTTACTAAAAAGCTTGAAGTTAAGCTTAATGCTTATTCCGCTTCCGCTGCTGAAAAAATCGCTGCTGCAGGCGGAAAGGCCGAGGTGATTTAACAATGTTTAAAACATTAAGAAACGCTTGGGCTATTAAAGAGATTAGAAATAAAATTCTCTTTACAATTTTCATTCTTTTAGTTTTCCGTGTAGGTTCGGTTATCCCCGTTCCGTTCATCAATGTAGATGCATTGAAAACAAACAGTAATGATTTCTTCAACTACCTTTCAATTTTGACAGGTGGCGGACTTCAATACGGTGCGATATTTGCTTTGTCAGTTACCCCGTACATTAACTCTTCAATTATCGTACAGCTTTTAACTGTTGTTTTCACAAAGCTTCAAGAATGGTCTAAAGAAGGCGAAGAGGGCCAAAAGAAATTAGCACAGCTTATCCGTTATGTAACAATCGGTCTTGCTGTTATTCAAGGTATTGCTTATTACATTTACCTTGAAAGAAGCAATTTCTTAACTGTTAAAGGCACTTTTGCTGAAATTTATGCGGGTATTGTTCTCGTAGCTGTGTTTACCGCCGGTTCGGCTTTGGTAATGTGGCTTGGCGAACAAATCGACGCTAAGGGCATTGGCAACGGTATTTCGATGATACTTTTTGCAGGTATCATTTCCCGTGCGCCTGATGCTGCGGCTTACCTCTGGGGTATGATTGGTTTAAAACAATATGTCCAGGTTGCTGCTGTTATTATAATTTTCCTTGCAGTGATTTTATTCGTTGTTTGGATGACAGCCGCAGAACGCCGCATCGCAGTACAATACGCAAAGCGTGTTGTAGGTAACAAAATGTATGGCGGTCAAAACACCCATATTCCGATTAAGGTTAATATGTCTGGTGTTATGCCAATCATTTTTGCTTCTTCAATTTTAATGCTCCCCACAATGATTCTTTCATTTATGGGCACACCTAAGGCAGGTTTCCAAGAATCTTTTGCTAAGGTTCTTAACCTCTTTAGTGTGCAGGGCATTTTCTATGCAGTTGTTTACTTCTTCCTTATTATTGGTTTTGCATATTTCTATGCAACAATTCAATTTAATCCGGTTGAAATGGCAAACAACTTGCGTAAAAACGGTGGTGCTATCCCCGGCATTCGTCCAGGTCAGCCCACTACGGACTTTATTTCTAAAATTTTGTCAAGAATTACATTACTTGGCGCACTGTTCTTAAGTGTAGTTGCTATCTTACCAATTATTGTTGGTAATGTTGGTAAAATTAACATCGCTCTTGGTGGTACTTCAATGCTCATCTTGGTTGGTGTTGCGCTTGATACAGTACGCAGTCTTGAATCTCAAATGATGATGCGTCATTATAAGGGATTCCTCGATTAAGGAGAATTTAAGATGAAATTGATTCTTTTAGGCGCTCCCGGTGCCGGAAAAGGCACCCAAGCGGAAGTAATTTCCGAAAAATACAACATCCCAACTATCTCGACCGGCAACATTATTCGTGCTGCACTTAAAAACGGTACCGAGATGGGACTTAAAGCTAAAAAATTCATCGATGCGGGAAATCTCGTTCCTGATGAAATCGTTATCGGTATCATCAAAGAACGCTTGGCCGAGGATGACTGCCAAAACGGTTATATCCTTGATGGTTTCCCCCGCACAATTCCACAGGCAAAGGCGCTTGATGAAATGGGCTTCGATATCGATTCTGCTCTTTCTATTGAAGTAGCAGACGAAGAAATCGTAAAGCGTATGTCAGGCAGACGCGTTTGTGAAAAGTGCGGTGCAAGTTATCATACCGAATATAAGAAGCCCGCCGCTGACGGCATTTGTAACTTCTGCGAAGGTAAGCTTGTTATCCGTAAGGATGACGAACCTGAAACTGTTCTTAACAGACTTAATGTTTATCACGAACAGACCGAACCGCTTAAGGATTATTACAAAGCTTGCGGTAAACTTCTTATTGTTGAAGGTCAAGACGAAGTTAAAGATACTACCCGTCTTGTACTTGCAGCGTTGGAGAATTAAATATGGTAGTGCTCAAAACAAGTCGAGAACTCGGCATAATGAAAGAAGCTTGCAGAATTTCGGCAGGAGCATTACAAACAGTAGGCAAAGCGGTTGAACCGGGTGTAACCACGGCCGAGCTTGATAGATTGGCTGAAAAATACATTCGTTCACAGGGTGCCGTTCCTAATTTTAAAAATTATTGCGGCTACCCCGCCACCGCTTGTATATCAATTAACAACGAGGTTATTCACGGCATTCCGTCTGCGAAGCGTGTAATCAAGGCCGGCGACATTGTAAGCGTTGACCTTGGCGCAATGTTTAACGGATACCACGGCGATAATGCTGCTACTTTTGCTTGCGGAGATGTTTCCGATGAAGCAAAGCGGCTGATGCAGACCACCAAAGATGCTTTATATGAAGGCATTGCGGCGGCAACTGCGGGCAGCAGAATCGGCGATATCAGTTACGCTATACAGAGGACTGTTGAGGCAGCGGGCTTTTCGGTTGTCAGACAATATGTCGGACACGGAATAGGCACCGAGCTGCACGAAGCTCCGGAGGTTCCGAATTTCGGCACTGCCGGAAGGGGAATCCGCCTTTTGCCCGGAATGACTTTAGCAATCGAACCAATGGTTAATGTCGGCGGTTTTGATGTAAAGGTCTTACCGGACGGTTGGACGGTCTTAACTAAGGACGGCTCTTTATCAGCCCATTTTGAGCATACGGTGGTTATCACACCTGACGGTCCCAAAATTATGACTTTAATTTGAGGATAATTATGGTAGGAAAAATCGTAATTTCAAAAAAAGGTCGCGATATGGGCAAATATTTGGCGGTTATAAACTGCGATAAAAATTATGTTTTCGTTGCTGACGGGAAAGAGCGTAAGCTCGAAACCCCAAAAAGAAAAAACATAAAGCACATTTCAATAACTGCCGATACCTTAACAAAAGACCAAATGAAAACAAACAAACAATTAAAAAAGGCCATTGCGGTGTATAAAGACACCGTAGCTTTAAAGGAGGAACCGTAAATGTCAAAAGAAGACATGATTGAGCTTGAAGGCACCGTTGTTGAAGCAATGCCTAATGCAATGTTTAAAGTAGAAATCCAAGGCGGACATCAAATTCTTGCCCACATTTCAGGAAAATTGCGTATGAACTTCATCCGCATTCTTCCCGGTGATAAGGTAACAGTTGAAATGTCCCCCTATGACCTGACTAAAGGACGCATTACTTGGCGTTCAAAATAAGTCGAAATTATAAGGAGGTAAAATCCAAATGAAAGTCAGACCTTCTGTTAAAAAGATTTGCGAAAAATGCAAAATTATTAAGCGCAAAGGCAAGATTATGGTAATTTGCGAAAACCCCAAGCACAAACAGCGTCAGGGTTAATTTTGCGTGAGAGATTAAATGGAGGTGCTTTGATAAATGGCACGTATTGCTGGTGTTGACCTTCCGAACAATAAGCGAGTTGAAATCGGACTCACTTACATTTTCGGCATCGGTCTTACTACATCGAAAAAAATCCTTGCTGATACCGGCATCAACCCCGATACCAGAGTTAAGGACTTAACTGAAGACGATATCTCAAAGCTTCGTGAATACATCGACCACAACCTTCAAGTAGAAGGTGACCGTCGTCGTACCATCGCTTTCGATATCAAAAGACTTATCGAAATTGGTAGCTACCGTGGTTTGCGTCATCGCAAGAACTTACCTGTAAGAGGTCAACGTTCAAAGACTAACGCACGTACACGTAAAGGTCCTAAGAAGACCATCGCTAACAAGAAGAAATAAGTAGGAGGAAGATAATATGGCTACTGCTAAAAAAGCGACTGCTACTCGCCGTCGCCGCGAAAAGAAAAATATCGAACGTGGTGCCGCTCATATCCAGTCTACCTTCAACAATACTATCGTAACCATCACCGACACACAAGGTAATGCTCTTTCTTGGGCATCTGCCGGTGAATTAGGTTTCCGCGGTTCAAGAAAGTCTACTCCTTTCGCAGCACAATCTGCTGCTGAAACTGCAGCAAAAGCTGCTATGGAACACGGCTTAAAGACCGTTGAAGTATATGTTAAAGGCCCAGGTGCTGGCCGTGAAGCTGCTATCCGCGCATTGCAGACAGCAGGTCTCGAAGTAAGCATGATTAAAGATGTTACTCCGATTCCACACAATGGTTGCCGTCCTCCCAAGAGAAGACGCGTATAATCAATTAAAAAATGCTGTGCAAATAAAATTTGCATAAAATTTATGGAGGTGTTATAGATGGCAAGATATACCGGTGCAGTTTGCAGACTTTGCCGCCGTGAAGGTAAGAAATTATTCTTAAAGGGCGAACGCTGCTATTCTGATAAATGTTCAGTTGGTATCAGAGCTTATGCTCCCGGCCAACACGGACAAGGTAGAAAGAAGTCATCTGAATACGGTTTGCAGCTTCGTGCAAAACAAACTGCAAGACGTTTCTATGGTGTTCAGGAAAATCAGTTCCACCATTATTTTGAAATTGCCGAAAGAAAAGCCGGCATTACCGGTGACAACCTTTTAAAAATTCTTGAAAGCCGTCTTGATAACGTGGTTTACAGAGTGGGCTTTGCTTCTTCTCGTGCAGAAGCAAGACAACTTGTTGGTCACGGTCATTTCGAAGTAAACGGTCATCGTGTTGACATTGCTTCTTACTTGCTTAAAGCAGGCGATGTAATCACTATTTGTGAAAAAGCTCGCGGCCTTGAAAAAGTTAAAGCAGTTGTTGAAGCTAACAGCGCAAGACCTGTTCCTACTTGGATCGATGTAAATCGTGATGAGTTAAGTGCTAAAATCATCAGTCTTCCTAACAGAGACCAAATTGATGCACCTGTTGAAGAACAACTCATCGTAGAATTCTATTCAAGATAATAGTTGTCTATGGATATGTGTTACCGTACAGCACAATATCTTATTTAAAATTTACAGTACGGAGAAACGGAGCTTTTAAATGATAGAGATTGAAAAGCCCAGAATTGATACCGCCCAAATTACCGCTGACGGCAAATATGGCAAATTTGTTATGGAACCGTTAGAACGCGGCTATGCCACCACACTCGGCAACAGCATGAGAAGAGTTCTTCTTTCAATTTTACCGGGTGCTGCTGTAACAGGCATTAAAATTGACGGTGTTGTTCATGAATTTTCTACCATTCCCGGCGTTAAGGAAGATGTTACTGAAATTATTCTTAACATCAAAGGCATTATCGCAAAGCTTCACTGCGATGAACCTAAGAAGGTTTACATCGAAGCTGAAGGTCCCTGCGTTGTAACTGCTGATTCTATTAAAGCCGATTCTGAGGTTGAAATTTTGAATCCCGATATGTATATCGCAACTCTTGACGAGGGTGCAAAGCTTAATATGGAGCTTACCATTGACAAGGGCCGTGGTTATGTACCGGCTGACCAAAATAAACCCGCACAAACTATTGTTGGTTTTATTCCCGTTGACTCTATTTACACACCCGTTTTAAAGGCAAACTTCTCGGTTGATAACACCCGTGTTGGTAATGTTACCGATAAGGGTAAGTTAACTTTGGAAGTATGGACCGACGGTTCAATCAGAGCTAACGAAGCTGTTTCAATGTCAGCAAAGGTTCTTATGGAACACCTTGAAATTTTCCTTGACCTTACTGAAGGGGTTAGCGAAACTGACAGTATTATGGCTGAAAAGAACAACAATGAAAAGGAAAAGGTTCTCGATTTAACAATCGACGAATTGGATTTATCTGTTCGCAGCTTCAACTGCTTAAAGCGTGCAGGTATTAACACTGTTGAAGACCTTATCAACAAGTCTGAAGAAGATATGATGAAGGTTAGAAACTTAGGTCGTAAATCACTTGAAGAGGTTATTGCAAAGCTTAATTCCTTTGGCTTTACTCTCAAAAAAGACGACGAATAATTCCAATTTTAAGGAGTGAACTAATATGCCAGGTACCCGTAAACTCGGAAGAACCAGTGACCATAGAACAGCTATGCTTCGCGCAATGGTAACCTTCTTGCTTGAAAACGGCAGAATCGAAACTACCGTTACTCGCGCTAAGGAAGTTCGTTCTATGACAGAAAAGTATATTACACTCGCTAAAGAAAATAATCTCCACAACAAGCGTCAAGCTTTGGCTTTCATTACTAAGGAAGATGTTGTTAAAAAGTTATTTGACGAAATCGCTCCTAAGTATATGGACGTAAACGGTGGTTATTGCAGAATCATCAAAACAGGTCCCCGTCGTGGTGACGCTGCTGAGATGGCAATTATCGAGTTAAAGTAATATCCTGATTTTAGTCCTCACATTGTCATTTGCAGGGCAACAGCTTTGCATAGGCGCCGATAATGTGTGAACTAAAACACAAAAAGCTGAAAAGACCTTCGGGCTTTTCCCGAAGGTCTTAAAGTTTTTTAAAAAGATTAAATTTTTCTTAAAAAAGGGTTGCATTATTACGCCTTTTTGTGTATAATAATAGTAACGACGAAACTTAAATATCGCGGAGTGGAGCAGTTGGTAGCTCGTCGGGCTCATAACCCGAAGGTCGTTGGTTCAAGTCCTTCCTCCGCAACCAAAAACGAAAACAGTCACCATTAAGGAGGCTGTTTTCATTTTTTATTATGAAAGAAAGATTTTCACTTGCGGTTTCGGGTTATGAGCCCGAACGGGCGAATAAGTCGAAGGGTGAGGTGGTAGTGAATGACAGTCCTGCGGACTGTCAGAGCCACCGAGCTGACCGTAGTATTTTCTCCGCAGAGAAAATACAAGACCGTTGGTTCAAGGTCTCGGCTGCCGCCTCGGTCGGTGCTTCTGTGCCGTGCACAGAGGTGTCCACAGGACACCCGCACCCTTCCTCCGCAACCAAAAACGAAACACTCACCTTTAAGGTGGGTGTTTCATTTTTTATTATTAAAGATTTTACTTGTGTTTTTTGCTTATGCGTGGTATAATTAGTATGAAAAGTATAACAAGTATAATTGGAGGAAGTAAAAATGAAAAAAGAAAAATTTGTAGGAATAAGTAGGGTTGGAGAAAAAGGACAGATAGTAATTCCCAAAGAAGCAAGGGATATGTTTAATATAAAAGCTGGAGATTCTATTATTGTGCTTTGTGACAAAACAAGGGGAATGGCTTTGGTAAAAGCAGATGCAATAGAAGATTTAACAGACAAGATTTTCACAATAGGGGGAAACTCTGAGTGTTAGCAATTCAAACCGGAAATTTAACGAAAAAATATAAAGAAATAACGGCGGTCGACGGAATAAATTTAAAAATAAATCAAGGTGAGCTGTTTTCTTTGCTTGGCACAAATGGTGCCGGAAAGACAACAACAATTAAAATGCTGTCCACACTAATTTTACCAACCGATGGAAAAATCAAAATACGCGGTTTGGATATAATTAAGGACAGACAAAAAATAAAAGAATTGTTAAATGTATCTCCGCAGGAAACTGCTATTGCACCTAACCTTTCGGTAAAAGAAAATTTAGAATTTATGGCAGGGGTATATCAAATTTCAAAAAGACAAGAAAAAATAAACGAATTGATTGAAATTTTTAAATTAGATGAAGTTTTAAACCAAAAAGCGAAGACTTTATCTGGTGGATGGCAAAGAAAAGTGTCAATAGCAATTTCGTTAATTAACGAGCCCGAAATTTTGTTTTTAGATGAACCCACGCTTGGCTTGGATGTAATTGCAAGAAGAGAGTTGTGGACAGTTATTGAAAATTTAAAAGGAAAAATAACAATAATATTAACAACTCATTATATGGAAGAGGCCGAAAGCTTATCGGATAAAATTGGCATAATGTCAAAAGGGAAATTAATAGCAGTAGGCACTTCGGGTGAGCTGATTAAGCGGGCCAATGCTGAAAATTTTGAGGATGCGTTTGTGAAAATAGCAACAGGGGGTGAGTTATAATATGCGAACCCTGAATTTTGCAAAAAGAAATTTTAAAGAAATTAGCAGAGACCCGTTAAGTTTGATTTTTGCTATAATATTACCCTTGTTTTTACTGTTTATATTTCAGCAATTTGATATACCGAATGTTAGCTATAAATTAGAAAATTTTACACCCGGAATTGTGATTTTTGGGTTTTCTTTTATAACACTTTTCACAGCAATGCTGATAAGTAAGGACAGAACAACCTCATTGTTAATAAGATTAGGCGTTAGCCCAATGAAACCGATGGAATATATATTAGGATATATGTTATCAATTATTCCAATCATACTAATTCAAAACATATTGTTTTTTGTTTTAGCAATTATATTGGGATTAAGCTTTAATATAAACATAATTTTGGCAATACTTGTGTCAATAATTATAGCGATTTTGTTTATTGCAATAGGAATAATAATAGGTAGTATTTCTTCTGAAAAGGCATCGTCAGGAATATCGAGCATTATAATTCAACTTGTGTGTTTTACAAGCGGAATGTATTTTCCAAGAGAAATGCTGGGAAAATTTTTTGGAAAGATTTGCGAATATTTGCCTTTTGAATCTTGCCTGACAATATTGAAAGGAATAATGAATAATCAGTTAGAAGATATAACAACAAGAAATATTGTTATTTTTGGTATTTACACCATTGGTGTTTTGGCTATATCGGTAATAGTTTTCAAAAAGAAAATGACAAGTGATAATAAATAATTAAATGTTTAAATTTAGCAAAAAACAACAGCCACACTTTTGGTGGCTGTTGTTTTATATTTATTCCGATTTTTTAAATATTTGTTCAATTTGATTTTTAACCAAGTTGAATGCCTGTTCGTTTTTGCCGCCGTTTAAAATAATATCGGCAAAAACCTTTGTGGGATTAACATAGGTGTTGTGCATTGGTTTTACGGTGGTTAAATATTGGTCAATAACGCTGTCAAGGTCGCGGCCACGCTCTTGCATATCACGCTTTGCGCGGCGAAGAATGCGTTCGTCAGCATCGGTTTCAACATAAATTTTAAGGTCCATACACTCGCGAAGTGCCGTGTCGTGAAAAATAAGAATACCATCAATTAAAATAATGGGGCGGGGCTCAATTTCGGTCACCTTGTCGCTTCGGGTGTGGCGGGTGAAATCATACACAGGGCAAAGGGCGGGCTTGCCGTTTTTAAGCTCTTCAAGGTGGCGCACCATAAGGTCAAACTCCAACGCCTCGGGTGCATCATAGTTGAGATGCGCACGCTGTTCTAACGGTAATTCATCGTGCGGCAAATAGTAATTGTCACAGCTTATAAGTGAAATTTGGTCGGGAAAAGCTTCTTTTAATCGACCTGCAAATGTCGATTTACCCGAGCCACTGCCACCTGCAATACCAATAATATATGGTTTCATATTTAATGCTCCTACATTTTAATATTATATTAAGTATACTTTAAAATGTGTGGGGGTGTCAAGTGGGGGATTATATAAAATATAGTGCATATATTACAGCACTTTGTGTTTTAAAATTTAAAATCGGCCACAATTACCGTGACCGATTTTTGTTATAATAAATTGCTTATTTGTTGTCTTTTTTCAGTCTTTCTTTGGCTTCTTCAACGGTTTCGCCGTCCTTAGTGAGATAAGCTTCCACAAATTTGTCTTCAATTTTGGTGTAGCCGTCAACGACACCCTTTTCAATTTTTTTGTATCCGTCAACAACGCCTTTTTCAATTTTTTTGTAACCGTCGGTTACGGCATCTGTAATGTTTTCGGTTGCTTTTACGATTTTAGATTTAGCCATATTAGTATATTTTCCTCCAATTAAGTTAATTCCAAGCAACAGCAAAATAATCCATACCGCTGTGCCTGTTAAAATATTAAAAATTTGAATTTCACCCGCGGTTAAACCGGGGAAAGACACAAGCATTGACCTTTGCATTGTGTAAATTGAAACACAGGCATCTGCCAAAGCAATATTTCGAAGTGTTTTTAATACCGGTGAAGCGGTATACCTCGCTTTTACCATACCTATGATTGCTATTGTAATTTTTGTAAAGGTATAGGTTGCGATAGTTATCATAACAATTTCGTTAAAATCGGTGCCCCGTTCCTTTAAAGCGGATAAAATATTCACCCCAATTATACACAGCGAAAGCACAAGCAATAAAACACCAGTAACACGCCGTGCAAAAAATTCGGTGTCATATTTTCCGTTTGCTCTGCGTTTTATTTGTAGTATAGAAAAGCGGGTAGCGGCAAGAACTGCATAATACGCGCCAACAGTAATAAACCACCACGAATGTGTCCAAAAGCCCAATGCGCAGTTGCCAACCGCGTAAGCAAAGTTAATGGCAAGACTAAAGTAAGGGCTTTTTGCAATTTTTAGTAATTTCATTTTATGCCTTTAATCATTGGGATGAGTGCAATCAGCATAAGTATACCAAGCATACCGATAAGTGTGCCCCAAATAATTTGCTGCCATACAAGGCACATACACATACCCAAACCCAACACTAATGCGGAAACAACTGCGTAAATTACACGAAGAATATTTTTACCGCTCATTTTTGGTAACTTTTTATTTTCCATTTTGCACCATACAAGCAAGGTAATAATGCCAATAAAAATACCGATACTACCAAAAATTATGCCTTCCTTAAAGGCGTTCCATTCAGGCAAAAGTGCCATACACATACCAAGCGCAAACAACATTCCGCTAACGGTTCCCATAACAAGTGCAACAAAACTGCTTTTTTTCATTTCAAAATCTCCTTTCATTAAACCAACACTTGTGTTTTTATTGTAAAAACAGTATAATATTTTTGCAAAGTCAAAACAATCATCAATTTGGCAACAAGTGTTGGAATAATGGAGAAAAAATTATGAATGTAAAAAATAACAAACGGCGAAAAGAGTCGCAAAACAAAATTGAAAAGGCGTTTGTAGAACTTTTGCAAACCCGTGATATTAAGGAAATAACCGTTTCGGACCTCGTTAAAGAAACGGGCTTAAATCGCAGTACCTTTTATGCAAATTATATTGATATATTCGACCTTGCGGATAAAACAAGACAAAAGCTTGAAAAAGATTTTACTAATTTATTTGCCGATTACGATTATTTTAACGAGCGTACCGGTGCTTTAAAAATGTTTACACATATTAAAGAAAATCAGCTTTTTTATAAAACATATTTTAAATTATGCTATGACGATAAGCACCTGATTTCGATATATGATACAAGGCGTGCCGAAAAGGAGCATGTTGACAGCAATATTAAATATCACATTGAATTTTTCAGAAACGGTCTTAACGCTATTATTAAAATGTGGCTTGCAAATGACTGCAAGGAATCTCCCGAAGCTATGGCAGAGGTTTTAAAGCAGGAATACAGGGGACGATAAACTAAAAATATGCATCTTCAAAATTTGATATAAGGGAAGTGAGCAAATGAAGCTGTTGTTTGACCAAAAGCATAAAACCCAACCTGACCCATTTATTTTTGAGGACAACGGTATGTTTTACTTGTATGTTACCGCTGATTTGGGTGTAGAAGCGTATGAAAGCCGCGAGCTGCTTGGCGAGTGGCAATATAAAGGGGTTGTGACCGACTTTAAGGACGCTAATATTTTTTGGGCACCGTCGGTTATAAAAATTTCGGATAAATATTATATGTATGTTTCCTGCGTTACAAAGCAGGGCTTTCAGTTTATGCATGTTGCGGTTTCTGATTCTCCGCTTGGCCCTTTTAAAAATGAAAAGTGCTTATACAACCATTTTTCTATTGATTCACATATGGTTAAAACCGAAAAAGGTCTGTTTTTGTGGTATGCAAAAAATAACACCGATTGCGATTTAATTGGTACAAGAGTTTTTATGGATAGATTTATTGACCCCTATACACCCGAAAACAACCCCAAGGAAGTGCTAACCCCCGAGTTTGATGAGGAAAAATATACCCCAAATTGTGTTGATGGTAAAAACTGGTACACCTTGGAGGGCCCCTTTTGGTTTATGGAGGGCGATTGGCAATACCTTATGTACAGTGCGGGCTGTTATCAGGATGATACCTATCATATAGGTTATGCTGTTGCTAAAACGGATGAACAGGACCTTAAAAAAGTGAATTTTAAAAAGGTTAAAAATGATAATAAGTTTTCACCCCTAATAATTAAAAATTCTTTTGAAGAGGGCACGGGACATCACAGCGTGATAAAATATAAAAATGAGTATTATGCCGTATATCACGGCAGAGAGTATTGTAAAGAGAATTTAAAAGATTATATTGAAAGAAGAACCGCACGAATTTGTAAGCTTTTTGTTAAAGACGGTGTAATTACCGCCGAGCGTTTTGAAACGCATTTGTAACGGCTTTTTGTATGTTTTTGGAATTGTGACACATAATACCTTAAAAGGAGATGTGTTATAATGATAGAAAAGGATACCATACGGCTTTTGCGTGAATGCGATGCGGGCATAAAAATGGGCGTAAAATCTATAAATGATGTTATGGACCGTGTTGAAAGCAAGGAATTAGAACAGCTTTTAAATGCTTGTAAGGATGAACACGACAAGCTTGATAAGGAGCTTCAAGAGCTGCTTGGCAAATATCAAGATGAGGGTAAGGACCCAAATATGATGGCCGAGGCAATGGCAAAGGTTAAAACCGAAATGAAGCTTACAATGCACGAAGACGACAACACCGTTGCCGACCTCATAACCGACGGCTGTAATATGGGTGTTAAATCGCTTAATAAATATTTAAATCAATATGCTGCGGCGGATGAAAAGTCAAAGGATATTACAAAACGACTTATAAATTTGGAAGCACAGTTGGCTGTTGATTTAAGAAAGTTTTTATAATTTTAAAACAGCCGGCAAAACGGCTGTTTTTTATTGTGTTTAAAGTGGTTTGATATACTATATATTGTGGGGTTTTTACCGCTTTTAAACAGGGTGGAAAAATATTAAAAATTTGTTTGACATATTGATTTTTGTGTGGTAAAATGGTCTAGCGTGAAATATTATGCGGTATTATGTTTTGCCGTATAAATCACAGTTTTTTAGAAAGGAGAGATTCCACAGTGCCAACCTTTAACCAATTAGTTCGCAGTGGTCGTGAAACAATCGAAAAGAAGGCGAAGGCCCCAGCTCTTTTAAAGGGTTACAACTCTATGAAGCGCAGCCTTACCGATAACGATTCTCCGCAAAAGCGCGGTGTTTGCACAGCAGTTAAGACTTCTACACCTAAGAAACCTAACTCTGCGCTCCGTAAAATTGCCAGAGTACGTCTTTCGAACGGAATTGAAGTTTCTGCTTACATTCCGGGTATTGGCCACAACTTGCAGGAACACAGCGTTGTTCTTATTCGTGGCGGACGTGTTAAGGACCTTCCTGGTGTACGTTACCATATCGTTCGCGGAAGTCTTGACACACAGGGCGTTGCTAACAGAATGCAAAGCCGTTCAAAATACGGTGCAAAACGTCCAAAGAAAGGTGCAAAATAATTAGTGGACTTTATCTCTGCGCAAATTCCGAGCGACTTAATATATATTTAAGCTTCGCTTGGTGCCACGGGGAAGTCACTCGAGTACCTATGATATCATCATTATGAAGGAGGGAAGCAAAGTGCCAAGAAGAGGCTTTATTGCTAAACGTGATGTATTGCCGGATCCTATGTACAATTCAAAGGTAGTTACTCGTCTTATCAACAACGTAATGCTTGACGGTAAGAAGGGTGTTGCTCAAAAAATTGTTTACGGCGCATTTGACATCATTTCTGAAAAAACAGGAAAGGACCCACTTGAAGTTTTCGACACTGCTATGGAAAACGTAATGCCCCAACTCGAAGTTAAGGCAGTACGTAAGGGTGGTGCAACTTACCAAGTACCGTTTGAGGTTCGTCCTGAAAGAAAACAAACTTTAGGTCTTCGTTGGTTAACTACTTACAGCCGTAAGCGTTCTGAAAGAACTATGAAAGAACGTCTCGCTGCTGAAATTTTAGATGCAGTTAACGGTATCGGCGGCGCTGCTAAGAAGCGTGAAGATACACACAAGATGGCCGAAGCAAACAAAGCGTTTGCTCATTACAGATGGTAATTTACTAACACTTATGTTCGCCGTTTTTACGGCAGAAGGAGATTTATATGCCAAGAAAAGTATCTCTTGAAATGACAAGAAATATTGGTATTATGGCACATATCGACGCTGGTAAAACCACCACTACTGAACGTATCCTTTACTATACCGGTGTAAACCGTAAGATGGGTGAAACTCATGA
>JAFYUI010000016.1 GCA_017549565.1 Clostridia bacterium
TTCCTTAACATAGGTTGGAAGTTTTAATTCGTTTGGTGAAATAAGAACAAATTTTATGTTTTCATAACGGCGAAGCGCAGTTATAAGCGAGTGCACAGTTCTGCCAAACTTTAAGTCGCCGCAAAAACCAACGGTTAAGTTATCAAGACGGCCCATTTCACGCTTAATTGTAAGTAAATCTGCCAAGGTTTGTGTTGGGTGGTTGTGACCGCCGTCACCTGCGTTAATAACAGGTATGCTTGCGTTCATAGAAGCCACAAGCGGTGCACCTTCTTTGGGGTGGCGCATTGCAATTATGTCAGCATAGCAAGAAACAACCTTTGCAGTGTCGGCAACGCTTTCACCTTTGGATGCCGAGCTGCTTTGTGCTTCGGAAAAGCCCAAAACATTGCCGCCAAGCTCGTACATTGCCGCTTCAAAACTTAAACGAGTACGGGTTGAGGGCTCGAAAAACAGGGTTGCAAGTTTTTTGCCTTCGCACTTGTGGGCATATTTTGCGGGGTTTTCAATAATATCGTTTGCGGTGTCAAGTAATTTGTCAATTTCCTTGACTGAAAGTTCTGCAATATCAATTAAACTTCTCATTTTAATTATTCCTTTGCACCATTAATAGCGAGATAATTTTTAATTCTTTCTACATTTTCGGCGTTCTTTTCGTCTTCTTCAAGGTATTCGATAATATCATAAACATCAACAACCGAATATACGGGGAAACCAAATTCTTCACCAACCTCGGCCATTGCGCTCTTTTCGGTTTTGCCTTTTTCTTTGCGGTCAACCATAACGAAAACTGCGGCTACCTTGCTGTCTTTAAGTGAAGACAAAATTTCCATACTTTCTCTAATTGCAGTACCGGCGGTGATAACATCTTCAACAATTACAATGTCTTCGCCTTGGGGTTTGTAACCAACGAAAACACCGCCCTCGCCGTGGTCCTTTTCTTCCTTGCGGTTAAAGAAAAACGGAACGTCTAAACCTTCTTTTGATAAGGCACAAGCAACCGACACCGCAATCGGAATACCTTTATAAGCGGGGCCGTAAAGCACGGTTTTTTTGTTGCCGATTTTTTCAAAATATGCTTTGGCATAAAATTCGCCAAGTTTTGAAATTTGGTCGCCTGTTTTAATGTCGCCCGCATTTATAAAATAGGGGATTTTTCTGCCTGATTTAGCGGTGAAATCACCAAATTTTAAAACGCCTGCACCTTCTAAAAACTGTATAAACTCTCTTTTATAACCTTCCATTTTAACTCTCCTTATACCTTGATTTTATATTTCTCTATACCTATTTGTGAAGTAATAGCGCTGCGAATGTCTTCAACGCTACCGTTTGTTATGGTGGATTTATCTACTATCATAGCTTTTTCTTTTGCGATATACAAATAAATATAATCTTTTGTTTCTAAAACTTTATTTAGCGTAGAATATTCGACTTCGCTAGTACCTGTTATGCCTTGTGATGTTGATACAGCAAGCAATTTTGTATCGTAAAATGTGAATTGGTTTACAGCGTCGGTCTTTGTTTTTTGCAGTTTATAATTGAGCTTAGGTAAAAAAACATAGATATATAGCAGGAAAATTGTAGTTATAAGCACGGGTACAAGAAGCACCGATATTGATGCATTAAGTGCTATGATATCATATAAATTAACAATAAACATAAAACCAAATAGGACATAAACTATTATGTATAAAGGCTTAAGCCTTTTTATGGATTGCTTGGAATATGCTGTAATTGTCTTTTTATCATAAACAGAGCAAGCTTTTATTTCCATAATCTTTCTCCTTTTAATTACGAATTACGCATTACGAATTACGCATTATATACTATCCAATAAACTCTTCACAACAACGAGTATAAGCTGCAACAGGGTCGGCGGCGGCAGTAATTGGTCGACCTACAACTATGTAATCGCTGCCGATTTCTTTGGCGGCGGCGGGGGTCATAACACGCTTTTGGTCGCCAATGTCACCATCAGCAAAGCGAACACCGGGGGTAACTGTAACAAAGTTTTTACCGCAACGGTCGTGCACCTTGCCTGCTTCAAGTGGTGAACAAACAACGCCGTCAAGACCTGCTTTTGCAGCATTAGATGCGTAGTGCATAACAACCTCGTCAATTGGCTCTTTAATTAAAAGGTCGTTTTCCATGCTTTCTTGGTCGGTAGAGGTGAGCTGTGTCACCGCAATAAGCATTGGGCGGGTACCGTCGGGGCGGGTTAAACCCTCCAAAGCGGCAGTCATCATATTAACTGTGCCTGCAGCGTGAAGGTTTGTCATATCAACATCAAGGCGAGACAAAACCGCCATTGATTTTTTAACTGTGTTTGGAATATCGTGAAGTTTTAAATCTAAAAAGATTTTGTGGCCACGCGCTTTAATTTCACGAACAATTTCGGGGCCTTCGGCATAAAAAAGCTCCATACCAATTTTAACGAAGGGCTTTTTGCCTGTGAATTTATCTAAAAATTCAAAAACTTGTTCCTTGCTTGCAAAATCGCAAGCAATAATTACGTCCTTACCCATTGTGTGCTCCTCCTATAATATCTTTTAAGTCATTTATTTTATATTTTTCCATTGTTTTTGGTAACATATTTATAATATCGCGACAAGCATAAGGGTTAACAAGGTTTGCCGCACCAACCTGCACCGCAGTAGCACCCGCAAGCATCATTTCAATTACATCCTCGGCTGTTTCAACACCGCCCATACCAATAATTGGTATTTTCACTGCATCATAAACCTGGTAAACCATACGAAGTGCTACGGGCTTAATTGCGGGGCCCGAAAAACCACCCATTTTGTTTGCCAAAATTGGTTTTTTGGTTTTTAAATCAATTCGCATACCCAAAAGTGTGTTTATAAGTGACAAACCGTCAGCGCCCTCGGCCTCACACGCCTTTGCAATTTCGGTAATGTCGGTAACATTTGGGGATAATTTTATAAATACGGGCTTGGTTGTCACTTTTTTAACCGCTTTTGTTACTTCAGCTGCATTTTTTGCGTTTGTACCAAAAGCCAAACCGCCACCGTGAACATTGGGGCAGGAAATATTAACTTCAAACCAACCAATTTGGTCTTGGTCGTTTAATTTTTCACAGGTATAGGCATAATCTTCAATCGAAAAACCGCTGACATTTGCCATAACCTTTTTGTTAAAGCATTCTTTGAGCTTTGGAAGTTCGTGTGATATTACCTTTTCAACACCAGGGTTTTGAAGACCAACTGAATTTAGCATTCCGCTTTCACATTCGGCAATTCGCGGTGTTGGGTTGCCAAAACGCTCATCACGGGTGGTGCCTTTAAAGGAAAATGTGCCAAGTCGGTTTATATCGTAAAGGTCGGCAAATTCATAACCAAAACCAAAGGTGCCGCTTGCGGGGATAATGGGGTTATCAAGCTCGATACCGCATAAATTAACCTTTGTGCTTACCATATAATTTCCTCCCTATAAAGAACGGGGCCGTCCTTGCAAATTCGTTTGTTGCCGTATTTTGTTTTGCAGCTGCAACCCATACAAGCACCAAAGCCGCAGCCCATTCTTTCTTCAAAGCTGTACTGCCCGCTTGTTTTTGCCACCTTTTCAATGGCCTTAAACATTGGCATTGGTCCACAGGTGAAGAAATAATCATAATCACTGGGGAAAGCGTCGGTTACAAAGCCCTTTACACCCTGGCTTCCGTCAACGGTGGTTACAATTACATTGACACCAAGCTCGGCAAAGGCCTTGTCATAAAAAATTTCGCTTTTTGTGTTAAAGCCCAAAATAACGGTGGGCTTTTTGCCCATTTTTAAAAGCTCTTTGCAAAGGTTGTAAAGCGGGGGAATACCCACACCACCACCGATTAAAAGGGGTTTTTCACCTGCTTTTTCGGGGTTAAAGCCGTTGCCAAGACCTACTAAAAGGTTAAGCGTTTCGCCGGCTTTCATTTTTGACATTTGGGCAGTGCCTTCACCCACCACCTTGTAAATTATGGTAATTGTTTTATCATTAAAATCACAAACCGAAATAGGTCGGCGCAAGAATTTGCCATCAAGCTTAATGTTTACAAATTGACCGGGGGCAATAAGGGCGGAAGTGTCGCCCTCAAGCACCATACTGTAAACGTTGTCGGTCAATGCAAAGTTGTAAAGAATTTTATAAATTCCTTGTGTCATAGTGTTTTATCTCCTATGCATCAATAGTAGAAATTGTAAGGGTTGTTTCTTCTAAAACATCCAAAAGCACACGAACGGTGTCAAGTGCGGTAAAGATGGTAACATTGTTTTCGGTGGCAAATGCACGGATTTGGTGACCGTCGTTTGCTTGACCGCGTGAAGCAATATCGCTTGTGTTAATTACATAAGCAATATGACCTTGGCGAAGTGCATCACGGATTTCATCGGCATCTTCACTTATTTTTTTCAAAACGCGGGTGTTTATGCCGTTTTCTTTAAGGAATTTTGCAGTACCGCTTGTGGCTTCAATATTAAAGCCAAGGTTATAGAAACGGCGAACAAGGGGTAATGCTTCTTCTTTATCCTTGTCGGCAATGGTAACAAATACTGTACCGTAATTTTGCACCTTCATACCGCTTGCTTGCAATGCCTTTGAAAGTGCGCGGTTTAATTTGTCGTCATAACCAATGGCTTCACCGGTTGATTTCATTTCGGGTGACAAATAAGCATCAAGACCGCGGATTTTATTGAATGAGAATACAGGAACTTTAACATACCAACGGTTCTTTTCTTCGGGGTAAAGGTCGAAAATGCCCTGTTCTTTTAAGGTTTTGCCCAAAATAACCTCGGTCGCAATGTCAGCAAGTGAGTAACCTGTGGCTTTTGAAAGGAAAGGCACAGTACGGGATGAACGGGGGTTAACCTCGATAATGTAAACATTTTCGTTTTCATCAACAATAAACTGAATATTGTAAAGACCAACAATGCCAATTCCAAGACCCAATTTTTTAGCATACTGTAAAATTGTGCCCTTTACCTTGTCGGAAATGCTGAATGCGGGATAAACGCTTATTGAGTCACCGCTGTGGATACCTGTGCGTTCAACAAGCTCCATAATACCGGGTACAAACACATTTATACCGTCGCAAATAGCGTCAACCTCAACCTCTTTACCTTGGATATATTTATCAACCAAAACGGGGCGGTCTTCATCAATTTCAACCGCAGTTTTAAGATAGTGGCGAAGCTGATTTTCGTCAGCAACAATTTGCATTGCACGGCCACCTAAAACGAAGGAGGGGCGCACAAGCACAGGATAGCCGATTTCAGCCGCAGCTTTAATGCCATCTTCAATTTTGGTAACGGCCTTACCCTTTGGCTGTGGAATATCAAGACTGCGAAGTATTTTTTCAAAGCTGTCACGGTTTTCTGCACGCTCAATAGCGTCACAGTCAGTACCGATAAGCTTAACACCTCTGTCGCGAAGCGGCTCGGCAAGGTTAATTGCGGTTTGACCGCCAAGGGATGCAATTACACCGTCGGGTTGTTCAAAGTCGATAATATTCATTACATCTTCGGGGGTTAAGGGCTCGAAATAAAGCTTGTCGGCTGTGGTATAGTCGGTCGAAACGGTTTCGGGGTTGTTGTTTATAATAATTGCTTCATAGCCCGAATTTTTAATGGTGGTCACAGCGTGAACGGTTGAATAGTCAAATTCAACACCCTGACCGATACGGATAGGACCTGCACCCAGCACCACAATTTTCTTTTTATTTGTTAAAACCGATGTATTTTCACCTGTGTAGGATGAGTAGAAGTAAGGGATATATGCACCTGTGTGGCAGGTGTCAACCATACGGAAAACGGGGAAAAGCTTATTCTCTTTACGGAAGTTATAAACCTCAATTTCGGTGCAGTCCCACAAACGAGCAACATACTTGTCCGAAAAGCCCATTTTCTTTGCGCTTTCAAGCACTTTAAGGTCAAATTTGTTATCTTTAAGGGTTTGCTCCATATCGATAATGCGTTTAATTGCTTCAAGGAAGAATGCGGTGATTTTAGTGATTTCGTGAATTTCTTCAACTGTTGCACCTCTATACAAAAGCTCGGCAATAGCAAAAAGATTGTCGTCACGGAATTCGCTGATATATTCACGCAATTCATCATCGCTCATATTGTCAAACTTGTGGTGGTAAAGGTGGTTAACACCAATTTCAAGTGAGCGTGTGCCCTTTAAAAGTGATTCTTCTAATGTAGAGCCAATGCCCATAACCTCGCCTGTGGCTTTCATTTGTGTGCCAAGTGAGTTTGAAGCAGTTGTGAATTTGTCAAAGGGGAAGCGGGGCAATTTTGCAATTACATAATCAAGCTGTGGTTCGAAAGCGGCGTTGGTGTTGGCGATTTTAATTTCTTCCAAGGTCATACCAACTGCAATTTTGGCAGTAACACGCGCAATGGGGTATCCACTTGCCTTTGATGCAAGTGCGGACGAGCGTGAAACACGGGGGTTAACTTCAATAAGATAATATTCCGAACTGTTGGGGTTTAAAGCAAACTGAACATTACAGCCACCCTCAATTTTAAGCTCACGAATAAGCTTAATTGCGCTGTCGTTAAGCATTTTAAGGTCGTGGTCGTTAAGTGTCATAATAGGGGCAACAACGATAGAGTCGCCTGTATGAACGCCAACGGGGTCAATATTTTCCATACCGCAAATGGTGATGGCGTTGTCTTTACCGTCACGCATAACCTCAAATTCAATTTCTTTATAGCCCTTAACGCTTTTTTCAATTAAAACCTGATGAACGGGGGATAACTTAAAGGCGTTAAGACCAATTTCAACAAGCTCCTGCTCGTTATTGGCAAAGCCGCCACCTGTACCGCCCAATGTGAAAGCAGGGCGTAAAACAACGGGATAACCAATTTCTTCTGCGGCTTTTTTTGCTTCTTCAAGATTGTAAGTAATTGCTGACGGAATTGTTGGCTCGCCGATAGATTGGCAAAGCTCTTTAAACATTTCGCGGTCTTCGGCACGCTGAATACTTTCGCTGCTTGTGCCCAAAAGCTCAACGCCGCATTCCTTTAAAATGCCCTTTTCTTCAAGCTGCATTGCAAGGTTAAGACCTGTTTGTCCGCCAATACCGGGAACAATGGCATCGGGGCGCTCGTAGCGGATAACCTTTGCTACAAATTCCAAGGTGAGTGGCTCCATATAAACCTTGTCGGCAATGGTGGTATCGGTCATAATGGTTGCCGGGTTCGAGTTGCAAAGCACAACTTCATAACCCTCCTCCTTTAAAGCAAGGCAGGCCTGTGTACCGGCATAGTCAAATTCGGCTGCTTGGCCGATAACAATCGGGCCCGAGCCAATAATTAAAACCTTTTTAATGTCTGTTCTCTTTGCCATAAATTATTCCCCCAAATTCTCTTTCAAATAGGCAATTTTGTCGTTTACAACCGTCATAATACATTCGCCAAAAAGCTCGCACTCCTTAAAGGGTGTTGCTTTTCCAAGCGTTATAAATTCTGACGGGTTTACTGTGAATTTTTTATCTAAATCCCAAACTGTGAAGCCGCTTTCTTTAATGACAAAGCGCTTTCTTGGGTTTATAGCCATAATTTCAACAAGCTTTTCTAATGTGATTATTCCCGTTTTCACAAGGTGCGTATACATAACGGGGAAAGAGGTTTCAATTCCCACCACACCAAAAGCACTGTTTTCAAGGCCTTTCGATTTTTCTTCATTGCTGTGGGGTGCGTGGTCGGTCGCTATCATATCAATAGTGCCGTCTTTCACCCCTTCAATTAAAGCAAGGCGGTCGGCTTCGCTTCTAATTGGTGGGTTCATTTTCCACCTGCCGTCTTCCTGTAAATCCATATCATTAAAAACAAGGTAATGCGGTGCGGTTTCGCAGGTTACATCAACGCCATCGGCCTTGGCTTTACGGATTAAATCAACACTTTCCTTTGTGGAAATGTGGCACACATGATATTTACAGCCAGTTTCTTTCACAAGCTCCAAATCACGTTTAATGGGAAGCCATTCACTTTCACTGCAAATGCCGCGGTGACCGTGGGTTTTAGCATATTCGCCGTCGTGAATATATCCCCCACGAAGAAGCGAATTTTCTTCGCAATGGGCAACGATTGTTTTGTCGAGTTCTTTGGCTTTTTGCATTGCCGCTTTCATAAGCTCTCTTGACTGTACACCCCGTCCGTCATCCGAAAAAGCAAAGGCGTGTTTTAAATCATCAAACGGTGTTAATTCTTCGCCCTTTTGCCCCACCGTAATTGCGGCATATGGGTGAACATTTATAACAGCATCGTTTTTTATAATATCAAGCTGTTTTTGTAAATTTTCTTTACTGTCGGGCACGGGGTTTAGGTTTGGCATACTGCACACATCCGAAAAACCGCCGTGGGCTGCCGCCAAGGTGCCGCTTTTAATTGTCTCTTTATATGAAAAACCCGGCTCACGCAAATGTACATGTACATCACAAAAAGCCGGTAAAATAAATAAATTATTAAATGAAGGGGCAATAGCACCAGATGGAATAGAAACAGTTTTACAAACGAATTTTTTATTTTCATAAACCATTGCGTTTTTAATTGTCATTTTTGCCACCGCCTGTTTTAAGATATAAAAAAAGCTTGCCCAAAGGCAAGACCGAAATGCATAAATATAATGACATAGAAAGCCCCTATGCCGTTTTATTTTTAAATTTCAACCTTGCCGGTGTCACAGCACCGCTTTAAAGATTATAGATATTTTATCACTTTATATATATATTGTCAAGAAATATGAAAGAAATAAATTGTAAATTTTAAAATTTTATGTTACAATACTATAAACTACGCAATAAGGAGAAATGAAAGTGTCATTTCCGCTTGACAAAATTAGAAATTTTTGCATTGTTGCCCATATCGACCACGGTAAATCCACCTTGGCTGACCGACTTTTAGAGCATACCGAATCGGTTGCAAGTCGCGATATGGAAGAACAAATTCTTGACAGTATGGATTTAGAAAGGGAACGCGGCATCACCATTAAGGCGCACGCGGTTACCCTTTATTATAATGCCGCCGACGGCGAAAAGTACGAGCTTAACCTAATCGACACCCCCGGTCACGTTGACTTTAATTATGAGGTTTCACGTTCACTTGCCGCTTGTGAGGGTGCGGTGTTAATCGTTGATGCAAGTCAGGGCATTGAAGCGCAAACCTTGGCAAACACCTATTTGGCGGTTGACCACGGGCTTGAAATTTTGCCGGTTATAAATAAAATTGACTTACCCTCGGCCGAGCCGGATAGGGTAAAAGCCGAAATTGAAGATATTATCGGCATCCCTGCCGACAATGCGCCTTTAATTTCCGCCAAAACGGGCATAAATATTGAAGAGGTTTTAGAAAAAATCGTTACCGAAATCCCCGCGCCAAAGGGTGATAGAAACGCACCCCTTTCGGCACTTATTTTCGACTCTTATTATGACTCATACAAGGGTGTTATTGTATATTTCCGTGTGGTTAGCGGTAAAATTAAAAGTGGCGATGTTATTAAAATGATGGCAACCGGCGCCGAATTTTCAATAGTTGAACTTGGCAGAAAAAGTGCAACCGCTCTCACACCTTGCGATGTTTTGGAAGCGGGCGAGGTTGGTTATCTTGCCGCATCAATTAAAACCGTTAGCGAAGCCCGTGTGGGTGACACCATAACCCTTGCCGAAAACCCAACCGAAAAAGCGCTTGACGGCTACCGCAAGGTAAACCCTGTTGTTTTCTGCGGTATTTACCCCGCCGACGGCGCAAAATACCCCGATTTAAGAGATGCTTTGGATAAATTGCAGTTAAACGATGCATCCCTTATGTTCGAGCCCGAATCTTCAAACGCTTTGGGCTTTGGTTTTCGTTGCGGATTTTTGGGACTTTTGCACATGGAAATTATTCAAGAAAGGTTGGAACGAGAATATAACCTTGACCTTGTTACCACCGCACCAAGCGTTGAATATAAATTTACCTTGGCAACAGGTGAAACCGTAACGGTTGATAACCCCACAAACTACCCCGACCCTGCAATTATTGTTGACGCGCTTGAGCCGGTGGCGGACGTGCATATCTATTCGCCAAGCGGTTATGTTGGCACAATAATGCAGCTTTGTGAAGAACGCCGCGGTGTTTATACTGATATGAAATATATGGGCGACCGTGTTGACATACATTATATAATGCCGATGGGCGAAATTGTTTACGACTTTTTCGACGCTTTAAAATCGCGCACAAAGGGTTATGCCAGCTATGATTATGAAATGAAGGGTTATGAAAAGTCAAAGCTTGTAAAATTGGATGTTTTACTTGCGGGCGACAATGTAGATGCACTTTCATTTATCGTTCACAGCGACAATGCCTATACCCGTGCCCGTAAAATTGCCGAAAAGTTAAAGGAATTTATCCCCCGTCAGCTTTTCGAGGTACCCGTTCAGGTTGCCGTTTCGGGCAAGGTTATTGCCCGTGAAACCGTAAAGGCAATGCGAAAAGACGTGCTTGCAAAATGCTATGGCGGTGACATTACCCGTAAAAAGAAGCTTCTTGAAAAGCAAAAAGAAGGTAAAAAGCGTATGCGCCGCTTAGGTAATGTTGAGGTTCCGCAAGAGGCATTTATGGCGGTACTTAAATTAGACGAATAGGTGATAATATGGCAACAAAATCTAAACGCCAAAAGGCAATTTTGCGCCGAAATTTGTTTTTAGCCGCTGTGTCGGTTGTGCTTATTGCCGCAATTGGTTTGACAGTATTTATCATTACATCCATAATGGGTGGAGATGATAAAAATAATAACAGCGACAACCAAAGTGGCTCGCAAAATCAGTCGGTCAACAATGAAACGGAGCAAAGTCAAGAACAAACAAGCTCTGAACCAACACCCCAAAAGGTAATGCTCGGCGATTTTGAGGGTGACGCAACTTATGAAAGAATGCTTTTGGTAAATGTTAAAAACCCGTTGCCCGAAGACCATAATTATAACGAAAATTTAATGGTTTTTCCAAGCGAGTATAAATGGTTTTCACAGGACGAGGTTTACCGAAAGCTTGATAAGGATATGTGGCCCTATCTTAAAGCTATGATGGATGCCTGCCGTGCCGAAATCGGCGAAAAGGAAATTGGTATAATTTCGGCTTGGCGTGATTATAGCACACAAAAAATACTTTTTGACGCACAGATTGAAAAGTGGAAGAATCAAGGTTATTCACAGTCGGATGCGGAAAAAGCAGCAGCATCTCGTGTGGCTATACCCGGCACGAGTGAGCACCACACCGGTTTAGCGGTTGACTTTAACACCACAGACCAGTCATTTGAAAACACAAAGGCGTTTAAGTGGCTTAAAGAAAACGCTGAAGATTACGGCTTTATAATGCGCTATGCAAAGGATAAAATGGATATTACAGGTGGCATTATTTACGAGCCATGGCATTGGCGCTTTGTCGGTATCAACGCCGCAAAGGAAATAAATGCCATGGGCTATTGCTTAGAAGAATATTTACAGGAAAAAAACTAACTGCCAAGTGCAGTTAGTTTTTTGTATTTAAGGGATAATTTTTGCCATAATAAATTTATTGAGGTGAAAATTATGGCAGCCACTTTAAAGGATTATGAAAATATTTTCATAACAGGCAAATTAGAAAAAGACATTGAAACCTTTCAGCAAATTTTTAAAAACGATGTCACCTTTCGCATAAAGCGGATAACCGCCCGAAAAGGTGTTGGCTTTAATGCGGCAGTTTTGTTTATAGACGGTATGGTAAACACCGAACAGCTTCACGATGCGGTTATAAGTCCACTTGTTGAAATGGATGTTCAAAATGACAGCGAAAACATTGCCGAATATATCGAACGACAGCTGCTTTTTGCGGGCACAGTTAAAATTCAAAGCGATTTATCCCAAATTTTAGAGGGGATAATCTACGGCGAGGCGGCACTGCTCGTTGACGGCAGTAAAAATGCATTAACGGTTGATGTTAAGGGCTTTAAAACAAGGGGAATTTCCGAGCCCGAAAACGAGCGCATTTTACAAGGTCCGCGTGAGGGGTTCGAGGAGGCGGGGCTTTTAAACCTTGCAATGCTTCGGCGAAAGCTTCAAACACCCGATTTATCCATTGAAATGCTAAAAATGGGCAGTCGGTCGGGTACAAGGGTGTTTATTTGCTATTTAGACACACTTATCAACCAAAAAGCGCTTAAAAAGTTAAAAGAAAAGCTTCAAAAAATTGATATTGACGGGGTTTTAGATACAAATTATATAACCGAGCAAATTTCACCCCATCCGTTTTCGCTTTTTAAAACAAGCGGACTGACCGAACGCCCTGATGTAGTCGCCGCACGGCTTTTGGAGGGTAGAATTGCCATTATGGTAGATGGCACACCAATGGTTGCAACAATACCTTATTTATTTTCGGAAAATTTTCAGTCGGATGAAGATTATTACCAAACCTTTTGGATGGGAACGCTTGGCAGAATAATGCGCTATTTTTGCTTTGGTTTAAGCATTATTTTACCTGCACTTTTTGTGGCAATAACCACCCTCCACCCCGAATATTTACCCACAAGCTTTTTAATAACGGTTATGACACTTCGCTCGGCGGTGCCCTTTTCAATAGTGGGCGAAACGGTGGGTATGATTTTAATTTTTGAAATTTTAAAGGAAACAGGGGTAAGAATGCCCCAAAACATTGGTCCTGCTTTAAGCATTGTCGGCGGTCTTGTTGTGGGACAAGCGGCGGTAGAGGCCAAGATTATAAGTGCCCCAACCTTAATAATTGTCGCCCTGTCGGGCATTGCGGGGCTAATGCTGCCAAAACTTCGTGCGGCGGTTTTCTTTTTGCGACTTATTTTTTTGAGTTTGTCGGCATTTTTTGGGCTTTACGGTCTTTTTGGTGGTGCCATAATGCTTTTAATGTATATTGTGTCGCTAAATTCTTATGGTGAAAATGCGGTGTTGTCGCTAAACCGCACAAATTTTCAGTCACTTAAAGACAGCTTGTGGCGGGTGCCGTGGCAGTATATGAAAACTCGCCCGTTTTTCAATAAAAATCTTATAAGGCGGGGCAAAAAATGAAAAAAATAATTGTTATGCTAATGCTTACACTTTTTCTTTGTGGTTGTGGGGATAAACCGCAGGAATATTTGGTTACCGCTATCGGTGTAGATTACGAGAAAGCGCTTTATACCGTTTCGTTTGAAGCGGTTGTGGTTAACACCGAAATTAACGGGCAAGAGCGACTTGTTTTAACAGGGCAGGGACGCACCCTTATAAAAGCCATTGATGAAGTAAAAAAGCAAACCACACAACCACTTTTACTTTCACATTGCGGTGTGGTTGCAGTTGGTAATGGCATAAGCCAACAAAAGCTTGGGGGCATTATGCGGTATTGTAAAGAGGAAAAGGATATTACCCTTTCAATTCGGTTTTTAAAAACCGAAAATGCGGCCGAGCTTTTAAAGACCGAGCCAATTTCATCAGTTAGCGTTGGGTATGATTTAATGTCATTGTTTGATGCACAAAAACAGCAAAACAAAGATATTAAAAACCGCCTTTTTGAAATTTACGAGCAGTTAAGCCCAACCTTGCCCACCATAAAAACCAATGAAACGGGGTATTATTTTGAAAAATACTAAATCCTTTTCGCTTCATTTTGTAATGCTTGCTGTTCTTTTTGTTTTGGGCGAAAGTATTATAAATTTACCCCTTAAAAATGCAAATAAGCTGACATTTTTGGGTTTTATAATTTCGTTTTTATTGTCGCTTTTGGTGTTTTATGCGGTGTTAAGGGTTGACCTTTTAAAATATCCCGTACTTTTTGTCGCCCTATATACCGCGGGCAATACTTTTATAACCTTTTTAAATTTCATTTCAAAAAACCTGTTAACCAAAACGCAAAACATTTTTATTCTAATAATTTTTTTGCTTCCGCTTTTGTATTTTTGCTTTAAAAAACAAAACGAAATTTTAAATTTTTCGCTTATTTCGGGGCTTTTGTGCGGCGGGCTTATAATTTTCTTTTTCTTTGCCACTTTTAAGGATTTTAATTTTGAAAATATTTATATTTACAGTTTTCCAAATATAAAAAATCTGTTTTCACAAAGTGTTATGTATATAAAATCGGTCACTTTGCCAATTGCGGTTTTGGCACTTTATGCAAAGCAAATCGGGGCATCTAAAAAATCGGCCTTTTGCGGTGTTTTGGTGGGCAATTTGTTTTTGCTTATCACAATTTTTAATTCAATTTTGCTTTTTGGCACAACCCTGTCAGCTAAGCTTTTATACCCTTACGGCTCGGCAATAAGCACCGTCACCTTTGGCAACCTTTTTTCTCGGTTAGACGGCTTTTCTTACTTTATTTATTTTGTGTCCGCAGTTATAAAAATTGCGGTGTGTGTAAATATAATTAAATATGAAATTTTCACAAATAAAAAAGACCAAGTGTAATACTTGGTCTTTAAATCTTATTTTTCTAAAATATCAGCGATGCGTTTGCTTGCAAAACCGTCGCCATAGGGGTTGCTTGCCTGGGCCATTTTGTCATAAGCGTCTTTATCTTCTAAAAGAAGCTTAAAGTTTTCGTAAATAACCTCTTCGTTTGTGCCGACAAGTTTCAAGGTGCCGGCTGCAATGCCCTCGGGTCGTTCGGTGGTGTCACGCATAACCAAAACGGGCTTGCCAAGACTTGGCGCTTCTTCTTGAATTCCGCCGCTATCGGTCAAAATAAGATAACTTTTTGCTAAAAGGTTGTGGAAATCCAACACTTCAAGTGGTTCGATGATATGAATTCGGTCACAACCGCTTAATTCTTCCTCTGCGGCTTGTCTGACAACAGGATTCATGTGAATGGGATAAATCGCCTTAACATCTGGGTTTTCATCCATAATGCGACGAATAGCCCTAAACATTTGGTGCATTGGCTCGCCAAGATTTTCACGTCGGTGTGCAGTAATCACAATTAAACGGCTACCTTCCGCCCATTCAAGTTCGGGGTGAGAATAATCTTCCTTAACGGTTGTTTTAAGGGCATCAATAGCGGTGTTACCCGTTACATAAATGCTGTCGGGGTTTTTACCCTCACGCAGTAAATTTTCTTTTGAAAGCTCGGTTGGTGAAAAGTTGTATTTTGCAACAATTCCAACGGCTTGGCGGTTAAATTCTTCGGGATAGGGGCTGTAAATATCATAGGTGCGAAGCCCTGCTTCAACATGGCCAACCGGAATCTGCAAATAAAAACAAGCAAGTGCGGTTACAAAGGTTGTGCTTGTGTCACCGTGTACCAGCACAACATCTGGCTTTACCTCTTCAAGCACTTCCTTAATTTTAAGCAAAATATTGGTGGTAATATCAAACAGTGTTTGCTTGTCCTTCATTATCGAAAGGTCATAGTCAGGGGTTACATCAAACGCCTCTAATACTTGGTCTAACATTTGGCGGTGTTGACCTGTTACACAAACAATAGTTTCAATGTTTTTTCTTGTTTTAAGCTCGTTAACCAAGGGGCACATTTTAATTGCTTCGGGTCTTGTGCCAAAAACCAGCATTATTTTTTTCATATTTATACCTCAAGCTGTTGTTTAATTCAAAAAAATTTAATTCAGGAAAATAATTTTGTGTATTTCCAAAGTTTGTTTGTTAAAAATCTAAACACCAACGATAAGCCGATGGTCACAGCAACGCAAACCACGAAATATAAATAAACATTAAATCTTGCCAAACCAATGTTTTGGAAAATAATCATTGGTATTCTTTGCAAAATATAAATTTCAAATAGGTGGTCGCCGCACCAGGTTAAAATTTTGTTTTTAAGGGTTATACGCATTGTCAAAATCACAACGAAGATAGCAAAAAACACATTAGCTATACATTCAATAAAAATGTGGTGACCTTTTAAAATCGTATATGCCGCACCCGATAAAACAAGAAATAAACCCCAAGTAAAAAGGTTTTTGTTGATAATTTTTTCGGCGGTTTTTCTTACTAATGAATAACCCATACCTAAGGCATAGCACATGGCGGTATCATACCAATACCCGGGTCTAGCATGGAAATAAAAGGTTAAACAAATAATTGCCAAAAGTGTGCCCGTTAAGACAAAAACCGCTGAAAATCTTGCAAATTCGGTTTGTTTACGTATAACTGCAAACACTAAAAATGTCAACAAATATAATAGTAAAATCACAAATATGTACCAGTTAGAATTGCCGAGTGAATCCCATCCTACAAGTGACAAGGCAAACTGTTTTAAGGTTGTTGTTTGTTTAAAAACAACACGCAAAACCAAGAAAAGAAGTACCGCAAAATCAAAATTGATTAAGGTTTTCAAAATTCGGTTTTTGGGCATTTTAAGCACATAATCAGTACCCTTGCGGGTTATAGATTCCATAACACCAAAGCCCGAATAAAACATAAACAACGCAACCATTGCCTGACCGATAAATCGAAAAAATTTAATATAAACAGTGTCATAAATGCTATCGGTTAAAGCAATATAGCTGTTAAAATGGCTGTAAAATACCATTAAAATAAAAATGCCTTTAATCGCCGTTGTGTTTTCAATTGAAATATATTGGCTGTTACCCTGCTTTAAATGTGGCTTTGCGCCCCACAAAACAACAGCAAAATAAATTAAAAGTAAAATTAACAAAACAACACCCTCCAAATTACTTAAAAATCAGATTAAAATTTTTCTTTAATAAAGTCAGTAATAAGCTTGCAGGATGGCAAGGGCTCAATTCCCATTTTTTCGCGAAAAGCTTCGCGTTTTTCTAAATATTCATCCTGCTCTTCGGCAATGCTCTTAACAAAATCAAACAGTTCTTCTGCGGTATCAATTAAATAACCGGGAAGTTCGTCTCTTAGATTATCAAAAAACAAACCAAATTGTTTTGAAAAGGTGATGTGGTCTTCTAATGTTAAGCCGATGGGCCGTTTTGTGAGAAGATAGTCGTAATAAACAGAGGAATAGTCTGTAATAAGGGCAGAGGATTTTGAAATTAATTCATAAAGGGCACAATTTATTGAAGACAGGTATTCGTCATTTGCTATGATAATATTTTTCATTTGCGAAATATTAAAAAACGATAAATCCTGTGCGGGATGCGGCCTTAGCAAAAGCTTAATGTTGTTATTTTCAAGAACCTTTTCAAGCTGTAAAAGCTCGGCCTCGGTTTTAATGGCAGGAATACCAAGCGGGAACATATTCTCAATACGCATTGTCTCTGCACCGCGGTGCTGGCGGTAAGTGGGCATCCAAAAAATAAACTTATCCGTATCGGGTGTGGAGTCAATAAGAATTTCGTTTCTTGGGTATCCAACAGGGCGGATAGCGTCCTCGTCGACAAATTCGGCAAAAAAATCTTTAAAACCGTTACCCAAGGTTGTAAGAAGGTCACATTTATTTATATATCGACAATATTCTTTGGCAAGTTTAATTGGCATACCGTGACCCAAATATACTCTCAACTGATTTTCAGACACTTTATAAACCATACGGTTGCTGTCGATAATGATTTTAGCCGAATGCATATAAAATGAACGCTCTAACCTTTTAAATAAGCTGGTGGTTGGCCCGCTAAAAATAGATTTAATAGGCACTCCGCACAGAGAGTTTTTAAGTTTGTTTTTATCCCAGACAAACCAAACAAATTTATAATTTTCGAATAAGTTGTTTCCGACAATATATTTAAAAAGCCAATAGGTATTATCGGTAAAATCAGGGCTTGATTCAAAAATTATAACATTTCGTGTTGGAATTAAAGAAAATAAAATCTTTTTTATGGCTTTTTTCAAGGTTAAGCTTCCTTTCTTATAACCTGTTTTGCAGTGTTAAGCAAATATTTGAAGTTTTCATTTTTTGTTATAATGCTTAAAACCACATAAACCACAGCACCTGCAACGATTTGCAAAACAAATAAAGCGGCGGTTGGTAAAGGTAATTTGTTCATAAATAAAACAACAACCAACATAATGGTTGAAATAATTAAATTGGGTAAAATATCGGACAATTGATAGCGGTATTTATAACCGATAAGCTTGCGATTTGGGAAGGTGTTAACAACGGTTGCAACAACTGTGCAGGCAATGGATGAAATTGCCAACATAATTGGGCTGTCACTTAAAAAGACAAAAGCGGCAATTATTGCGAAATAAGATGCCTTTTTGATTATTTCTAAAATTAAGGATATATCGCTTCGGCCAATTGCTTTAATTGATAATAGGTTTGCGGTTTGAATAATGTTAAACATAAATGAAATACAGAAAATTTGTATATAGGGTACGGTAGGTAACCATTTTTCAGTAAGAACTAACTTTACAAAGCTTTCCGAAACGGCAAAAAAACCGCACATTACGGGGAAAACCACATAGGTTGTCATGCGAATATAACGCCGTGTGATTGAAAGCACGGCCGATAAATCGTTTTGCACCTTTGAAACAACGGGGAACAATACAGTAGAAAGCGTGTTTGTGATAGTTCCGTTTAAAAGCACAGGGAAGCTGTGACCTTTTGAATAAAACGAAAGGTCAAGAGAAGAAAACTTTAATCCAACAATAAGCGGATTTAACTCGTTATAAATTTCACTAATAATAGATGCGACAAAAATTTTCCAGCCATATCCAAAAAGTTCTTTAAAGCTTTTTATAGAAAAGGTTAAACGGGGCACAAATTTTGTTGTTATGAAAAGAGAAATTGTGCTAACAACGGCATTTGTCATTTGCTGTGCAACCAACGCCCAAGCTCCGAATCCGTTAAGTGCCATTGCTATACCAACAACAGCAGAAATAACGGTGCCAACAACTGTGGATATAAATAACTTTTTAAATTGAAGAGTATTTGAAATAAATGCACTTAGAATAGATTTTACAGCATTTATTATAAGTGATAACGCCATAACCCTTATAAGCGGTATAAGTATCGGCAACTCATAAATTGCTGCTATAAACGGTGCGGTGAAGAAAAGAATAACATAGACAACGGCCGCAGCGCCGAGACTTGTATAAAGAATTGTAGAATAGTCGGTTATGGTGCTGTCTTTTTTTTGAATAAGTGCGCTGTTAAGCCCACTTGTTACAAAAACGGTTGCAAAATTAAAAAATATTGAAACAACGCTGACGGGGGCATAATCTTCTGCCATAAGAATTCTCGCTAAAACAATGGAAACAATCATTGAAACCATTTGTGCGCCGATTCGTTCGCCCAAGGTCCAAAAAACCCCGCTGAATGCTTTTTTCTTTAAATTGTTGGAACTTGTCTCCATTATAAATACCTTCTTTATCTTAATTTTAAAATCAGCTTAACAACGAAGTATAGGCGGTAATAAAGCAAACCACATACCAACCTTGCCTTTTTAGAAAAGGTGTAAAAATATTTGTTTTTTAGGGGATGTGAAACATTTTGCTTCATAACACATCTCAACCGATTTATTGCAGTTGCGCTTTTGCCCTTAAAACGCAATATTTCCATTGCGGGCAAATAAAAACCATGATAAATCCACATCCATTCAATTTCTTCTTGGTAGAAATTATAAATGTTTTTTTGCTTAAAATAATCTGTCACATCTTGCATTGCGGCAATTCGTTGGGTTTTGGTTTTTTCAATGTTGCCGTTATGCATGGTTGAATTATTGCGGCACAAATAAAAATAAAGCGGGTCGCTGTCGATATATACAATGCAATTACATTTTTCAAAAAGTTTTGGCATTAAGCGTAAATCTTCATAAATTACATTTGCCATAAACCGCATTTCTTTATCATCAAAAATGCTTTTTTTATAAAGTTGCGTAACGGGGGACGGATTTGCGGTTATCATAATTTTGTCGGTTTTTGGGTTTAGGGAAACTTCTTTTTCAAATGGTTGATTCATACGGTAAAATTCTTCGCCGTTTTCATAAACCGAAGCATAATCAAATATAACCATATCCGCATTATGTTTTTTTGCTTTATTAAGGGTTAATTCAACTGTGTTTTTGGCAATATAATCATCGCTGTCAACAAAAAGTATATATTCGCCTTTTGCAATATCAATCCCTAAATTTCTCGCGCTGCCCTGGCCGCCGTTTTCTTTGTGGATAACCTTTACGCGATTATCGAATTTTGCAAAGTTATCACAAATTTGAGGGCAAGAATCGGTCGAGCCGTCGTCCACAAGTATAACTTCCAAATTTTTGTGTGATTGGTTTAAAATTGATTCAACACACTTTTTTAAATAATTTTCAACATTATAAATGGGCACTATAACGCTTACGAGTGGCATATTATATTTCTTCCTTTTTTGATTTAATGACAATTATACCCAATACATACCAAAAGATAGCGGCGATAGGGGTGTTTATATAAACTAAATCAGAGGTAAACATTGCGCCGCAAAGGGCAGTCAGCAGTATGCCAAGCATAGCAATATACAGCGTTGCATTTTTTGTTTTAAGGTTAAGTATTAAATGCTTAATTGCTGTTATGCCTGATATTGCTGCAAGTGTTAAAAAGGTTATTACACCTAAAATGCCTTGGGCGGCTAAAATGTCAAACAGCATATTGTGGAAACGGTCGAAGCCGCTTACATATAGATAGTTTTCGGGCAGATTTTTTTGGCAGTAAGCCCCAAAGTTTGCAAAGGATGTGCCGAAAATCGGGGCGTCTAAAAACACTTCGGTCGATGCAGTCCACAAGCTGAAACGTTTGTTGCTTATATCGCTTGAAATATCGTTTTCGCGGCTGTCGAATTGGTTTTCAATTTGTTGTTTTTCCTCTTCTGTGAAAGAAGAATCCGGACGGTTAAGCGAAAAATCAAGCGCTTGTTTATAACCAAATTTTACAAGGGTAACAGAATATAGACAGGTAACCGATACAATAAGTGCTAAGAATATAGAAAAAATTTGGTTTAAAGCCGGCTTTTGAATTGGCTTTTTGATAAGTAAAAACAAATAGGTTGTTAAGGTTGCAACAATGGCTATTGCAACAAAAGCGGTGCGCGAATCTGAAAATACGATGTAAAGGTAATTTACAACCATTGAGCAAATAAGAACAATTTTTTGCCATTTTTTATTCACAACGGAAATGAAATATATAGAAATTAAAATGGCGATAACAGTCATAACTGCACCAACATTTGGGTCGGTATAAACTCCCCAAAGACGCCCGCGCAAAAATCCCGCAAGTAAACCCTCTTTATACGGCTTTACTGATGAGGTTGCTGATGAATATCTTATGAACAAGAATATAAGACTTATTATGTTGGCAATGATAATATATGATAAATAAAAACCGAAAATGGTGCGAAGCTGTTTTTTGTAATATTCAAAGCTTTTTCTTGTGTCGGTTACAAACAAAAGTAAATATTGCATACCAATCCAAGCAGCAGTTTTAACCGAACCAATAATGCCGTATTTATAATTAAATAATGCCGACAAAGCATAGCTTGCCATAAAGGCGAAAATAAGCCAAAAGAATCGGTTATTAGTGAAATGGCGCCAGTTTAGAATTTTATAAAGCAACAAAGCGCCCGCCAAAGCAGTTGTAAGCGGGATTAACACAGTTGTAATTATAGTGCCGTGTGTAAAGGCATTATAGCTAAAAATACTTATTGAAAGAAAAAGCAATTTAAAAATTAAATCGGCTTTATCGTATATTTGGTCAACTTTAGTTTTAAGTTTAATTTCAATCACATCCTAAAGGTTTTAAAGGTCTTAATTTATAAAAAAATTTATCATTTCTTTTGCCTGGTCATGTATATCGTATCCGGCGTTTTTTACATTTGAGAGGACGTCCCTATGGGCGTTGGTTTCGGCATTTAAAATATGCCTTGCCCATTTTGAAGCGGGTTCTTTCAGGTCGATATATTCAATATTGCCAAGTGGCTTGATTTCTTTCGTAATTGTAGAAGCTGCAAAACAAGGCAAATTAGATGACAGCGCTTCAACCAAAGCAACGGGAAACCCTTCAAAAAGTGAGGGCATAACGAATATGTCCATAGCGCTCATAAGCTCGTTAATATCATTTCTTCTGCCCAAGAACAAAACCCTGTCGGAAATTTTAAGTTTCTTGCATTTGCTTTCAAGATTTGCACACAATTCGGCGTCGCCGTCACCAATTAAAAGCAAAACACAATTCGGATTTTCGGCCAACACTTCCTTGAAAACATCCAATAAAAAAGTGTGGTTTTTTTGAAAATGCAGCCTGCCCACATTTCCAATAACCAGTCGATTTTCAATTTTTAGTTCTTTCCGTTTTAGCTTTCGCGCATCAATATCAAATGAAAACTTTTCTGTATCGACAGCATTTGGAATAGTTTTATATTTTTCACTTTGCCTTATTTTGTCGGTGTAAAAGAACTCGCCCGCCAAATCAGAACAGGTCCAAAAATCAGTTGCGTATTTTCCAATGATTTTTTTGTTTATTTTGTGCAACATGCCATTAAGTTTGCCTGACATATTGACACTGTTATGTGAATGAACAATACGAACGGGGATATTATATCTTTTGGCATGTTTTAAAACTAAAATGTCACTAAGATAGCACAAATTGCTCCAAACGGCGTCATAATTGCCGTTTTTAATAATGTTTTGAATTTCCTTTGCACATTTAAGCGGGTTTTTGCCCCTGCCTGTAACAATATGGATTTTACATCCCATTTTTGAAATTTCTTTTTCGTATGCAGGCGGGGTGTTGTATGCAAGAAAGTCAAGCTCAATTTCGTTGCCGTTTATATTTCTGGCATAATTCATTATAAAGGATTCAACACCGCCGTAGCCGGCGGTCATACCAAAGATTAAAACTTTCTTTTTTGACATTTTAGTAACTCCTTGTTGGGTTAAAGCTTTAGTTTACTTTATTCCAAATTTGTCCATTATTTTAACAACTACACCGCAAAGCTTTGGGCCCAAAAGCTTTTTAATCTTTAATCTAAAATTGGTTTTTTCGGCCACCCAAGTACCTGCAAAGTGATGAATGGTATAGGTGTTTTTGGTAACTTCTATTTTTAATGTTCGGCTGTTTTTGGGGCAAAAATATTCACAAGGATACATTGTAAAGCCGTTAACGGTTTGTTTGGTGTTGTTCATACGCATACCGTTTTTTATAAAATAATTAGATATTGTAACAACATTGGTAGTCATATCCATTTCGCCCTGCTCGTTTAAAAAATGGCGGTTATCATATTCGTGAAGTAAATCGCCAATTGCTTGTTGCTTTGGCACACTTGCCAAAATACCTGTGGGTACTGCTTTTTCATTTTCGAAGCCGGAAAATGCTTCTTCATTTAAAAAACGGTCAAGCGGTTTTAAAACCTCGACGTCGGTGTCCATATAAATGCCGCCCTGATTGTAAAGGGCATAAAGGCGAACATAATCGGTAACAAAAGCCCATTTTTTGCTTTCGTACGCTTCTTTAACATAGGCGTTGGAATTTATATCAAAATTATCTTCGTTCCATTCAATAATTTCATAATCGGGGCAGTGTTTTTTCCAACCTTCAATGTATGTTTTAACATCTTCGGGCAAAGGGTTTCTGCCAAACCAACAATAGTGAATAATCTTTGGAATCATAACAAATTCTCCTTTTAAGATTTCTTTCTGCAAAATGTTTTTAACACCCATCCGCGAAGGGCATTGGGCATTAAAACTTGAATAACAAAACGCATTGACACACGTTTTAAAAATTCAAACATACCAACTATTTTATTTTGAAGTTTAAATTTTTCTAAACGGTAGCCGCTTTTAAAATAGTTAAAACCACCGCGGCGACGATACATATCTTCGCCAACTCTGGCCAAAACCAAACTTTCGTTAAGGTTTGCAAAAACTGCACCGTTTAAATACATACGGCACCAAAGGTAATAATCTTCCATAAATAAAAATGGCTGATAGTTGCCTGCTTTTAAAACATCGGCTTTTTTAAACATAACTGTCATATGGTTAAAGGGGCATCTGCCTTTTAAAAAACGGCAAATGTCATTGTGTGTAAGCGGAAGTTCGCGTTTGGCAACAATATTTTCGGGGTTATCAATAAATTCCAAAATCTGACCGCCGCAAA
>JAFYUI010000017.1 GCA_017549565.1 Clostridia bacterium
AGTAAAGAATTATATTCTTCTTCGGTAATTTCGGTTTGTCCGATTATAGTTTGCAAACCAATAATATATCCGTTTTTTATTGTTTTAAAATATTTCATAATATACCCCCTATGCTATGGCTAACCAATTATATGTAACACCTTGTTTAACGGGATAATTTGCTGCACGGTGATTAAATACAGCTTGTGTTTCGGTTATACTGTTTATCACATTGGCACCGCCGATATAAAAATTCGGCGCAGTTGTATTTCTATCTTCATATACAACATACATAGGTTTTTCCATAATTGAGGTATATAAAGCACCCAAACAAGCATTTTCTTCTACATCTGGGTTAGCATTTGTCCATATAATTATTATTCTTGGAATTACGCCTAAATTGTGATAAAAAACTCGGTAAGATGAAGCAAACTCAACAGTACCACTTGTATATTTAAGACCACCGCCACCGCCTGCTTCAATACTTTCGATTTCGGCGGGCATTTCGGCGGGTAACATTTTTTCGGTTTTGCCTGTCTTATTGCGTATTGCGTCGGCTATATTTTCTAATGTTGCATTTTCAATAAATACATTTGGCATTAGTAAGCCACCTCGTTTCCGTCGACAATAGAAGCGTTTATTATATTTGCAATTTCTTGTTTGTCAGCGTCAGTTAAAATATATCCTTGATTTCCAGCGTGTTTTATGACATCCGCTATCGTTGCGGGTTTTTGGTTATAATAGATATTAGCATTATATAAGGGCTCGTTATCTTCAGATATACCAATTAACTCCCATTGCTCTTCACTACCGCCATAATAAACATCCGTAATACTTGTGTAAGCAAATGCACTGTGTTCAATGCTTGTCACGCTATCGGGTATATAAACGCTTGTGAAACTTACATCATCGATGAATGCATATTCACCAATGCTTCTAACGCTATCGGGTATAACTAAGCTTGTGAGGTCATTATGGTCGAAGCCATCAATCGAAACCACAGGATAACCATCAATAAACTTTGGTATTATACGGTTGCCCGATATATTGTAATTGCAACGGGTTATATGCACTTCCCTGTCAATAATTTCATAGGTAAGAAAATGCAATATATTATCACCGCCAGCATCCTTGCCATCTTCCCCCTTTTCACCCTGTGGGCCTGGCTCGCCCTTTTCGCCTTGCGGACCTGTATCACCCTTTTCACCTTTAAGTGCGCCATTATCGTATGCTTGCTTTACCTTAAGCGCGGCGTCGGATGCTTCAAGAGCTTTGCGCTCAAGCTCTGAATACGAAATACGGTTTTTGCCGTCACTTGCTACACCTTCGGGTTTGTTTTTCAACTTAAGTTCTGCCGGGAATGTGTACATTTCCCACTCAGCACCTTCAGTGTTCATACCGGTTATCGAAAGCACTACATGCACTATACCGCCATACCGTGTATCTCGTTCTTCGAGAGTATAACATACCTTCGAAGCATCCTCTCGGTAGAGTTCGGCAGGTGCAGTACGAAATACCTCACCGGCACCGTTATAAACTTCAAAACGGTAATATCCGTTACCGCCATTTTCTTGTAACGCTTCAACCTCTTCAAAGATTTCGGCGGGTAAGTCAAAATAAACACGCATTCGTTTATGCTCACCTTGAACACCGCCAAACTGCCGCCCTGCAGGTGATATTCCGTTTTTTGAAACCGAATATCTAATTTCCCTAATCATTTTATTGCCTCCTTTTTTAAATTTAAAAGCGCCCACTTTCGTGAACGCTTTTATAAATTATTGTTTTAAAAGATATTGTTTAGCTTTATTATCAATTTCAATATCTTTTGCCGCATTGCGTTTTTCGGCTTTGGAAACCCCGCCGCTACCGTCAGTATCGGCGTATTTAACACTCGTTGCAGTTTTGAATAGCAGATATTCCTTAATATCGATGCCAATAGATTTCATATAAGCAATTTTGGCAATTTCTTCACCGTCATCTATTAGACCTTCACTCATACCTTCATCAAGCATTTGTTGGCGCAGTTTTTTATACAAGGTTTTATTTTTACGCTTAGCTTCGTAAAGCTCATCAAAACGGTCGGTGTCACGTGTCATAACCTTGACCGTCTTTTCTTGTGCAATAATTGTTAATATATCGCTTTGAATATCTTCCTTGGTTTCATCATCAAAGCTTTGATATGTCTTGTTTTCCGTAAGGTCTTTAAGATATCCCTTTGCTTCCTTAGTAACATCGCCATCCTTACGGTAAAGCTTCTTTATATTCGCCTTAATATCCGCATCGCTTACACCTCTATCAAGCAAGTGTTGATATATTCGCTGATACTCGGCATTGTCGCCCTTCTCTGCCGCTTTAATAAGTGCCGAATATTTGTCATTACCCTCAACACCCGTGGCGGCGAATATCGTGCCTTGCAGGTCGCCCTTCGGCTTACTGATGAAAGCAATATCAATAACGTTCCAAGCAGCTCGAAGGTCGCGTAAAACATTTTTAACCGGCACACCGGTAAATGCGGATAAGCTTCCCGCTAAACTTTCAAACTTTTCAAGAATTGTTTTATTCTCGTTGTTCAATACCTTTAAGGACTGCGCAAAGTCACTTATTAAGCTCATATCTGCACGCTCAACTGTATAACCTTCAAATATTGAAACAATATCCTTTACCAGCGGTATTAAATTGAGTGGATTAATATCCGAAGCGAAATTACTTCCAAAAGCCGTCAAATATTTTTCGAGATATGTTTCATCCTCGTCATCATCCCTCGCGGCTGTAATCAAAGATTTTAAAGCAGCATTTAAAAGCACATTGCCAACAAACGCCGCTACCGCTCGGCCTGCAAACTTTCTTCCCGATTTGGTTTTACTACCTGCTGCACTTGCCGCTGACATCAAAAGATTAAGTGAAACCGTCGGCTCAGACATAAACGAAGAAATCATATTTGCAATTTCCGATTTATCACGCATCAAATGCGAACGAGAAAGCGTAGAATCATAAACCTGCGTATGATTTATAACCGATGTAAAACGTGCGCTGCAAGCTTCGTAAAATTCCTTTGTACCGGGAGTGTAATTTCCTTTGTCGGATATTTCTGCCTTGACTGCCGCCCATATATGCCCCCATGTTATTTGGTCAGCCATAGCAGCGCCAAACGATAGTACATCATCACGATAACTTGAATCTTTAATATCGAAAAATGCTTTTGTCTTATCCTTCATACCCACAGGCATTTCACGTAACAACCATTTAGTTGTCGAAACACCTGTGCTGGTATCAAAGCGTCCCATTTCCTTAATGCCTGCTACCGCCGCGTATTTAACCATTTCCTCATAATTCTTTGAAACGTTATATTTCTTCGTTTTTAAAAAATGCTTGGGGTCAACATACGCCATGGCGCGCATAATAGCTGATGGTTGTTGAATTGTCACCGAAGCGGATGCAAGCACTGCACCCTTTTTAAATTTGCTTATTAAATTACTGAGTATTGTGTTATCACCGGATTTACGAACATTACCGTTCATATCCTTTATAAACTGCTCAATATATTTAACTGATTCAGAGCCGAACGCTCTTTCAAGCTCTGCTTTAACGCTTTTACCCGAAATATCGCTTTCAATAACATTTCCTTCAGCATCAACCGATGGCATTTTGAAATTTAGTATTTTTTCCATTGTGTCAATGGGAATAGCCAAAGCATTATACATACACATACGGTCAATATGACTTGCACACACTTCGCTAAAATCGGATAATATTAACGGTGTTTTAGCGCCTTCGCTTACATTATGAGTAAATGACGAATGTTTTAATTTGGTATCACTGGTAATTGCTGAATTGCTGGCAAGATAATTAGAAGCCGAATTATAAGGCACATAATATCCTTCGTTGTATTTTTCAAAACCTGACATTTGCATAGAAGTTTCATTGCCAAGTGCCGCCATATCAACCGAAAGATATTCCACCATAGCATCGGCATATTGTATTTGTTCTTTGGTTAACCAGTCAAACACCTTCATTATGTCAGTTTTAGAAATTCGGTGTGCTGCAGAATCAATTTCCGATGTCATTGCAGAAACAACTGCAGAAAGCTTTTTGCCATCCTTAATTGCCTTTTTATATTTTTTCGCAAACTCTGAAACAGTTAAAGCTGTCGGAGGAAGAACCACACCGCCTTCAAACAAATGCTTCGTATTTTTAAGCTCGTTGCCATATTCGCGCCTTGCAGTTGCATATAACAATAATGCCTGTTCGCGTGTTAATTTAATGCTGTGGCCGTCCTCGGTGGTTAATTCAAGTGTGTCATTATCCCACTTGGAATAATTGTATTTTTCTTTGATACCTTGAATATACACGTGAGCCGACTCCACATTTCGATACCATTTATCCTGGCCCTTAACAAAATCACCGAATACTTTGCGTAATACACCTCCAATATTATCAAAGAAATATACAGGAGTCATATTCTTATATTTAATTTCTTTATCAAATATAGCAGTACCGGGTAGTTCTTTTTTTGTTGATTTGCTTGTCAAATCCTCAAGCTCTTCAACGCCTATTTCGGTTGCGTCGAATTTTTTGCCGTTAATAAATATTTTGTTTTCGTCGTTTATAAGCCACTCAAAGTGTTCAACAATATTTCGAACTTGTGCCGTTTCAAGAATGCTTAAATCCCTTAATTTTTTACCCTCAAGCTTTTCCTCAAGAGTTTTTAACATTTCAATTATATCGGGGTCGTATTTTGTGGCCAAAATATCGGGATTATCTTTGACAGTATCATAGGCGTTCTTATAAAACACACGCAAAGTGCGAAGGTCTTTTGTCCTAAATGGTGAGGTATCATTAAAGTTAAATACCGCTACCGTTCTAAAAGCGAGTTCTTTAAGCTCCTGTGGCACGTGCTTGGCATCAGAGTTTGAACGAAGTTTTGTATCCATTCTGCTGACGCTTCGACGAATACACTCAATATTACGGGTTTTATCTGCGCGTTCCTCACGCTGCGCAGTAATTTTTTTTGAAATTTCACTACGGCGCTCGGCAAGACTTTTGTTTTGCTCAATAATGCGCTTTTGGTATTGGCCGATTTTCCTTTCATAGCTTTTGGTTAAATTTTCCAGCATTCTGTCATTAATTTCTGTGGTTTCGGCAAGAGCTCGGCGCAGGTCGGTGCTTGCCTTGTGTTCACTCTCTGCCAAATCATTCATACCGCTTATAAATTCATCCAAAGTAATTTTGCCGTTCTTAAAATCTTCTGATAATTTATTCATTTTTTCAACAAAGTACGGTGACGCATCGGAAAATTTTTTATTGACTTTTTCTTTTGGCTTGGGTATACTATTATCAGACACAGAGTCGATGTACGGTTCAGCCATAGTCTTTTGACTATGCCCCGTAATTGTAGACTCTGTGTCTTCTATTTTTAATAATTCAAATGTTTTGCCTTCGGGTGTTAAAACCCTTAATGAATGAACCTGACCTTTTCCATACATAACGCAAACCGCCACATTACCAATTTGCTTATTAAGAACTACAGGTGCCGCAAAGGTCACTGATACATTACCTTTTCCTTTGTGATTTTTATGACCTGTTATTGCTTTTCCTCTTTTAAGTACGTAAGGAGCTGAGATAATAGCGGCAGCTTCTGCATCATTGTTAATATAATTACGGACGCTTTCAATAGTACCGGCATCAAAGATTATAGACCCATATTCTTTTCTTTGAATTACATAACCAAAATGATTTTTTAACAACTCATCAAGCACTTTATAATATGGCTTACCACTTTGCTTATTATAAACTACTGTCGCAACTGGCTGCATTTTGTTAATTTCATCGAGATGTTCACGTAGCTGTTCTTTTAAACTGCTATCATTATTCTTATCCCAAGAAATATCCCACGAACGCACTTGTTCTCTTGTTAAAGAATATTTAACCCCTCCATTATCTACACGTGTGTTTTCGCCCGAACGGGTGACGCGTGCAATACGGTCATTTATATACTTCAAATCTTCGGTAAGTGTGCGGTTTTGTGCAGCACCCGAAAGCTTATCAATAATGCTTTGCAACCAGTCTTTGATTTTTTGTAAAATGTCGTGTTGCTTGGCCGCCATTTCTTCAAGCGCAGTTGTTACCTTTTCGGCATTGCTGCCAAACAAGGTTTCTTCCGCTACAAAATCGGCAACAATTTCACGCTCTATGCTTTCCCGAGTGTAAGCATCGCGTATCTTTTTAGGTATCCATTGTGAATTTTTGCGATTTTCCCAGTATATATTAACCCAAGTATCTATAGCTTCTTGACGGCTGCCCTCGAAGGGTGCGCCGTTTTCTTTTTCCAAAGCATCACGAACATACTTTTCAAAGCTATTACTTTGCTGCATTAAATATTTTTTAAAGCTCTCATACCTCTTAAGGCCTTCAAGATAATGGGTAAATTCGTGCTTAAACACCTCAATATACATTTCCGTAACCGCAAGGTTTGGATTTAAGTAAATGGTTTTAGTATCGGGGTCATAAGCGCCCTTAACATATCTATCACTCCACTGAACAGTAATTCCGAATTTTTTGGCAATATCCTTAAGGTGACGCATCCTGTTATCTTCGCGTTGCCCGGTGATAATTGCCCTGGCGGTTTCCTCGTCGGTAGATTTGCGATATATCGACTTGCTTTCAGGTTCGCGAAGGCCAAACCTTTCACTTTCGTTTTCAGAAGTGCCGCTATCGTTATTAGAATCAGCAACATCGTTATTGGAATTATTGGAAGCGTTATCAGAATTATCCGAATCGTTTTCAGGCATAAAAGAAGCAGGCCCGTTATCAAGGTCTGCTTCACTTACACCATTATTCTCTTTTAAAATACCGTTATCAGCCACGATTATAATTTGCTCTGGGTCAAAAACTCCTACCGACCAAGTTCCTTGCGCTTCCTTAAGGTTTTGATATAAATAAGAATCATATCCTAACTTCTTCAAAAATTCACGCACATAAACATTTGCAGGCGCTTCGTATTTGTCTGAGAAAAATCCATCCATTTCCGAAACACGGTTACATTCGTCTTGGCTCATAATACCATAATCAACTAATTGCTTACATATGTTATATGCACCAAATCGACCATCATCGCGAACAATTAGGGGATTTTTGGCTAATACATAAGTTTCTAAAATATGACCGCTTCGTTGCTGTGCATCGCGCCTTTTAACAGTAAGGGCTGCAGATAATGTACCAAGATGAAACACACCGTCGCCATACTTGAATTCATCAAATAAATTCGGTGACCAATGGAACAAAGACATTATTGTGCCATCTTCAGTTTTAAAAATGGTATCCGAAAGCTTATCTTGTAAGTTCTCGCTTAATAATCTGCCAACACTATCAATAGCTTTAAGTTTTATTCTTCGTATACTTCCAAGAAAACCTTCATCAAGTCCAGACCCCAATCTCTGTGTGGGTCCGACTTCTCCTGAAGAAATCCACCCTGACTCGCCTGCTGCCACATTTTTGTCAGGTATTCCCGTTGACGACTGTTCAGTTCCCAATTCTCCGCGAATAATTTCGGTATTAACACTGTATTTCCGTTGATTGTTTTGGCTTCCACTAACGGCTGATACTCTTCTTCCTGCCAATAACTCGGGGTCTGTACTGCCATTTATATCATCTCCTGTAACGGTTTGTTGTCCGTTATTTATTATATCACCGTTTGCATTTGACTGCAATGCTGAATTTTGCACATTCTCACCATTTGCACTTGACTGCAATGTTGAATTTTGCACATCCTCACCATTTGCACTTGACTGCAAAACGGGGGTTTTGGTTTCTAACTTTTGAAGTGTTTGTCCAAGTATCAAGGAACGAGGTGCATATGCTTGGACTTCTAAAGCAAGTTGGCCGATGTCCGAATCTTTAACCTCGCCTTTTTCATTATCCAACTTAACGGTTTGATAAAGTTTATTTACTTTATCAGGATAAATAGCTCCATCGTTAACATTTTCTTGGTAAATAGATAAAACCGCATTAACTCCGCCTTCTAAGTTGTTAATTTTCTCACCTATTATGCTATACATTTGTTGTGATGCAGTTTTCGATACCTGATTTGCCGCAACAAGCATTTGTCCAATAGTTAAATCTGAATGGTCGCCACTTATAACCTTATCACACAATTTTATAAGATTTTTATTTTTAGTGGTCTCTTTAAAATATGTAGCAATATCGTTTATATTAGCTCCAACCTGCCCAACTACAGATTTATAATTCTTTCCGTACGCCTGTATATTTGCCTCACTGTATGCAGCAGCAATGTTTGAAGATGCACCCATAAAGGAAGCCGATAAAGCACCTATCAAACCCTCGTATGCGGCTTGACTTAGTGCTCCCAATGGGTCATCGAAAATCGTTGTATCATCTACGCCTAAAAGTAACTCTGTAAACAGCGGCCCCAAAATCGATTGTAATCCTTCCTCGACAAATTCCCCGACTGCATTTCCGGTCATCTTTAATGCTGCTTTAGCAAAAACGCCAGAAAACTTACTTGATAAATTACTCACTATTTCACCAGTTAATGCGCCGCCTGCGGGGTTAAAGCTCGCACCGAGCAAAGCTTCTAATCCACATTCCGTAACAGTTGTAACTGTTGCATAAAATAATAATTTATTCGGGTCAGTAACACCCTTTTGTATTCCCTCTTTATACGCACCGCCAAAAACACTTGGCGCAAATGTTGCTGTGCTAACAAATTGTGCTAATGCTCCACTTCCACCTAACCCACCTGTAGCAATTGCCATAGCCATTGGCACCATATTTTGTGCCATATTAGTGACAGTGTCTTGTATAGCAATATTCACACTTTGTCTGTTCTCAATAAAATGCTGTTTTAATACCGAACTTGCAATAGCGTATGGCGAGTCTGTTTTATCCTTTAGGCCACTTACAGAATCTTGACCAGTAATTAAGTTATATCCAGTTTTCAAGCCATCAAATGTATTAACAAAATAATTCACTAATCCCGTTTCCATATAAAGGTCCATCTGATTGCCGAATCTGTTGATAGAAGTTTGTATTTCCTTTTCCTTTGCCGACAAAACAGGTATTTCATTTATTTTGACAGAATTATTTCCTAATTTAAGCGTTCCACCATAAGCGGTATCGTTATACATTTGGCGAGCCAAAACATTTGACTTTTTTTGTCCATTAAGCTTTGTATCACTTGTCAATATCGACTCTTCAGAAGCAACTTCCTTTTTGTAGTTTTCAAGCATTTTATAGGTTTCAATGGTATCGCGCTCTGCTTCGGTAAGTACCATACCTTTCATTTCCTTTTGAGCATACTCTCTAAAACGATTGGCACGAGCAACGTTATTGGGATTATCAGTTGCAAATATATCATATTGTTTTTTTAGCGTATCTCCCAATACATTTGCAACCCCATATTTTAATACAATATCTCTTTCTTGCAAATTCAAATCTTGTCCTGCGGCAATTTTATTTTTTGCTGAATTTACAAGTAATTTTTCATGTATTGGTATTTTACCTCGGCTGTAATTTAATTGATTGACATATTCCTCATCGTAATATTTAGAGCCAACTGTCGTCAAAAGAAACTCTGATTCTGTTTTTTGTTTAATATCTTGCAAGATACGGTCACTTTTAGGAATAACGGTTTCACCTTTTGCATTAGTTACATAATTTTGTTTGTGAGGATTAGGAATGAATTTTTTAATATCGTTTTCTAATTTTATTTTTTTCGCAAACTCTGGGTCTGGGTCGCCAATAGCCCCCAACTTTAAAGCATCAAATACTTCCGTCTTAGTTGTGGCTTGCGACCCTAATTTTTTAATATCAAACTGTTCGGTTTTCATTTAATGCACCCCGCTAATACAAACCATTTGTATTTGTTAGTTCTATATAAGAATTAGATTTCCTGTCCCACCTATAAAACTTTCCATTTGCTTTATGAATTCTATAGTTAAGGCCATCCACGGTATATGTGGCGATTTGCCCGTTAGCAAGTTTTGCCGACTGCAATTTAACGCCATTGATATTATTAGGTTGATAGCCATTTTCAAATGCTCCACCATTATAAATATCCTTGTTTATGCTTCCCGTATATGGACTTACACCTTTGGGCAATTCCAAGGTTTTACCCGATTTGTTATCAACATAACGAATATACTCTTCGCCATCTTTAGTTATTGCATAACAGTCCACGCCGTTGCTCTTAAGCGTGCCCTCGTAATCGCTTCTTAACAACCCATTGGTTGTTCTAATCATGTAAGATGCCTTTTCCTGCGCTGCATTATTAGCACTCACCTGCTCAGCTGCCGCCTTTGCTTTTGCTGCTCTTTCTTCTGCCTCCAACGCATCGTATGTATTATCAATTTCCATTTCGGTTGCAAGGCGGTTTTGCTCAATTTCCGAAAGACTATTATCACGCTGCAGATTAATTTTTGAAATATCCGCTTGTTTTTGGCGGTTTAATGCATAACCGGCATTTGCCGCAGAAAGTTGTACAGCAGTTTGTTGGGTTCGGTTAAGACCTGAATCCGTAAGACCTAAATTAGCCATACTTTCGGCCACTTTGCGCTCATTTATAAGCTTCTGCACCGCTATCGTGCGTTGTTGGTCATCATAGGCAGTGCCAACATCCTTAATGCTTGCATCGGCATTGGCGTTAACTACCGCCGCCCGTTTATCGCTAAGCTCGTTATTTTTCTTTTTGTTTTCTTCTCTTTGCGCAGACAAACTCGTCGCCATTATCTTGCACCTCCTGTGGTCCTGTATTTAATCTCCATACCGTCAACAGCAATAACACCTTGGCTTGAAAGCTCAAGCCCAATGCGAAGCACATTGCGAGCGCACGGGAAAATCGCCTTGCTGTCGATATAACCGGGTGTGTATGCCTGTGTTTCGGTACCGTTTAAATAAATATCGTGCTCTTCTTGGCTTTGGTCGGTGATTACCTTAACGGTTATCGGCTCACCACCATTGTTACCAAGCTGTAGGTTGATTTTATCAATATTCTTTCGTGTGCTTGCCTCGCCAAAGGTAAATAACTTGGTGCGAAGGGTTGTTAGGATGGGGCGTTCTTTAACCTCAAACAAATCCTCATAACCATTTTCATTAAGACAACTGAAAACTTTATCAACCGACAAGTTATTTTCTGCAAGTGCATGGTTTAAAATACAACAGTTTGCAAATCCTTCGCCTTCATAATACGAGCTAAATAAAATTTTGCCATCCAATTCGCAAATATATGCTTTATCAAGTTCTAAAGGCAATTCCCAAATGTACCACGGTATTCGAATGTTCGCATCCTCGGTCTTTGAATAGCTCGCAACATGGGTGTAGCCATAGCAGTTATAATCCATAAGATAGAGTTTGTTGCCGCTCATAATACAATAATAACCGTTCCAGTCGCAAGCAGTGGGCGCACAGTCGATATTTTGCTTCAAATCACGTGCAACCATTTCCGAAACGCAAAAAACACTTCGCTCGTTATATTGGCTTTCATTTACAAGTGTGTAAACATTACCATTGTCACCAAGCCAAACAAGACGATTTCGGCAAAGCTGTATTGTTTCGGGGTGTGAACACCCAACATTTGGGTTAATTTGCACCAATGGAAAATACACACTTGAAGCAACATAATCAACTACACTTTGATTTATAAGGTTTTCAGCCGTTATGTCAGTATTTTGCTGATATTTGGTATAAAAAATGCCGCTACCGTTTTCTTTGAAAATAATCAGCATATCCGCCTGTTTGCCAAAGCTGGTAACCGCCGTCGAACTTTCACCCACACGAAAATAATTGTTTTCAGAAAAATAAAGTGGATTATTAAGGTCAGACCATACAACAAGGTTTTCATTGCCTTTGCTTGTATTTCCGCCTAAGAACAAACGGGTACCACCTTCAATACCGGCCGTACCGCCGCCGAACCACTCACACTGAGTCATTTTGAAAATTTTATCCTTTTCTTCATCAGTTGCTAAATATGGTGCTTTTATAACAAGATTATCTATTAGACCTTCATTTTCCTTTGTAATATAAGCAATAGTGTCGTCTTCACTTCTAAAAAACAACTGATTATAAAAAACTGACAACTTAAGTCCGTCTGCACCTGCCTTAGCTTCTGTCACCCATTCAGATGTTTCCCCTTCGAGCACTATTTCATGAGTAACCGTTTGCATACCCGTAGCAGTTTTAGTGGTCAGTTCAGCTGTCACAGTCATTCCCTTGTATTCTTTACCGTTACACGAATGTAACAAAGAATACCTCATCTTGTGACCCTTTTCCCAACCATCGCCGACAACAGGGTTGTAAGCGGTATATGATATTTTATAATAATCACTTAACAAATTATATCCCTCAAACTGCACGCCCGATGACATTACTTCGTCCTTTTCCATTGAAAAACTACCGTCCGCTTTACAATTTGTCACAACCAACGGCACATAATAATCTTCTTCAGGCACAAATTCAAAGCGATTTTCCGCCTTATCTTCCGAATATTCGAGCTTATAAACTTGGTAATTTGAGGTAAACAAATATATAGCATTATCATTTTGTGTGAGGAAATAGGTTATTTGCTCATCAAATTCCAAAAATGAAATTGCGGGAAGCTGTGAAATTTCTTCTTCGTTTTTTTGCCAATAAAAAGACAAGTCAGTTTTAAATATACCGTCATTATCATAATCGGTATCCTTTTGCACAACCATCAAGACATAATCTTGGTACTTTATGTTGGACCATAATTTATAAAAAACTTTTCGGTAACCAACGCGGCCGATAAGCTTGTTATTTAATGCCATAATACCCGGTCTTGTTTTTAAAACGCCATCTTGAAACCACACATTTTTTGCTTGTGTGAGCTGGTTATCAAGCACCTCGCTTACACCGTCTCGAAGGTTTAAGCCACCCGCTAAATCGGGTACCTTAAGCACCTTTGCGCCCTGCGGCCTTAATTTTGGAAATTTCATAACTTTTAAAACCTCCTTTATTATTCTAATCAACAGTCGGAATAACATCATTAACTTCACTCATCCTCGAAAGCTTTGTTCGGCGTTGCTGATATTCGGTTGACCACATATATTGCTGTGTATCATCACCTTCAGCATTGGCGATATAGCCCGCTACACCGCACATTAAAACATCGTGTGCCTCTTGGGGCAGGTCGATTTCTTCCGAAAGCGATATAATCGGCTTGCGGGGTAGCTCACAAATATGCCTTAAATCGTTATATACAAGGTTAAATATTCCAGTTGCGCGGTTCATAACACGCTGTGTCAGCTGACTGTTACCATCGTTATCACTGTATCCAAGCACCGCTATCGCTTGTTTTATAACATCATTTGCAGTCATATAATCAACTCCTTAATATTCTTGCGGTATTATTTCCTGCCCCGCCACTTCGGGAGGCATATCGGTTGGCACAACACCGCTGCCATCATCAACAGTTGGTGTTGTTGGGGTTGGTGTGGGCGGTTGCATTGCCGCCTTTAATTCTTCCCTTGCTTCCTTTAAAAGACCTTCCTTATCGGGTATAATGCCCTGTGGCAAGCGTTCAAGATACTGTACCTTGTTAATAAGCCCCTGTGATAAAAGCACATCAAGGGTGGCTATGGTAGATGATACGTTCCATAACGGATTAGCGCCAACATCCACACGAACGCTTATAAGCAGGTCCTTGTACCTTTCGGCGTTAAATGGCATATAATAAGTGCCGTCCTTATCTTCAATACGAATTTGGCGGTTGCCGTAAAGATTAAGCCAAAAATCCGCCCATATGCGCGCAATATCCTCAATAAAGCTGTAAAAATTGTTTTGGTACAGCTGCAAGGGTTGTAACGATGCCTCTCGGCTTTGAATAATTGCGGCGGCATTGTCCGGGCGAAGAGTACCAAGCGCCGCATCGGTTGCGCCGTTGTCGGTTAGCATATTGTTGGCGTGGTCATTAAGCCCTGTAATCAGCTGACCGTTAAATGCAGGCGGTGAAATATGCCTTACTGCACCCGCAACATCTTCTGCGCCACCGTATACCTCAATTACTTCGCCAGGGTTGTTGGTGATTTTTTGCTGCACTATATCACGGTTTACCACTGTTTTCGGCATACCCGAAAGCAAAAGCGCCCATATTGCCGAAGAAACACCGCGGTTAAGCGCAATTTGGTTGGGAATTTGATATGTAATATCCGATGAGCCGTAAATACAGCTGTTTTGGTTGTTCCAACACATTTTTGCTAACGGATATAAGGTAAGGCCTGTGTCCCATGGCGCACGAACAACAGATTTTTCGGTCACCTTAACCGCCATAACCTTGTAACCGCTACCGTCTTCGTTATATTCTTTATAAAATTTTGTTAAAACGGTTACGCGTTGGCTGTCGCTTGGCTCGGCTTCACCCATTGCACCGGCATTAACCTTGTATGAATCTGCACCGTCGGGCACAATGTTTTCAATATCCTCGGCCGAACGCTTATTTCTTTTGGCTTCTCTGCGAACGTCAGCACAATTTAAGCGCTGTGATATAATTATCCAGGGTTGTTTTTGCACCTCTTGGCAGTTTGGCTCACCAAAGCAAACATTTTCAACATTTAATATTTCAAAATCAATGTCGCCCTTAATAGGTTGCTTTTTTGCTTCGTCGGCATAAAGGCCTGTTTTAATATCGCCATCCCAAAACGTGTAAGCAATGCAGGTACCCGAAATATAAGCGTTGCGAAGCGCAGTTTCTTTTTTGATATCAAATTTAACGCGCTCACCTGTTATTCTGAAATAATCCGACAAAATCGATGTTATTACCGATATTTCGGCATTATCCATTTCGCCAACAAACTCTGCGCCCGACTTAATATCCTGTCGGTACTGCTCAACCTTATCCTTAAGCCCTGAATTATCAGGCACACCGTCGGCGCTGTAATTAACCGCTACCGGCGCGGCAGTAATGCTTGATATTTTATAGTCGGCAATTCGTTTAATGAGGTTACGGCGCACAAGCGGGCGTGTATTACCGCTTTGAACACCGCGCCATTGGTCGCCAACATAAAAGCGCTCATTTACTTTGCTTTGCTCAAAAATACCCTTTTCGCCAATACTGGCCTTATAATCATTACCTTTTGTATATTCTGAAAAAACCTCTTTCGGTGAGGTTTGAATTGTCAAATTTATGCTCATTTTTCCACTCCCCGTATTTATGTCGTTATATGCGAAAAAGCGCCAGGTTTTCTGGCGCTTAATTTCTTATAGTTTTATTCTTCTGATTCTTTTTCAAATTCCTTAATTTTTGCAAGCTTTTCGGGCTTGGTTTTGCAACCGGTAAGGTCAATGCCCTTTTCAGCCGCATAAGCTTCAAGCTGGTCAACCTTCATATCATCAAGGGATAGAGGTGTGCCTTCGGTAGTTACAGAAACAACCTCATAGCCACGGTCAATTAAATTATCTCTTTCGCGTTCGGTTTCAACGGTTTTGATAATGTTGCCATACTTATTTTTTAGTGTGAACATTTATTTTTCCTCCCATAAATCACGGGGAAGCTACTGCTCCCCCGCTTATGAAATTACTGCGAAATTGCAGCAGCAATATTTTCAAGGTTGCTCTTTTTAACAAATGCATCGTAATATACGCGATAATCAAACTTGTATGCATCTGCACCAAGATTTTGTTCGGGTGTAAATACGCGCATTGTTTCGCTCTTCTTAACAATATGTGAAGCTGTTTTCGGAAGCGCAAGCATACCGATATTCTTAGCACCTTCTGTGGGCTTAAGACCACCGTTCTCGGTATCATCGGTATATTCAGTCTTCATACGACCGTCAGCTACAGGAATAATTGCAGCACCGTTGATAGTTTTGACCTTGAGGTTAATATCACCCTGCTTGAAATCCGAAACGGTAATATGGCGCTGAATTTCAGTTGAAGTCATAAGAGCCGCATAAACATCGGGATTTATGAAAACTACTACTTCAGCATCAAAACCGGCCTTTGATTGAACTTTGTTAATGAGTTCAACAAGCTGTGCATACACCTTTGTTACATCAAGAGTAACGGTGTTTTTCTTGTCGATAGCAATTTTAGCGAGTTTTGAAAGAACATAGCTATCCATTTCGGGAACAACTTTAGTTCTTATATATTCGCCCATTACCTGACCTGCAAGATTTGCAATACCGGTTTCATCCATATCTTCACGGTCAATTTGCAAAGAACGAGCACGGTCTTGCGATAATTCAAAAGACTGTTGCGCAACTGTAATCGCACCTTGTGTGAAACCGGTTTCGCGATTATAGTCTGCAAGACCAACAAAGTCAATGTCAGGGATTATTACGGTTTTGGCGCCAACGAATTTAGCGCGCATTACATTATCGGTCATAAAACCGGTAACTGATTTTTGTACCAACATTTTGTCAAGTTCGCCCGAAAATTTTGAGGCGAATTCTAAAGTATTAATTGCCATTTTAATTTCCTCCTATTTTTTATTTTCTAATGGCTATTTGCCCCATAACCCTTCCATAAGGGCCGAGGCGGTTTTATCGACATTATCGCCACTTGTGGCCATACTGCCGGCACTGCTTGCCGCTGCTTTGGCTTCACTTGCCTTTGCTGCGGCGATTTTTTTGTTTTCTTGGTGCTGATGAAGTAAATAAGCGTGAACAAGGTCCTTGCCTTCAGCTGCTGCACGTCTTACCGATTCGGGAAGGTTGGCAAATTCTGAAAGTTCGGGAAATTCTTTTTGCAGTTCAATAAACTCATTTGCCAAGCGGGTGTTAATGTTCTGCTCGGCTGTGGCTTCATCCTGCAAACGCTTATTTTTTGCAGCATCAATTTTTCCTTGCTTCCCGTTTTGGTAATGCTCCATCATAATGTTGATGGTCTCAGTATCATCACCAAACCTTTCGGCAAGCTCGCGTCGGTAAGCTTCGTCCTGTTCAGTTTCAAAACTGTTTATCAGGTCTTTTACCGATACGCCCTTAAGGTCTGCAATTCTTTCAAGTTTTTGGTATAACCCGTCATAATGCATACCCTTTTGCGCCCATGTGGCCGCTTCCTCTCGTGTAAGGCCCTTGCTTTCGTGGTTATACTTAATTTCCAAGAAAGGTGCAGGCGATACCTCGGGGTTATCGGTCGCACTTGCGGCATTATCAGCGCTATTGCCGCTACCGTCAGCATTATTTGTGTTTGCTTCATCCTGTGGTGCACCATCGGGTGCAGCTTCCGCATTCTCTACTGCCGGTGTTTCCGGTTCTGTTGATGTGGTGTTCTGTAAAACCGTGTTTTGTTCCATTTTCATTACTCCTTTCCCCTATGGTGTGGGGATAAATATTTACAAACAAAAAGAACGCCCACAAAAGCGTTCTTCCTGAAATGTATTAAATTGTTTTGCTTTGGTCGGGCGGAAAGCCGTCATATTCAAAGAAATTTCTTTCCTCACGCTCGCGCTTTTCCTTAAGACGCTTCATTTTTGCCAATTCCTCCTCGCTTAAAGGTGGTGGCTCGGTTTTCGGTTCTTTGGCAAGTATCTTATGATATCCAACCAAAAAGCCCACAATGGCGAAAATAAGGCATAATAGCAATATAAGCACAACCAATATTCCGCACATTATCACATTTGACATAATCGTTTCACCTCTTTTTCAGCAAGTTACAGGCAAGTTAAGTCCACCCGCCGTTCATATCTTCGGCGCTGATGCCGTTATAATGCTCATAACGCTCCTGCGCAGACATGTGTTTTTTAATCGTTGGGTCTTCGGCTCTGAAGAACCGCATATCATAAAAGCAATACCGCAAGGCATCCATTAAGTGATTATTCTCATCAGCCGGCACATTAAGGCCGCCACCTGTCTTGTCCTGCTTCCAGGTATAAGCCGAAAGCTCGGCTATTGTGTTTTCGCACTTTGGATGAACGAATATTTTATATTCCTGAATGGCGGTAATGCCATTTATTATACTGTCCTTACCCTTAACCGACGGAACGACACGACTTACACCCAACCGTTTCAAATCATCAATACTCTTTGGTTCGGCACAGTCGGCACGGATGCGCTCCTTCGCAAAGCCCTTTTTCTTTATCATTTCGGCAATATCCGAATTAAGCATTTGCTTTTGGTAATGCTCATCATATATGTAAATTTCTTTACTTATGGGATTTGCCGCTATCGCAATAAAAGCTGTGGGGTCGTTAACATAACCAAAGTCAAGCCCTTGCAAATACTTAAATTGCCAACTAACGTCTTTTTCTTTTCCGCTATCATCGGTGTATTTACCAAGCATTTTTGGGTCAAAGGCCAAGGTTTGCCAATTTTCATATACAAGACCTTCTGCGATACCCCACTCGCCAAGGCCCGAAACCGTATATTTTCGGTAATTTTCTGCCTTCATACGCTCAAATACTGCAATATCGGTTTTATCAAGAAATTCATTGCACATATAATTCGTGCTATATGTAGAAACATTTGGAGAAGGGTTATCAAAAAACCTCTTTTTCAGCCAATGCAGTTCACTCCAAGGGTTAAAGGTTAAGGTTGTTTGCTTAAAAAGGTGCGGCGGTATGTTACCGCGCGGTACCGAAAGGTCGAGCTTATCGAAATCGGCTTCGGCGTTAAGCTCAAATGCTTCCTCTATCCACGCCCAACACAAATAACCTTGTGAAACCGTTGTCGATGCCAGCTTTAAAACATCATCAAAGCCGCGAAATAATATCTTCTGGCCTGTTGGCTTATATGTCATTTCCATTGGTGATACCGTATTGTGCCAAAGATGCGCCACACCAAGTTTTTGTTGTGCCCATTTAAGCTGTGCAAATGTACTGTCACGGTGTGTATTCATAACCCCACGAACAACCAGCAGGTTACTTTGTGGGTATTTCATAAGGCGGTATATAAAATTTAAAGCGGTTGTAGCACTCTTTTTTGAGCCCTTACCGCCTTTTAGTACTCTATACCTATGTTTATCTACCCAATAATCACCATAGCCGCTACCGACAATTTCAGGCAAGTACAGCTTTATCATTTTGGCAGCTCATCTTCCCCGGCGAAAAAAACGACATTATTACTAATCGAAGCGGAATCCTTTTGAAGCTTGCCCTTAACCTCTAAAAGCATTCTGATGGCTTCCATATTGCCTTCGTCAACCTTCTTGCCTATCTGCTTCCACGCTTTCGGAATCATACTTGAAGTGTAGTTATCAACAAGGCACTCTACATAGCCCATAAATTCGCTGTCGTGCTGCCAATTATAGAAGGTTGTCCGCGAAATATTAAAATCTTTACACAACTGACTTACCGTTCTGTCGTCTTCGGGGTCCACAAGTGCCTCCGCAACCTTTCTTTGCTTTGGTTTTAGGTTTGGGTACATCCCTTTTAACGTGGTTGGAATATCTTCCGTTTTGTTCACTTTTGTCAACTTTTTTCACCGTCCCTTTATATAGAGTCTTGCGCGCACGCACATACACGCCCACGCGCAAGCTTTCCCACCGTCACCACCCACCAACTTTTCCTATATCGGCGCAAAATAAAAAATCAGACAGTTTGGCCATTCCTTTGACCACTTGTCTGATTTTTTACAATATCATTATAACATGGGAATTTACCCCTATGTTCCCAGATTTTTCCCAACTTTTATAACTCAACTATGCCATACTCACTGCGGGTAAACTTTTTAAGGGCGGTGTCCTTCAACCGATAAAGCGAAGATTTTTCTATGTTCAACTCTTCACACAGCTTAACAACGTGGTTATCTATCGGGTTAATATAAAAACCGTCAAGAACTCGCCTTTCCTTTTGGTCAAGCGCGACAAGACCCTTTTCGGTAAGTTCGATAAGCGCTTCAACAACCTTTAAGCTGAAGCCCAGGCGTTCACGCTCGGCAATGTTGTCAAGCATCTTTTCTTCCTGGCGGCTCATACCACCCTTAACCGGCTCAGAGGTTGAAACTCCGCGAAGCGATATGTAACGCTCATTTAAAATAAAAATTCTTTCCCTAAGGTTGTCCCTTGCCTTAAGGCGCTGCGGATATGTTTTCAAGTCTTGTATTGCCTCTTGCTGAAAATTCATTACTGCACCTCCCTAATATTGATTTTGCCTAAAAATCTTTGCAACTCGAATTGACCGTAACTGTAATTTGTGCCGTGGTTTTTGTTGTACAGCTCGCAAAGTCGATTAAATGCATCCAAGTCTTTTGTATCATTCCAAAGTTCAGGCGACTTTTTTCGGGCTTCCGCTACCGGTTTCTTTACATATGGGTTATTCTTCTTAAGACTTGCCTTTCGGTTTTCTTCCCAGCAATACGGACAAAGCCGCGTTAATTTTCTTTCGCTATAAAACTTCTTACCGCATTTACACTTGCGTCTATATAACTCAGCCATCGCCACCACCCTTTAAACCAACTATCTTTTCGGCCTCATTGTAAGCGTTTTGAATAGTTAAAAAATAATCATCGGTACCACCAGTATCTGGATGTGCCGCTTTTATCACTTGTCTATATCTTTTCTTTAGTTCTTTCGGTTCGGGTATTATATCAAAACCCAAAACTTTAAAACAGTCCGGTATATTTTGAGGTTTAGGAAGCGCTTTAAGTCCCGCAACCCATGTTTGCAATTCGTAAATGCCACGTTCTGTCATGCGTGCAATATCTTCTAAAGTTAAAACTACCTGTGCAAATACATCCGAGCCGTATTTGACATTCGAACCGTGTGCTTGTGCATTTTCTATACTATGCTCAAATCGATAAAGCTGACCCTTATACCAAAATTCAACCCAGCAAGAAAAACGGTCCCAATTATAGTCATATTTATCTGCACCAAAGCGTTGCATTACCTTTTCAAGTTTCGCCTCATAGGAACTCGCATCTGCATACTGTTTAGCCATCGCCACCACCCTTTACATACTTTTTACTACAGTTATAACAGTCATAGCAGTAACCGCTATCGTCGTTGATATGTTCGCACCCGTCGCAAATGTTGTGACTGTTGCGTTTTGCTATCAAAAGCAATTCTTTATGCTTATTAAAAAGTCCATCAAAGCCATATATCGTTTCTTTAAGCAATTCGTGATTGCTATTAAGATGTTTTTCCATTATGCGTTCCCAGTTTTTCAACAACACTTCATATACTCTTTGCTTTATACGAAAACCAAAACAAAAGCCGGCTATAAAGCACAATATCATAATCACGATAACTACTACGCTGACTTTCATTATTGTTCACCCACCATTTCATAGGTTTTTTCAAAAATATCGGGCTTACAAGGATATTGCTCACCGTTTACTCCTGTAATGATATAATCGCCTGCACTTGCTTTCATATCGCCCTCAAGAGTATGTATGATTATTTCTTTATCTGTTTGATATGCTTCAACTACAACAGGTTTTTTCCTGTATTTCATTTAATCACCCCCCCATTTCTTTTAAAATGTTTTCAGCGCCCTCGTGAATTTCCCAATACAGATAAGGCTCATTGTCACTTGGAAATAATGCTTTCAACCTTTCCGCAAACTCATTAAGGTTAGCAACTTGGCACTCACTATAAGTTTTGATAAGGTTGTCCTTTTCGGTTTTCAACAACTCAAATTTTTCTTTTAAAGAAATCAAATCAGAAGTTAAATTTGAGTTCTTTTCTTCAAGGCGGTTGATTAGGTCAAGGGCTCCACGAAAATATTTTTTACAATTAGACCTATCAACCTTTACAAAGGCGGGACAATCTTTGCAACTTGCACCATTTGTTGTGCAACATTCCAATGCCTTTTTAATATCGTTATCGGTTAGTTTTTTATCGGGCATTGTTGTCACTCCTTTTCCATTCCACAGCAAGGACTTTGTCCGTATGTTTCTTCATCTTCAACCCAATAATCGCACTTAATAGTCAAGCTATAATAACAATGATAATCAGGCATTCTATCAATAGCTCTTGCGATATCTCCAACTGTCTTGCAAGTTTTTTCATATTGTTCTTTATTTTCACAACAATTATTTCTGTTTTTGCAATTCTCACACTTATAAATCATTTTCTTTACCTCTCTTTTCAAGTTCTGCTTCTGCTTCCTCTTTGGTGAGGAATACATCACCCTTTAACCAACTATCCATTAACAACCAATCAAACTGTGCTTTTTCAAGCATAAGATTTGTTTTGCAATTAGGTCTTTCTACAACTTTTATGATACGTGAAAAGTCTATCTCATCTTCTTTTGCTTTCATATATTCGTTATCATAAAAAGTTTCGTGGATATAATACACCACATCCCCAACCTTACAAGGTGGTACTATAACACCGTTTGCTAAAAGGTAGTCAACTATTCTCTCCAACTTTGTAGTAAAATCAAACCAATGGTCACTATTTAGAAATTTCATCGTGCGTATTTTTTCTTTGCACAACCCTGCCAACCTATCTTTATTGCTCATCCCCTACACCTCACGCTTGTTGGTAAGAGCAACTGAACGCTTGAGGGAAATCTTCCCCCCCGCACCTGCTTTTATATCGACCGTGCCGCCCGAAGAAAGACCGATAGTAATTTTATAAATCTTATCCTCAGCAATTAAATCGACCGCGTTAATAAGGAAATCAAAAACAGCTTGGTCAACCGCTTTAACGTTATGTATTTCATCATCCTTTAAAAGCATATCTCGAAGCTCGACCTTGGCAACTTCGGCACGTTCTTTCAGTTGCTGATACGCACGGGCTTGAGCACAACTACAAGCCATTGTGCCTTCCTCTATTGCCTGCTCCTGTGTTTCGTATTCTTCGGCTATTGTCTGACCGCAGAATTTACATACTGCTAAAACCATAATAAAACCTCCACTTTTTCTATTTTTAAAATATATCCTTCCCACCCGGGAGCTGCGCCCCACTCTTCTCGACCTGGACCTTCGTGAAGAGTGCAAACGCATACCATAAGCGGCGAAGTTCTTTTATAACCCGCCCGAAAACGAATTCTAAACGGTTTCCCGTCGGAATATTTACCTAAACGAGCAATATAATACGGTGACTTGTCCCGGTATTCTTCCGGTTTAACCTTTGTGGCTATCATCTCAAACCACTTTGTTTTAATCGGTAAAGTTAGCATATTTGCACCTCCTTATCGGTAAAGAAAAACTTTATCCGCACACTCAGCTTCTTCAACTTCAACAATTTTAGTTCTTAGCTCGTAATAAACTTTATCCCCATGGGCATCCGCAACCCCACCACTTGTCAATTCGGGAATAGTTAAGATAGTCGAAAATTCGACATCCGCACCTGCTGGCATTTTAGAAAGCTCCGCCATTAATTCAAATACTTTCATAAGCTAATCCTCCAACGGAAAACCGATATCGGCAAACTTTGTCTTTATAATACCGTGATATTTCTTCATAGCCGCACCGTATTTTGCCGCAACATCGGGATTTTCTTTTTTAAGTGTTTCAAGTGATGCAAGAAGCTTATCATAATCAGCAGCCAATGCTTCAAAGAAGAAAGTAAACTTTGTGGCTTCGGGTGAAGAACTAACCGATAACTGCTTTTGAAGTTCTTCGGCCTGCTTAACTGCTGCCGCAACTTGTCCCTCGGCAATAGCGACTTTATTTTTATAGTCTTCAATTTCTTTAATCGCCTTAGCGTTTGCTTCATTTACTGCGGCATCACGCTCGGCTTCAAGTTTTTTCTTAAGCTCGGCTTTTTCTGACTTAGCGGTCTTTTCGTATTCCTTCTTGGCTTTTATTCTTTCGGCTTCACGAATTCTTAAAAGTTCTTCAGCGCTCGGCTCTCTGACCGCCACCTCAGTCGGCTTGTTTTGCGCCACTTCTAATTCTGCCTCAAGCTCACGGATGCGCTCTTCGGCTTCTGTCAATTCATCATCCTTATCAGCGATTTCCTCCTGAAGCATACCTATTTGCTCGCCCTTTTGGTCATTGGCGGCAACAAGTTCCTTAACCTGTTCAACCGTCATACCGGCAAGGTCATGACTTTCTACAAAATCCTGCCTGTCCGGTGCGGGTATATTGCTTATAAGTGCAAGCTTTGTAATGCCGAGGTTTGCATTCAACTGCAAAAACGCTTCGCCGTGGGCTTCCATTGTGGAAATGTATGTATACGCCTGGCGTTCTTTAATATTAAGCGACGCTTCGGTATATTCGCCGAAGGTCGAATAACCCAGTTTTTCATAAAGCTTTGTATCTCGCATACGCTTTAGGCATTTACATGCCTCAACCAAATTTATCCAGGCCGCATTAGCGTAAAGCTTAATTTGGTTATCTAATTCCTGCGCCTGCTGTTCGGCGGCAAGTGTTGTGCTTTCAAAAACTGTCATTTCTTTATTTTCCATTTTTTACTCCTTATGCTGTTTTACTTTGTAATATTTTCGGGTTGCCGTGGCGGTCACGCTTACTGCCATCTTTAACCCATTTAAGCCAGGTGTCAAAAAATTCCTTTGCTTCGGGCGTAAGCGGCGTGCTATTGCCACGCCCTTGAACCTGCCTTAAATCAGAGCTGTGCATTTCAATGGTATATAATGCCTTATCGGGCTCTGCAGTTGACCGCAAAAAGCAAATCGCCAGTTTACCTTCTAAATGGCGCGCTGCATAACCGCCTACACAGTGGTGCTGATTTTTACCTTCAAGAATTATTTCGGCCGTAGTTTCGGGCACCATAATCAAATACTTATCGTCGCTAAAGCAATAAAGCTTTTTATATTTTGCAATATATTTCTTGGCCGCTTTTTCCTTTTCGGCAAACTTCTTGGCTTCTTCTTCGGCTTGCTTTGCGTTATATACCTCAACTGCCAAATCGTGATGCCGTTTTAAATGCTTCGGAAATATAACAACGGGGTCAGTTAAATCGTATTTAAGTTTTTTTGCCATACTTAGATAATCAAACCACTCAATTTTAATCGACACCACATTAACGTTGCGCTTGCAAGCTTGCTTATAAATGTATTCAAGCTTATCCAAAAGCGATATTTCAATAGGACAGTTTTCAATAACACTCATTAAATAACCGTGCTTTAGTTTCGCATCAACCATACCACCGTATTTAAGAGCAAACTGCATACTATCATTACCTGTAACCTTGGCAAGTTCCCGTTTCATCTTTAAAAAATCCAGGTCATCACCGAGCTCTCTGAACGCTTTGAAGTCCTGCTTTGACATTTTGAAGAATTCGGGCAAGCTCTTCGCCTTCCAGTTTACGTAAGGGTGCGACTTAAGGCCTACCTCTACAAGATTTTTAATTACCGAATAATACCCCATCTTTTGCAATATCTCAATTTGCGGGTATTCACAAAATCGGCTGAGGTATTTCATATATGGCACTTCTATAACCGAATAACCCCTGCGCTGTGCAAGTTCTTCATAATGGTCGGCATACTCGGCAAGCATATTGTATTTTAAAAAAGTGTCTTTTAAGTTATTAAGACCAATTACCGTATACGAATTATCAGGAATATTGTAATACCACGAGGTTGATTTGTTAAATGGTTCAGCAGCAACCTTTCTTTCATAAAACCCACCGTAATAATCCTTATGGTACTGCACCGCTTTACCGGGGCGAAAAACATACAAGCTTTGATTATATTTTAAAAATTCCACTTTAGGTCTATGGTTATATTCGCTGTACGATTTTGCCGCTATCTTGGCCTGAGCATATACAAGATTTTCATTAACCTTATGAATAACAACCACACGCTGCTGTTCGTAAAGGTTTTTACAGCTTTTAGATTTTCCAATGTTTTTGACCTGCGCTGTTTTATGGCAATGCGGGCACACCGCATAATCGTTATGCCTTGCCCGCCACAGCTCGTCCTCTTCGGCGGTCATTGTGCGGTTAAAGCCCACAATAAAATCCTTGTTACAGTTGGTACACTCAACGTGCCGTTTTCCTGAAGGTAAGGTTTCATAAAACAAATATCTTGAAAACAAGCTTTCAATTTCTTTCATTTCGGCTTTGCTAAAAAGCCGAGGTTTTGGCATATCACTCATACTTGCACCCCACTACATAAGGTCCATAAGTGATATCTTGATATCATTTTTATGACCGCTACCGTTAACTGAAGCGCATAAATCAATTCTCATTTGAAATTCTACGTCAGCGCCCGGGAAATAAAACTTAACCGCTTGCTTATATACCTCAAGGTCGCTGATAGCACTACCGGCATTTTTGGCAATTTCTTTGCAACAAGTCGCTACTGTTTTATCATTTTCGATAATCGCCTGTGCAAATTCATCCTCTTGGCGGCAAAATTCTAAAAGTGCCGCTATCGTTGGCTTTAAAATCACATCTGCAGCACCCGAAAGCTTTGAAGCATTTACTTCTTTTTCTAACTTTTCTTTTGCCTTGTTAAATAAAATTTCATTCATTTCACTTTGCTCCTTTTGATACTTTAAATTACTTTAAAATTTATGTGCTAAATCTATTCCGTCAGCCAGTCACCTACCTTCCACTCAGGTAAAACGGCTTGGTCGCTTCGATACATTATGACCGACAAATACCAATGGCCGTTATATTCGTTATATCGCGCGAAGGTACGCACAAATTTAAAGCCCTTATACCGCCTTTCCCAATAAGCCGCATCATCCGCTCGACGTTTGGCAAGAAGCTCAACACCACGGCGGCTAAACGATGCATCCTTTGTTTTAATAACCGGCTTTTCAAGATTTCGGCTGTGCTTGATTCTTCGGCGGCCTTGTGCATCCTTTGTAAAGTATCGCGCCGCCGCTTCAGGCCCAAACCGTTCGGGCTGAAACCTGTCAGCATTAACACGCACGCCCTTTGGCCAACAGTCCTCATACGCTTCACGTGGAAGGCCACCCGTTAAAAACATGTGAAAGTGCCAATTACTACGCCCTGCGTATCTGCCCGTTTTATATTTAACCTCTTCTATCGAATAATAATACTTAAACGGTGCTTCAAGTTTCCTTTTAGTTTTTATAAGTCGCTCATCCGCAACACCACTCGCCAAAAGTTTGTTAATTCATTTAAGCTCAGCCGCACGGCGCCGTTTTATTCGGCGGAAGTAATTATCCACATCGGCTAAAGCGTCATCATAACTTTGCGGTGCTTTGCTTTGCTCGTATGTAGGGCACATAAAAATATCACTGTTATCGAAATTGGCATTGATATCTCTTATCGCCTTTTTTCGCATTTGTGTATCGTTATATTTCTTTTGTGCCGCCCTGGATGCCTTGCTCTTGGGCTCCCTTGTCGGCATCCGTCGGCCATCTGCCCAAACAGGGAAAAAATCAACCTCTAAAAGCGGGCCGGATATTATTTTCTTTTCTCTTTCCATACCCTACCGCCTTATAAACCTGCTCAAAAAATTCTCACTGTCTGCTTCAGACTCAAAGTAAGAATTATAAAGCGCCGTGCGAATATATGTTTTAAGGCGTTTGATTTTATATTCCGCTTGCCTGAAACGAGATATAACACCCTCTACATGCTCGTGTTTAATATTTAAATATATCAGCGCAACATTCTTGGCCAAATGCTCTGCGCCCGAAATTCTAACAGGCGCATCATCAGGTAATATCAAAACCTCGGTGATTATATTTGCTATTGTTTCGGCGAACGGCCTGTCCGTTTCCGAAAAGCAGTCAGTTTCTATTTGCACGCAAACATAATCAAATACTGTATAAAACGAATATTGCTTAATGTGTTGCAGAAGCTTTTCCTGGACCTGACTTGACTTTGACTGTGACTCGCACACTGTATTTGAAATTGTTTTATTTTCCCTCATCATTTCACTCTGCATTCCTTTTTTAAGTTTTCTTTATTTTTGCGGTTTCGAAGTTATCAAATGGCGGAATTAATAATATAGAATACAAGGCCGAATTAGAGTCCTTTTCCGACTCTTCAAAATAAAATCAAAACCCGCTTTTCAAAGAACATTTTGGACTGACGTTTCCGTCAGTCCGTTAATTTTAGTTTTTATTTTGAATACACACATAAGCGTTCTGCCTGTCCTGTATTTCGAGATATATCGCCGCCAAATGCACCCTATACGCCGCGCGGTGTGTTGCATCATCAGAAGCAAGATAACTGTTGTGTATTGCATTAAAACGCGCTTTTAGTTGCTCAGGCGTATAATTCTTATATGTAAGCCGCGCGGCGGCAACCTCATCACGATTTGCTGTAAAAACAAATATCTGGCGGTTATCGGTATTGTGCTTTAATTTGCAGTCTGCACCACTCATAAAACAGTTACCGTCATAATGTTCGCACTTACTGTGACAGTCAAAGCATATAAAATCGTGCTCTTTATCACACCAAATATATTTTTCGGCATCAGTATCACGGCACTTAACACATCTATTCTTTGCTTCTATCGCCATTTGCTTTCCACCTCTTAACATCATCGTCTATTGCATTCAACTGCAAAATGCTTAATTCTCTGCACAGCTTGTGGCAGCGTTCTTTATAATATTGGTTTTCTCGACGTTCCTTAATATAAGAACATCCCAAAATTACAAAACATATAAAAAAGATAATTCCTATTCCCAAAAACACCCACAACGGTGCGCCACTGATAAATATGTAATTATCCATTGACATTTGAACCTCTTTCGTTTATAATATAAGTACATCATTTTACTTTGCACCTTTTGAAGTTCCCGCTTCGAAGGTGCATTTTTTATTGCCCTTTCATTGCTTTAATAAACGGGGCTTTGGGAATCCGAACACGAGTCCCCATTAAAATCACTGGAAATGGAAAAGGATTTTCACCGTTCCTTACGCAAACATTAATACTATATGGATTACAACCCAATATTGGTGCAATATCCTTTGGGATTAACATTTCTTTGGGCATTGCCTCAATCTCTTCAAGTTTTACTTTCTTTACCACGATTTATATCGCCCTTTCTTAAAATATTGGAATGAAACATTTTAAGGTGAAACCAAATGCGGTCAATACCGCCAAGCCGAAGCTCAGAACGCTTACTGTGTTCGGCTTCCTCAAATGCCTTGGTTATCGAATCCGCTACCACAAGCCATTCTTCATAACTAAGCTCAGCCGCAGCTTTCATAACCGCTTCCATTTTCGCCTTATCCAAACTATCACCTACTTTTACCCTTCTTACCCCTTCACTATTACTTCTTGACACGAATTTATAATTGTAAATTTTTAAGGATGTTTCAAAAAAGCCATTTTATTTTGGAAGTGATTTGTTACCGCTTAACTATCGGTGGAAGAAAAAAGCACCGCACCAAGAAGTAATAGTGAAGAGATAAGAAGTTATTGTTTTTAATCTCACCAACCGTTATAATTCAAAATAGAAAGGTGGTGATTTAATGAATAATTTTTGTCCTTTTGTTAATGGCCCTTGCAACTCGCTTTGCAAATTTCTAAAAGCTGAGCCAAGTTTCGGTATATTTGGCGTATCAAAATTTTGCGCAATAGAAAGGTCTATAGAACAAATAAATGATTTATCAAATGCAGTCGCCAAATTAGAAAAGCGATAGTAAATCTTCCGTTTTAAAAATTTCACTTGTATTTAGCACCGTTGCAGACTCTGAAACTGCTGTAATATGTTCCGACACATAATGCAGTATTTCTCGAGCTTCTTTAGCGGTGCATTTTTTTGCCGATAAAATTGAAATGATTTCTTTAAATGTTCCCGCACAAAGCTCTTTTCTTTCATCTGCAGGAAAAAGCCGAACTTTTCCATCTGATTCAATGACCGAAATTAATGCTTCGTTAATTTCATTTCCCATTCTCTCATCCACCTTTCAAATTAAATTCGACACTCGCGGTCGATACGCTTGGTTTTAGTATTGGGACAACCCTTGTTGAACTCGTAGCATCTTTTGCAAAACATACTGTGCGCATCGGGGTAAAAATTCGTTGTTCTTTTTTTCTTCGCCGTATCTTCAGCCAAAACCGTTTTATTTTTCTTCATCGTCTCACCCACCTTTTAATTTTATTGCACATTTCGTGCAATTATTTCGCAAAAAAAATTTCTTCAACTGTGCGACCGTAATGTTGTGCTAGTTTTATTTTGATTTCGTCGCGCGGTATTCTATTACCGGTTTCATACATTGACAACGCCGTTACACTAATACCAACAGCTGCAGCAACATCTTTTTGAGGAACATTTCCCCTAAGTAATGTTAATCTCTTGCCAATTGTTATAGAATTCATTTATTTCACCTCGCCTTTTAAATTGCACATTTCGTGTAATTGAATATTAGCATACATTTTTTGTTTTGTCAAGCATAAATTTCACAAATTGTAAAATTATTTCTTGACTATTCCACAAAGCGTGGATATAATAACAATATAAGGAAGTGATTATATGAAACAATTCAGTAATATTTTACGCCAGTTGCGTATATCAGATAATTTAACACAAAAACAATTAGCAGACGCTTTAGGTTTGGCATTCAGTACAATTAGTATGTATGAACGTGGAGAACGCGAACCTGATTTTGAAACGATGGAAGCCATTGCAGATTATTTTAATGTCACAATGGACTACCTTCACGGCAAAACCAATAATATTTCCTTTGAAAATATTATTCCGCTACCGAATATGAATAAAATCCCATTGCTGGGTACTATTGCTTGCGGCGAACCTATCCTCGCTGAAGAGAATATTGAAAGTGAAATAAATATCCCTGAAGACATACGCGCCGATTTTGCTCTTCGTTGTAAAGGTGACAGTATGGTGGATGCACGTATAATGGATGGCGATATTGTTTATATTCGTCAACAACCTACAGTAAACAATGGCGAAATTGCGGCCGTACTAATCGGTGACGAAGCTACACTCAAGCGTGTTTATCTTTCTGCCAACACCGTAACACTAATGCCCTGCAACCCGAAATACCAGCCATACGTATATACCAATGAGCAATTAAACGAAATTCGAATCCTCGGCAAAGCCATCGGATTTACAAGCACTGTTTTTTAGGAGTAATATTATGTTTGATATTTTAATTTATCTCCTTACACTTTTAAATCTGTATTCCATTAAAGAGGTTGTATTCACTTCTTCAGCTGGGTGGTTTTTCAAAGCTTTTATAATTGCCTTCTCTATAATAACTGCAATTGCTATATATGTTATAAAATCCGGCAATGAAAACCGTATCGAATATACTGAAGAAGTACGCCAAGCGCTTAACCTCTACCGCCAAGATATAGAACGAAATGAAGAATTCAAAAAAACATATTCAGGTTTTAATGAATTTTATAAATTATTTGAAAGCGGTATAGAAGGCAGAGAATTTTTGTTTTGCAAACTTCCAAACGAATATCGTTATCTTTTGTCTAATAAATTAATTGAAGAAAAAAACACACAAGAATTTAACGAGCGTTTTTCAAGTTTTGACGAATTTTATCGTTGGTACAATACTACTGAGGGAAAAGAATATGACCTCTTAAATTTACCACCCGAAATTTTTCACCAATTAATAGACAAGGAAAATAAAAATGCAATAAATTAGTTTGCACTCAACTGCAAAACCGCAATAAAATAAAAACTCCGCCCCGGTGCTACCAACACCAAGACGGAACTGCGATAGAAAGGAGGGTGTTTTATGCTTTGCCGCAAATGTAAAAAAGAAATACCGGAAAGTTCTTTATACTGCAATTTTTGCGGTGCCAAACAAACAACAAAAACCACGGCCGCGAAATCACGAGGCAACGGGCAAGGTTGTGTTTATAAAAATAAACGAGGATTATGGGTTGCCGAAATCACACGCGGTTATGACACCCAAACCTTGCCGAACGGTAATATAAAGCTTTTGCGACGGAAAGCCACAAAATCGGGATTTTCAACCAAACGTGCCGCTTTAGAATATTTGCCATATCTTAAACAAACAATTACCACCACTGACTTAAATATTAAATTCAAAGACCTTTATGAAAAATGGCTACAACTTCACGAGCAAAAGGTCACACACGACACCATAAACTGCTACAAGGCAGCATTTAAATATTTTTCACCGCTTTATTATGTTGAAATTTCAAAAATAAAAACCGAACATTTACAAAAATGTGTTGATGCCTGTCCTAAAAAGAGACAAACAAAAAAGAATATGAAATCACTGTGTACAGCATTATGGAAATATGCCACGCAGCTTGATATTGTTGACCGCAATTACGCAGAATTTATTTATATTGCGCCCGAAGAAAAAACCGAAAAAAACGCTTTTTCAAAAAAAGAATTGCAACTGATGTGGGATAAGGTCGATATTTTCCCAAATCTTAAATATGTCCTTATTCTTTGCTACACCGGTATGCGCATTGGCGAAATGCTTAACGCCAAAACCAGTAACTATAACCTTGAAGAAAACTATTTTATTACAGGTTCAAAAACCGAAGCGGGCAAAGACCGAATAATAACCATTTCACCACGTCTTTTACCCTTCTTTGAAAATTTCGGCAAAAGCGAATACCTTTTCTTTGAGGAAGCGCAAAAGCCTTCCGATAAAAAATTCCGTTACGATATATATTACCCAGCACTTTCCGCTATCGGACTCGATATTATTGAAGAGGACGGAAGCCATAGATACAACCCACACTGCTGCCGCCACACTTTTGCGACCATGATGAAAAATGTGGATGCGCCTGCAACCGATAAACAAAAGCTTATTGGTCATAGCAAATTCGAAATGACGGCATATTATACCCATACAGATATTGAATCTCTGCGTCAAATCACGAACAATTTGTGAATTTTTATTTCACCGCCATTTCACCATCAATTGCCGCAAACCCTTTGTTTATGCGGTTTTCAAAGTGACTGGGGGTCAAGAGGCCGCAGGTTCAAGTCCTGTCACTCGGACCAAAAAGCAGTTTCAACCATTTGGTTGGGACTGCTTTTTCTTTTTAAGTTTGTGTGACAGGACTTGAACCTTAAGAAGGCACGAACCGTTAAGAAAAACAGTATGGTATACTGTTTTTTAGGTGAGTGGTGCGAAGGCGGGTACCGAATACGAAGTATTGGGTCGCCAAGCAGTGCAGATTGCCAAAGGCAAGATGCGTCCTGTCACTCGGACCAAAAATCCCAACGAGACTTTTGTTTCGTTGGGATTTTTCTTTTCAGTAATAGATTTTGAACCTGCGGCCGATTGACACCCAAGGGGGTCAGGCATTGAGAACGAGCGCTCACGGCGTGAGATACAGCGAGTTCGAAATGGCGCAGCGGTCAAAAGTTGCCCACGCTCCAAGTGGATAGAAACTTTTGGGCACCGCAAGAGGTAGCCGCAGGTTCAAGGTCTCGGCTGCCGCCTCGGTCGGTGCTTCTGTGCTTCGCACAGAGGTGTCCAACGGACACCCGCACCCTGTCACTCGGACCAAAAATCCCAACGAGACTTTTGTTTCGTTGGGATTTTCTTTATCTTATTTCAATTCCTTTGTATGCAGTCCAGAACAAGAAATTGGTTGCTGACCTGCAAACAAATGCGATGTGTCACCAATACCAACAAAAATTCCGTGAGCTATTGGACGTGTAGCAATGTGCTGTTCCATATAAAGTGTTGTCACCGAAGATGGCGGCAAGAAAATAGAATTCCACACAGCGACAAGTGGCATATTTAAAATATGTGCAATAAGCGAAGTGCCAAGCCCAAAATGGCAAAACAGCGCAATGGTCTTTTCTCTTTTGGCATCTGCTGAAATCTTATATAAATTACCCTCTCGCTTATAGCCATGGCTTTCAAGCAGCGCATCAAACTCTTTGCAGTTGCTTTCATAAGTGGCGGCAATTTCACTGCCGACTAAAAGCTCGCTTTGCTTCCACTTATTTATGTCGTAAAGGTCGCTGTCCCCTGTCCAAAGCTCGGGCGGCATATTCCAAGGCGATTTCATATTTTTATAAAAATCGGTGTCATACTGGCAGTTAAGTGCTGCGGGAAATTCACGCAACCAGTCAAGCACAACGGGGGTTATGCCAAGTGCCTCAGCAGTGGGCTTGGCGGTAAGCTGAGCCCTACCAAGCGGCGAAACATAAATATCCGTAATATTTTCATTTACAAGCTTTTTTGCAAGCAACTGTGCTTCCCTTTGCCCTCTTTCAGTTAAAGAATCGGTGGGATAATAAGGGTCGCCGTGGCGAATTATCAGTATTTTCAAATTTCTCACAACCTTGTTTTATATTAAAACCATTATAACACACTTTTTAAAATTGTGTTAGCATTTTAAAATTTTTAATGACTTTTTCTACAAATTGTGCTAAAATTTTTACGAGGTGAGAATTATGTTCTTTGAAACAAAAGAAACTATACCTGCTGGCGTTGGGTTTTCAACCTTTGACGTCACCCATTTGATTTGGCTTTTCGCAACAGTTGTTTCTATCACGGCGCTTGCGATTATTTACCGCAAGTTGAATTTTAAAAACCGAAATATTGTGCGAACAATTTTGGGCGTAATCATTGTTTTGTGCGAAATAATTAAGAATATTGTTGCCATAGCAGTTGGTGATTTCGGCATTGGGCATCTACCCTTTCACCTTTGCGGAATAAACATTTTGCTTATTGGTTTTGACCTTATAAAGCAAACAAAAACCGTGCGCAATTTTCTTTATTACATTGGTATTCCGGGCGCCATGTTAGCATTGCTTTTCCCTAATTGGACAGTGCTTCCTTGTATGAACTTCTTTCATATACATAGTTTTACCATTCATCTATTGCTTGTTATGTATCCTGTTATTTTGGTTACAAGCGGTGAAGTTAAACCCAATATCAAAACCATGCCAAAGTGCATTTTGCTGCTTATTGGTTTAGCGATACCCATATATTTTATAAACTTGATTTTTGACACAAACTTTATGTTTTTAATGTCACCCGATACCGGAAATCCGTTAGAATTGTTTCAAAAGTATTTAGGCAGTCATCTTTGGGGCTTCCCAATATTACTTCCCATTATAATGTTTATAATGTATCTACCATTATTTATAATATCAAAACTTGAGAAAAAAGAAAAAATAGAAGAAAAAGAAACTATAACCGTATAAAAAAAAGACTTGAAGATTAACTTCAAGTCCTTTTTTTATAATCACCCTTTAATTAACTTTCTAATTGCCATTTTTAGTTTATAAACGATATAATCTTTAAGTGTTGCTCTCTCTAAACACTTTATAAAACCATTAACATCATCATTCTCTAAAGCAATTTTTAATTTTTGTTGCGTTTTATTCAAACCCTTATCATCTGCATAATAATTTTCTTCTTTGCAAATTGAATAGATTTTATTAAATAATTGTTTAGTTTGCGAACCGTTGAATGAGTTGCGATAATATAAAGCGTTTTCAATCGGTCTGTTATTTTCTTCAAAAACTTTTGCTTCACTTTTCCATTCAAATTCCGGAAAAAGTTTTTTAAATAACTTATTTGCTTCTAAAGTTACCTCAAAAGCGTTACTTCTTGGTTTGCCAACTAACGAATTCTGTCTAAAAATATAATTATATAATGCATCTTCTACAAATCCAATAGAATTGATTGCAGCATAATATTCAATGCAAAACATCCAATCTTCGCCGTGACTTCGTTTTTCATTAATTCTAATATTGTTTTTGTTTATAACGTCCAAAACAAAAATTTTATTCCAAAGACATGATAAACAATTATTGTTTTCATTTGAAAAACCTATTAAACATTTCACAATTTCTTCACGAATTTCTTCGTTATATAAAACGCGATTTTTAAATCTTGATTTTATAGTTAAAGTTTTTCCGTTTAAAAACACTTTCTGATAATTACAGCAAACACAATCTAATTTATCATTTGATATTGCTTTAATCATTTTGGAATACATTTTAGAATCTATGGTGTCATCTGAATCAACAAAGGTTATAAAAGGCATTGTAGCGTTATCAATACCGCAATTTCTTGCAGCGGCTACACCTTTGTTTTCATTATGTATAACAATTATTCTGTTATCTTTCTTTGCATAAGCATCTAAAATTTGAGCACTTGAATCAGTCGAACCGTCGTTTATACAAATAATTTCTAAATTCTTATATTCTTGATTTATAATGCTGTCCAAACAATCAGCCAAATATTTTTCGCTGTTGTAAACAGGAATTATTACGGAAAGTCCCTCACAATTTTCATTACTCAAAATGATAACCCCCTCAGATTTTATCATTATTATAGCAACGTTTTCCACAAATATCAATACATAATTCCACAAATATTAAATTTAATATAATAATATAGAATTAATGATTTTGTAGAGAGAAGGACTTTAATGCGAGAATTTTCGGAAATAGCAAAAGAATTACGAGAGTCAAAACACCTCACTCAAACTCAACTTGCTGAAAGAATGTGGGTTAAAAAATCCATTATTTCAGCATACGAAACTGATGCCAGACCTCCCAGTCTTGACTTGCTCATTAAATATGCAAAAGAATTTAATGTTTCAACAGATTATTTATTAGGTATAGAAAGTAATAAAGCCATAAAAGTTGATAATCTTACAGATGCACAAATAAACATCTTAAATGATTTGATAAATGAATTTATAAAAAAGAATAAAGAATAAAAAAGGACTTGGAAAAATCTTTCCAAGTCCTTTTAATTATGCATTCCGAATGACTAATTCCGAATCATTTATTAAGTGCTTCGTTAACTGCAACTGCGCAAGCAACAGTCATACCAACCATTGGGTTGTTACCAGCACCGATAAGACCCATCATTTCTACGTGAGCAGGAACTGATGAAGAACCTGCAAACTGAGCGTCAGAGTGCATACGGCCCATAGTATCGGTCATACCGTAAGAAGCGGGGCCTGCAGCCATATTATCGGGGTGGAGTGTACGACCTGTACCGCCGCCCGATGCAACTGAGAAGTACTTCTTGCCTTGTTCGATACATTCTTTCTTATATGTGCCTGCAACGGGATGTTGGAAGCGGGTTGGGTTGGTTGAGTTACCTGTGATAGAAACGTCAACACCTTCCTTGTGCATGATTGCAACGCCTTCGCGAACATCATCAGCACCGTAGCAACGAACCTTTGAACGTTCACCGTTTGAGAAAGCAGTTTCTTCAACGATGGTAAGCTCACCTGTGTAATAGTCAAACTTGGTTTGAACATAGGTAAAGCCGTTGATTCTTGAAATAATCTTAGCAGCGTCTTTACCAAGACCGTTAAGAACAACACGGAGAGGTTCTTTTCTTGCTTTGTTTGCGCTGCGAGCAAGACCGATAGCGCCTTCAGCAGCAGCAAATGATTCGTGACCTGCAAGGAATGCGAAGCATTTTGTTTCATCTCTTAAAAGCATTGCGCCGAGGTTACCGTGGCCGATACCAACCTTACGGTCGTCAGCAACTGAACCGGGGATGCAGAAAGACTGAAGACCAACACCGATTTTTTCAGCAGCTTCAGCAGCAGACTTAACTTCGTCCTTAATAGCGATAGCACAACCTACAACATAAGCCCAAGCAGCGTTTTCAAAGCAGATAGGTTGAATACCCTTAACGATGTTATAAGCATCAACGCCGGCTTTGTCACAGATTTCCTTTGCCTCTTCAATGGAGGAAATGCCATGCTTTGCAAGTTCAGCGTTAATTTGATTTATTCTTCTGTCATAACTTTCAAATAATGCCATTATTGTTTCCTCCTTATTCTTCTCTTGGGTCGATGAGACGAGCAGCATCATCAACACGGCCATACTGACCGCTTGCCTTTGCTAATGCTTCGTTAGCATCCATACCCTTTTTAATCATTTCCATCATCTTGCCAAGGTGTACAAACTTATAGCCGATGATAGCGTCGTTTTCGTCAATAGCGATTTTGGTGATATAACCCTCAGCCAATTCGAGATAGCGTGGGCCCTTTGCCTTTGTAGCAAAGGTTGTACCAACCTGTGAACGAAGACCCTTACCCAAGTCTTCAAGACCAGCACCAATGGGAAGACCGCCTTCAGAGAAAGCAGTTTGTGTACGACCATAAACGATTTGTAAGAACAATTCGCGCATTGCGGTGTTGATAGCGTCACAAACAAGGTCAGTATTAAGTGCTTCAAGGATGGTTTTACCAACCAAAATTTCAGAAGCCATAGCAGCCGAGTGTGTCATACCCGAGCAACCAAGTGTTTCAACCAAAGCTTCTTCGATAATACCCTCTTTAACATTAAGGGTTAATTTACAGGTTCCCTGTTGAGGAGCGCACCAGCCCACACCGTGAGTAAGGCCTGATACATCTTTAACCTCTTTAACTTGAACCCATTTGCCCTCCTCCGGAATGGGAGCAGGACCGTGATATGTGCCTTTTGCTAAAGGACACATATTTTCTACTTCATGTGAATAGTTCATATATGTACTCCTTTCGGTTATATAACAATATTATATCAAAAACGACATTAAAAAACAATAGTCATTATGATAGTTTTTTAACAAATTTGTGCCAAAATACTGTTAAAATAATCAGTGGCGGCAGCTTGTTCAGCCAACATTAAATTTTCCTTTTGCTCGAAGTTAACTTCACTTTTGCAAATTGCCAAAATTTCGGCCTTTAAAATTTCACATCTGCCAAAAATTAAATTAACAAGCTCTTTGCAATTTTCGGGGTTCTTTTCGGTTATGACACCGCTGATTTTTGTGGCTTCAATAACCGCTTTGCCAATAATTTTCGAGCCCATTTCCATTTCAGCCGATAATAAATTTTCTTGCATAAAAACACCTCTCACTATAAAAGCCACCAAAAAGGTGGCCTTTATTTTTAGAAATAGCTCATTGGGTTAACCCAAGCATTATTTTTCATAACACCAAAGTGCAAGTGCGGACCTGTTGAACGACCTGTTGAGCCGAGATAACCAATAATTTGTCCCTTTTTAACATAGGTGCCGTTTGAAACGGTAACACTGCCCATATGTGCATAATATGCCTTATAATTTGCACCATTAAACGAACCGTGGTCAATTGCGACATAGTTACCATAACCGCTGCCACAGCAGGTTTTAAGCGGGCTTTTGCCATAATTATGCTTACATGACTTAACGCAAATATAAACCTTACCGTCAGCCATTGCATAAATCGGTATACCATATTGACCGTTAGAAACGTCAACACCGTTATGCATTCTGCCCCAACGCTTACCAAAATATGATGAAATGCGTCTTGTGGTGGTGGGCCATAAGAATTTACCGTCGTTTACAAGGTTGCCACCGGCACTGCCGTATAAAATTTGGTTAAGGTCGGCTTCCATTTGTTGAAGCTCGCGGTCAACGGCATTTTTGTCAGACTGGGTTGCGCTTTGTTCCTTATTTATAGAATTGATAACCTTTTGAATTTCGTTAGCATCGGCTTGAAGCTTTGCTTGGTCCTTAGCAATTTCGGCCTTTACGGCTGATTGCTCCTCCAAAAGTTTATTGTTTTCTTCAATCTTTTTATTAAGTCGCTGAATTTCAGCCGCAATATCCTCCATCATTTTTTTATCCTTTGCGGAAATTGATGCAGTAAGTCGGGCAAGCTGCAAAAATTCAGAAAAGCTTTTTGCACCCAAAAGAATTTGCAAATTGCTGCCGGTATTGCTCATTTGAACGGCGCGAAGACGCCTTTTGAATTTTTCTTTATCAGCTTCAATTTGCTTATTATTTGCTTCAATAGTTGCTTTGTTGTCATCGATTTGTTTATTGATAGCAGCAATTTGTTGGTTGCAGGCATTTATCTTGTTGTTAACAACCGCCATTTTGCTTTCAATTTTATCTTTAAGCTTTTTTTGTTCGTTTTTATCTTTTTTAAGCTGATTAATTTCAGCTTGAAGCTTTGATGATTCCTTTTCAAGCGCATCAATTTCCTTTTGAATTTCAGAAGCTGATTTAGCGCTTACAGGAGTTGAAGACATCACAGCCGTACCACTGATTACAACAACTATTAAAACAAGCGATAAAAGTTTAAAAAGTTTTTGTTTCATTAAAATCTCCTAAAAGGTTTAAGTTATATTGCCGCAAATTCGCTGCCCTCGTGTTTTAAGTATTTGCCAATCATAATTGCACTGCCTATAACACCTGCAAAAATGCCAATTGCCGCAAACATAAGGAAGAGGACAAATGCCATATCGCCGTATTTAACAACAGAGCCAAGAGATTTAACAATGGTTTCGGTTGCGATACGATAGCAGAAGTAAAGTAAAACCTCTGAAATAACGGCGGAAATTAAGCCAATTATCATACCCTCAACCACAAAGGGAATTCTTACAAAAGCGTCGGTTGCACCAACTGCCTTCATAATGCTTATTTCAAGCTTGCGGCTGTACATTGTAATACGAATTGTGTTTGAAACAATTACAAGAGCGATGATAACCAAAATTGCAATAATCCAAAAGCCCGCAACGCCGATACCTTTTTTCAAAGCATTTATGGTGTTTGCCATTTCACTTTGTGAGGTGATTGAAGCAACACCCTCAAGCTTTTCAATTTGCTTTATAGTTTCATCAAACTTTGCCATATCACGCATTGTAACCTTTGCCGCACAGGACATTGGGTTTTCCTCATCAAGAAAAGCAAAGTCATCCTTCATATCATCGGGTATTAAATGCTTGGCATCTTCAAGCCCTTTTTCACTTGAAACATATTCGGCATTTAAAACATTATCAAGCTTTTCAATTTCAGCACACAGTGCCTTTGCTTCTTTTTCATCGTGAATGATATAGTCAGTTTCTTTAATACCGTTTTTATCACCCGCCGGGGTTTGGGTGGTGTTTTCAGCACCGCTTTCGGCAGTGCTTTGGGTAGCGCTTGCTGTATCGTCCTTTTCATCGTTTTCATAAAGCGCCCAGTTATAGTCCTTCATAGAAACGATAACGACATTTTGCTCCTCCAAATTGCCGATAGCAAGATTAACATTTTCGGAAATTAACACTGCAAGACCCATAATGGTCATACAAGCAACCAAAACACCAACCGACGCCAATGTCATAAGGCGGTTTGCCCAGGTGTTTCGCACACCCTCGAAGGCGAGATATTTAATACTTGAAAGCTTCATTAAATATCACCTCCAACATTGTCTGCCACAATTTTGCCGCTATCAAGCATAATTACACGGTGCTGAAAATCGCGTACAAGGTTGTGGTCGTGGGTTACCATTAAAATGGTTGTACCCTTTCGGTTAATTTCGGTTAAAAGCGAAACGATTTCATAAGACATATTGGGGTCAACATTACCTGTGGGCTCGTCCGCAATGATAAGGTCAGGTGAATTTACAAGTGCACGAGCAAGACCGACACGCTGCTGCTCGCCGCCCGAAAGCTGATTAGGCATTGAGCGTGCCTTGTGGCCAAGACCAACCTTTGCAAGTGCTTTTGAAACCTCTTTACGAATGTCTCTGCCGTCAGCACCGACAACGCGCATTGCAAATGCAACATTGTCAAAAACATTCATCGTGGGAATAAGGCGGAAGTCCTGAAAAACAATGCCCATTGTTCTGCGAAGCATTGGAACATCTTTTCTTTTCATTTTCGTAAGGTCAAAGCCGTTAACGGTGATTTTGCCTGTGTTTGCCTTTTCTTCACGCATTATAAGCTTCATAAAGGTACTTTTACCTGCACCCGAAGAGCCAACTACAAAAACAAACTCGCCGTTGTTTATTTTAATATTAACATCATCAAGTGCGTGGGTGCCTGTTTGGTAGGTTTTAGACACACCGCGAAACTCGATAATCGGTTTAACATTTTGTTCAGTAAACTGCTGAAAGTTTTCCATTTAAAAATTCCTTTTTAAAAAAATCAGTATTTAATAGGGTTGCTCTTTAAATATTTGTTAACCATTAAAGCGATTTTAAAGATAATTGCGTGGTCAAATTCTCTTAAATCAAGACCGGTGATTTTCTTAATCTTTTCAAGGCGATAAACCAAGGTGTTGCGGTGAACAAACAATTTTCTTGAAGTTTCTGAAACATTAAGGTTGTTTTCAAAGAAACGCTGAATTGTGAAAAGTGTTTCACCGTCAAGACTTTCAATAGAACCACGCTTAAATACTTCCCTTAAAAATGTTTCACAAAGGGTTGTGGGAAGCTGATAAATAATGCGGGCAATACCAAGATTGTCATAAGAAACTATGGTTTTTTCGGTGTCGAACACCTTACCAACCTCCAAAGCGGCCTGTGCTTCTTTGAAGGAGCGAGCCAAGTCTTTAAGGTTAGAAACGGTTGTACCTATGCCGATAACAACTCGTGTATAAAATTCACCTGAAAGGGTATCAACAATAGTTGCTGCCATTTTTTCGATAGTCTTGGGCTCAATTCCCTGTGCGGTTTCTTTAACCAAAGCAATGTCGGTTTCGTTAATGCTGATAACAAAATCCTTTGCCTTGTCGGGGAAGAGATTTTGAATTACATCATAAATTGAAACATCGGTTGCTTCAACAGCGCGAATGATAATAACTGTGCGGGAAACATCGTTATTGAAATAAAGCTCACGCGCTTTTATGTAAATATCACCCGGCAAGATATTGTCCAAAATAATGTTTTTGATAAAGTTGCCACGGTCATATTTTTCATCATAATAAAACTTAACATTTGCAAAAGCAACTGCCAAAATTGAAGCATACTTACCTGCTAAAACATCGTCACCCTCAACAAAAACAGAATAACTGATGCCCTGATTTGCGCCAAGAGTTTTGTATGTATAGCCGTTTTCAACGCAAAGCTCATTTGTAAGATTAAAAGCAGGGATAGTTTCCCCTATCTTTGACAAATCGCTTGAAGCGGTAACTGTGAAGTTTTCATCGATAACACCAAAAGGTCTGTCAATACAATCCTTCATTTGATGAATTACACCTTGAAAAAGACGGTTAGCCATTTAAAGAACACATCCTTAATAATAATTATAATTATACAAATTTATTGTACACAAAATCGCTCTGTTTTGCAAGATAAAATTGCAAAAAAGTTACAAAAAAATTACAAAATGAAAATGTTTATTAAAAAATCTTCAAAAATATGGTAAAATTCAAAAAAATGATTGGAGAAATTACCATTTTGTCGAAAAATAAAACCGTTGGCATAATTTGTGCCCTGCTTGCAAATTTAATCTTTGGTTTTAGCTTTATTTTTTCTAAAACCGCATTGCAAATTGCACACCCGCTTGTTATATTAAGCGTACGGTTTACAGTGGCTTTTCTAACCTTAAATTTGCTGTTGCTAACCAAAAAATTTAAAATAAATTTAAAGGGCAAATCAAAAACAAAGCTAATAATGATGAGCATTGCCCAACCGCTTTTATATTTTATTTTTGAGCTTTACGGCCTGTCGCTTGTGTCCTCTGCCCTGTCCGGTGTTATCATTGCACTTGTACCGGTTGCGGTTATGCTTTTGGCGGCGGTGTTTTTAAAGGAAAAATCCACACTTTTACAAAAGCTTTGCACTATACTTTCTATCGCCGCAATTTCGGCAATCAGTGTTATTTCCAATAACGGTAAGAAGAGCTATTTTTTAGGTATTATTTTGCTTGTTTTAGCGGTTTTGTCGGCGGCGGTTTTCAATATTTTAAGCCGCAGTGAATCCAAAAAATTTACTGCCTTTGAGCGCACTTATATTATGTTTTTATGCGGTGCTTTGGGCTTTAATTTAATTGCAGTTTGTGTTTTGAAATGGCAATATTTTACCCAAATTTGCACCGCCTTTCAAAGCATAAATTTCATAATTTCTATCATTTATTTAGCCGTAATTTCTTCGGTTTTGGCCTTTCTTTTATACAACTTTTCAACCTCAAAAATACCCGCTGTGCAGTCATCCTCTTTCTCTAATATAATCACCGTTGTAACAGTAATTGCAGGTGTTTTAATTTTAAAAGAAAGCTTTAATATTTGGCAGTTTTTACTGTGTGGTATTATTATTTTAGGTGTGTTTGGCGTCAACACTTTTACACCGAAAAAGGAGTAATTTTATGTACAAATATGACTTGCATGTTCATTCAGCACCATCCAGCGCATGTGGAAAAAACAGCGCGTCAGAAATGGTAAAACGATATAAAGAATTGGGTTTTTCGGGCCTTGTTTTAACCAACCATTTTTATCACGGCTCTTCGGGAGTTGACCGTTCACTCCCGTGGAAAGAGTGGGTTAAAGAATATTCTAAAGATTATTACTCGGCTCTTGAAACTGCAACAGAGCTTGATTTTGACCTGCTTTTCGGTATTGAGCATCCATATAGTTTTGGTAAAGAGTGTTTAGTTTATGGCTTATCGCCTGAATTTTTAATGGAAAACCCACAGCTTAAAGCAGAAGATATTGCACTTTGGTCAAAAACCGTTCACGAAAACGGCGGGTTTATTGCCTATGCTCACCCGTTTAGAAACCGATATTATATACCAAACCCATATGATATGCCCGACTTAAGCTTTGTTGACGGTGTTGAATGCTATAACCATTGCAATACAGCCGATGACGACGAGCGCGCGGTTAAAACCTTTAAAGATAGTGGTAAAATTATTATTGCAGGCGGTGATAAGCACGCAATCAATTTTGATAAAACCTTTGGCATTATGACAAAGGAAAGAATTAAAACCATAGACCAGCTTATAGATGTGCTTAAAAATAATAAATTTGAGCTCTATTTGGGAGAATAGCAAAGCAACCCACACCAAAATAGTGTGGGTTGTTAAATTTTGCTATTTGATTAACAAAATGAAATATCTCGCTTTCGCTCGCCGTAAGCGATTTACATTAAAAAACCACGTTCTTGCAAACGTGGTTTTTTCTTGCGAAAGATCGACTAAAAGTAGCGTAACCACTCTCACTCCATTACATACAAATCAATATCAATTTCTGTTCTTGTTGCGTGACAAAAATCGATAACCTTTAGCGATGGCGCAAGGCACGGACTTGCATTGGAACTGTAGACAGTCGGAACAATTTCTAATGTGTAGTCAACACCAAGTTCGTTTTTCATTTCATTTAGAATATCAATTTTATCTAAGAGAGAAGCAATGGTTATATGCATTTGATTTTCGACTATAACATCGTAGTTATTGCAACGACCAAACTCCCATAAAGCAAAATCATATAATGTTCCGTTTTTTCGCTTATCTCCGATTTTCCATGTCTTACTTGGAATCAGTCCAAGTCTTTTTGTTATAACATCGGGATCAAAATCGCCAGTGATTTTGAAGTATGTATAGCAAGTATTTTTTGTCATTTCGTATTCTCCTTTGCAGTCTTGCAAGATGCAATCAGCAACCTACGGATATTGCCGCAAAGTTTCTCGGTATATTGATATGTAGCTGTATCTATTCTCTTGGTTTCATACATCAGCTTTAACCAGTAGCTTGTTTCGTTGGATTCCTTCAAGGCAATTTCTAACTTGGCGACAAAGTCCTTTTTGCTCTGTGCATACTGCGCTTCGTGAATATTGGCACCTACTGATGTACCTGATCTTGCAAGTTGATCAGTCATATAGGAACTTTTCGGCGCAGTTACACCATCCACAAGATTAACAATAGCAACTGCAAATTCAAAAGATAAATCAAGTAATTTGTTTTCGGACATAAAAGCACCTACTTTCTTTGGAATTATATCATAATTTGTTATGTTTTTCAATGATATATCGCTTGCGCAATATGATATACGGCTTGCACCGCATGATATATTTGCGTTGCAAATATGATATAATATCCGTTCCTTCATATGCCGCAGGCATATATCATCTGCGCAGCAGATATCATAGCATCAGCTATATCATCCGTTCTGCCAGGAACGGATATCATTGAAAAAAGTCACCTTTGTCGGTAGACAAAAGTGACTTTTTTCGTGGTGACCCGTACGAGATTCGAACTCGTGTTACCGCCGTGAAAGGGCGGTGTCTTAGGCCTCTTGACCAACGGGCCATTTAAAAATGGTGGCTGTAATTGGATTCGAACCAATGACACTGCGGGTATGAACCGCATGCTCTAGCCAACTGAGCTATACAGCCATAACTTAAAGCGACTTGTATATTATAACGAACAAGGACCAATTTGTCAAGTACTTTTTTTATTTTTTACAAAGTTTTACATTTTATATATTGACACGATAGAAATATATGGTATAATATAATAAAGTGTATCAAATGAAACACTTTTAGGGGGTGTTAATTATTGAAATATGATACCTTTTTCCTGCTCAATGGTCTAAACAAACAACAAATTTGCGAAATTGTCGCAAATTTTTCATCGCCTATTTTATTTAAAAAGGGTGATATTGTTTACAGCAGTCAAAAATTTTCAAACGCTATTGGCTATATTTTAAAGGGTGTTGCCGTCGCAAAAGCCGATAATCAAAACGAAACCCATTTAAAAACCTTTGAAAAAGGTATGTCCTTTGGGGCGGCAGCAGTTTTCGGAAATGGCGAGCATTATATAAGCACCATTACCGCCAAAACTGATTTAGAGGTTTTGTTTGTTGCTGAAAACGAGCTTTTGGCAATTTTTGAAAAATATCCCCAAACAGCAGTAAATTACATTACCTTTTTATCCGAAAAAATAAGGTTTTTAAACAAAAAGCTTAATGTCGTGTCTTCATCGGGTACTGAAAACACCGTTTTTAAATACCTAACCTCACTTGCAGATAAAAACGGTGAAATTTTAAATTTCAAAAATATGTCGCTTGTTTCAAAAACGCTTGGCATAAGCCGTGCTTCGCTTTACAGGGCTTTAAGTGACCTTGAAAAAAGCGGCTATATTATAAAAGAAAATAATTATATAAAGGTGATTAAAAATGAAAAAAGTAATTAGTATTTTAATGGTAGTTTGTTTGATTTTCAGTTTTGCTGCTTGCAAAACTAAAATTAATTTAAAAGAAGTTTCCTGCAACATTTACGGCATTGCAGGGCCTACGGGCGTTGGTCTTGCCAACCTTATGCAAAAGGCCGAAAGTAAAGACGGTGCTTTAAATTATAACATTGCTTTGGCTGCAAATAACGATGAAATAGTTGCTAAAATTAAAAACGGTGAAGCAGATATTGCCGCAGTTGCGACTAACCTTGCTTCAACCCTTTACAACGCAACAAAGGGCGGCGTTCAAGTCTTAGCCGTTAACACATTAGGCGTTTTGAATATTGTTGCAAAGGGTTATGAAATCGACTCTATTGATGACCTTAAGGGCCTTACAATTTATTCTACCGGTCAAGGTGCGAACCCAGAATATATCATAAGCAATATCATTGAAAACAATGGCCTTACAGTAGGTAAAGATGTTAAAATTGAATTTGTAAACCAACCGCAAGAGCTTGTTGTAAAAATGAAGCAAAACGAAAAAGCGGTAGTTGTGGCTCCCCAACCTGTTGCTACCAATATTACCGCTAATGTAGAAGGCGCAAAAATTGTTATCAACATAAACGATGAATGGAATAAACTCCACGCAGAAGCTCTTACAATGGGTTGCATAATTGTTAGAAAAGAATATGCCGATGCAAATCCAGAAGCCGTTAAGGCATTCCTTAAAGAATATAAGGAATCTATTGAAAAGGCAAACAGCGACATTGAAGGTACTGCTGCACTTTGTGAAAAATATAAAATTATTGCTCCTGCAGCGGTTGCTAAAAAAGCAATTCCTCTTTGCAATATTGTTTATCAGGACGGCAAAACCATGAAAGCAAACCTTTCTGCATATCTTGATTTTCTTTTCAGAGAAAATGCAAAAAGCATTGGTTTCAATTTGCCCGCTGATGATTTCTATTACGGAGTAAGCTGATTTAATGAAGAAAATTTTAAAAGGCACTGCCATATTAACACTTTGGTTGTTAATATGGCATGTGACCGCTGTAATTATAAATGATAATTTTCTAATACCTACCCCGCTTGAAACCTTAAAGGCATTATTCGTCCTTTGTCAAACCGAGCAATTTTATCTTGCCGTTTTTAAATCAATTTTTCGCATAGTCATCGGCTTTATTTTAGGCGTTACGGTTGGTTTCTTGGGTGGCATTGCCGCAAATAAGTTTTCGCTTTTTAACGATATAACCAAACCCGCTATGCAGGTTATAAGAGCTGTACCTGTGGCTTCGTTTATAATACTTGCTTTCTATTCTTTTGAAAGCAATGAAATGCCAATATTTATTGCTTTTTTAATGGTGTTACCAATGATTTGGTCAACAACACAAACCGCCCTTGCGGGTATTGATGACAAATTTCTTGAACTTGGCAAGGTATACAAGCTTTCTTTTTGGAAAATTTTCTTTAAAATAAAATTGCCGTTTATAATGCCAACACTTCTTACCTCTTGCCTTACTGCGCTTGGTTTTGCGTGGAAGTCAGGCATTGCGGCAGAGGTTATCTGCCGACCACAACTTGCATTAGGCACACTTTTAAACGACAACAAAAACTATTTTGATATGCCCGCCGTATTTGCAATTACTGTGGTGGTTGCCTTGCTTTCAATCGTTTTAGAAATTGTTTTAAAACAAGTCGTTAGGAGGGTTTTAAATGCTAAAAATTAAAAACCTTTCCTTTTCCTTCGGCGAAAAGCTGGTAATAAATAACTTCTCGCTCAGCATTGAAAATGGTGAAAAAATTTGGCTGTCAGGTCCGTCGGGTTGCGGTAAAACCACACTTATAAAGCTTATTTTAGGGCTTTTAAAAGCCAATAGCGGAGAAATCGACCTTGGTGGTATGACACCGTCGGTTGTTTTTCAAGAAAACCGCCTTTTGCCCTTTTACACCGTTATGCAAAACATCGAACTTGTCGGCGGTGACAAACAAAAGGCCAAAGAAATTCTTTTGGCGCTTGGCATTGGGGAAACCGAAAATTCATACCCATCTTCCCTTTCGGGCGGTATGAAGCGGCGTGCCGCTATTGCAAGGGCATTATCGGTAGATTTTGATTTGCTTATTTTAGACGAGCCCTTTAACGGCATTGATGAAAAGAATTTAGAACTAACCATTAACTGCATAAAAGAATTTACACAAGATAAAACCGTTATTCTCATCACCCATAATCCCGAAGAAGCACGCCTTTTTGGGGCTAAAAAAGTTGAAATAAATAATTGACAGTATGTTATATTTATAATATAATTTAACCTTGGAAGTGATATTATGATTAACATAGCAATTTTGGGATACGGAAATTTAGGTCGCGGTGTTGAATGTGCAATTAAAAACACAAATGATATGAAGCTTTCATACGTGTTCACCCGTCGCCCACCCGAAACAGTTAAAATTTTAACCGAAAGTGCTACAGTTTGCCACATTGACGAACTTGTAAGTAAAAAAGATGAAATTGATGTTTTAATAATTTGCGGTGGCAGTGCAACTGATTTGCCGGTGCAAACCCCCGAATATGTTAAATATTTTAATGTTATCGACAGTTTTGATACACATGCTAAAATACCCGAGCATTTTGAAAATGTTGATAAAAATGCTCAAATTAGTGGCAAAATCGGTATTATTTCAGTTGGTTGGGACCCGGGTATGTTTTCACTTAACCGACTTTATGCAAACGCTGTGTTACCAAACGGTCAAGATTATACATTTTGGGGCAAAGGCGTTAGCCAAGGCCATTCTGACGCAATAAGACGCATCGATGGCGTCATCGACGCCCGTCAATATACCGTACCGGTTGATGAAGCGGTAGAAAGTGTAAGAAAGGGCGAAAACCCAACACTTACAACCCGACAAAAGCACACACGCTTGTGCTATGTTGTGGCTGAGGATAATGCTGATAAGGCGTTAATTGAAAAGCAAATCAAAGAAATGCCCAACTATTTTGCCGATTATGACACAACCGTGCACTTTATAACAATGGAAGAAATGAAGCGTGAACACTCTTCACTTCCACACGGCGGTTGTGTTATCAGAAGCGGCAAAACGGGCTGGGAGCTTGAAAACAACCATGTTATTGAATACAGTTTAAAACTTGATTCAAACCCCGAATTTACAGCAAGCGTTTTGGTTGCTTATGCTCGCGCGGCATACCGCTTAAACCAAAAGGGTGAATATGGTTGCAAAACTGTTTTTGATATTCCCCCTGCCCTTTTATCACCAAAAAGCAGCGCAGAAATTGTTAAAGAATTGCTTTAATATTAAAAAACACTTAGAGTTTAACTCTAAGTGTTTTTTGTTTATTATTTAACTTCGGGTAAGCCCTTAATACAAGTAAGTATTGTCACCACACCCGAAAGCGCACAAGCGCTTAAAAGACCTATCCAATCCACTTCTGTAATTCCAATTGTATTTGTGCCAATAAGCGCAAGTGCTGTTTCGGCCATAGTTTTAAGCGCGCGTATACCCGCCGCTTTAAGCCATTTTAAAAATTTTTCGTTTTTCATTATTTTACCCCCAAAATCTTTTTCCAAGTGTTTACACCAACACAGCCGTCGGGCTTTAAGCCATTATTTCTTTGATAAAGAATGACCGCATTTTTTGTATCTTTTCCAAATTTGCCGTCAACCTTTACACCCACCGCTTTTTGAATAAGCTTTGTAAGATATGGGTATTTATAACTGATTCGCTTTTTGCCAACCGCTTTTTTAGCAACGCCCTCACATTCGGCTCCCCATTTTCCATCAGCACCGAATTTAGGAAACTCAAAACCGTCTAATATAGCCGAAACCTGCCATTCTCTAACGACATTAAAATCTGCTTTATTAAATTCCTTTTCACCATTAAGGTAAGGTGCAGGGTCGACAAATTCGTTGTTGATTTTGATATCAAAGTGAAGATGCGCACCCGTTACATTGCCGGTAGCACCCATATAGCCGAGCACCTGTCCTTTTTTAACGGCTTGTCCCGCTTTAACTGTACGACTGCCCTTTTTCATATGTAAATATCGTGTATAGCAACTACCGTGGTTGAGCTCTACATATTCACCCGCCGATGATGAATTTTTTGAAATTTTTACAATGCCGTCAGCAAATGCAACTATATAATCAAGTGTTGAGCCCTCACCAACAATATCAATGCCATTGTGCATTTTGCGTTTACCAAAAATTGTTCGCATACCATAGGGACTTGTCACCTTATGTTTGCCTTTTTTAAGCACAGGGTTTTTATATTCCATTATTCACTCACCTCCTCGCTATATTCCACAGTTTCATATAATTCCCAAGTCAAATCTTCCTTCAACCTGTAATCCCAACCACTTTCAGCAATGGGTTTATTGCGAATGATTTGAAGTAAAGAATTATATTCTTCTTCGGTAATTTCGGTTTGTCCGATTATAGTTTGCAAACCAATAATATATCCGTTTTTTATTGTTTTAAAATATTTCATAATATACCCCCTATGCTATGGCTAACCAAT
>JAFYUI010000018.1 GCA_017549565.1 Clostridia bacterium
AAAAATTTTTAAAAAATGTGTTGACAATAAAATTTTACTGTGGTATTATAGTCAAGCTGACGCGGTGCGACTCACCGCGCGAAAACGAAATTTTTGGAGGTTTTTTAGTATGTCAACATTTATGGCAAAGCCTGCTGAAATTCAGCGTAAATGGTACATCATCGACGCAGCTAACCGTCCTCTCGGCCGCACTGCTGCTCGTGTTGCTGACTTACTTCGCGGTAAGTTAAAGCCCGAATTCACCCCTCATGTTGATTGTGGTGACCATGTTGTTGTTATCAACGCTGACAAGGCAGTTTTAACAGGTAACAAATTACAAAAGAAATTCTATCGTCGTCATACCGGTTACATTGGTGGCTTAAAGGAAGTTAAATACGCTACTTTAATGGCTACTCGTCCTGAACTTGCAATGGAACTTGCAGTTAAAGGTATGGTGCCCGATACAACCATCGGCCGCAAGGCCCTCACCAGACTTCATGTTTACAGCGGCACTGAATATGCTCAGGTTGCTCAAAAACCCGAAGTTTACGAATTTTAAGAAGGGACGGAACTTAAACTATGTTTGAAGCAAAATCATATTTTTACGGCACAGGCAGAAGAAAAAGTTCTGTAGCCCGTGTTCGCGTTTACAACGGTACAGGTAAAATCATCATCAATGACAGAGAAATCGATGATTATTTCGGTCTTGAAACCTTAAAGCTTATCGTTCGTCAGCCATTGGCTTTAACCGGCACTGCTGACAAGTTCGATATTATCTGCCGCGTTGCAGGCGGCGGTGTTACCGGTCAAGCCGGTGCTATCCGCCACGGTATTTCTCGTGCTCTTTTACAGTTCGATGCTGAACTTCGCCCCGAACTCAAAAAGGCCGGCTTCCTCACTCGTGACCCACGTATGAAGGAAAGAAAAAAATACGGTCTCAAAGGCGCACGTCGTGCACCCCAATTCTCAAAACGTTAATTATTATTTCGTTTTTTACAAGCTCTGCATTTTGCAGGGCTTGTTTTTTTGTATTATAAAATATAAATTTAATATTTAGTTAATAACTATTGCGAAAATGTGTGGTAATATGGTATAATAATATGAATAAATTTTTCACGGAGGTAAACTTATGATTGAAGTTTCCGGACTTAGTAAAAGATACGGCAATCACCTTGCGGTAAATGATGTATCGTTTAGCGTTAAAAAGGGTGAGGTTATCGGCTTTCTTGGCCCTAATGGTGCAGGCAAGTCCACTATTATGAACATTTTAACAGGTTATCTTTCCTTAACACAGGGCGAGGTTAAGATTGATGGCTTTGATGTTATGGAATATCCTGAAGAGGTTAAAAAGCGCATTGGCTATTTGCCTGAAATTCCACCCCTTTACATTGATATGAAGGTTAGCGAATATCTTGACTTTATATTCGACCTTAAAAAAGTTAAATTCCCCAAAAAAGCCCACATTAACGAGGTTATGAAGCTGGTTAAAATTGACCATGTTGCAAACCGACTTATTAAAAACCTTTCAAAAGGTTACCGTCAGCGTGTTGGCTTTGCAGGGGCACTTATCGGCAACCCCGATGTACTTATTTTGGACGAGCCCACCGTTGGTCTTGACCCAAAGCAAATCATTGAAATCAGAAATTTAATCGCGCGTCTTGGCAAAAACCACACAATTATTTTGTCGTCACACATTTTGTCTGAAATTCAGGCGGTGTGCAAACGCGTTATTATTATAAATAAGGGCCAAATCATTGCTGATGATACACCCGAAGTGCTTTCTGACCGCCTTTCAAATGATAAGTCAATCGTTGCGCGAATTATTTGTAGTGAGAAGGATATGCTTGAAACCCTTAAAACCGTTAAGGGTGTTAAGTCAGTTACCTCACTTGGCTGTAAGGAACCAAACAGCATTGACTTTTTGATTGAACCACAAGATAACTGCGATATTAGAGCAGATGTATTTGAGCGTGTTTCTTCACGCGGTAAGACACTTTTATCACTTCAAAGTAACAAAATTTCGCTTGAACAGGTATTTTTACGCCTTACTGAAGAGGCAAGCAATTTTGAAGAAGCCCGCCGTTTGCTTGGCTTTAACGACGAAGAAAAGGAGGAAAATGAATAATGCTTGCAATTTTTAAAAGAGAATTTAAGGCGTTTTTCGCCACCCCCGTTGCATATATCATTTTAACCGCCTTTTATTTGTTTTCAGGTTGGCGTTTTACACTTTATTACGGTGCAGGTTATCCCGCAGTTGAAAATATTATAATGGAACTTGCCATTATAATCGTTTTTGTGACCCCGCTTTTAACAATGCGACTTATGAGCGAGGAACGTCGCCAAAAAACCGACCAAGCGCTTTTAACTGCGCCTGTAACTATTTTTGGTATTGTTTTCGGCAAGTTTTTAGCAGCGCTTTGCGTTTATGCGCTTGGCTTTTTGCCCACAATCATTTTCCAAATAATTATAATGTCGCTTGTTGAAATAAGCGTTTTGCCTTATCTTTACGCGCTTTTCGGTGCACTCTTATTGGGCGCTGCCTTAATTGCTATCGGTATGTTTATTTCATCATTGACCGAAAGCTCGGTTGTGTCGGCAATTTTAAACTTTGTAATAAATATTTTAATTATTTATTCTTCAAGCTTGGTTTCTTCCGTTTCAATTTCTTGGGTAGTAACCGCTGTTGAAAAAATTGCTTTTGTAAATGCATTTAATAATTTTGGCAGCACAGTTTTCTCAATTCCCGATATTTTCTATTTCATAAGTATTACCGCCGCTTTCCTTTTCTTAAGTGTTCGTTCACTTGAAAAGAGAAGATGGTCTTAAAAAGGAGGTTTTTAAAAATGAATATTAAAGATTTAAAGCTTAAAAAATCTCCCAAAAAGCTTAAGAACAAGGCACTTTTAAAGCGTGGCGGCTATGCAATGGCTATCACCGCCGCTGTTATGGCTGTTATCGTGGTTTTAAATGTTTTGCTTACCGTTTTGGCAGAACGCCTACCGTTAGAATTTGATATGACGGCTGACCAAAAGAATTCTATCAGTGCCGAAAATATTGAATATATTAAGGGTATTGATAAAGAGGTTACAATTTCGGTTTGCGCAAAAGAGGACGAATATTTAACCTATATGTCAAGCTATGCACCCGATATCTATGGTATTGATGGTGAATACAGTCCCTACTACAACCAAACCATTGCCCTTATCAATCGTTATGATAACTATAACCAAAAAATTAAGGTTAAATATCTTGATACCCAAGACACCAGCTTTTCTGATATTACTTCAAAATATTCAAAAGAAAAGCTTGACTTTGGTGATATTATTGTCAGCTGTGGTGAAGGCAAAAACGAACGCTATAAAATTGTAAATTTCCAAGATGTTTACGAGCTTAAAGCCAACGAACAATATGCCGCTTACGGTGTAGAATATTATTCTATAACAGGTAATAACATTGAAACTGCACTTACAAGTGCAATTGCTTATGCTACAAGCTCAAAGGATATCAAGGTTGCGTTTATTACAGGCCATTCAAAAGAAAATTACACCGATTCATACATTAACCTTTTAAAAACTAACAACTATGAGGTTGATGTTATTTCGGATAGCATTTTAACCAGTTTATCTAATGAATATGATGCAGCATTTATCGTCGCCCCCACAAGCGATTTCATCGCAAGCGAGTTAGAGGTTTTATCAAAATTCCTTGATAATGACGGTAAATATGATAAAGGTCTTGTGTTCTTTGCTGATGCCGCCGCACCTTATCTTAAAAATCTTTATTCCTTCCTTGCACAATGGGGCATTGAAATAGGGGAAGGCATTGTGTTTGAAACAAACGCTCAAAATCATATGCCTGATGCACCGACTGTTTTGGGCTCTTACCCAATGACTGATGATGAAATTTTAGATAAAATCAGAATGTGCATTACAGGTTATAATGTGCCCATTAAAGCCGCTTTTGACAAAAAGGGCAAGATTACAACCACTTCACTTATTGCAACACCTGACTCGGTTGTGGCTGCCCCTGTTGGCACTTCTAATAGCTGGACCGGTGCTGATAAGTATACAAAGCAGTCACTTTCAACCGTTATGCAAGCAAAACGCTATGATTATGATGATGACAATAACCTAATTGAAAATTATGTTTTTGCTTTTAGCAGCGTCGAGTTTATTTATGGTGATTACAGCGAAATGATAGATATTTCCAACAAGGACATTGCTTTCCAAGTGGCTGAACGCGCAGTAGGCGCCGAAAAAACAGGCATTTCCTTTGTTTCAAAAACCATTGATAACCAAAGCTTTGGTGCGTCTATAACCGAAAGCTCACGCAATGTAATGTCTATTATATTTATAGGCGTTATACCGATTTTGGTAATAGCCGCAGGCATATTCGTGTATATTAGGAGAAAGAACTCATAATGAATAATTTTGACGAAAATCAAAATATAAATAATATCGAGCCCGAGGAAGAGTTTTCAACAGTATTTTCCGACCCGCTTGCGCACAAAACTGTTGCCGACGGCAAAAAGGGTAACGGCAAAAAGCGTTTATTAAATGTTGTCGCAGGGCTTTTGGCGGTGGCAATTTTAATTGGCGGTGTATTTGCGGTTGTAAAGCTTATTCCTAAAATGGACGATGGCGATACAAATTCGAGCACACCAAAAATCACTGTTTTAGAAATGGCCGATAAAGACATTAAAAAGGTTACTTTTACAAATAAGAACGGTACATTCGTAATGAATAATACCGCCTCAAAGGATGACGATGGTGAAGAAACATATTCGTGGTCTTTAAACGGATATAAGGATTCAGTGATTTCACAAACCGCCCTTTCGGATATTACAGCTAATATTTTAAATATTTCGGCACTGCGTGAAATCACTTCAAAAACTGTTGAAGAATGTGGCCTTGCAAACCCACAAGTCAAGTCAGAAGTTTTAAAGAGCGACGACACAACATTTACGGTACTTATTGGTGATAAATCACTTGATAACAGCGGTGTTTATGTAAAGCTTTCAACGAAAGATAAAATTTATCTCGTACCGGGTGAAATTGACACAAAACTTACTTTTACCGCTTTAGATTTGGCAAATACCGAAGCTATTGCCCCCTTAACCCTTGAAAACAAGTATAGCGAATATATGGCAGAGGGTGCGGTTGTAACATGTGACAAGCTAACCCTTACAGGCAAGAATTTTGGCAACGGTCTTGTGTTTATACAAAACGATGATGAGGATGTTTCAAATTTAGTACCGTTCCTTATTTCTTCACCTATAAACCGCATTGCAACCAATGTTGAACATGCCTTGGCACCGTATAATTCAGGCATTGCAGTTTCGGGTGCTTATGCGCTTGATGCATCGGATCAAACCCTTAACAGCTTAGGCTTCAATTCGCCTGATATTGCTTTAACCGCAAAGTTTGATGATTATTCTTACAGCTTTAAGTTTAAAAAGCAAGCTGATGGCGGATATGCTGTTTGGCATACCGGTTGTGAGTTGATTTTGAAGGTTGAAGACACTGCACTTGAACTATTTAAATGCGACACAATAAGCTTTTATTCGCCTTGGGTTTGCTTTGTTGCTATTGATGACCTTAATGGTATGAATGTCGTGGCCGACGGCAAGGAATATAAGTTTGATATTAAGGTTGATACAGCCGAGGATGCAAAGGAAAAATATGTTATAAACTATAATGGCAAAAAGCTTACGGCGGATATTTTCCAAGAATTTTACCTTTACTGTATATCACTTGAAGCAAGTGATTTTACGACTGAAAATGTTAGCACCAAACCGGAATATGAGCTTACATTTAATTATAGCGCAAAGGGTAAAAAGGCAATGGTTGTTAAATTTTACCGTGTAAGCGCTACCAAATATCAATTTAGTGTTGATGGTAAAATGCTGGGCAAGATAAATGCAAATGATGTGACCCGCATTTCCGATTATATTAAAGATGTAATAAATAATAAAGAAATTACATTGTCTTAAAAACTAAAAAAACACCACAAAAGCAAAAACTTTTGTGGTGTTTTAATTTTATTCGGTTTTATCATCAAGGTCGGTGTTTATTTTAAAACCGCCCTCAAAGGTTTCGGAAAGGTCGGGCATTTCAGTACCCGGAATGTCATCCAAAATGCTTTGCTTTTTTTGTTTTACAGTTTCTTCAATCCTTTGTGAAAGCTCGGCTTCAAGCCAATTTTCAAGCATTTCGTCACCTTCGGGATAATCAACCTGTGGTGCATGTTTGCGGCTTATAAAAAGCCAAATAACAAAGTAAATTAGCATTATAAGTGCGGCACAAATTGTTATACCAAAACCTGTTATAAGACCCGGGGTTTCATAATCAAAACGGACAGTGCTTTCGCCCTCGGGCACCTCAACTGCCATAAAGCCGACATTTACCTTTTCAATTTCCACGGGCTTGCCGTTTACGGTGGCGCTCCAACCCTTGTCATAGGGGATAGAGAAGAACACAAGATTTGGTTTATCTCGGCTCACCGTTGCGGTGAAGCCGTTTTTATCGGTTTTAAATTCAGTAGCGGCAGTTTGGCTTAACTGCTGACAGTCATAGGTTAAATCTTCATCGCTTATAGAAAGGGTAGTGCCGATTTCGTTATCAAAAGGATTGTCATAAATGGTTTCGATATTTTCCATTAAATGACCGTATTTTTTAATTTGCTCATCGGTTAATAAAATACCTTTAAGCATCATATTAACACGGTTTTGGTTTGAATATTCTTCTAAAAATTCTTTGGTTAAATAATAATCATACGAAAAACCATAGGGGATATAGTTTTCATTTTGATAAACATAATAATTTCCATCGGTTTTAAGATATGAAAAGCCGTACATCAGCGGTTCGTTTGTTTCTTTATCAACAAAAGAATCTTGATTTTTTTGGTTTAACAGGTATTTAACCGACAGGAAAGGTCTTAACGCAGCATAATCGGTTTCGGGTCGGCTGCCAACGCTTCGCTCAACACCGATATATTCGTAAAATTCCATAATCGAGGCGGGAACAACTGAATGGAAGCAGTTTATCGAGGAATAGCCAAGATACATTCCTGTGTTGTCAACACCGTCGTAAACATCAATTCTGAAATCGTCAGGGTTACCCTCTAAATCAACCTCGGCTTCAATAAGAGAATCAATCATCATATCCTTAACGGTGTGAGAGTGAAGCCGTCCTGTTGCAACATAAACATTGCCATAAATTATGGTAACAACACATATTAGTGCAACTGCCGAACGATAAAATGCCTTTTGATTTCGTTTTATAAAGCGTAAAAGTATGCCCAAAATTATAAGGCCTATAATTGCAATACCACAAGCTACCCAATAGCGAATTGTGTAGTTAAGTGTTTCACTTTCGGAATAAAGCCCGTAAATAATTTCGCCATCATCATTTTTTTGCGGGAAAAAGCCAATAACAAGCGAAACCGCAAGGGTAATGCCAAGCGTCCATTTATATCCGTCGCCCCAGTCGGCTTTTGTGTCTTCGGTCAGCATTGCGGTCACAAGACACATTAAAAGAATGGGCATATAAAACCAACGGGCATAATATGAGGAATTAAAAGCATAAAAAGCGCTGTTTAAAATGGGGACAAGCGCCATAAAAATGCAAATGCCAATCATTCGTTTAAGCCAATTTTTCTTTTTTGAGAAAAACCAAACAAATACACCGGTCATACTGAAAAGGGGTAACCATCCGCCAAGGGATGACCATTTAACCTCAGCCCCGGGGAAGAAAACAGGACGGGCGGGGATGTCGGGCGGGAAGAAAAAGCACTGCAAAATATTGCCGTAAATTTGCTCCTTGCCGTACATAAGGGCGTTCCAGCCCAATAGTGTGTCTGTGATTCGTGAGTTTGCGGCAATGGCGCTTATAGATGGCAAAAGCAATACCGCTGACAGTAAAAGCCCCAAAATTGCTTCAAAAGCAAAGGCAATAAAGCGTGCAGGGGAAACGCTGACGGTTTTTGAAAATACCCTTACAAAGAAGTAAATAATTACAAAAACAACCATTCCGAAAAAGAAGAAATAGTTTGTAACGGCGCACAATGCAACCATTAAAGCAAAGAAAAAGCGTTTGTTTTCGGTTAAAAACAGTTCAACCGATAATAAAAGAAGCGGAAAAACGATGAATGCTTCGTGAAAGTGGTTAAAGAAAATGTTATAAATTGAAAAGCCCGAAAAGGCATATAAAAGTGCGCCAATTTGTGCCGCCTGTGGAGTTCTTGTGAAACGGCGGATGTAAAGATATGCAGTTAGTGCACACAATGCAAACTTTAATATTAAAAGGGGAGCGATTAGATAAGGCACAAAAGCGCTTGGGAAAGGAATTGTCAGCCAAAAGAAAGGACTGCCCAATAGGTAAAAGCTGTATGAGCCGATAAAGTTAGAGCCCAAATCGGTGCCAAAATCCCAAAAAAGCTTGCCGCTTTTAACCATTTCGTGACAATGCATATAAAATGGAATTTGCTGTGCGTTAAAATCACCGTAAAAGGTGAAATATCCCTCGCTCATAATAATATATGGCACAAAAAGACAGGCGGCGGTGAAAAGTGCAATTAAAAAGGTTGAAAGCCGTTTTTCTTTTTGTGGCAAAAGTGCAGTTGTTTTCATTAGTGAAAAGTTCATTTTTGCCGTCCTTTTAAATTTAATATATATTATTATATCATTATAATGGACATTATTCAACTTAAAACTTGTAAAAATAATTGTGTTATGTTATAATTATTTCGATTAAGTATCAAAGGCGGAATTATTATGTGTCAAAACACTCAAAATATTGAAAAAAAGCGTGTGCTTAGCTGTATTCAGCCAAGCGGTATGCTGACTTTAGGCAATTATCTCGGCGCGCTTAAAAACTGGGTTAATATGCAGGATGAATTTGACTGCACCTTTGCGGTAGCGGATTTACACGCTATCACCGTGCGTCAAGACCCCGCAAAGCTTCGTGGGCAAATCTATTCTACATACGCTTTGTTGTTGGCACTTGGCATTGACCCCGAAAAAAATACACTTTTCATTCAGTCACATGTGCCGCAGCACGCACAGCTTTCGTGGCTTTTATCCTGCAACACACAGTTTGGCGAAATGTCACGCATGACACAGTTTAAGGATAAATCTTTAAAACATGCCAACAATGTTAATGTTGGTCTTTTCTCATATCCTGTGCTTATGGCGGCTGATATCTTACTTTATAAGCCCGATTTAGTACCCGTTGGTGCTGACCAAAAGCAACACCTTGAAATTGCCCGTGATATTGCAATTCGTTTTAATAATCTTTACGGCGATGTTTTTACAGTGCCTGAACCCTATATTGCAAAAACAGGCGCTCGTGTAATGTCACTTCAAGACCCATTTAAGAAAATGTCAAAATCTGATGAAAACTTAAATTCGTGGGTTGCAATTTTGGATGATAAAGACACAATCATCCGCAAATTTAAACGCGCAGTTACTGATTCTTTGGGACAGGTTAAATTTACTGACGAACAACCCGGTATTTCAAACCTTATAACCATTTATTCGGCAGTTACAGGTAAAAGCGTTGCCGAAATTGAAAAAGAGTTTGAAGGCAAGGGCTATGGCGACTTTAAAATGGCTGTGGGTGAATCTGTTGCAGATGCACTCGCCCCAATTAAATCATCTTATGATGAAATAATTAAAGACAAAAAAGCCCTTGAAGTGCTTTATAAAGAGGGCGCCCAAAAGGCAGAATATGTTGCCAGAAAAACCTACTTTAAGGCAATGAAAAAGGTTGGCTTCGTGGTATGATTTTTCCACTTGTTTCAAACGAAAAAACAGCCCTTACAGTTAAAAACTTTATAAAAGAGCAGCGCATCCCGCACGCTATACTTATTTTAGGGGATGGTGGTGTCGGCAAACATACCTTGGCCGATTTTTTGGCAAAGGCCATTGTTTGCGGTAAAAGTGATGCACCCTGTGATATGTGCGACAACTGTCGCTTGGCGGACTCGAAAAACCACCCCGATATAAGCACAGTAGCGCCCGAGGATGATAAAAAAAGCATTGTAATTTCTCAAATTCGTGAGCTTCGCCAAGAAGCATTTGTAAGGCCACATAAAACGCTTAAAAAGGTTTTTATAATTGACAAGGCCGACACTATGAACTCGGCTTCACAAAATGCGCTTTTAAAGGTGCTTGAAGAACCGCCCGAGGCCGTAATGTTTGTGCTTATCGCCGAAAACAAGGCGGCATTTTTAGAAACTATAATTTCGCGTTGCGTGGCCTTAAACCTTACCGCACCCGAATTTTCAAAGGCGGCGGAGTATTTAAGTGAAAAAACTAAATATAGCGAAGAAGAAATTGCCGATGCTTTAGAAAAATCACAAAATAATATTGGCCGTGCTCTAACTCTCTTAAAGGGTAAGGGCAGTGCCAAGGCCGAGCTTTCTGCGGTTGAGTTTTTGGATTTTCTTTATAAAAACGACCAATATAATATGCTTTTAACCCTTAATGCTTTTTCTAAAAAAAGGGTTGAGGTTGACGCATTTTTAAAAGCGCTTAAAAACGAGGTTACTAAAAGAATAAAAAATGACCCCAAAAGCCAATTCGCAAAACCGCTTTTGGCATTTTATAATGAAATTTACGGCTTCGAGCAGGCGCTTTTTACAAATATAAATTTGAATTTATTTTTCAGTAATATGGTTTGCACAGCCATACAAATTTTTTGGAGGAACAAATGACAGAGGTTATTTCCGTAAAATTTAAAGATAACGGTCGCTCTTACTATTTTTCACCCGACTCTAATCAGGTGAAGGTGGGGGATAAGGTTATCGTTGAAACACAAAACGGTAATGGATTTGGCATTGTCAGTGAAGCGAATTTTGAGGTGGAGGAAGAAAAAATTGTATCTCCCCTTAAAAAAATGCTTCGCTTTGCCAATGAAAAGGATATAAAAAGGTTAGAAGAAAACAAGAAAAAAGAGCAAGAAGCATTTGTAATTTGTGAAGAGCTTGTTGCACAGCATCAGCTTGATATGAAGCTTGTCGAGGTTGAATATTCCTTCGATGGCACAAAAATTATTTTCTTCTTTACTTCTGACGGGCGTGTTGATTTTAGAGAGCTTGTAAAGGATTTAGCAAGTAAATTTCACACCCGTATTGAGCTTCGCCAAATCGGCGTAAGAGATGAGGCAAAAATGCTTGGCGGTATTGGTATTTGCGGTCAGCCCTATTGCTGTAAGCAGTTTTTAAGCGATTTCCAACCCGTTTCTATAAAAATGGCAAAGGAACAAGGGCTTTCACTTAACCCCACAAAAATTTCTGGTAGCTGTGGCCGTCTTATGTGTTGCCTTAAATACGAGCAGGACGCTTATGAATATCTTAATTCATTTACACCCCATGTGGGCGCTACCGTTAAAACCGAAAACGGCACAGGTGTGGTTACTGATGTTAATTTAATCACCGGCAACCTTTATGTTAAACCGCTTGACAGTGATTTAATGCCCTTTAAAACCCACCGCGACAATGTTAAGGTTTTAAACAATGGCAAAAAAAAGCCAAAAAGTGACAATTAACTGTAAAATTTTTGTTAATGTAATATTTATACTTGATTTTTATATGGTTTGTTGTTACAATAATATACAGTAAAAGCTATGGAGGTGTTTTTGATGGCTTACAAAATTACTGATGCTTGCATTAGCTGTGGTGCTTGCCAAGCAGGTTGCCCTGTTGATGCTATTTCTGAAGGTGCAGAACAATATGTGATTGATGCTGACGCTTGCATGGATTGTGGCGCTTGTCAAGCAGGTTGCCCTGTTGATGCTATCGTTGCTGAATAATCTTTATTTACATAAAGGTTAAACACTGTGGAACTAACGCCTTTACTTTAAGTAAGGGCGTTTTTCTTGCCCGACATAAAGCTACAAATTTTTTTGTGCTCTTATTGTATAATTTTGAAAGGAGGGGCAATTTATAATGGAAACAAAAACAATTACAACAAACAAAAAAGCTTTTTTTGAATATTTTGTGGTTGAAAGCTTTGAATGTGGAATTGCCCTTACCGGCACCGAAATTAAATCAATAAGACAGGGTGGGGTAAATCTTAAAGACGCTTGGTGCAGTGTGGATGATGGCGAAATGATTATTAAGCAGATGCACATTAGCCCTTATGAGCACGGCAACCGTTTTAATCAGCCACCGGCTAGAAATCGCAAACTTTTAATGCACAAGCGCGAAATTATGCGCCTTTTGGGTGCAGTAAAGCAGGACGGTATGGCACTTGTGCCATTGTCCCTTTATTTTAAGGGTTCACTTGTAAAGGTGCAGTTGGGTCTTTGTAAGGGTAAAAAACTTCACGACAAGCGTGAGGTTGCCGCAAAGCGTGATGCAAACCGCACAATTGACCGCGCACTTAAAGAACAAAATCGTTAAATTGGTTCCGCTTGCGGAACACATTACTTCTTACCTCTTCACTATTACCTATTACTTTAAATATGGGTGTGTAAAGGTTTCGACAGGGATTTTGAAGTATTGGCAGCGAGCAGTGGCGCAAAACCACTTTAAAATTTGCATTAAAAATTAACTAACAACAATAAAGTTGCTTTAGCTGCCTAATTAGGCGGCTCATCCGAACTCGAACTACCGCGGTCGAGGTAGGGTGTCATTTTAGCGGTGAACGTGAACGGTGGGCTTCTCCACCCGCCGTCACGAAGTAGGAGATACTGATTACAGCAGTCCGACATTCGACGGCTGTAAAAGGGAATGTAAAGATATGTCTGCGCTCGGAGATACCGGTATGAATAAATTTTTGGACAGGAGTTCGATTCTCCTCACATCCACCAAAAACGAGCACTCCACTTTTGTGGGGTGTTTGTTTTTTCTTTATTGGAGAATCGAACTCGAGAGAGTCTGAACGCAAAAAAAAGTTGCCGGGGGCAAGTTTTTTAGTTCAGAGCGGTGAAGTCGGGTACCGAAGACGAAGTCTTGGGTCGACGAGCCATAAGTATGCAAGCGAAGCGCCGCAGACGGTCGACTCCTCACATCCACCAAAAACGAGCACTCCACTTTTGTGGGGTGTTCGTTTTTTCTTTTATGCTTTTTCAAAAACCGCCATTTTGTTGCTGTAAGCTTACAAAATTTAATATTTAATTTTGTTTCTTATGTGAAGGGTTGGAATTAAATATTAAGGAGGTTTTAAAAATGTTAAAAGCAAATATTTTTAAAAATGGCGAAATTGTTGTTGATAGTAATACCGTTTCTGATAGTATCAATTTTGATATTATTAAGTTTTATTTTCCGCAAAGTTGGGATGGGCTTACTAAAACCGTAGTATTTTCTAATGCCGACAAAACGCTTAATGTTATCTTGGATGATACTAACGAATGTTTTATTCCGCACGAGATTATTACCGAGCCGGAATTTACTGTTTCGGTGTTTGGCGTTAAAGACGGCGTTCGTGCGACGACATCGCGTGGCACAGTAAAAGTTTTGCAAAGTGGTTATGAGTTGGGCGATGCACCAAAAGAACCCACACCAACAGAATACGAGCGAATTATTTCACTTGTTACTGAAACAAAAGAAATTGCACAGTCGGTGCGAGATGATGCTGACAGCGGCGCACTTAAAGGTGAAAAGGGTGATACAGGTCCGCAAGGTGAAAAGGGTGAGCCGTTTAAGTACAGCGATTTTACTGCTGAACAATTGGAAAATCTACGCGGTCCGCAAGGTGACAAAGGTGATACCGGTCCGCAAGGTGAAAAGGGTGAGATGGGTCCAAAGGGTGAGAAGGGAGATAAAGGCGAAGACGGTAATAATTATGTTTTGACTGGCAGTGATAAGGCGGAAATAGCTGAAATAGCAACCGCAAGTATTGATATCGCTTTGGATAGAATTCTTGCCATACAAAATTCACTCATAGGCGGTGGTAATGTATGAATATAGCTGATAAGCTTACAACAATTGCTGAAAATGAATTAAGGGTTTTTGAAGCGGGGAAATTAGCAGGTAGCGGTCTTAAATTTACAAGTGGTACTGTTGAGTTTGCTTCATCTTACCGAGTTTTTTATCACAATTTAGGCGTAATTCCAAGAATAATAATTATATGGACAAATGCTAACCCAGATATAGAAGAAAATGCTTGTTTGGGTGCTTTATATACCTCAATTATGGAAAAACCTATGTATGTTGTATATGAAGATAGAAATACAACTGCGCCGAATTTTTATATCGGCGGTACTAGTGTAATAAACAGTATAACCGAAACACAAGCTGTATTTAATCACCGTGCAGCAAATTATCCCGTTAAACAGGGTGTTACATATAATTGGTTAGCCATAGCATAGGGGGTATATTATGAAATATTTTAAAACAATAAAAAACGGATATATTATTGGTTTGCAAACTATAATCGGACAAACCGAAATTACCGAAGAAGAATATAATTCTTTACT
>JAFYUI010000019.1 GCA_017549565.1 Clostridia bacterium
GAAAATATTAAAGTTCGTCGTTTTGCTCGTTATGAAGGTAAGGTTGTTTCTTACGTTCATGCAGGCGGCAAAATCGGTGTTCTTGTAAACTTCGATACTGACCTTGCTTTCGATAACGAAGGTCTTGTTACAATGGGTAAAAATGTTGCAATGCAAATTGCTGCAATGAATCCCGGCTATCTTGACGAAGCATCTGTTCCTGCTTCTGTTATCGAAAAAGAAAAGGAAATCCTCATTGCTCAAATGAAGGAAGACCCCAAAATGGCTAACAAGCCCGACGCTGTTCTTTCAAAAATTGTTGAAGGTAAAATCGGCAAATTCTATAAGGAAAACTGCCTTGTAGAACAAGCATTTGTTATGAATGGCGACATCAATGTTGGCAAATACATTGCTGACACCGCTAAAGAACTTGGCGCTGATGTTAAGCTTGCTTCCTTTGTTCGTTTTGAAAAGGGCGAAGGTATTGAAAAGCGCGTTGACGACTTCGCTGCTGAAGTTGCTGCAATGGCTAAATAATTAAAGCAAAAAATTAAGCTGTCTTAATGGTTTCATTAAGACAGCTTTTTTATTTTATTCAAAATTTAAAATTGCACCGTTATAGGCATTGACTTCAACCCTATATTTGCCACCTTTTGCAGTAAAAGAAACGGTATATTTCCATCCAAAATAGTCATCATCAATTATAAGGTTTATTACCACTTTTGTGGCATCGTTGGCAGAAATACCGGTAGCGGTTAAAACCTTTTCTTTTGCATCTTGTTCTGAGATTAAATAATCGGGCGGGTTGACACCTTTCATTATATCTTCTTCGCCTGTTAGATAGTTAAAAACATAACGCATGTCAGAATATTTTTGCATAAATGTGAAAATGCCATCCTCGATTGGCTCCATAATAGTTGGCGAATCAATTAAATATTCATCTGCCGACAGTGAAAGAATTGCACCAATGTTTTCGCTTGATTTATTAAAAAGAATTTCTTTACCTTTTGCGGTGGCGGTAAAAATTATGGCCTTTCTGCCATTTTCATCGGTTTTAAGCTCTATTTTTTCAATATGCGAGTTGTCAAGCCAAATTTCTTTGTGCTTGTGAAGTTTAAAATCAACCTTGTTTGAAATTTTGCCCGAAAGGTTGCTGTCTTCCTTACAACCCACAAAGGCCAAAAGTGTGCAAAGACATAAAATAATACAAATAAGTTTTTTCATTAAATCACCTAAAAACAAAAGATATGCTACCGTTATGATAGCATATCTTTTTAATTTTTTCAAGTTTATTCGGTTTCGAAAGCGTCTTTGCCAAGGCCGCAAATGGGACATACCCAATCTTCAGGGATATCTTCAAAAGCGGTGCCGGGGGCAATGCCGTTATCTACATCGCCGATTTCGGGGTCATAAACATAACCACAAGGACAGGTATATTTCATATCAGTTTATCCTTTCAAGTGATAATTTTTAAATTATATTGCGGTACCGTTCATTATATCAGATATAATGTCCAGTACTTTTTGGTGGCAGCCGCCACAACCGGTAGAGCAGTTGGTTATCTTCTGAACACTTTCAAATGTTTTTAACACATCATCAAACTTAGTGTTGTTTTGAACAGCGTCGGCTATATTAGCATAACTTACCTGCTTACAATTACAAACCATATAATTTTCTTTCATGGCGGTCACACCCTTTATTTAAATTAACCGAAGTATCTATTGAGAAGTCCTTCAAATGCCTTGCCGTGTCTTGCCTCATCGCGTGCCATTTCGTGAACGGTATCGTGAATAGCGTCAAGACCAAGCTCCTTAGCTAATTTTGCAAGCTCGAACTTGCCCATGGTTGCGCCGTTTTCAGCGTCAACACGCATTTCAAGGTTTTTCTTGGTAGAGTCAGTTACAACCTCACCTAAAAGCTCAGCAAATTTTGCAGCATGTTCAGCTTCTTCATAAGCTGCTTTTTCCCAATAAAGACCGATTTCGGGGTAGCCTTCACGGTGTGCAACACGAGCCATTGCAAGATACATGCCAACTTCGCAGCATTCGCCGTTAAAGTTTTCGCGAAGACCGTCGATAATTCTTTGGTCAACACCTTGTGCAACGCCTACAACATGTTCAGCAGCCCAAGTTTTTTCGCCTGCTTGCTCTTGGAATTTAGAAGCGGGAGCGTGGCAGATGGGGCATTCAACGGGAGCAGAGTCACCTTCGTGGGTATAACCGCAGATAAGACATACATATTTTTTCATTTTCATTTCCTCCAAAGTTTAATTTTATTGTTTACAGTTTTTACAGATACCATACACTACATAAATGGTATTTTGTGGCGTAAAGCCCAAATCGTTTGACAGCTTTGAAAGTGGTTCAATATCAAGCTTTGCGTCGATTATCGCACCGCACTGCTTACAGTGCAAATGTGCGTGGGGAGCAGTGACAAAGTCAAAATGCTCAAACCCGTCGGCAACGTGAAGACTTAAAATTTCGCCCGACTCGGCTAGCTGTGCAAGGTTGCGGTAAACGGTGCCAAGACTTATATTAGGTATTGTTTCCCGAACCTTTTCGTAAATCCAATTTGCTGTAGGGTGAGTATCTGTGCAGCGTAAAACTTCTAAAATAGCTTCACGCTGTTTAGAATAGTTTTTCATATTTATCACCCAAATCAGTAATGATTACTATTTTATTATAATCTTTTTTTGGCTTTTGTCAATAGTTTTTTTAAAAAAATTTTAAAAATTTTTTCGTCTTGACAAGATGCGGTTTTTATTCTATTATTTATATGTATATAAAAGAAAAGATAGGACAATAAATAATGGCTGGTATAATTTCTGAATCGGTAATTAAAAGATTACCAAGATATTATAGGTTTTTAGGTGAGCTTAAAGCCGAGGGGTTAGAGCGCATTTCCTCGCGCGAGCTTTCTGAAAGAATGGGGCTTACTGCAAGTCAAATCAGGCAGGACCTTAATTGCTTTGGCGGTTTTGGTCAGCAGGGTTATGGTTATAATATTCAGCTCTTGCAGGCCGAAATCGGCGAAATTTTGGGGCTTAATACACCTAAAAATACAATTTTAATCGGTATGGGCAATATGGGACGTGCAGTTACAAACCATATGAACTTTGAATCAAAGGGTTTTCATCTTATCGGCCTTTTTGATGCTAAGGAATCATTGGTGGGTCAAATTGTTAGAAATCAACCTATTAGGAGTATTGACACACTTGATGAATTTTGCCGTGAAAACTTGCCAAAGGTTGCAATTTTGTGCATCCCAAAAGAAGCGGCAAAGGGCATTGCCGAACAGCTTGTGAAATTGGGCGTTAAAGCTTTTTGGAATTTTAGTCACTATGACATTGCTATGAATCATCCCGGTGTTGTGGTGCAAAATATGCATTTTAGCGACAGCTTAATGCGCCTTTCTTTTAAAATGGGAAATAATTAAACTAAAAAAGTTCGTACATTTGTACGAACTTTTACTTTTATAAACACAAATTGTAAAAGTAAAAAATATGTTTTTTCTTGTAAAAAAAATGTTTACAAAATTTAAATTTTGTGTGCTATAATTAGAGTATAAAGGGGAATTTCGGCAATTTTTAAAAAGTTCCTTTTTAAAGCACCCATAAAAAATGGAAGGTGGGTTATTTATGCTAAAAACTTCTCCCGCAGTTTTTGCGGTGGGCACAAGCTATCAAATTATGGTGCCCGTTACAAAGCCGTCGCTCTTTTGGGTTGAAATTGACGGCAATAAATACTTTGACGAACAAAACGGAATTATGCGTTCAATTTGTACCGTGCATCGCGTCAGTGTGCCAATGTCGGTTTTAGATAAGGCAGGGCACTATACCGTTTGCGAGAAAGAAATTATAGACCGCAAGCCATATTTTCCGCTGACTGAAGAGGTAGTAAAAACTGAGTTTAAATTTTACCCTGTACCAAAGGATAATATAAAAATTTATCACATAGCCGATACACACAATATGGTGGAAAGCCCTGTTAAAGCGGCAAAGGTTTTTGGCGAAATAGATTTGCTTGTTTTAAACGGCGATATACCTGACCATAGCGGTGCTATTGAAAATTATGATGTTATTTATGAAATAATTGAAAAAATCACAGGTGGGGAAAAACCAACTGTGTTTTCAAGGGGCAACCACGATTTAAGGGGATATTTCGCCGAAGCTATGGCTGAATACACACCGAACCATAATGGCAATACATATTATACTTTTCGTGTTGGCTCGGTTTGGGGCATTGTTTTGGACTGTGGCGAGGATAAGGATGATTCCCACCCCGAATACGGCTTCACAGTTGCTTGTCACGGCTTTAGGGCGCGACAAACCGAATTTATTAAGTCGGTTATTGAAAACAAGAAAAACGAATACGAGGCAGAGGGTGTAACCTGTAAAATGGTTATTTCCCACAACCCGTTTACATATCTTTTGAAAGAGCCCTTTGACATTGAAAAAGAAATTTTTGGTGAATGGGCGGCTTTGCTTAAAGAATTTGTAAAGCCCGATGTAATGCTTGCTGGGCATATCCACGCGGCATTTATTTCAAGGGTTGGAAGTGAGTATGACCATTTGGGACAGCCCTGTACAGTGGTGGTTGGCTCGGACAAAAAGGGCGACTATCATTTGGGCTGCGGTCTTACAATAAAGGACAAATGCATTAAAACCGTTTTTTGCGATAGCGACGGCAAAGCGTTTGGCGAAGAAATTATATAGGAGGTTTTATTATGAGCGCTTTATTACAGTACATTATAACAAAACAACACCACAAGTACCGTCACGAAGTAGATTGGAACTTGGCGGATGAATATGCTAAAAAAGGTCTTTCCCCCATTGAAAGAATGGCTGACCGCTTTACCCGTCTTTGTGACGAGGAAAAAGCCGTTATTTTAGAGGGCGAGCAAATTTGCTTCTTGCGTACAGTTTCAAACTTGCCTGCAATTTTTACTGAAAGTGAATGGGAAGAAATTAACAAAAAGCACCACATTCACGAGCTTGGCTTTATGTCAAACCTTTCACCCAACTATTATGACACCATTGCAAAGGGCTTACTTGCAAAGCGTGAAGAGGCCGATGAATACGGCAAGCGCGCTATTGATAACATAATTAAGCTTGCTGATAAATATTTGGCCGAGGCCGAAAAGCAGGGCAGAGAGGATATTGTTGAGGTTTTAAAACAAGTTCCGCGTTATCCCGCACGCAATTTAAGGGAGGCATTGCAGTTCTTCCGCATTTTGCACTATTCACTTTGGCTTGAAGGCAACTATCACAACACAGTTGGCCGTTTTGACAGATATATCTATCCTTATTTAAAGGCAGATATTGAAAACGGCACACTTACAAGAGAAACTGCACTTGAGCTTATGAACGACTTTTTCCTTTCCTTTAATAAGGACAGCGACCTTTATGTTGGCGTTCAACAGGGTGACAACGGTCAAAGTATGATGCTTGGCGGCAAGGATGAAAACGGCAACGAGGTATTTAACCTTTTGTCAGAGCTTTGCCTTGAAGCCAGCTATAACAACAAGCTTATTGACCCCAAAATCAACCTTCGTGTTTGTAAGGATACCCCAAAGGAAATTTACACAAAGGCAAGTCACTTAACAAAGGCAGGTCTTGGCTTCCCACAATATTCTAATGATGATATTGTAATTCCCGCACTTGAAAAGCTTGGATATGACCATGCTGATGCTTGCAACTACACCGTTGCGGCTTGTTGGGAATTTATTGTGCCGTTTATTGGCGCTGATGTTGCAAATATTGGTGCGCTTTCCTTTGCAAAGGCAGTTGATAACGCTTTCCATAACGATTTAATGACAAGCGAAACCTATGACGATTTTTATAAAGCCGTTCAAAAGGAAATAAAATCACAGTGCGATGATATTTGCAAAGGACTTGAAAACCTTTGGTTTATTCCGTCTCCCTTTATGAATGTTTTAATGGACTGCGATATTTATAACAAGGGTAAATATAACAACTATGGTATTCACGGCACAGGTATTGCTACCGCGGCTGACAGTCTTGCTGCTATTAAGAAATATGTTTTTGAAGAAAAATCAATTACTAAGGAAGATTATATCAAAGCCGTTGACTGTGATTTCCAAAACGACAGCGAATTTTTACATAAACTTCGTTATGAAACCAACAAGGTTGGCAACAATGATGACTATGTTGACAGCATTGCAGTAAGCTTGCTTGATAGCTTTTCCGACGCATTAGAAGGTAGAACCAACGACCGTGGCGGCATTTTCAGAGCAGGTACAGGCAGCGCAATGTACTATTTGTGGCACGCTGATGAAATTGGTGCCTCGCCAGACGGCAGACGAAAGGGCGAACCCCTTGGCACCAACTTCTCGGTTAGCATTTTTGCAAAGGTTAAGGGTCCGGTTTCGGTTATCGGCTCTATGACAAAGCCCCATTTTGAAAGGGCAATTAACGGCGGTCCGCTAACACTTGAATTCCACCAAACATTGTTTACTGATGATGAAAGCGTTGAAAAGGTTGGTATGATAGTTAAGGCATTTATCGACCGTGGCGGTCATCAGCTGCAACTTAATGCCGTTAATGTTGAAACCCTTAAAGACGCACAAATTCACCCTGAAAATTATCAACAGCTTGTTGTTAGAATTTGGGGATGGAGCGCATACTTCGTTGAGCTTGACAAGGAATATCAAGATCAGGTAATCGCGCGTCAGGTTTACTCTGTATGATAGGTACGATTTTTGATATAAAAGAAATGGCGGTGCACGACGGTCCGGGTATTCGCACAACGGTCTTCTTTAAGGGCTGTCCCTTACGCTGTAAGTGGTGCCACAATCCCGAAGGGTTAAAAATAGAAAAACAGCTTATGTATAAAAAGGTTAGCTGTATTAAATGCGATTCTTGCAAAAAAGAATGTGACCACCCCGAATGTCAACCCTTTGGCAGATGTATTCACGCTTGCCCGCAAAATTCCCTTACTATTGTCGGCAGGGAGATTTCGGCAAAGGAATTAGCAAAAGAGCTTAATGCATCGGCCGAGCCACTTGGCGATATGTTTTCGGGCTTTACCTTTTCGGGTGGCGAGCCACTAATGCAAAGCGACTTTTTGTTGGCACTTTGCGATGAACTAACGGGTGAGCACCTTTGCATTGAAACCTGCGGTTATGCCGACAGTGAAGTTTTTAA
>JAFYUI010000020.1 GCA_017549565.1 Clostridia bacterium
ACCGAACTTCGTGTTCAAAAAGGTATAACCCAAGAAGAATTGGCTGAAAGATTAGATGTTTCACGCCAATCAATTTCAAAATGGGAAATTGACAGCGCACTTCCGCAGGTTGATAAAATCTTATCACTTTGCGATTTCTTTAGCATAACTGCTGACCAGCTTTTAAGGGAAGAGGTTGAAATTAAATCCTCTACCCAAAAGCCACACAATAAATATTTCGGCACTGACGGCTTCCGCGGTGAAGCAAATGTAAACCTTACTTCAATGCAGGCATACCGCGTTGGTAGGTTTTTGGGCTGGTATTACGGGTCGGCTTTATCGGGCTGTCAAAAGCGTGGTTATCGCCCCAAAATTGTTATCGGTAAAGACACCCGTCTTTCAAGCTATATGCTTGAATATTCGCTCGTTGCAGGTATTACTGCTTCGGGTGCGGACGCTTATATGCTTCATGTAACCACCACACCAAGCGTTTCTTATGTAACAAGAATGGATGAATTTGACTGTGGCATTATGATTACTGCATCACATAATCCTTTTTATGATAACGGTATTAAGGTTATTAACCGCTTCGGTGAAAAGTTGGATGATGAAACCACCGCCCTTATTGAAGCATATATCGATAATGATTTAGCAACATTGGGTGTTACAGGCGAAGATTTACCTTTTGCAACCCGCGATAGAATTGGTAAAATTGTTGACTATGTTTCGGGCAGAAATCGTTATGTTGGTTATCTTATTTCTTTGGCATCAAATTCTTATAAAAACTTAAAAATCGGTATCGACTGTGCAAACGGTGCCAGTTGGAATATTGCAAGCTCGGTTTTCGGTGCTTTGGGTGCAAAGCTTTATGTTATCGGTGACGAGCCAAACGGCCTTAATGTAAACGAGGGCTGCGGTTCAACCAAAATGGATAAGCTTTGTAAGCTTGTTAAGGAACAGCACCTTGACATTGGTTTTGCTTTTGACGGTGACGCTGACCGTTGCCTTGCGGTTGATGAAAACGGCAATGTGGTTGACGGCGATAAAATTATGTATATTTTGGCACGCCGCCTTAAAAACCGCGGAATGCTTAACAAAGACACCGTTGTTGCAACCATTATGTCAAACAGCGGCTTCTTCTCGGCTGTTAGCAAGGCGGGTATGAACTGCGTTCAAACCACTGTTGGCGACCGCTTTGTTTACGAGGAAATGCAAAATAACGATTATTCACTCGGCGGTGAGCAGTCAGGCCATATTATTATGAAAAAATATGCCACTACAGGTGACGGTCTTTTAACTGCAATAATGGTTTTGGAAGAGGTTTGCGACAGCAAATCAACCCTTGCAAAATTGTGTGAGCCGGTTATCCTCTATCCGCAGTATATTAAAAACATTCGCGTTAAGGATAAAAATGAAACCGTTAACGATGCCGAGGTTTTAGCATCGGTTGACAGGGTTAATGAAATTATTAACGGCAATGGCAGAGTGCTCTTACGCCAAAGCGGTACAGAGCCGGTAATTCGTATTATGATTGAGGCCGAAACCGAAGAAAAATGTCAAGAATATGCAGGTATGATTGCACAAACTATTATTGAAAGAGGATTTGCAGTTGAATAAGTATATTAAAACAAAGGATTTATTTTCCACACAAAATAAACTTATAAAACCTTTTTTAGAGAAATTTGAATACCCTTGGGAAGCACTTCCCGAAATTAAGGGATATATTAAGGAACTTATTAAAAATGGTATCGAGGGTTACACCTTAATCGGTGAAGATGTGCTTGTGGGTGAAAATGTTAAAATTTATTCCACCGCCACTATCGAAGGCCCCGCAATTATCGGCAGCAACACCGAAATCCGCCCCGGTGCATTTATTCGTGGCTCGGTTTTGGTGGGCGAAAAGTGCGTAATCGGCAATTCGACCGAAATGAAAAACGCCGTTTTGTGTGACGGTGTTCAGGTGCCACATTATAATTATGTAGGCGATTCTATTTTGGGTGACAAAGCGCACATGGGCGCGGGCTCTATCCTTTCAAACTTTAAGGCGGGCGGCAGCAATGTTGTAATTCACGCTGATAAAGATTATGTAACAGGGCTTCGCAAAATGGGTGCAATTTTGGGCGACTATGCCGATATCGGCTGCGGAGCGGTTTTAAACCCGGGCACAATAATAGGCAAGTGCACCCGTGTTTATCCCTTAACCTGTTGCCGTGGTGTTTATCCCGAAAAAGCCATTGTTAAATCAAACGATAATATTGTTGAAATGAAATAATTTATTTTACCGCCGTGTTCATGCACGGCGGTATTTTTCGGTTTGACAAAGACATAAAGCGGTGTTATAATTGGTGTGTTCATTTAATTATATATGCGCCCATAGCTCAGCTGGATAGAGCGTTCGCCTCCTAAGCGAAAGGTCGGGGATTCGAATTCCTTTGGGCGCGCCAAAAAGCCGTCTCTTTTGAGGCGGCTTTTTCTTTTAAAATCCGTATGAACAAAGGACTTTTCCCCTGTTGGCTCCCTCTGACGAGGGAGCTGTCAGCGAAGCTGACTGAGGGAGAGATTTTTGCTTTTCCCACTTTCTTTCCCTCCGTCTTTTGCTATGCAAAATCCACCTCCCTCATCAGAGGGAGGTACTATTTCTTGCTAATTTGCACAGGCGCATGTTCTATCCATAGACTTTTCTCATTTTTTTATTGAATTAAAGCAAAAAATGTGGTAAACTAATAATTGCCAAACCAATTGAATATAAAAATAGGGGCAATTTCTCTTTTTTATAGGGATATTTATGCCCTTTTTGCGCATATTCGTATTATGAATTTGATAAAAATGCAAATTCCATCAATACGAATGTGCTTATTGCCCTTTATATTGAATTGGTTTGGCGACTATCGGGGTTTGCGTTTTTTGTGCGGTTACTTCGGTAGCCGCACTTTTTATTTTATGGAGGAAAAGAAAATGAAGAAAACCATCAACTTAATCATCGTAGTAGTGCTGATTTTTTCACTCTTGACAGCCTGCTCAACCAAAAGCAACCCATCAAGCAACAAAGAAGGCATTAATCTGGGTGCATCCAAAGTGGACACTAGCAACATTTACTTTGCAACCGAATTTTCAAATGGATTAGCATTTATTCAATATGAAGAGGATAAAAAAACCGTCTATTGTATTGATAAAACAGGAAAAGAATTATTTGAATTAGAGGATTGTAATTTACTTGATTTCGCTAAATTCAACGGCAAAATTGCAATGATTGAAACATCCACATCTGATGGATATGGATATATTATTTGTGATAAAAAAGGTAAAGTATATAACGCTGCAGATTTTGGTGCATCTCAAATCGTATTAAATACAGATAACCATAAAAAGGCATTTTTGGATGGCTATATTATCTTGGAGCGAAGAGAAGAATCATATACAGGTACGAAAATTGAAATGAGCATTATAGATTCAGATTTTACCACACTCGTACCTTTTTCTGCCGAGTTAGCAGAAATAATTAATAACGATTCGTTTAATATTAATGGAACTGACTATTATGATGGATATATGTATTGTCGAGAATACAAAGGCACTGGAGCGACTGTTTTAAATTTACGAACCGGAACATTATTATCCGACACAAAACAAATGGAAGTATCAAAACCGCTGATCTCGTATTATTCAGATGATATTGTTAGTTCCGGATTAGAAGATTTTCTTGAAGGGGGAGACATATATAATGAATTGACTTGTGAAGTTATCGCAAAGGTTAAGGATCATGAAGCTATTTCCCAAATATCATTTATAGGTGATATAGGTCTTGCAACTTATTGGTCAGATAATGGAATTTGGTTTAATGTTATTGAACAAAATGGCACAGCGAAATTTGAGCCACTTAAAGCAGATAGTGAGAATATTAGTTTTGATGGAGAAACGATATTGGTGTCTAGTGATGCGGTTTTAGTTAAAAAAGAAGACGGAGCTGTTTACAGTTCTTCTTTGAAAACATATGATGTGAATGGTAATTTATTGGGAGAACTTGTTGTTGAAGGTACAGATTTTTATGGACCAATTGCAAAACTTAATGATGGTGTAATTTGGGTAAATAACCATGTAACACATATACCATATAATTCTACATTGGATAAACTGTTTTAAAAATATTGGACAGACATTTACAGTCACTCTGTAACGTTTTATACACACATTACCTCTACCCCAAATTCACCTTCTCTGCTAATTACTTGCTAATCGCACAACGAAAAACAAGATAAAATCAGCAGTAACAACGCAACATAAGATAAACTTTTAACCTTAAAAATCCCCTGACAGCAGGGGATTTTTAGGTATTATAAGGGATTCGAGAGCCGTTTCCCTCGGCATCTTCTAAGCGAAAGGTCGGGGATTCGAATTCCTTTGGGCGCGCCAAAAAATCACCGAAAGCATTTTGTTTTTGGTGATTTTTCTTTTATAAACTTGCCCATTAAATAAAGGTGTGGTATAATAATTATATATTTTTTAAGAGGGTGTAAAAATGAAGCATTTTTTAGTTGTTGTTGATATACAAAACGATTTTGTTGATGCCGCACTCGGCACTAACGAGGCAGTGGGCATAATTCCTGCCGCCACCGAAAAAATTAAAAATTTTGACGGCGAAATTTTTGTTACCTTTGACACCCATTTTGAAAATTATTTAGAAACAAATGAGGGTAAAAACCTACCCGTAAAGCATTGCATAAAGGGTACAAAGGGATGGGATTTAAACCCTGAAATTGCCGCTGCGCTTTCAGGTAAGAAATATACCGCAGTTGAAAAACTAACATTTGGCTCAACCAAATTGCCACGCTTAATTGAAGTGGCGGCAAACGGTGAAGATTTCGATATTACGCTAATCGGACTTTGCACCGATATTTGTGTTGTATCAAATGCACTGATTCTAAAGGCAAATTTTCCCGAAAAAGAAATTATTGTTGATAAAAGCTGCTGTGCGGGTGTAACTGTGGACAGCCATAACGCCGCATTTAAAACAATGCAAATGTGCCAAATAAAAATATGTTGATATTTTTGCCTCCCTCTGACGAGGGAGGTGGCAAAACGAAGTTTTGACGGAGGGAGAGAATATGATAAAATACAATAAAGAAAATATTTCCCTCGCAAAAACTTTAAGGAAGAATATGACACCTTGGGAACGAAAACTATGGTATGGATTTTTGCGAAATTATTCGGTAAGATTTCAAAGACAAAAAGCAATAGGAAATTATATAGTTGATTTTTATTGTGCAAAAGCAAGACTTGTTATCGAACTTGATGGTGGAGGACATTACACTGCAAAACAGTTAGAAAAAGACGAGTTCCGAACAAAAGAATTAGAAGATATGAATTTAACTGTATTAAGAATTTGCAATTTGGACATAGACCGTAATTTTAACGGTGCGTGTGAATTTATAGATTTAGAGGTTAAGAAATCTCTCCCTCAGTCAGCGTTGCTGACAGCTCCCTCATCAGAGGGAGCCCAGGGATAGTGCAGGAGAAAAATGTGAACTATAACAAATGGCTTTTGAAAAATACAAAATCGCTTAAAGGCAAAACGGTAGCAATAACAGGCAGTACAGGTGGGCTTGGTGTTCATATTTGTCGGTTTTTAGCGGGGCTTGGTGCTGATTTAATACTTTTAAACAGAAGTCTTGAAAAAACTAACCGACAAATCGAAGAACTACAAAAAGCTTTTGATGCGAATGTAAGGTTTATACCCCTTGATTTAAGTGATATGCAGTCGGTTAAAAAGGCGACAGACTTTTTGTGTGAAAACTGCCCCGATTTTTTAATTCACAATGCGGGGGCATACAGCATACCTCGTTATATAACCGACTTATGTCTTGATAATGTTTTTCAAATAAACTTTTTTGCGCCTTATTATATTACTCGCCGACTTTTGCCCTTTTTATCACAAAAGGGTGGCAGAGTGGTTGCTGTCGGCAGCATTGCCCACAACTATTCAAAAACCAACCCTAAAAACATTGATTTTCGTGATATTAAAGCGGCAAGCAAGGCATACGGCAACGCAAAGCGTTATTTAATGCTGTCTTTATATGAGCTTTTTGAAAAAGAAAAGGGTGCAACTCTTTCGGTTACACACCCGGGCATTACCTTTACAAACATAACCGCCCATTACCCAAAGCTTATTTTTGCGGTTATAAAGCACCCAATGAAAGTTATTTTTATGCGACCTAAAAAGGCGGCGCTTTGTATTGCAAAGGGGCTTTTTGCTGACACCAAATTTGGTGAGTGGTGGGGCCCACGAATTTTTGCTGTGTGGGGACTGCCCGCCAAAAAACGCCTTTCAACCTTCAAAAAGTGCGAAAGTGAAGCGGTTTTTGAAATTGCCGAAAAACTTTATGTAGGAGAAAAAATAAATGTTTAGTGTAATTTTTGATATGGACGGTACTTTGACCGACACCCAAAGCGTTTGTATTCACGCTTGGGATTATGCTGGCGAATTGCAGGGCTTTAAAAATGCGGGCGAAAGCATACAGCATGTTTGCGGTATGAATAAAGAAGGTTGGGAAGCATACCTTGCTGAGCATTATAAAGGTGTTGACCTTTTAAAATTTGATAGGGATATGCGTCAATTTATAATTGATAGCGGAAAGCCCGAACTAAAAAAAGGCGCGGTAGAACTTTTAGAATTCTTAAAGCAAAACGGTGTTAGGATGGCGGTTGCTTCCGGTTCTCAAAGATATGAGATTGATTGGAAACTTGGCGAAACCGGTATTTTACATTATTTTGAAGCTTTTGCAGGCGGAGAAGAGGTAGAACGCGGAAAACCAGCGCCCGATTTATATTTACTTGCAGCAGAACGCTTGGGCGTTAAGGCCGAGGATTGCTTTGTGTTTGAAGACGCTTCTTTTGGAGTTAAGTCAGCTTGTGCGGCAGGCATGAAGTGCTTTGGTATTTATGACGTTGTTCCCTTTACTGATGAAGTAAAAGAAATAATGTTTAAAGAACTTGATTCACTTGATGAAGCAATACCGATTTTAAAGGAGTATTTAAAGGCCGAGTAAAATGAATTTCATTGCAAAAAACTTTAATAAACTTACAAACTGCGAGGTTTATGAAATTTTAAAAGCGCGCGCCAAGGTTTTTATGTTTGAACAAAAGATATGGTATCTTGATATGGACAATGTTGATTACACCGCCGACCACCTGTTTTTAGAAGAAAATGGCGAGGTGGTAGCATATCTTCGTGCTTTTAAGGGTGAAAAGGAAAGTGAAATTCATATCGGCAGGGTGCTGTCGGTCGAGCATAATAAAGGTCTTGGCACCAAGCTAATGAATAACACCTTTGATTATTTCATGAAAAACAAGGTTAAAAGCATTGTCTTAAATTCGCAAACGACAGCGGTTAGGTTTTATGAAAAGTTAGGGTTTAAAACCGTTGGCGATAAATTTATCGAAGCGGGAATACCCCACATAAGAATGGAAAAAGCTTTGGATTATGAAAAATAAAATTTTAATTGTTGATGGGCATAATTTGCTTTTTCAAATGTTTTTCGGTATGCCGTCACGCATAATAAACAAGGACGGAAAAGCAATTCAGGGCACACTTGGCTTTGTGGGTGCACTTTTAAAAATTATTCGTATGATAAACCCAACGCACACCGTTGTGGTGTTTGACGGCGAAAGCCAAAACCCACGCAAAGAGCTTGATGTCAATTATAAAGCAAACCGTGTTGATTACAACGCTGTACCCGATGAAGAAAACCCTTTTTCACAGCTTGACGATATTTATAAAGCGCTTGATTATTTAAAAATTTGCCATTTTGAAACCGGCCTTTGCGAAACTGATGATGTGATAGCGGCTTATGCTTTTAAATATGGTAATGACAACGAAATTTTTATTTCTTCCTTTGACAGCGACTTTTTTCAGCTTATAAATAAAAATGTCAAGGTTTTAAGATACCGCGGTGATAACAGCGTTATTTACGACATAAACCTGTTTTTCGAAAAATTTAATATTATGCCAAATCAATATGCCGATTTTAAATCACTTACGGGGGACACTGCCGACAATATAAAGGGTGCGGATAAAATCGGCCCTAAAACTGCGGCGGCACTTTTAAACCGCTTTGGCGATTTAGAGGGGATAATTTTAAACGCCAATGAAATTGAAAAACTGTCGGTCAAAAGGTCGATTATAGAAAATACCGAGCGTATAAAGAAAAATTTATGCCTTATAAAGCTTACCGACTGTGCCAAGCTACCCTTTGGTTTGGATAAGCTTTTATATACATATAACGGTGAAACAACAACCGAAGTGTTAACACAAATAGGACTAAAATAAAAAGGAACTATCAATCGATAGTTCCTTTTTTGTTATTTATTATCTCTGCCGTAAAGGGCAGTATTGTCAGCAATAATTTTAGAAAGCCAGTCGTTTATACAAAAGCTGTCAATTCGCCAATCCCAGTTGCCGCCAACGGTTGACGGGGTGTTGATTCTGCCCTTTGAATCAAGAGCCAAAAGGTCGGGCATCATTAAAATGCAGGTGTCGGCAGGTGACATAAGCGCCGCCCTAATCATTACCCAGTTAAAGCCATCATTTCGTTTGCCGTTTAAAAATCTTTCGGCGTTTTTAACTTCGTTTTCAGTCGCCGAATGGCACCAACCGATAATAGTGTCATTATCGTGTGTGCCGGTGTAAACTACCGAATTTTTGGGGTGGTTATAAGGTAAATAATCATTATCGCTCTGTCCGTCAAAGGCAAACTGCAAAATCTTCATACCCGGGTATCCCGTATTTTTGAGAAGTTTTTTAACCTCAGGTGTTAAAAAGCCCAAATCCTCGGCAATGATGGGTAAATTTTCGCCAATTTCTTTTTTAAATTGTCTGAAAAGTGACATATCGGGGCCTTTAACCCATTTGCCGTTTTTGGCGGTGGTGTCGGTAGCGGGGATAGAGTAATATGACTCGAACCCACGGAAGTGGTCGATTCGCACCACATCATAGCATTTAAGGGCGTATTTAAGGCGTTTTACCCACCAAGAATAGCCGTCGGCCTTCATTTTCTTCCAGTCATAAAGTGGGTTGCCCCAAAGCTGACCGTCTTCGGCAAAGGCGTCGGGCGGACAACCTGAAACCATTGTGGGCTTAAAATCCTTGCCAAGCTGAAATTGGCCCTTTTCTGCCCAAACATCAGCCGAATCATAAGAAACATAAATTGGTATATCGCCAATAAACTTAATTCCGTTTTGGTTGGCATATTCCTTTAATTTAAACCATTGCTGTGAAAATTTAAACTGCACAAATTTATGAAAATCAATATCAGCTTTATGCTCGTTTTCAAAATTTTTAAGGGTGGTTTCATCGCAGTCACGAAGAGCTTCAGACCACTGGCTCCAATGTGCGCCGCCCTGTGCTTTTTTAATGGTTAAAAAACGGGCATAAGCGTTAAGCCAATAAGCGTTTTCGTCGCAAAAGCGGTTGTATTCATCATTGGGTGTAAAGCGTTCAAATGCAATTTTAAGCATATTAAAACGGTTGGCGCTAATTTTTGCATAGTCAACCTTATGGGTGTCACCGCCAAAATCAAAGCTTTTGAATTCCTTTTCGGTTAAAAGCTTTTCTTCTATTAAAATTTCGGGGTCAATAAAATAAGGGTTGCCGGCATAGGCCGAATCTGACTGATAGGGTGACTCGCCAAGACCAATGGTGGATAGAGGTAAAATTTGCCAATAGCTTTGCTTTGACGCCTTTAAAAAGTCAACAAAGCGGTATGCCTCTTTACCAAAGGTGCCGATACCGCCACGGGATGACAGACTGAAAATCGGCATTAAAATTCCGCAGGTTCTCAAAATAGGTGTGCCTCACTTTTAAAAAATTGTAATAAAATTTTTCCCGCAAAAAAGGGGGATATTCATTTTAATTTTTCTTTTCTTTTTTGGTGCGAATACGGGCAATTAAAAGTGAAAATTTATTTTTAAGCCATTGCCATAATGCACCTGATTTTTTTACTATCCATTGCCAAAATGTTTTTAATTTTTCAAATACGGGTTTAAGCCAAGAAAAATTAAATTTTTGACCTGTAATTAAACGGTGGAAAATGGGGCTTAAAAGGTTCATAACCAAAACCGCAACTGCAACACCCTCTGCCCAAGGGGTAAAGCTTCTTATAATAAAGGTGATAACACCACAGCCAACACCGAAAATTACTTTGCCAAGCGGTGTGGTTGGGGTTGTGAAATAATCGGTTGCAACAAAAAGTGCGCCAATAACAAGACCACCGCCCAAAACGGCAAGTGCAACATTTTGACCTGCTATAAGTGATGCAAGCGCAACGGTACCAACAAAGCAAATTGGAATAATGGGGCTTACAATTCGCCTTATAATAAGATAAAGCCCGCCGATAATTAAAAGAAATATAGAAACCTCACCAATGCATCCCGCTTTAATGCCGAAAAACGCATCCTTAAGGGTTAGGGTAATGTTTACAGCGTCGGGGCGGTAAGCCAAGTCAAGCGAGGTTGCCGATGCAACAGTATCAACATTAAAGGGTAAAACGAATTTTGTCAGCATTGTGGGGAATACTGCTAAAAGTAAAAAGCGTGTGGCTGCCACAGGGTTTAAAAAATTACATTTAGTGCCACCCAAAAGCAGCTTTATAACAACCACTGCAAATATACTGCCCAAAGCCACAAGCCAAAGGGGTGCGGTGCTTGGCAGCACCATACCAAATAAAAGGCCTGTTACCACGGCCGAAAGGTCAAGCACGGTTTGGGGCTTTTTGAAAATTATGTTCCACAAAAATTCAGCCAACACAGCCGACAAAACACCGACTGCCAAAACAGCGGCTGCCATCCAGCCAAAAACCACACAACCGAAAATTGCGGCGGGAAGTAAGGCGATAATAATGTCAAGCATAACCTCTTTTACAGGGGGCTTTTCACGCTCATCCACCGCGGTAATTTTCTTATAAAAAGTGGTAAAAATTTCTTTAAAGTTTAACTTCTTTTCTTTTAAAATTTTCTCTTTTTCAGGCATTTTTAAATCTCCCTCAAAGCGTAATATGTTAATATAATACTATATTTAGTGTAATTTTGCAAGTTTTTACCATAGTTTTAAAAAATGCTTTACTTTTTGAAATGTTTGTGTTATAATCTTTTGGCGACCGTATACTATGCTCTTGGCGTCTGCCCGAAAGGGAACACTCATGGCCTTGTGCTTGGTTTACGGAATGAAATTTTAAAAGGAGTGAAAACGAAATGACAAAGGATTTAAAGAATCAGATTATGGCTGATTATGCTGTCCACGAAGGTGACACAGGTTCGCCTGAAGTTCAAATTGCTCTTCTTACCACAAGAATCAACGAACTCAACGCACACCTTAAAACTCACCCCAAGGATAAGCACTCTTACCGCGGTCTTTTAAAGATGGTTGGTCACAGAAGAAACCTTCTTGCTTACCTTCAAAAGAAAGACATCGAAAGATACCGTGCAGTTGTTAAGAAGCTCGGTCTTCGTAAGTAATTTTTGGCACAAAAGGCAGACCGCAAAAATACGGTCTGCCTTGTTGCCGTTTTTACGGCAGGGAGATTTTCGTGATTTAGCGGTAAATAGAGCATCTGAAATTTCGGGTGTTGTATTTATTGCTAACCGAAAATCTCAAAAAAATATATGAATAAGGAGATTTTAAAAATGTTTGAAAACTTTAAGGTTTATGAAACCGAACTCGCAGGCCGCCCTTTAAGAATTGAAACAGGTATGATGGCAGGTCTTGCAAATGCTGCTGTTATGTCATGCTATGGTGACACACGCGTACTTTGTACCGTTACCGCATCGGCAAAGCCCCGCGAAGGTGTGGATTTCTTCCCACTTTCAGTTGATTATGAAGAAAAAATGTATTCTGTTGGCCGTTTCCCCGGTGGCTTCACCCGTCGTGAAGGCAAGGCAACCGATAAGGCAATTTTGGCATCTCGCTGCATTGACCGCCCTATCCGCCCCTTGTTCCCCAAGGATATGAGAAACGACTGTTCAGTTGTTGCAACCGTTATGTCGGTTGACCCTGACTGCTCACCTGAAATTGCTGCTGCTATCGGTGTTTCAACCGCTATCGCAATTTCGGACATCCCATGGGCTGGTCCTATTTCAAGCGTTAATGTTGGCTTGGTTGATGGCGAAATCGTAATTAACCCCAATTTAGAACAACGTGCAAAGACCGACCTTAACTTAACTGTTTCTTCAACTGCTGACTTGGTTGCTATGATTGAAGCCGGCGGTAACGAAATCGAAGACGATTTAATGTTCGACTGCATTATGGCAGGTCACGAAGTTAATAAGGAAGTTGTTAAATTTATTAACGGCATTGTTGCTGAAATCGGCAAGCCAAAGTTTGAGTTTGAGTCTAACGATCCCGACCCCGTTTTATTTGCCGAAATGGAAGAATTCTGCATTGAAGACGTTAAGAAAGCACTTGATACTGACGATAAACTCGTTCGTGACGCCGCTTTACTTCCTATCAGCAATGCTTTACACGAAAAGTATGACGCACAGTTTGAAGGTCAAGAAGGCAAAATTGACGAAATTCTTTACCTCATCCAAAAGCATGTTGTAAGAAGCTGGCTTAAGGACGAAAAGAAGCGTGTTGACGGTCGTGGTATTGATGACATTCGTCCTCTTGATGCAAAGGTTGACCTTTTACCACGCGTTCACGGTAGCGGTATGTTTACCCGTGGTCAAACACAGGTTCTTTCAATCGCAACCTTGGCTCCTGTTTCTGAAGCTCAAAAGCTTGATGGTTTGGATGAAGAGGTTTCAAAGCGTTACATCCACCACTACAACTTCCCATCATACTCAGTTGGTGAAACCAAGCCTTCTCGTGGCCCCGGTCGTCGTGAAATTGGTCACGGCGCATTGGCTGAAAAGGCACTTGTACCGGTTATCCCCAGCGTTGATGAATTCCCCTATGCTATCCGCGTAGTTTCTGAAGTTCTTTCTTCAAACGGTTCAACCTCACAAGGTTCAATTTGTGGTTCTACCTTGGCTCTTATGGCTGCAGGTGTTCCGATTAAAGCTCCCGTTGCAGGTATTTCTTGTGGTCTTATCACAGGCGATGAAGGCGTTTATGGCGACTTTATGACAATGGTTGACATTCAAGGGCTTGAAGACTTTTATGGCGATATGGACTTTAAGGTTGCAGGTACTCACAAGGGTATTACTGCAATTCAAATGGACTTAAAGGTACACGGCTTAACACCCGCTATTATTAAGGAAGCATTTGCTAAAACCCACAAAGCAAGACTTCACATTTTAGATGAAGTTATGCTTAAATGTATTCCTGAATACCGCACCGAATTATCACCCTATGCTCCCAAGATGCTCACCCTTTCAATCAACCCTGAAAAGATTGGTGATGTTATTGGTAAGCAAGGTAAGGTTATTCAATCAATTCAAGAACAGTGCGACTGCACCATCAACATTGAAGAAGATGGCCGCGTATTCGTTTCGGGTCTTGACATTGAAAAGGCAAAACAAGCTGTTTCAATTATCGAACTTATCGCTAACGACCCTGAAATCGGCGCAATTTACAGCGGTAAGGTAACCCGCCTTATGACCTTTGGCGCATTTGTTGAAATTGCACCCGGTAAGGAAGGTCTTGTTCACATTTCAAAGCTTGATGTTAAGCGCACCGAAAAGGTTGAAGATGTTGTAAATGTTGGCGACCAAGTTATCGTTAAGGTAACCGAAATTGACGACCAAGGCAGAATTAACCTTTCCCGCCGCGACGCATTGGTTGAAGTAAACGGCGCAGTTATCGAAGATGATGGCGAAGAAGAAACCGAACGCCGTCCCCGCCGCGACAACAACCGCCGCAGAGGATTTAAAAAGTAAAAACTAAAAACCGACCCGCTTGGGTCGGTTTTTAGTTTTATATGAAAAATAAATATATAATGGTTATTTCCTTTCGGGATAAGATAAACCTTTGGGCAATCCCAAAATATAATCGGCAGAAATTTTATAAAATTTACATAATTTAATTAAAGCTCGCAATGGTATTTGTCTTTTGCCGCTTTCATATTGCTGATATGTGTTTTGTTTGCAATCTAGAATTTCTGCAATTTGTTTTTGTGTTAAATCACGATCTTCCCTTAATTCTTTTAACTTCATTTTTTACACCTCTAGAACAATTATACAAATCGCAATTTGAGATATTGACTTTTATCACGATTTGTGATATGTACTGCATACGCCGATGTAAATTCTATGAAATGTTTATAATCGTTTTGCCCATTTTTTGTGCCAATGCTTTGAAATCGGCTGCGCCACCTATAATTCGTGTAACATAAGTGATAACTATATCGGATTTTTTAAGCATTATCTTGTTTCTCTCAATAATTCGGTATTTGTGTGGTATTGTATTCAGTTCATCAAAATAAATACTATCACTATAATCTTCAAAATCGTCCTTTCGTGGAATATAAGCAAGAACAACATAATAATTTATTTTATATGTTTGCTTTAGTTCCTTTAATATTTCTTTTGCTATCCTATCAAACGCACCGTTGTTGCCCAAATAAAACATATCAACATTTTTATTTTCTATCAAATCAATCAAAATTGTTTTTAATTTTGGCATTATTATTTCAGGTGCATTTCTGTGACCGAAAAATGTACAAGTCATAGCGTCCTCCATTGTATGCCCAATATTCGAGCATTTTATATGACCATTATATCGAGCATAATAAAAATATGCAAGATATTTTGGAGGTATATTATGATTGTATATACACCGTTGTGGGAAACATTAAAGAAAAAGGGAATGTCTACCTATACATTAAGGGTGAAATTTAACATAAGCGGAAGTACTGTTCAGCGTTTGCGTCGGAATATGTCGGTATCAACAAACACTTTGGACGACCTTTGCGAGCTGCTTGGTTGCTCAATATCCGACATTGTTGCACATATACCTAATAATAAATAAAAAGCACCCTACGGGGTGCTTTTTTTGAAGTAATAAGTAATGTGTCGGCAAA
>JAFYUI010000021.1 GCA_017549565.1 Clostridia bacterium
ACAAACAGCCGTTTTTGAAATAACCATATTGGTACATTCATCAAGCACAATTGCCGATTCGGTCGACTGCATAATCTTGCCATCTTCGTATAAATAATTATACTCTTTTTGCGCCAAAATGTCAATTGAACGAACAATATTACCCTGTCCGTCGTAGACGTATTTATAGTAGGCGGTTAAAACACCGTCCTTATCAAACCACTTTTCAGCAATCATTTGACCAATACCGTTATAGGTTGCGGTCATTTTATCACCGTTGGCATAGGTCATTTCTTTAAGACGACCGTTACCGTTTTTGTAGGTGTACTTAATAAGATTAATATCTTCATTATTTTCATCACCCTTTACGGCAATGGCTTCAAGATTATGGAAAGCATTATATTTAAGCGCATATTCAAGACCGTCACCGCGAACAATTTGGGTAAGGTTATCAAACGAATCGTAGTTGTAAGAAACATTTGCAATTTCTTCATCTAAAGCATTTTTGCTTGTCACCTTGGTTGTTCTGCCCAATTCATCATATTCATAGGCGGTTTTATTGCCACATCGGTCAATTACTTCTTCATTTCTTGAAGTTTCTTCATCAACTGTATATTTTGTTATATTACCTCTTGCATCGGTTTCGCGAATTAAATTGTTACCCGCATCGTTTCCACAAATACAATTAGTGTCGGCATTAAAAGCAAACGCACGGTAAATTGTACCAAACTCACCGTCAGTAAAGGTGGTTTCGGTAAGAGTATTGCCGTATTTATCGATAAGTTCCTTAAAACCGTTATCTTCTTCCGTTGTTGCGGTTTCTGCTGCGGTTTCTGTGTTATCGGTGGTTGTTGTATCGGTATCTGCATCTTCGGTTTCATCTTTGAAATCGGCGTCAGAAAGGCCTGTTTCAATGCTGTTGCGAATTAACTGAATATCATCAAAATAAGCTACACCACTGTTATAGTCATATTCGCAAAATACCTCAATATATTCTACCTTAGCGTACTTATTCTTTGCAAACTGAACCGATGCCAACTGCCATTCTTCAGTACAGGGTGAAAAGTCAGCAAAATATGGGTCGGTTTCGCCGTTGCTGTACTTAACAACCGCACGAAGTCTGAAGGTGGGCTTACAGTCACTGTCTTGCGCGTGTGTTGGAAGTCCCCAACCCTTTGCCCAACCTGAAAGGGTAAAGGTTTCTCTTGTGCCGGCATTTGTTTTTACATATACCTTTTGATAAGCATAGCACTTTTTATCAAGGTTTCCTATAATGCTCATTGCTTTATTCATATTAAAGCGTGTAATCGAATTATAATAAGCGCCATTTTTATTCCATGCTGTATCAAGTTCGAAGTTGCCGTTTTCAAGCATATTATATGCATTGGCAAACGGATTATTTTCAAGCTGAGGCGCATTGAAATATACGGTACCCTTGCCGTTTACAAGCAACTGAACAACTACACTTTGTTCGGTTGATAATTCAAAAGGAACAACAAGGCGAATGAATTCGCTATCTTTTTTACTAATACATTCACTTACACCAATCACTGTGCCATCAGTTGTTGTTACACGGATATAGGCGCCATTTTGTTCGGCATCTGTAATATTTGTTATGGGTTTCACGTAAGCCGAAAATGTATATTCACCTGCGGGTAAAACATTTGTTACCTGATATACACCATTTTCAACACATGCTGTATTGGTTTTTATGCAAAGCACCTTTTTACCAAATTTTGCAGCCGTTTCATCAGTATAATTGTTGATATAAATATCGCCACAGTTACAAGCCATACTTGGCCATGCGCCAAGACTTTCAAAGCTATGACCCACAAGTAAATTGTTGATATTGCTTACAACACCTGCACCACCATCGCCCGAATGTGGGTTAATGCCACTTTCTTCACCGTTGGCTCCCATATTACCCTTATCTTCGGAATATACATATTCACTAATGATATTACCATCATCATCAAAGGTATAAACAGTTTTGATCACATTGTTTTCGGCTTCATCACCATCGGCTTGTTCGGTTGTTTCAACAACCGTTCTGCCCGATGCGGCAGAGTATGAATAGCTTGAGGTATTACCCATTACAAACTCACCATTTTGGGCGCCGTATTCAGTAACGCTTTCAACACGCTCGCCATTAAAGGTATATTCCACCTTATATACGGGGCTGTTGTTTGAATCTGACAAAATAATTTCCTTGGGTTTATTAAGCAAATATGTGATGACTGCTTTTGTCCCGTCAGGATAGGTCACCGATGAAAGCAAATCGCCGTTATAAGAATATTCTATGTTACTACCATCCGGCGCAGTAATTTCAGTTAAAAAGCTACCGCTATAATTAAAGGCAAATTCACGACCTGCACCATCCACAATCGAACTAATTTTACCATCAATATAGTTAATTAACATTTTATTATTATCGTCGGCAATACTTATAAGTCGACCGTTTGCATCGAACTGATAAACTTCTTCGCCTTGTTTTAAAATGCGTTTAACATAATCGTATGACATATCGCTATCTTCTTCGGGCTTATAAAGCGGATAACATTGTGTATTGCTGTCACAACGTACAGTTTCTTTGCTTTCTTTAAGATAAGTTGCATCACCGTTTTCGCTGATATAAACATACTCATCACCTTTTTTAACAATGCTTTGCATAACATTAAGCTTAAAGCCCTTACCAAGCTTCATACTTCCGAAATATGCACTATCAAGCTTTATCAAACTATTTGCAGTGTAATTATAATCTGACAACGCACTGTTATAAAGGTGTTTGATAGTTACGGGCATACGGTTGCCGCCCCAAGCAAAGTCTTCCGACTCAAGCATTAAGTTGCCACACTGCAAATCAATGCTACCTTGACCAAATTTGCCAAGTTCGTGTGTGTGGGTGCGGTATGAAGTATTTACACCATAGGTTGATTCATAAGTAACCACAATTTGCGGCGCAAACTTATTATTACATTCACTGCCGTAAAGCACAACATTGCTTTCACACGCTGTACATTCGCCAATAGTTTTTAAAACAAGATTATGTGATGTGATTTCGTTCTTGATAAAAGCATCCATTAAGCTTGTAATATCAAAGCTATAGCATATTTCCGCATTGTTTTCGCTGCTTCCCGGCTTCATCAAAGCAAAATCAATAAGATTTTCGTCAAATTCGTCTGTAAAGTTTTCTGAACCAATTTCTTCGGTGACGTGGTAAAGCCCCAACTTATTACACGAAGCTTGCAAGTATGAGCTTGAGTGTTGGAAAAATTTAAGCTCTGCTTTTTTAATGCGTGGGTTATTAGGTAAACTTGGCATTTCAAGGTTCATATATAATCGGTTGTTTTCATAACGATCCGAAATTGCACCCTCGTAAACAACACCGACATCATAATCACCAGTTTTCGAACTAAACGCCCTAACTGTAAAATAATAAATTTCGCCGCCCTTTAGTGTTGCAGTCATAGCAAAGTTGGGCTTGCGTTCATCATCGCCTCTTGTGATTATATGACCGAAAGCATCATACAATGCGCCCACTGTATCCAAAGAACCGTGTGTAGCTATAGTATAATTACCTGTTCCGGCTTTGGTTTCAAATCTATAACAAACGGTTTCACCCGAACGTGTTATGCTATCCTGCATCCAATCACCAACGCAAATTTCTTTGGCACAACACGCAAACGACTCATTGGGTGCGCCTGTGCCCACATCAGTTTTAATGTCACATGCAACTGTACCAACTGTATGTGCTGTGCCGCTTAAAAGGGTGCCATTAGTCCAACCGTATGTTATAATTGGTGTATCTGTCGAAAGTCTGATTTGCGGGTCAATAACAATGGGGAAAGCACGTTTTTCATCATTTAACCAGGCACCGTCAGCTTTAACAGTTAAATAAACATCATCCTCGTTCGCAGCCCTCATTTCATATGAAACCTTCGAAGATGTTGCACCGTTTGCATCCACCATAAACGGCGCCGGGATGTAAAACACTTCGTTACCGTGTTCTTTGCTTAAAAAAGTGATTCGTTTGTTTTCTTCTTCAAATTTCGCAACAACATTTTCACATTTCAAAATAAATGGATAACGGTATGAAGCTAATTTTTCCTTAATGACGATGTTTTCTTTAACACCGTCCGACTCAACCGAATATTCATAATCGGTTGCTGCCTCAATGTTAGAAAAGTTAACCACATCAATATCCGAAAAATCGAATTTTCTGCGAACATTGGGTTTTACACCTTTGTTTTTTTGTTTTTTATTTTTTCTTGCCAAAACCGTAACACGGTGCATACCGTTTTCAATAGAAAACAGCTCATCGTTAGTTTCTTCTTGGCTGAATTTGGCAATAAATCCATTCTTGCTGTTAATTAAATGCTTGTGTTCGCCATCTTCAACAAGTGTATTATCCACTTCATCGAATTCCTTGGTTTCTTCGTTGAACGCATGAACAGCTTTTGAATAAATTACTGCCTGTTCTGTTCCGTCGGCCATACGATAAACCTTACGGTTTCCTTTTCTAAGATCAACAATTTCTTTTTTATGGATATTTTCTTTAGGTTCAGCTTCACCCTTTAAGGCAATATCCTCGTTTTTAATCACTTCAGAAAGCTCATTATTTTCCTTTTCGGCTTTTTCTAAAGTGATATTTTCAGGTGCAAGATAAATTTCATGTGCACCAATTTTAATTTCGTCCATATTTCTGGACCTCCTTTTTTAATATTTTTTTATTTTTTAATGTATTTTTTGAAATCAGCGTCCCGATTTCTCACAGCTGCAAGCACATTTTATAATTTAACCCTGACAGTTTTTGTCAGGGTTAAAAATTTCTTATAGAAAAATAAAAAAAGCGGTCAGCTTTTACACTGACCGTCGCAAACATATTTATAATATGCGGTGAGAGATTTTTTCAATAGAAAAGGCGGTAGACTTTCGCCTACCGCCCCAATAAATTAAGAAAGAAAAATTAGCATGTAAAGTTTAATTGTTCATCAAGACATAGAACCGTCATCCTTGCGTTCTTTGTTCACTTATTGCTGTTTCAAATCAATTACAGCAATATCTTGTTCTTTTGTAATTAAAGGAAATGTAGAATATTCGTAAAATTCTAACACCATATCTCTTTCATTGTAAACACAACAATAATCATGCCAAAACGATAAATTAAAATTCATTTTTTGTTCGGATATTATCGCGTTATTTTTGTAATCTATCCACTGACACGTATTTTCTTCTCCGTTATATATAACGCAATATTCATCAGTTGCATACAAAATTCGCTTGCTTCCTTTCACTTCAAAAACAATGTTAGCTGTCGAAGTTTCTTTATCCAATTTATATAAGCGGTCGCCAACCATACGATTTAAATGATGGCGGAACATATTTTGACCGTTGTAACAATGCACAACTATATATTTTTCTGATAAAATTGCTGTGTCACGCCAATCAGACTTCAACTTTGATTCATTTTCCGTTTTGAAAGTCATAACAGTTTCCAAATTTCCGTTATCTGAAATTAAAATTTCAAAATTTTCTCCAAAACAAACACTATAATTATCCGATATTTCGCCCTTGGTATGATAATCAAGTTCGGAAGACATTACACCCATGTTTGAGAAATATTCAACATATACATTATAGTAAAGAAATTGAATTAAGAAAACTGTAACCGGAATGACAACAATTGCAGCCAAGGTTAATAAAACAAGTTTTTTTATTGATAATTTTCTAAGTCTTGACACGGTGAATCACTCCTTATTTAAAAATCATCTAAACCAATATCCAACAATCATTTTTCGATTACTAATAAGTTTTGATAATGAAGTTGCACTATTGCGCTCCGAATAACCATTTAATGAATAAAAGTTTTTACCATCATATTTAATCATAAACGTGTGCAATTTCCCAATATTGCCAGAATTCCAACACGAAATTATTCCATACTTATATTCTTTTACTTTGTTTTGCAATTCACTTATTGAAAAAGTTATGCCATATTTTAAACCCGCAAAAGCAAAACAAGACCATAATTTAGTTGGCGAACTTCCAAGGAAACCACATCCCATCACATATCCAGATAATTCAAACTGTAATGCAAGAGATGAGAGTGTTCGGGTTTTTCTTTTGCACCGCAATACGTTATATACCGCAATTAGTTCACATCCACATTTGTCAAGTTTTTCCCATCCAAGCATCCATTTCTTATATAAGCCTTGATTATCTATACACTTAGTGATCGGTGAGTTTTTTTCAAGCTTATTATTGTTTTTGAAATTAGAAATTGCTTTTGCAACCATAGGCAAAACATAAGCACCACCTGTACCAGCATACGGGGTGGAAATAATAATATCAAAAACACTTGAAGTAATCATTCCCTTAATTACTTTAATGGCATTTTTTATAAACGTAGGTAATTTCCCATTGATATCCATCATAGAAATTGGAGAATCAAAACAATACGAATAAATATTTTGCACCTCAAGAATTACCATTTCCACCATATCCCCATTCACAAACCTACCAACTTGTGGGTCGTAATAGCGTGATTGGAGATAATACATCCCAATTTCATCGACACAATAGTACCTACATTTTGGGGGATATAATTTAACTTTATAAACAGTATAAACAGTGTTTGTATTTTTATTATATCCTATTTAAAAGTTTATGTAAAGTAAAAAATAGGCAGAACGAACAATTTCCGTCTGCCTATTTTAAAATATTATATTTCATCAAATGAATATGTTATTGCAATGTCGCGATATGGGCCATCCTCTGTTACAACAGCTTCGCCAACCTCTATTTTTTTAATTAGCTTTGAAACTATTTCATCATCAAGCTTTTCAATGTTTAAAAAATTATTTAACAATTCGTCGATTTCATTTTCATCAACATTATAATCGGTTTCACCACATTCAACCATAGCCAAGCGTTGTGCCAATTCGCGTTGCCTTGCTATTAAATCGTTTAGCAAACTTGAATTTGCTGTTGAATTGAAGTTACCCTTATCTGAAGCTTTTCGAATTTCGGAAATGCTTTTTTTAACAAAAGAAAGCTCTTTAAAAATTTCTTCTTTTTCTTGCTCCGCCATTTCGGCGGTCTTATGTTCGATAAGATTTTGACGCAAGCTTTCATAAACTTGTGAATTTTTAACCTCTTCAAAAAGCAACTTAATTCTCGTCAGCACTTCATCATATAAGTCATTATATATTACAACATGGTAATGCTTACACTTTTCGGGCTCTTCATAATGCTTAAAGCATTTAAACAAGCCCCTTTTTTCTCCCTTTTTTGTTTTTTGCGCAATTAAAGTCATTGCTGTGCCACATTCGGCGCAATAGACAAGTCCCTTAAACACGTTTTCAAAATTGTGTCGTTTATTATACTTTCGCGCCTGCAAAATTTGTTGAACCTTTTCAAATGTTTCGTTATCAATAATTGCTTCGTGCCGGTTTGGAACAATGATATAATCCTCCCTTGGAATTGATACTTTTTGCTTTGTTTTATAGTTGATAATTTCGGTCTTATGGTTAACCATATCGCCCCTATAAACCGAATCTGAAAGCATAGCGCTAACCGTTACATACGACCAAAGTGTAGACGAATCTTCTTTGTTTAAATTCTTAATAAACCTTGTGTCACCGTTTTTAACCTTATGTGCCGATGGCGTCAAAATTCCAAGCTCTGTTAATTTTCGGGCAATTGCTAAAAAGCTTTCACCCTCTTGTGCAAGTTTAAAAATCATTTTAACAACCTCTGCGGCTTCTTCATCAACAATTAGATGATTTCGGTCGTTAGGGTCCTGTTTATAGCCAAATGGCGCTTGCCCTGACATATAATAACCCTTTAACGCTCTTTGCCGTCTTGCCATTTTTACCTTGCGGGATAAATCTTTGGCATACATATCGTTTAAAATATTTTTAAACGGTGCTATGTCATTGTCGTTACGCGATGTGTCTATACCGTCATTAACAGCAATATATCTTATTCGTTTTTGTGGGAAATAAACATCGGTAAAATATCCTGTTTGAATATAATCCCTGCCTAATCTACTTAGGTCTTTGGTAATTACAAGGTTAACATTTCCCGCATCAATATCATTTAATATTCGCATAAATGCAGGTCGGTTAAAATTCAAACCCGAAAAGCCGTCATCAACATAAATATCGTAAATTTCAAATCCGTGCTCTATGCAATAGTCAGTCAACAACATTTTTTGTGTTTCAATACTGACACTGTCGCCTACCTGCTCATCATCCTTACTTAGTCGGCAATATATCGCTGTTTTATAAGTGGTGTTATTTTCGTACTGCATATTTTTCTCCTTTCTGTTGTGGCACAATTAAAAACGGGTGGTTTTCATTGTTTGTTGATGCGTTTGGCAATAAAAACGCTGTTAAAATTTTTTCCAAATTAAAACCATCAGAATATTTTTCACTTATCCGCAATTTCGGTTTTCGCATATCGTTTTCTCCTTAATTATATTTACAGCTGCAAACATAATATAAAAATTAACCCTGACAACTACTGTCAGGGTTAAAAAACATTTTTAATAATTTTTTCTTCGTTCGAAAAAACGCTGGGACTTGCAAGCACCCTTATCAACACGCACCGATAACTCATATGCCTCGTTTAAATGTTGCATTGCTACCAAAAATTCGGCAATATCATCTATAAGGGCTTGTGCCTTTTCTTCAGCCCCCTCAACATACTCAACCTCAAGCTCAAAATCCTCATATCCAAGATATAAATTTCTATCCAGCACCATTTCGCAATTTGAATCTTTATACATTACAATACGTTGTGTTACAAGCTCACCTTTGTTATGTAGCCCAAATGCGTTGAAAATTTGTGGGTGAAATTTTGTGGTCTCTGCCAAATCCACCTCAATACTAAGGTTAGGATGTCGGGTGTTGTGATTTTTAACGGTTGACTTATACTTGCCACCCTTTTCACGAATTCGGCAGGTAATGCCTTTTTTATTCATTGAAAAATCATCATCATCAAAATAATAATTGGTTTGGGTATTCATACGCAAATGTCTACATTTTAAAATTAAAATTGAAAGATATTCATCAACCGTCAGCATAATTTTCTTTTCATATTCAAGCATATTTTTACCTCCTTATAATTTTACCCGAAGCATTTTTTGAAATAGTATCAACCAAATTAATCCTGTTGGGCATTTGATATGCCGAAAGGTTTGTGTGGCACAGTTCTTTAACCTCTATCACATCAGAAAACTTACCGGTTATATTCAACTCAATTTGTACACCATACTTATCATCCAAATATCCGCGCACAAAGACATCCCCTACGCGAGAATCAAGCTTTAAAGCGCTTTCAATTTCTTGTGGATAAATATTCATGCCCGCTTTTATAATTAAATCATCACTTCGCCCCTTGATTTTCAGAAATCCATCCTCTGTAAACAAAGCCAAATCACCCGTGCAAAGCCAACCATCCTTTATGACTTCGGCTGTCTTTTTTGGGTTGTTGTAGTATCCTGCCATAACATTATCACCTTTAACCCATAATGTGCCGATTTCGTTTGTTTTAACAGGTTTGCCATTTGAAGAAACAATTTTTAATAATACCGAGCGAAGTGGAAAACCAACACAATCGGGATGGTTTTTAAACATATCGGGTGGCAAATATGAAACTCTTGGACACGCTTCCGTAAGCCCATATATATGATAAATTTCAGCGTTCGGAAATGCCTCTGCTATTTGTAATCCCGTTTCATTGCCCATACATTCTCCGCTAATACAAATATGTTTTAGTGCGTCATCATCTATTTTTCTTTTAAAACGTGACAACATTAAAAGTAAGGTTGGTGTTCCGCAAAAGGTTGTAATATTATAATTTTTAAGCATTTTAAGAATAGCGAACGGATTAAATGTGCCCGAATAAAATCGAATCTTAACCCCCTTTACCAAAGCAGTTAAAAATTCTCCTGTGAGTACAGCGCAATGGTACAGCGGTCTTGAAATTAAAATGGTATCAGAACGGTCAATATTAAAATACAAAGCTATATCTGACACATTGGTCATAACATTAGTTTCAGTCAGCATTGCACCCTTTGGCACACCAGTGGTACCTGATGTACACATAATCAGTGCGGGATGTACTTGCGGATTAATATATGTCGAATCTTTTATGTGAATTATTTGAAAATCGCCGTCTTGGTCGGTAATTACAGCATCTGGGCTAATAGCATCCAAAATTTTATTGCAATGCAGTTCACCATATCTTTGGGATAATGGCAATGCCGTTACCTCGGCGGCAAAACAACTTAAAAGAACCATACTTGCCGCCATTTCAGACTGACATAAAATAGCACAGCATTTTATGCCTTTCAACTTTTTGGCAAATTCTTCTGCAAAAACAATCATTTCTTCATACGTCATAGAGGCATTATTTTCGCAAATTTCCTGTTGCAAATTTAACTGCATTTTATTTTTAAGATAATTCCAAAGTTTCATTTTCCATCACCTCTTTTGCTCTTTCCAAAAGCAATTTCAATAATTCCTTTTCGTGTTGCATAACTCTTAAAAGTTTGTTTTTAATTATCGGAAGTATAGAATCACGCCGTTTCATATGATGAGAGGCGTACAACACTCTTATCATATCCGCCTCAGAAACCACCGATTTATATTTATCACTAATTTCATTACTAATTTTAAGGTGTTCTTCTATTCTTTCTATTCTTTCAAGCATAACCTTTTTGTGTTCCCAAATTAAACGGAAAATTCGTCTATCCATCTTGTTATACGGAATATCGCCATTAATTAATTTATCAACATATTTAGCAATATACTCATGCACAACGATTCCCTTAACATTACCTTCGCCGTCTTCCGGATATTTGTTAAGGTCCGAATCTAAATAATTTTCTATTCCTTTCAGAGCCGCATTTGTTGAAAATTCAATTTTTTCGGCCTTGGGTTTAACTGCACACAAATCCCCATACACACCTTTTTTCAGCATAGCATCTTTTCCTCTATTAAACCCTTTTTGCGAAGTCCAAAACTTTTTATAAACCCAATTTTTATCATAAGCATATATACAATATTCTTTTTTTTCACGGTCATAACCACAAATCATACCGTTGTGACTAAAATGGCGTTCTTTATACCACGTTTTACCATTCACATAGTAATCATCAACTCCGCAAAAGTGAATGTAATAACCAGCATCCAGCAAATTACAAATTAAAAAATTGATATGCCCGCCCAAAAAGCGCATTGGATAACGAATAATTTCTAATAAGTCATTTCTTAAATCACCCGCATTAACCACAAAGATTTCCGGAGTTGTATATCCCGATAAAAATTTTCTGTTGCAACTTAAGTTAATCGCATTACTAAGAAACCAATTTCGAATTGTCGGATTTTCATACAATACTGCTGTTGTGAAAGAATAATGATGATAGGTTTTATACAAAGGTTCTATTAAAGGCAACTCAACACGCTTTTTCATTTTCATCACCGCAATATTTCATAACCATATCAATAACATTTTGTACTGTGCTGAGTTCAAACGGATTCATATCGACTTCATCCAACTGTATGTCAAAAGCTTCTTCTATTTCAATAAGCATTGTCACCATCATAAGACTGTCAAGTACAAGTTCTTCCTGTAAAAGAGAAGTGTTATCAATAAATTCTTCTCCACAAAGGTTACATAAAATATTTTTTACTTTTTCTTCAATGTTCATTTTTTCATCACCCTTTCAACCTCTCTTTTCACTATCGCATAGCATTCTTCTATCGGCAGTTCAGTTGATATAAATATACCGTTATTGGCTTTGCAAATTTTTATATATTCATCACGCAGCTTATACTGAAGTTCCATATCAATGTATCGGTCTTTTTCTTCAACTCGGCTGCGAACACGCTTTACAGCGGTTTCAACCGGCACATCAAAAAAGAATGCAACATCAGGTTTTATCACAGACTCTGCAATCTCATATATCCACTCATCGTTCTCAAATCCACGAGCGCGCAAATTTGCCAAACAAGAATAAAAATATCTATCACTAATTACAATTTTACCTTTTATCATCTGTGGTTTGATAACCTTGTTCACATGCTGTAAGCGGTCACTTGCCGCAAGTAAAGATAGACTTCTATAGTCATAAGCATCGTGATTAGGGTTATCCATATAGGTTCTGAAAATATCTGATTTTCGAACAGCGTTTGTTGGCTGTTTTGTTTTGAAAATTTCATACTTACCGCCAAGCTCTTCTTCAAGTTTTGTTAGCATGGTGGTTTTTCCGCATCCGTCAAGCCCACAAAAAGTAAATAAAAATCCATCGCTGTCATTAGGTCTCATATTAAGTTTTTTCAAAATTGTTTACCTCCTTTAACATTTTCTTTCTATCATCAGCAAAAAATCGTTCTAAAACATTTGGCTCTGTAAAAATTAATTCCTTTTTGTCCTTAGGTGAAATCACCTTGTTAATAAAGGTGTAATCATAACCCAATACCTTTGATGCAATTCGAGTAGCATATAAATTTTCAAACTCGAACAATTGCGCAGTTTGAATAATTGCAAAAGCACACATCTTTTCCATACCAAGTTTTGTTGCTCGGTCAAATAAAAAATCAACGTAATATTCATCAGCATTATTAAGAAGCATATAAATATCAGCATATTTATATAATGTCATATCTCGCTTCATTTCAATCCAAGGTAATGTGGTTGCCTCTTTGTAAAGATGGCTACACAAATGTATAAAGAAATCATCCAACCTCAAAGTACAAACTTTAAAATCTCCAATTTCAACTAATGAAGCATTGTTGAGCATTTCTTCTATAAGATTGGCATCTCCATGCTTATAATCTAACGAAAAGTTGATATCAACTTCTAAAAATTTAATCCCCGGAAGATTAACCTCCTTTATATATGGGACCGTCTCTCCACGCATCATTTTTGATTCAATAATTTCTTTACGAGTAGCCGCTTCAAACTCATCATTGCGCACATTTCCCTGCTTGAAACCTGCAGCACTTAATGCTTTCCCCACCTCTGTGACATCTTTAGGATGCACGAGCAAATCAATATCATTTGAAGTTCTATAACCCATAGGATACAACCTACATAAATATGCCCCTTTCAACATTGCATACCTACAGTTACATCCTGCAAGTGCATCTTCAAGTTGTTCAATACAATTAAAAAAACTTTTGTTTTTTTCTAAGTTTTGTTTATAAGCGGCTTTAAGAGAATTCTTAAACTCACGATTAACTTTGCCCAATAACCCGTGTTTTTCCAAAACTCCATAAGCAACCGATTGCATACGGTTAAAAAACAATTTTCCTAAAACCGCAGGCGTAGCAAAATCAAGTAATGTTTCATCAAACTTTTCTTGCTTAAAGCTGCATAAACTTTTAAATAAAATTTTTTCTTTTTGTGTCATATTTATCCTCCTAAGACTTTTTTGTATATTGTGTAATTAAATTTTTAAATATAGCGATTTCGGTCATGTCAAGTTCACAAACTGCCCTTGTTTGTACAAAACCCATTAATTTATGTAATACTGACAACTCCTGTTCTGTCATATACATTCGTTCCATAATATATTTGTCGCAAACATACACCCCGCCACCATATCTGCCACACTGTGTGTAAATAGGTTCTTTTATACTCAACTTCTCTATATCGCGTAAAATTGTCCTTTGGGAAACACCGAGTTCATACGCCAAATTGGCTATGGTTTCATATCTCCTACGGCACAAGATACGCATTATTTCTCTTCTTCTCTCGGCTGTTCCCATGTTTTTCCTCCTTTCTGTAAATAATTTAAATTTTAACTATGACAGTTTTTGTCATAGTTAAAATAAAAAAGAACCCAGCAAATTCGTGTACTATGTACAACGATTTGCCAGGTTCTTCTTGATTATTAAACAAGTCCAACTTATCTCTTCAGCAAATATAATTAAGATTTTTCTTTTTTAGAAACGATTATGTTCGATTTTACACCTACATCCGTGAAATGAATCTGTAAATAGTTTTTACATTTGGGACAACCTCCCTCAATATATGATTCCGGTTTCCCTTTAAATAATGTATGTCCACAAATAGGACAACTAGCCATATATACCTTATTTTCCATTTCTTACCCTCTTTTCAAATATGTGTTGACAGAAATAATATTCCGTGTTATAATTTAATCGGAAGTTAATTGCAAATTAAGTATAGCTCATAATCGGAAGTTTGTCAATACTTAATCGGAAGTTTATTTTAAAAAACGAGGTGCATTATGACATTTGGAGAAAAATTAAAAACCACTAGATTATCATTAAATATTTCCCAAAGCGAACTTGCTCAAAAAACTGGAATATCCGAACGTTCACTCTACACTTATGAACAATCCGGTATTTTACCCCGAAGCAATAATTTAAGAAAATTAGCAGAAGCTCTTAATGTTTCAGTTAGTTTTTTACTTGATGAAAACGAGACTGATACACAAAAAAACATTGGTCAGGAAATTTTTATTGCAAATGCACAAAAAGAATATGGATATAAAGGAGCACGAGAGGCCTCCGAGCTACTTACACGGGCAAGTGCTCTTTTTGCCGGTGGAGAGCTAAATGACGATGCTAAAGAACTATTTTTTCAATCTTTAATGGAAGTTTACTTAGAATCAAAACAAGAGGCACGCAAAAAATTTTCACCTCAAAAACGTGCACGCAAGCATAAGTCCTCTTTTTAGTACATCACAATTCTTATAGTATTAGTAGTTAGTAGTTAAAAATTTTTTAGGAGGGATTTTAATGTCACAAACAAAACTTGTTTTGGAAAATGTAAAAAAGCTAATTTCAAAATATGATACCAGTGATCCATTTGAAATTTGTAAAAAAATGAACATTAAAATCCACTACAAAGATTTGGGGCCATCACTTAAAGCATATTACTTTTGTCAGTCACGTATCAAAAATATTGTTTTAAATTCTAATTCAGATGAAATAATGTGTCGTATTTTGTGTGCACACGAATTAGGACATGCTGTACTACACAATAAATATATGCCCATGTACGGATTTCAAGAATTTAACATTTTTAATACGAAAATAACAACCGAATACGAAGCCAATTTATTCGCTGCAGAATTACTTATATCTAACGAAAAATTATTTGAACTTTTGCGTAATCCAAATATTACATTTTTTGAAATGGCGCAAATTCTTTGCGTTCCGGCCGAATTACTATCTTTTAAATTCAAAAACCTGAAGATGCAAGGACTAACTTTTAACACACCTATAAATGTTAACTCCAATTTCCTAAATAAATATAAAAAACACAGCACGAACTAACCATAAGAAAACTTAAAAGTTAGCACTGCTGTGCTTCTTTTTTGAAATTAAAACATTTTACTTTAAATACCATACAAACCGTTCGCATTTGTTACTTCGGTATGCACCGTGCTTTTGCTGATTTTAAACACCTTTGCGGTGGCACGCACCGTTGCCCCTGTATCTAATATGTACTCGCCCAAAATCACCGCACGGCCGTCAGTTTCCCTCATACAATCAACTCCTAAAAAGGACTATTAAATTGTATGATAAAAAAATTGAATATATGTTAAAAAGCTTTCGGTTTTCACCGAAAGCTTTTTTAATTTAATTAAAACAATATTACAAGGAACTGTGAAACTAAAACAACTGCAATAAGAGCAATTGGATAGGTCGCTGCATAAGCTGCTGCAACATCCTCTGTACCTGCAACACCGATAAGTGTGCCAAGCGCGGGGGTAGAAGTCATACCGCCGGTAAGCGAACCCAAGTTGTTGAGAAGGCTTAATTTTAACACATATTTTGCAAATAAGAAGCCAAGTATCATAGGTACAACAGTCATTACAACACCGTAAACGAAATACATTGGGTCAAAGTTTGCAATAAATTCAGCACCGCCGGGGATACCTGCGCCAACCAAGAACAATACAAGACCTAATTCACGGAATAGCTTTAAGGTACTTTGTGCAGGCATAATGCTAATTGGACCAATTTTGCCAAAGTGACCTAAAATCAAACTCATTAAAAGACAACCGCCTGTTGCAGTTAACGAAAAGCAAGTACCCGAAAGGCCGCTTGAAGACAACGGAATTTTAATATTACCGATAATTACGCCCAAAATAGCCGCTAATGCAAAGCCCGCAACACCCATATGGTCGATTTCAAAGAGCTTTTTAGTGGCCTTCTTCTCTTCTTTTTCAGACTTAATAACCAATTTTGCGCGTTCTTCTTCCATATTTGCTTTAGAAAGCTTAGGAATAAGCTGAACGAACAATACAACGCCTACAACACCGAAGATGTAAGAAATACCGTGGCCAACAGACACTAAGCCCTCATATTCAGCAGCAACTGTTGCTTTTGCAGCAGAGAATGCAGGGGTTGATGTAAGTGAGCCCGAAAGAAGACCAACAATCATAGCAACGAAGCCGTCCTGCTCCTTAATAGTTGCACCGTAACCGAACAATTCGCCCGCATAGATACAGCCAACTGCCGCAAGACCACCTGCCAGTATTATAATTAAGCCCAACAATACATATGATTTAAAATTCTTTTTAAAATTGCCAAAGAATTTTGGACCCGCAATGTAACCAACCGAAGTAACGAATAAAACAAGACCTAATCCTTCGATTAATTTCATTGCAGTTTTATAGTCATAAGCTTTTGCAGATAAAGCGAATACCAAACCGTCGCTTGTCATACTGAAGCATAATGCACCAACAAGTAACGCAATAATAAACACACCTGCATCGCCAAGAGACACACCCTTGACGGTAATTCTACCCAAAGCATAGCCCACAAGTAAAACACCGAAAACCACAAATAAAAGGGTGTAAATATCGTTAATGGAGATTACTCCGCCAAAAAATTTCATGAAGTACCCTCCTTAAAAATCCTTCTGCTTTGTATAGTTAGGAAGAAGCTTAGGAGAAGCCTTATCGGTCTTGATGCCTGCATCAGCCATTTCTTTCTTAAAGCTTTCAACGTGGTCAAGGTTAAGCTTATCGCTAACGGTTGTATTCTTAGCAACTGCAGCAGCGTTTATACCAGCGTTACGACCGAATACGATAATATCCAAAAGTGAGTTACCCATAAGGCGATTTTCACCGTGGATACCACCAACAGCTTCACCTGCAACAAAAAGGTTTTCAACATCAGACATACCATTGTCGGCAATCTTGATACCGCCGTTTTGATAGTGAAGTGTGGGATAAATAAGGATTGGTTGCTTACGCATATCAATGCCATATTTAAGGTACATACGCATCATAGCGGGAATTCGCTTTTCAATAGTACCTTCACCGTGAATTTTATCAATCATTGGTGAGTCAAGCCAAACACCCTGACCGCCGTTAAAGGTGTCAATACCCTTACCCTTGCGACATTCTCTGATAACAGTTGAAGCGCAAACATCGCGGGTTTCAAGCGGATACATAAATGCTTCACCGTCGCAGTTTATAAGCTGAGCACCGATAGAGCGAACCTTTTCGGTAACAAGTGCACCAAAGATTTGTGAAGGATAAGCAGCACCTGTTGGGTGATATTGCAAGGTATAAGCATAAAGCAAGGGTGCGCCTGCGCGGTAAGCCAAAACAAGACCGTCAGCAGTAGCGCCATAGTGGTTAGAGGTTGGGAAGCCCTGATAGTGCATACGACCCGCACCACCTGTTGCTATAATAACAGTTTTAGCGCGTGCGATAAGGATTTCCTTAGTTTCCATATTCATTAAAACAGCACCGGCTGCCTTACCGTTTTCATCCTTAATGATTTCAATAGCAGAGGTGAAATCAACAACGGGGATTTGACGATTTTGAACCTCGTCACGCAAAACACGCATAATTTCAGCACCCGAATAGTCCTTACAAGCGTGCATACGTTTACGAGAAGTACCACCACCATGGGTGGTAACCATTGTACCGTCAGCTTCTTTATCGAACATAACGCCCAAATCATTAAGCCATTTAATGCAAATTGGGGCATCGTTAACAAGCTTGTAAACGAGCTCGGGCACGTTTTTAAAGTGACCGCCACCCATAACGTCAAGATAATGCTGTGCTGGGCTGTCGTTTGGCTTATCAGCTGCTTGAATACCGCCTTCGGCCATCATTGTGTTGGCATCACCATGGCGAAGCTTTGTTACTATCATAACATTAGCGCCGTTTTCGTTAGCCATAATAGCAGCCGCAGAACCAGCACCGCCACCACCGATAACAAGCACATCTACATCGTAATCAATCTTAGTAAGGTCGATATCAGCAGGGTTAATTCTTGGGTTTGCCTGTAAGGTTTCAGCCAATTCAAGCGGTACTTTTTCACCCTTGTTAGGACCGATTTTAAGCTCGGCAAACTGCGATTTTATGTGGTCGGGATGGTTCTCAAGTAAAACCTGGTCCTTTTCTTCGGCAGTCATTCGTCTGGGATGATTACCTGCAAGAACCGCTTTAAGACGTTCTTCACGGGTAGCTTCTACCCTTTTAATTGATTCTAATTGTTCTTTAGTATACATATTATCGCACCTCCTTATTTCTCAAAATCACGATTATTATACATAGCTTTAAGTTCTTCGGCAGTTTTCTTCATAATATCCTGAAGGTCTGCCTCACAACCGCCGTTTTCGATTTCAGCAACACGCTCTAAAAGGTGTTGTGTTTCGGGAGCAAGATACTTACCGTTTAAGCGTCTTGCCAGTAACCCAACCTGAGGATGAGTAATACCTGCGGGGCAACGAGAAGAACAAACACCGCACATTACACAGTCAAAAGATTCTTCAGCGCACTTTTCAAAATCACCGCGTTGTGCATAAGCAATGTACTGCATAACATTAAGCTCTTGTGTACATGCCTTTGTACAAGCATTACAACCGATACAAGCATAAACCTCGGGGTAAAGCTGCATCATAATTTGCTCAGAAGGTTTAACCTTTTCAATATCGTATGGTTGTTTAACAAGTGGGAAGAAAGGAAGAGTAGCAATATACATATTGTCCTCTACCTTTGTTTGACAAGCAAGGCAAGTTTTAAGTTCTTGCTGACCTTTAATGCGGTAAATTGTTGCACAAGCACCGCAGAAACCGCAACGGCAACCAACACCACGAACAAGCTGATAACCTGCATATTCCATGGCATTCATAATAGTAAGACTTGCGGGAACTTCGTATTTTTTACCATAAAGGTAAATATTTACCATATTTTCCATTATTTTTTCTCCTTTAATACTCGCTTGGAAGTTCTTCCAATTCATCACAGCGGAAAACCGGACCGTCTTTGCAAACATATTTTGCGCCAACATTACATCTGCCGCATTTGCCGACACCGCACTTCATACGAAGTTCAAGTGTGGTGTAAACATTGGTTTTATCAAAGCCAATTTCACAAAGACCGTCAAGCGTAAACTTAATCATAATGGGTGGGCCACATAAAACAGCCACCTTGTTGGTGTCAAAGCCAAGCTCCTTAACAAAGGTAGGAACAAAGCCAACATGACCGTCCCAACCTTCTTGCGGGTTGTCAATGGTTAAATGAACATTAACACCGTCGTCGGTTGCCCATTCTTCAATGATTTCCTTATAGTCAAGAAGGTCATCCTTACTGCGTGAGCCGTAAACGATATCAATTTTACCGTAACGGTCACGGTAGTGACGACAGTAGTTGATTACCGAGCGAAGAGGTGCTAAACCAACACCGCCCGCAATAAACAAAAGGTCTTTTCCTGCAAATACATCATCTACAGGGAACGGTTTTCCATAAGGTCCGCGAATAGTAATTTGCTGACCGGGTTCTGCTTGATGAAGCCAATCGGTCACACAACCGCATTTTTTAATGGAAAATTCCATAAATTCTTCGTTTGTTGGTGAAGAAGTAATAGAAAACATTGCTTCACCCACACCCGGAACTGAAAGCATAGCGCATTGACCTGGTTTGTGGTCAAATGCCTTTTTACCATCGGGTGTTACCACACGAAAGGTTTTAATATCGGGTGTATCGATGCGAACATCTGTAATGACACCAATTTTAGGAATTAAAGTATCGTTAATATTATTCACCTTTTTTTTCCTCCAATCTTTTTCATTACTTTTACGATATTCATTGATATCGGACATTTTACAAGACAGCGACCGCAACCAACACAGCTAAACAAACCGTCGTTATTTTCGGGATAGTACACAAGCTTGTGCATAAAGCGTTGACGGAAGCGTTCCTTTTGTGTTAAACGGTTGTTACCGTGTGCCATTTTTGTAAAGTCGGAATACATACAAGAATCCCAACATCTGAAACGAATAACACCGTTGCCTGTATTAAAATCTTTAATATCATAACACTGACAGGTTGGGCACACAAAGGTACAAGTACCGCAACCAAGACAAGCCCCGGATAATTCATCCCATTCGGGTGCATTGAAAAGTTCAGCCGTTTTACCGCCACCGAAAGCATCGGTTTTAAGGTCTTTAAGCGGAAGCTTATTCATAATGGCATCAATTTTTGCTTTTTGTTCAACTACAGCGGTATCATCACACTCTTCAGTTAAATCGATAAGCTTTTCTAAAAGGTCCTTACCCTTTTGGGTGTTTGCCTCAAAGAAGATGTCAGTATCATTTTTCCAAGCTGAAATATCGCCTGTGGGCTCAGCAGGGTTTATGCCAAAGGTTTTACAAAAACAAGTTTCAGACGGCTTACCGCACGCCAAAGAAATAATAACACCGTGGCTGCGTCTTAAAGCATAAAAGCTGTCAACCGGCTCGCTTAAAAATACGCGGTCAAGGATATCAAAGCTTTTAACATCACAAGCTCTTACACCAAAGATTACAAAATCATCAAGTGCTTTTCTTGTATCAATAACTTCAATATTTTTGCCTTCGGTCTTAAATGCCATTAAATCTTCAGTTTGGGGGAAGAAGAAATCCTTAGGGCTTCTAACAGTATTCAGAACATTGCTCCAAACACTTCCCTCTTCCCACTTTTTATAAGTGGCACTGCCGTCGGTTTGGTCTTGGGGAAGATAAAGCTCGGCATTTTTGGCAATTTCTTTAAACAAAAGGTTTATTTTATCAAGAGAACATTTACGCATTGTTATCCCCCCTATCAAAAACTTCACCTGGTTCTAAATCTTCGGTGGTATAGTCAACAAGCGGTGCGCGACCGCCAACCTCAGCACCTGCTTGATATTCACCATAAAAATCGTTCATATCCTTAATGAACTTGCGGTTAAGGAGGTGTAAAGGAATATTTTGTGGGCACACGCGTGAGCATTCGCCGCAGTCAGTACAACGGCCTGCAACATGGTATGCACGAATAATGTGGAATAATTTTTCTTCAAACTCGTTTGCGGGTGATTTATTTTCAACACCCGAATTTGGGTTATCAAAAACGCACTTTTCGCAGGTACAAGCGGGGCAAGCGTCACGACAAGCGTTGCAACGAATACAACGAGAAAGTTCGTTTTGCCAGAAAGCAAATCTTTCATCGGCTGTCATTGCTTCAAGGCGGGCAACCTCGTCAAAGCGGTTTGACTCAATAACTTCGCCCTCTTCACCCATAAGCTCATCGTAAGCCACATGCTTTTTGCTCTTGCAGTTAATGCAGCGTTCGGCCAAAACATCCTTTGCAGCAATAACAACGGGCTCATCAGCATACAATGTGGTAACAACTAACTTGTCACCGTCCGAGCCGATTGCAGCAATACCGTCGCCGCTGATTGCCTTAACCTTTGCAATGTCAGCCATACCCTCGCAAGGAATACCAACAGCATAAACCTTTTCACGGTCAAAGCGATGCTCGGTTAAAAGCTGGTTAAAGCTGTATGTATCACAGGGCTTTAAGAAAACAAGAATTTTACCTTCAATTTTATCAGTTTTCTTAACAAGATATTTTGAAAAGTTTGCACCGCAGAAATCGTTAAAAACAAAGCCGTTTTTAAGCTCTTCCACTGTGCTGAAAACGGTGGGAGTTACATCATAGTCAAATTCACCTATGCCCCAACCTAAAACAGCACTGACAGTACCATTTTCGAGGAGTTCTGATGCTTTTTGTATAAGCTGTTCACGGGTTATTTTTTGCATCTTAAATCCTCCAATCTCTTGTTTTGACCAAGTGCAGTTACAGTCTGAACAAAGTCGTTCATTGTTGCGGCAAATTTTGCGCCTTCAGCAGCCGACACCCATTCAACACGGGTGCGTTCCTTTTCAATGCCCAAAAAATCGAGCATTGAGAAAAGGGCAGCCATACGGCGACGGGTAAAGTAGTTACCCGAAGTATAGTGACAGTCACCAGGGTGGCAACCGCAAATAATTACACCATCAGCGCCACGCTGAAATGCGCGTAAAATAAACATTGGGTTTACACGGCAAGAGCAAGGCACACGGATAATTTTAACATCAGCAGGATAAGCCAAGCGGTTATTACCCGCAAGGTCAGCACCCGCATAAGAACACCAGTTGCAGCAAAATGCAACAATTAAGGGCTTATATTCATTTACTTGCATATTGCGTCAACCTCCGCCATAATTTGTAGATTTGCAAAGCCCTTAAGGTCCATAGCACCAGAAGGACAAGCAACGGTACAAGCGCCACAACCCTGACAAACTGCGGGGTTAACCGACGCTACTCTTCTAATCTTAGTGGTTCTGTCAGGCATACGGAATTCCTTATCCTCGTAAGTGATAGCACCATAAGGACAAACGTTTGCACAAGACGAGCAACCGTTACACATAAGCTCGTTTGAATTTGCAACACAGGGGTTACCTGTAAGTTTATCTTTTGCAAGAAGACCGATAACCTTTGAAGCCGCAGCACCTGCTTGAGAAACGGTTTCGGGGATATCCTTAGGTCCTTGACAAGCACCTGAAAGGAACACACCCGCAGTGGGACTTTCAACAGGGCGAAGCTTGGGATGGGCTTCGGTAAAGAAGTCGTTAGTGTCCATACTAGCAGTAAGCATAGTAGCAAGTGGACGAGCTGATTTATCGGGTTCGATAGCGGCTGCCAAAACAACCAAGTCGGCATCAATATGTAATTGCTTGTTTGCAATAAGGTCAGATGCTTGAACCTTTAACTTATCACCCTCGGGCACAACCTTACCAACCATACCCTTAATGTACTTAACGCCATATTCTTCTACCGCACGGCGATAGAATTCGTCGAAGTTTTTACCGGGTGTACGAACGTCAATATAGAATACGTAAACTTCGGTATCGGGGTATTTATCACGTGTAAGCATTGCGTGCTTTGCGGTATACATACAGCAAATTTTTGAGCAATATTCCTTACCCTTTTCAGCGCAAGATTCACAACGCGAGCCAACACACTGAACAAATACGATAGTGTGGGGATGCTTACCATCAGACGGGCGTAAAAGCTTGCCCGCAGAAGGACCTGCTGCATTTGTTAAACGCTCAAATTCAAGGGATGTGATAACATCCTTTGACTGATTGTAAGCAAACTCATCAAACTTATCCATACTAATTGGATTAAAGCCGGTTGCCACAACAATAGCACCGTATTTTTCGTTGATATATTCGTCTTTTTGTGTATAGTCAATAGCACCTGCGGCACATACCTTTGAACAAACACCGCACTTGCCGTTTTTAAGCATATTACAAGCATTTGGGTCAATGGTTGCAACCTTCGGAACTGCCTGTGCAAAAGGAATATAAATTGCGGGGCGGTTGTCCATACCCAAGTTAAATTCGTTAGGGATGCGCTTCATGGGGCACTTTTCTACACAAGCGCCGCAGCCCGTACAAATATCTTCCTTAACATATCTTGCATTTTTCTTAATGGTAACCTCAAAATTACCAACAAAGCCACTTACTTCGGTAACTTCGCTGTAAGAGAAGATGCGGATTTTTTCATTTTGTGCAACATCCACCATTTTAGGTGTCAAAATACAAGCCGCACAGTCAAGTGTTGGGAAGGTTTTATCAAGCTGAGCCATTTTACCGCCGATGGTGGGCTTCTTTTCAACGATATCTACGGGGAAACCCGCATCTGCAATGTCAAGAGCGGTTTGAATACCTGCAATACCGCCACCGATAACCAAAGCGCGTTTGGTAACAGGCGATTCACCTGGAATAAGGGGTGCATTAAGATTAACCTTAGCAATAGCCGCTTTACCCAAAATAATTGCCTTTTCGGTACCTGTAAGCATATCCTTATGTACCCAAGAGCATTGCTCACGAATGTTTGCAATTTCAACCATATAAGGGTTAAGCCCCGCTGCTGCCGCAGTTTTGCGGAAGGTTGCTTCGTGCATACGGGGTGAGCAAGAACATACCACAATACCTGTGAGATTATGCTCCTTAACGGCCTGCTTAATCATATCCTGACCGGCCTGTGAACACATATATTGATAATTGGTGGAAAAGACCACGCCGGGCTCACTTTTAAGTGCCTCGGACACTGCCTCAACATCTACTGTACCTGCGATGTTACTACCACACCAACATACAAAAACGCCAACTCTTTGCATTTGTCTTTTCCTCCTTTACTTTGTATATTTTCTGAAAGCGCTGACAAGCAACTGTTGTGGTGTGTCTTCATCAACGATTTCGGGGACCATATCTGCTGTTAAATGATTTGCGCCTTGTTTTCTTATAGCGGTTAAGCGAACGGCCTCAACCACCTTTGCGGGCTGAACGCCACGTGGGCAGCGGTCGATACAAGCAAAGCAAGACAAACATTTATATAATGATTTGGAATTTAAAAGTGGTTCAATGTCACCACATTCCACCATATTTACAAATTGGTGGGGATGATATTCCATCTCGTCGTATGCGGGACAAGTGGCTGAACACTTACCGCAGCGCATACACTTGCTGGGGTTAACACCACTTATGCGAATGATTTCTTCTTGAAGATACTTGTTGTTATGCATTTGTATCCTCCTTTACGCCAAGGGCTTCTGCCAAAAGCTCGGTGAAATATACAACAGGAATATCTGCACCGTTTTTAACAAGATTATACTTACAAAGCGGACAAGCAGTTATAATCATTTCGGCACCTGCTGCCTTTGCGTTTTCTATAATAGAATTACTGTTTCTTTTAGCGGATTCGGGACTTTCAACCGAAATATAACCGCCGCAGCATTCGTTTCTTTTTGCGTACACTACTGCATCTGCGCCAAGAGCCCTGATGAAATCCTCCATAATAGTGGGGTTTTCGGGGTCATCCATACGCATTACACTGTTTGGACGCAACAAAAGGCAACCATAATATGCCGCAATTTTCTTGCCCTTTAAGGTATTTACAACCTTTTCTTTAAGGGTGTCATAACCAACCAAATCACGAAGCATTTCAAGGTAATGGTAAACCTGTGTTTCACCGTTATATGTACCGTCAGCCGCCATATATCTGTTAACCTTGTCAGCAAACTGTGAATTGGTTTGCATTGCATAATTAGTTTGTTTTATAACATTGTGACAAGCGGAGCAAACAGTTACTAAGGGCTGTTCCTTCTCGCCTGCATACTTCAATGCGCGAACAGACGAAAGCTTTGTTGCAACCTCGTCATTTGCGGTTGTAAAAACACCGCCGCAGCATTGCCAGTTTTCAATTTCTTCCAAAGTAACACCCAAAGCTTCGGCAGATTTATACGCATATAAATCCAAATCTTTTGCCTTGTTTTTTAAGGTGCAACCGGGGAAATAACTAACCTTCATCAAATTACCTCCGACTTATGCCATCTCTTCAGGATGGAAAACCTCATCAAATTTTTCAGCGGTCAAGAAGCCAAGCTCTACACAGGCCTCTTTAAGTGAAATATTATCTTTAAATGCTTTTTTAGCAGTCTTTGCTGCATTTTCATAACCGATATATGGGTTAAGTGCAGTAACAAGCATTAAAGAATTGTGCAAATTGTGATGCATTTTTTCTTTGTTTGCCTTAATACCAACAGCACAGTTTTTGTTAAATGACACAATAGCTTCTGCCAAAAGTCGAGCCGACTGCAAGAAATTATAAATGCAAACAGGCATAAATACATTAAGCTCGAAATTGCCTTGAGATGCTGCCATTGTAACAGCTACATCATTACCCATTACTTGAACAGCAACCATTGTTACTGCTTCGCATTGGGTGGGGTTAACCTTGCCTGGCATAATTGACGAGCCGGGCTCGTTTTCGGGGATAAAGATTTCACCAAGACCGTCGCGTGGGCCGGATGCCAACCAACGAACATCGTTTGCAATCTTCATCATATCGCAAGCAAGTGCCTTAATCGCACCGTGTGCAAACACAAGCTCATCCTTAGATGTTAAAGCGTGGAACTTGTTACTTGCGGTAACAAACTGTTTACCCGTAATTTTTGTAACTTCTTCAGCAACGCCTGTATCAAAGCCCTTGGGAGCGTTAAGACCGGTACCAACTGCAGTACCGCCAAGTGCTAATTCACGAAGCGGGTCGATAGAACGCTTAATGAGTTCAACATCTTTTTCAAGACTTGAACGCCAACCGCTGATTTCTTGGCTAAACTTAATTGGTGTAGCATCTTGAAGGTGTGTTCTACCGCTCTTTACAATGCCTTCGTTTTCTTCTTCAAGGCGCTTAAAGGTGGCAATTAACTCTTCAACTGCGGGAATAAGCTTATCTTCCAAAATCAAAACAGCCGAAATGTGCATAGCTGTTGGGAAGGTGTCATTAGAAGACTGGCTCATATTAGAGTCATCATTTGGGTGGAGTAAGGTTTTGCCAAGAATTTGGTTGCCACGGTTAGCAATAACCTCATTAGAGTTCATATTCGACTGTGTGCCCGAACCGGTCTGCCATACAACAAGCGGGAAATGGTCGTTAAGCTTGCCTGCCATAACCTCGTCACAAGCTGCCATAATAGCTGTGAGCTTTTCATCGGTCATTTTTTCGGGGCGCAATTTGTTATTAGTAATAGCCGCAGCTTTTTTAAGCACACCGAAAGCGTGAATAATTTCTTTAGGCATTGTTTCAATACCAACACCAATTTCAAAATTTTCGTGACTTCTTTGGGTTTGTGCTGCCCAAAGACGGTCAGCAGGAACCTTCATCTCACCCATCGAGTCATGTTCAATACGATATTCCATTATGTAACAACCTTTCATTAGATTTCGATACTGTTGATAATTTCTTTAAGGCAATCAGCACTGTGGTGTAATGCCTTGATTTCTTCTTCGTTAAGGGGTAAAAGCACCTTACTGTGAGCGCCCTTGTTACCAACAACATTAAGTAAGCTAAGGCAAACATCATTGATACCGTATTCACCGTGAAGCATGGTAGAAACGGTCATTGTGGTGTCGATACCACTAAGTAAGCACTTACAAATGTGGCAAACCGACATTGAAACCGCATAGAAGGTTGCACCCTTACGCTGAATAACGCGTGCACCCGACTTACGAACATAATTTTCAACCTCTTCGCAATCAAGTTCGGGGTAATCATTTGAATTTTGTAAAGCGTTTCTGTAATCTTCAATCGGAACATTGGAGATATTAGCAATAGACCACGGAACAAAAGCCGAGTCGCCATGCTCACCCAAAACATAAGCGTGTACATTCTTTTGGTTTACACCATAATATTCAGAAACGCGGGCGCGTAAGCGAGCGGTATCCAAAATAGTACCCGAACCGATAATTCTTTCTTCAGGAATGCCTGAAATTTTGTGGAAAACATAGGTAAGTACATCAACAGGATTACTTACAATTATATATGTAGCGTTAGGTGCGTGCGGAACAACCTCTTTTGCAACCTGCTTTAACACATTTACATTTGTTTGAGCTAAATCAAGTCTTGACTGACCTGCTTTTCTTGGTAAACCGCAGGTGATAATAACAATATCAGAATCCTTTGCATCAACATAAGAGCCGGCATAGATATTGGCAGGATTACAGAAAGGAACACCTTGTCTGATATCTAATGCTTCGCCTAAAGATTTTTCTTGATTAACGTCAATCATAACAATTTCAGATGCGATACCCATAACAGTTAATGTGTAAGAGATTGTAGAGCCAACACTACCCGAGCCGATTACAGTAATTTTATTCATAATAATTCCCCTTTTAAAAAGTTTTTAAATTTTTGTTTTTTATTTTAAAACAGCAACTGCGTTGCTGATTGTTTTTTCTAATGCTTCTCTGCCGTATTTGTCAACTTCGGCTTTGTTCTTTTCGCCGTGTGTAAGGCACCCTGCACCGCCGATGCAACCGCCCACACAAGCCATACCTTCAATAAAGTTGGCATCAAGCACATTTTTGCTCTTTTTAAGAAGCGCCACACGGCACTCCTCAATTCCGTCACAAGAAACCGCCTTTAATTCAAAGTCGATATTTTGTTCTTCAAGACCTTGTTTAACGGCATCTGTAAGACCGCCGCTGCGAGCAAAAATTCTGCCATAATATGATGCATTTTCAAGAACATCTTCCGAAAGAGTTGTAATATCCATATCCTTGCTGTCAAAAAGCGCTTGAAGTTCTTCAAAAGTCATAACCGCATCAATATAAGGTTTAACACTTTCAAGCTTTGCTTCCGCCTTTTTAGCAGTGCAAGGGCCAATGAATACAACCTTTGCATTTTTGTCAGTGCTCTTAATATATTTTGCAAGCATTGCCATTGGTGAAAGGTTGTGCGACACAAACGGCTTCATATCAGGAAATGCCGAATCAATATACTGCACAAATGCAGGACAACAGGAGCTTGTTAAAAAGCCCTTTTCGGCAAGTTCTTTCGATTCTGCCTGTGCCACCATATCAGCACCGAGAGCAGCTTCAATTACAGTATAAAAGCCAAGCTCTTTAAGACCGGTAATAACCTGACCTAATTTTGCATAAACAAACTGACTTGAAATTGAAGGCGCCACCATAGCGTAAACCCTATATTTTTGATTGTTTTCACTTTTTTTGATGATATCAATAACATCCAAAATATATGATTTATCGGTTATAGCGCCAAACGGACATTGATATACACAAGCACCACATTGAATACATTTGTTATTATCAATAGCCGCAGCATTGTTATCTTTTATAGAAATTGCCTTTACTTTGCAAGCAATTTGACAAGGTCGTTTGCGATTGATAATAGCGGCATAGGGACAAACCTTTGCACAAAGACCACATTCAACACATTTTGATTTATCAATATGTGCTACATGGTTGTGGTCAAAGGAGATTGCTCCCCTTTTACAAACATCTTCACAACGGTGTGCCAAACAGCCGCGGCAAGAAGTGGTAACCTCATAACCTGCTGCAGGACATTCATCACAAGCAATGTCGATAACCTCGATAACATTTGGGTTTTCCTTATTGCCGCCCATAGCGATTTTAACACGCTTACCTAAAATTGCACGTTCTTTGTAAACACAACATCGCATTGTTGGTGTTTTACCGGGTACAATCATTTCAGGAATGTTCATCACATTATCAAGCAATGTGTCATTCCAGGCATGTCGTGCAACTTCACGAAGCACTTTATACTTTAAGTGCTGTACCTTTGTATCGAATTTTCTTATTCCCATAAATTTTCTCCTTAGAAATAACTAACCTTTATCTTTTTGCCCATTTTCCTAAGGCATTTAGACAGTTCATCAACCAAATTCATTTTTATATTAAAATTGATGGGCAAATCAGGATTTTGATGGGCGGGGTTAACCGCTCTGCCCACATAAAAGTTAATATCAGTTGCTTCTTCAAACAACAAACGACAAATTAAAGATGCACCGTCGCGATTAAAGCTCCAATGCTCATAATGCTTGTTGTCGCCGAGATAATCTTTAGCATATTCAAGCACACGGTTTACAGTAATAACACCTTCGGTTACAAGGTCAACACCATCAATAGTAGCAATTGGCGGAATATCGCTTTTTTCAAAATTAAGACTTGCTTTAAGCGGCCGTCTCAAAAACTTTGCCGCAATAGATGAGGTTGTTCCACCGCAAATGATGTGTTTACCTTCTTTTGAAAAGAAAAGTGACATCATACGGTCGGCATCATCACGGTTAGAGGGCGGGCCGAAAAGCATATTCATAGGTTCGCGTTTTCTGATACGAACAACACATGCAGTTGCATCATCCCCCGGCTCGTGACCGTAAAGCTTATCGCATTCATCTACAAGCATTGTGGACAAGGTTTTTGCAGTGTAACCTGCGTGAGAAAGCGATTCCATAAAGCTTGCAATTTCTTCACGCTTCCACCCAAAGTTATAGGCAGTACCGATACCCGCGTGTGGACAGCCATCGCTCATAGCAACGAAAATATCATTTTCCTGAAGCTTGATAACCGATTTATAAATCTTTTTGCCACCAATATTCATTTCTGTTTTTGGATAATCCCAAACCTGTTCATCACGAATAATAATGGCGTGAGGGTTATCGTACTGTATAAGCTCAGCCACTTGGTTATTCTTTAAATGAATAATGGTAAATGTCGAGTATGCTACACCTCGTACCGAACATACAGGCAGGGTTGCAGCAATAGTTTCAACACATTCCTCCAAGCTTAACCCTTCGGCTAACATTGTTGAAATAATTTTAGAAGTAAGGGTTGAAAGAATACTTGCTTTTACGCCGCTTCCAAGACCGTCCGACAGCACGATAACGGTGGAATCATCACTTGGCTCGACCACATCAACATGGTCGCCGCAAAGCTGCTCGCCGTAATGATTTATACTTTTATACCCAATATCAGCACATAAATCATTCATCTTGGATAGACTCCTTTAATTTGGCAAGAGCAATTTTAGTTTCAGCCGCAGTTTCACCTAAAAGTGATGCAATTTCCTGTACGATACGCATTTGCTTGTCAACAACCTTATCGGCAACCTCAATAGTTTGACGGCTGATGTTTTCTTTCTTTTCGCGTTCGTTCTGTTCATCAGTAACATCACGCATAATAGAAATAAGTAGATGTGAATCCTTATCGTAAACCACCGATTGTTCAACAAAACGCTTGTATTCTGCTAAATACACACGCTCGTCACGGACATTTCTGCCTGTTCGCAAAACATTTAAAAATACAGTTGGGTCAAGAATACGAATAACCTGGTCGCCAAGTACATCACTTGCCGAGCGAATGTTCATCATTCTTCTTGCCGCATTATTTATTTGCTGTACCTCAAGGTTTTCGTTTAAAACGATAAGTCCGTTTGGTGAATTATTAACAATAGTATCAGAAAAGCTTTCTGCCTTGTCTTTAAGGAAAGGAAGACACATTGAAATTTCCGCCTTACCGTGAATAATAGCCACCGCTTTTTCACGGCAGGTATTATATCCGCAAGAGCCACAGTTAAGCTCCTGCGAGGGCTTAAATTTACCCATTTGGCGAAGAATATTTTGTACTTCCATATCTGACGGCATTTGATAACGCTGTTCGATATATTCAAAATTCTTTTGAAGCTCAGAAGTTTTGGGTTGTGAAACCACGAAATCTTTTTTGCCGGCATAACCCGAAATGGTAATATAATCTCTTACAGTTTCAGTATGATGATATTTTTCCATTACAGGACCGCCGACACAGCTGCCAACACAGGCCGACATTTCAATAAAACATTTGTGAATGTTGCCGCTTATAATATCTTTAAGTGCTGCAATGCAGTTTTCCACACCATCAAGTGCAAGATATGTGTATCCGGGCATATCCTGTGCCATTGTTTTAAGCACACCGCCTGTTGTGGGGAAAAATCTTGCGCGTGAACATTCGTTATTATCACTTTCAGCTTCAAGTTTAATTCCCGCTTCTTCCAACCATTTGGTCAATTCTTCAAATGTAAGTACAGCGTCAACAATACCTTTGTAATGTTCTGCCTCGTCTTTTTTAGCAACACAAGGGCCAATAAAAACAGTCTTTACATTTGGAATTCTTTTTTTAATATCCATACAGTGCGCCTGCATTGGCGACACAACATCAGCCAAAAATTCAAGCGCTTGGGGATAATGCTTTTGAATAAGCAAATTAATAGAATGGCAACAAGAAGAAATTACAACATCTCGTTCATCCTCTTTAAGCATTCTTTCATATTCGTTTTTAACAATAGTTGCGCCAATTGCAGTTTCTTCTACATCGTAAAAGCCAAGCTGCTTTAACGCATTTCTCATAGAATTGATACCTGCACCGCCATAGTTTGCAACAAAAGACGGAGCAAGACTTACAACAACAGGGTCACCGCTTTGCAAAAGCACCTTTACTTTTTCGGTTTCATCAACTATTTGTTTTGCATCCTGCGGACATACAACAAAACACTGACCGCACAAAATACACTCGTTACCAATAATGTGCGCCTGATTTCCCGAAAAGCGAATAGCTTTTACAGGGCAGTTTCGAATGCATTTATAACAGTTCTTACAATTTGATTTTTTAAGTGTTAAACAATTCGGCATAATTTTTTACACCTTTCCCAATTTAGAAAGCACATGCTGGCTGAAAAATTCTTTAAAATTTTCTTTCGTAACGCCAACATGAATATCATCATCTACCTGAACCGTAACACCAAGACGGTTACACTTTCCAATACAAAAGCTACCTGTAAGGGTGATATCATTTTCAAGATGATGTTCTTCAACGGCTTTTTGTAAAAGCTCAACAATTTCAGGTGAGCCCTTTAAATGACAAGAGCTTCCCACACAAATTTGAATAATCATTTAATTATACCTTTGCCTTTACATTTTCTTGGAAGAAATCAAAAGCATTGTCAGGTGTTACTGAATAAAACTCATCATCAACAGTTACACAAACCCCCTGCTGACATTTTCCCATACAAAAAGTACCGCCAAGCTCAACCTTATCGCCAAGATTATTTTCAGCAATAAGATTTTGAAGTTGCTCAACCACTTGACGCGAACCTTTTACATGACAAGAACTACCGATACATACTGTGATTTTCATTGTTATTCCTCCAAAGTTTATGTATGTTTTGTTATTTAAAATGCTTGATGCCGAGATAATTGATTTCTTAAATGTGCCAAGGATAGTGCTAAATTTTCGTTTTGAAGCAGAACACCGTCAGGCACCTGCAATTTACAGGGAGCAAAGTTCCAAATAGCAGTTATTCCGCTTTTCACCATTTGGTCACATACCTGCTGGGCCGAGCCCTCACCAACCGTTATAATGCCAAGTCGAATTTCGTGTTGCTGGCAAAAACTTTCAAAGTGGTTCATTGGTAAAATAACAGTTTCGGCATCGGGATTTAATACTTTGTGGTTTGAATCAAAGGCCGCGGTGATTTTAACACCAAAATGCTGAAAACCGTCATACTGTAAAAGCGCCCTGCCAAGTCGGCCGGCACCTACCAACACTGCATTGGTTAATTTATTATAGCCAAGGCAGTCCTCAAGCTGCTGTATAAGCACTTCGGTTTCATACCCAAGGCGCGGTCTTCCTGCACCGCTTATCATTGCTAAATCTTTTCTTACCTGAACTTCGCCAAGCTTTAATTCCTTTGAAATGGTTGTGGCCGATATAAAGGGAACATTTTCGAGGGACAATTCTTTAAGATAATTCAGATATCTTGGTACCCTGCCCAAGGTAGCTTTGGATATTGAACTTTTTTCCATCCGTATCCCCTCCTCAAAATATGTCTCAAACCGCTTGGCTATTAGGTTTGTAAAATCCGTATCGATATTATCGATATAAATCTTATCGATTTACAAAATCATAAAAACCCATAATATTTTCATTTTACTTATTATAGCATTTTGCCCCCTTAAAATCAACAGTTTGAAGCGATATTTTTACAAATTTCGATTATTTTATTAAAATACACAAAACCTTGTGAAAATAAAAAAATAATTGCCACAAAAGTGACAATTATTTTTAAAATTTTTAGCAAAACGCTTCTAAATTTTTATTATAAATCATTGTTCGGGTAACTTCGTAATAAATCGGCTCTATACCGCAAAAGTCGAAAAATGCGGTCATTACAAGTGATGGGTTAAGATTATTCTCATTTCCCGCTGACAAAATTAAAGTTAATTTGTTATCCTTAATTTCCGCCTTTTTAATAAGTGGTGCGATATCTATATCCTTTACCCCACCCTTTTTAGTCTTTTTAGCGCAAATTATTGACTCTTGTGCTAAAAACTCATTCAACTTTTCGGTGTTAATTTCATCGAAAAGCAATTTAAATTCAGCAAAGGCAATTTCCTTTGTATGCATTACCGATTCAGTCGCCTTTAAAAAGTGAATGTCGGGGGTTGAAACCGCATTCAAATCATCTATAAGCTGTGAAAGTGAATAATTATCATCAGTAATTTTTACATCCACAATCTCGTAAAGCCCAACATAGCCGAGAGATAACGGCACCGCAAAATTCATATAAGCGTGTTGGTTAAAGCCCTCGGTAAACCAAACGGGAATTTTGGCTTTTGCAATAAGGCGGGACATAAAGCGGTTCATATCAAGGTGAGAAACGAACTTCATTCTGCCCTTTTTTTCGTAAAAAATTCTAACGTTTCTCATAGCAGACACCCTCCCCATAGCAATTCGCCCCACAAGCCGAGCACTTTTCACGGCAGTTGGGTGTGGTTTTGCCTAATACGGCAGTTTTATGCTCGCGCACCAAAAAGTCCTTTGAAACTGCATAATCAAGATGGTCCCAAGGGTTAATTTCATCATAGCTGCGAAGTCTGCCTGAATAAAAATCGGGGTTTATACCACATTCCGCAAATGCTTCGTTCCACTTATCCAAATCAAAGCATTCGTTCCAGCTGTCAAACTTGCAACCCTTTTTAAATGCAGTATAAAGCACATCGCAAAGTCGGCGGTCACCCTTGGCAAAGGCGCCCTCTAAAAAGCTTGTTGACGAATCGTGCATACTTAAATCAATCTTGCGGGTGGTGATGCAACTTTTCAAAAATGCTTGTTTTCTTTCCATTTCGGCTTTGCTGATTTGTGGCTCAAACTGGAAAGGTGTAAAGGGCTTTGGCACGAAAACTGCAACGCTCATTGAAACTGAAACCGACTTACCTTTTGGTCTGTTCGGCATATTGTAATACATATCAACAATCTTTTGACCCAAATCGGCGATACCCTTTAAATCCTCATCCGTTTCGGTAGGAAGCCCCATCATAAAGTAAAGCTTTACTGCGGTATGGCCACCCTCGAAAGCGATTTTACAGGTGGATAAAATCTCCTCTTCGGTGACATTTTTGTTGATAACATCACGAAGTCGCTGTGTTCCCGCTTCGGGGGCAAAGGTAAGACCGCTTTTTCTTATATGACTGATTTTTTGCAAAAGCTCTTCTGAAAAATTGTCAATTCGAAGTGACGGCAAAGCTAAGCTTATGTGGTTTTGCTGTGTCCAGTCAAGCATTTCGTTTAAAAGTGGCTCTAATTCGGTATAGTCACTACTACTGAGTGACGAAATCGAAATTTCATCATAGCCGGTATTTTCGCAAAGGCATTTTGCCTGACGGTTTATAACCTCAGCCGATTTTTCACGAACAGGGCGGTAAATAAAGCCCGCCTGACAAAAACGGCAACCACGAATACAGCCGCGGAAAATTTCTTGAACTGCTCTGTCGTGCACAATTTGAATGAAAGGCACAACAAAATTTTCGGGGTAAAATGCAGTATTTAAATCTTTAATAATACGTTTTTTAACGGTTTTGGGCGCACCGTTTTGGGCGGAAATTTCCTTAATTGTGCCATCTTCATTATAAGAAATATCATAAAGCGACGGTACATAAACACCCTCAATTTTAGCGGCCTCGCGCAAAAATTCCGGCTTACTGCTGCCCATTTTCTTGTGTTTTTTATAAAGGTCGATAACCTCTAAATCAACCTCTTCACCCTCGCCCAAAAAGAAAATATCAACAAAGTCAGCAAGTGGTTCTGGGTTGCAGGCACAGGGTCCGCCCGCAACAACCAAGGGGGACAACTCCTTGCGGTCGGCACTCTTTAAAGGCACACCTGCAAGGTCTAACATATTAAGCACATTTGTATATGACATTTCGTACTGTAAAGTAAAACCGATAAAGTCAAAATCTTTAATAGGGTCACGGCTTTCAAGTGCGAAAAGGGGTATGTTATTTTGGCGCATTACCTCTTCAAAATCAAGCCAAGGGGCAAAAACACGCTCGCACCAAATGTCTTCTCTTGCATTAAACTGCGAATAAAGTATTTTCATACCCAAATGCGACATACCAATTTCGTAAGTATCGGGAAAGCAAAAGGCGAAACGCACATCAACACTATGCTTGTCCTTTATGACGCTGTTAATTTCGCCGCCCGAATAACGACCGGGTTTTTGCACCGAAAGTAACAGTCTTTCAAATTCCTTATTATTCATTAAATCTTCTCCAAAAAAATTATACATATATAATACTATATATTAGCTGTTCTTTCAACCTTAATTTCAAGTTTTCATTAAACCCATTATTAAAAGATAAATGCCCACAATATAAATTGAAATATTTAATTTATAACGAAAAGTTAAAGTCACCGCAACAAAAATTACCGCTACCGCTAATGAAAGGGTGATGATTTTCATAATAACCGCAGCTTTGTTGGGCCCTTTAAATTTGCAAAGCACTGCGTATAAAACAGTGCCCCCGTCAAGCCCCTTTACAGGCAGCAAGTTAAACACACCATATATTAAATTTAACACCGCATAATAAAGCACCGCCATATTGCCGAAAGCCGCATAATTAAAGTAAAGGCAAAGACACAATATAAGGTTTGCCACAGGGCCAGAAATCGCTATTAAAATGTCGTTTTTATACTGAAATGAAAAGCGCGAATTTATCTGAATTGATGCGGGTATAAGCCGTACCGATTTTGGCGCACAGTCAAGCACCCACATTGTAAAAAGATGGGCAAGCTCGTGCAGCATAACTGCAAAAAGAGATGGTAACATAAGGCCTGTACGGTCGGTGGCAAGCATTAAGGTAATGGCTGCCATAAAGAAAAAAGATATATAAATTTGTGTGCCCAAAACCTTAAATTTCACCCTTTAACACCTCGTTTATATTAGTATCTGAAAGAACGCTTTGTATGTAAAAATTATGCAACTTTTTATAGGTTTTCTTAAAACAAAACTTAACCGTTATTACAGTTAAAATTATAAGCAAAACCGCTATACCCTCGGTAATTATTGTTTTTGTGTACATATCCCAAAACTTCATTTTTAAATCTCCTTGTGAATTTTAAAATTTTATGTTATACTATTACAAGTATAGAATTTTTGGGGGTGAAATTATGCCTTTTTTACCAATAACTAAAAAAGAAATGAACGATTACGGCTGGCAACAGCCCGATTTTATTATTGTAACGGGTGACGCTTATGTTGACCATCCATCCTTTGGTACAGCTATAATTTCACGCGTGCTCGAGCATAATGGTTATAAGGTGTGTATTATTCCCCAACCAAGAAGCGACAGCGATTACACCCGTTTTGGTGCGCCCCGCCTTGCCTTTTTGGTTAACGGCGGCAATATTGATTCTATGGTGGCGCATTACACCGCCGCAAAAAAGCGCCGCAGTGATGACAGCTATACCCCCGGCGGAAAAGCAGGGGCACGACCCGACCGTGCAACCATTGTTTACTGCAAAAAAATTCGTGAAATTTATGGCGATGTTGCCATTGCTATTGGCGGTGTTGAAGCATCACTTCGCCGTTTTGCCCATTATGATTATTGGGACGACTGTGTGCGCCCCTCAATTTTAATTGATTCAACCGCTGACCTTTTAATGTATGGTATGGGTGAAAAGCATATTGTCGAAATTGCAGACCGCCTAAACAGCGGTGAAAAAATTGGCGACCTTAAAGACATTTTAGGCACCTGCTATAAGGTTAAAACTACCGACTTTTCGCACATCCCATCCAGCCGTGAATGTCCCTCATTTGAAATGGTAAGAGAAAACACCGAAAACAGCAAAAAGCAATATGCCATTTCCTGCAAAATTCAGCAGGACGAAATGGATGCCGTAAGGGGTAAAACCCTTATTCAAAAACACGGGGATTATATTTTGGTGCAAAACCCACCAATGCCACCCCTAAACGAAGCGGAGATGGACGAGGTTTACTCCCTCCCCTTTATGCGTACCTACCACCCGTCTTATGAAAAGCAGGGCGGTGTGCCCGCTATAAGCGAGGTTAAATTTTCCATAATACACAACCGCGGCTGCTTTGGTAACTGCAACTTTTGTGCACTTGCCTTTCACCAAGGCAGAGTGGTAACCTCTCGAAGCCACGCTTCCGTCATAAATGAAGCAAAAAAAATCACCCAAATGGATGATTTTAAGGGATATATTCATGATGTTGGCGGTCCAACCGCAAACTTTAGAAAGCCCGCTTGTAAAGGTCAGCTAAAAAAGGGCGCTTGTGCCGATAAAAAGTGCTTGGCCCCCACAATGTGCCCCGCAGTCGAGGTCGACCACAGCGATTATTTACAGCTTTTGCGTGACCTTCGCCGTTTGCCCAAGGTTAAAAAGGTGTTTATTCGTTCGGGCATTAGGTTTGATTATCTTATTGCCGACAAGGATGATGAATTTTTTAAGGAACTTATAAACCACCATGTGAGCGGTCAACTTAAGGTTGCGCCCGAGCATTGCTCGAACAATGTTTTAAAATATATGGGCAAACCACCGATAGAGGTTTATAACCGCTTTGAAAAGCGTTTTTACGAGCTGACAAAATCAGTCGGAAAACAGCAGTATTTAGTACCTTATTTAATGTCGTCACACCCGGGTAGTACAATGAAGGATGCTATTGAGCTTGCGGTGTTTTTAAAGAAAAACAACCTGCACCCCGAACAAGTGCAGGACTTTTACCCCACCCCCGGCACAGTTTCAACCTGTATGTTTTACACCTTGCTTGACCCTAACACCTTAAAGCCCGTTTATGTGCCCAAAACTTCAAAAGAAAAGGCCGAACAACGAGCACTTTTACAATATTTCAAGCCCGAAAACCGACAGTTAGTGTTATCGGCTTTAAAGAAAAATGGCAGGTTTGACCTTATAGGTACAGGTAAAAATTGCCTTGTTGCACCCGATAAAAACGAAAAAGCTGTGAATGTTAAAAAGAAAAAAACTATAAGAAATATTCACAAAAAGAAAAAGAAATAAAAAAATCTCATTCCGCTTGCGGAATGAGATTTTTAATTTGTAAATTTTTTAGAACCAACCTAAATCATCTTTAAAACCGTTGTTTTCTTCTTTTTCGGAAACCACATCATTTTTGTTTGAAGATGAATTGCCCGAAGAAGTGTTAGAAGAATTTTCTTCATTGGTATTTGAATTTTCGGTGTCGTTCTTGTCGGAAGAGGTTTCGTTTTTGCTTGACTCGTCCTTATTTGTTGAAGAATTGTTGGAGGTATTGTTTTTATCACTTTCATCTTTGGAGGTGGTGTCGGTTTTATCACTTTCAATACCAAGCAAATCATCAACGGTGATTTCGTCTTCGACAACCTCGCCGTCGCTGTTAATTATGCTGTCGGAAGGCAAGCCAACCGGACCTTGATAATCAACCTTTTTCTTTTTGCAACCAACTGTAAGCAAAATGCAAGCAATTACTAAAACAACAGTTGATATTTTAAATATCATTTTCATAAAGTTTTATCCTTTATTGTTTTGCAGGTTTAACGAAATTGTAAATTTCATTAACTGTGGTGTATGATTGAGCGATTGCATTGCCATAAACTACATCATAACCGCTATTTGTTTCATAAATAGTATAAGGTACGAAAACAATGGCTTCATTTTGAAGATTGCCGTATGTTTCATGATTATCTTTAATACCGGTGATAGCAAAGGTGTAAGCTAAATAATTGTCTTTGCTTTCATAATATTTACTTGAAAGATATGCCTTTGCACCAGAAATCTTACTTTTATTAGGCACAAGTTTTGCACCTTCAAGGTCGAAATAGTTTTTCCATGTTACACTAGCAGGATCGGTAAGTTCGGCACCATCTACTTTAATATTGAACTGATAACCAAGGATTGCACCGCAAGCAACAGCTTTATATTGGGTGCCACCTACTGTAACCTTGCTGTCATTTTTTGTTCTGTCAAGCTTAGCACCAAAACGCAAAGCTGCGGTGCCGTTTGCATATTTATCGGATTCATCACGATACTGCGCGCCCAAAGAACCAACGGTTGAAATTGTCTTAACTGATGCAACTTTATATGCAGGGTCAATTGCCTTAGTAGCATCAAAATCAGCAACCTGTGCATCAACATCAAAACTTATAGCGCCGCCCGCAACATTGAACTTAAAGCTTGCCCAATATTGGTCGCCGTATTTGTCATTAGCGCCAAAATTGTCAGTAACAAGTGCAAATTTCACTTGATTGTTGCTAACTTTTTCAAATTTAACATCCTCTGTTTTTTCGGCAAAAATATGACCTGCATCTTCGAGAGTTACACCTGCATATGTAATTGTGCCGGCAATTGCAGCATACGCTTTGCTTGTTTTGATTGTTAATCTAACCTGAGATGCGTCATTCTTTGCATAAGATGTGTAAACCAAAACTGTGGGGTCCTCAGCCGCAGAAGCAATTACGCCGCAAACTGCAAAGCAAAGAACAAATACGAGTAAAACCGAGAGTAATTTCTTGAATTTAGTCATGTGTGTCATCTCCTAACAAAATATTTAATTATCCGAGGAAATCGTCGCCGGGTATTTCGGTATCACCTTCGTTATTGTAAGATTCACCACTAAGGCAAATGCTTTCATCAGCAACGAGTTCTAACACCTCAAGCCAAGGTGCCTTATACTGTTTTTTCATAAAGTTTCCCTCCAAAATGAAACAAAATGGCATTTTTTATTTTTATTCAAATAATATTATAACACAAACCGCCGATAAGTCAATACAAAAATTAAAACTTTTTTATACTATTATATATATACATTTGACAAATATTTTTTCTTAAATTTTCCAATTAAATCGCATATTTTATCGTCTTGACATTTTGTGACAAAAAATGTATAATTTTGATAAGAAAAATGAAAAAATCCGCCCAACGCGTGAACGGATTTTATTTGGAGCTGAAGATGGGACTTGAACCCACGACCTGCTGATTACGAATCAGCTGCTCTACCAACTGAGCCACTCCAGCGTATACAGTATTATACCAAACAAACCCCTTTGCAGTCAAGTTATTTTAATAAAGGATGTAAACAAAATGTATGATTCTATAAACGAAAGAATTAAATACTATCGTAATCAAAAAAAGCTTAGCCAAACCGAGCTTGGCGCTAAATTAGGTCTTAAATGCAGCACCTATTCACAAATGGAACGTCAAGGCAATATAACTGTTGATATGGCCATTGAAATTGCAAAAGTTTTGGGTGTTGACCCCGACCTTATAATTTACGGGTACGAAAAAAGTCAACCAATTGAAATTACTGTGACAAAACCGCAAACCATTATTGCGGGTGAAAAAACACCTTTTATTGAAAATTACGGAAAACCCGCTGTGGAAATTAAAGAAGAAAAGGTTGGGGATACCCTTTCAGCAACAGAAGAAGGTATCATTGAAATTTACCGCAGTTTGCCAAAAGACAAGCAAAAAGAATTATTTAATTTCATCAATTCGATGCTATGAAAAAATTAAAAGCCGACTGAAACGGAGACACTTCGTAAAGAAGTAGTCTCCGTTTTTTCTATATAAAGAAAAAATGACACTTTCGATGTTGAAAGTGTCATAGTAGGTTACATGCTTTGAGAAAGGTAACTTCACTCACCGAAAAAACGAATTGTTTTCGGCTTGTAGAAAATGATATATCTCTAACGAGATATGATATACGGCGATGCCGTATGATATATTTCCACTTCGTGAAAATATGATATAATATCCGTTTCTTCATATGCTGAAAGCATATATCGTCGCTCGCAGAGCGATATCATACCGCAGGTATATCACCCGTTCTATAAAGGAACGGATATCATTGGGGCACCTTCCTTTCGGAGGGTGCCCCAAAGTCGGCTTTTTTTATTTGTTTTTTTGGTTTTTAATGGCTTGTTGCCAACAGCTGTGGCACATAGCCACATAAGAATCGTTACCGCCGATTAAAATTTGGTCGCCCTCGGTCACGACATTGCCGTTTTCATCAATTCTTGCATTTATAATTGCCTTTTTACCGCAAGCACAAATTGTTTTAATTTCGCTTATAGAATCGGCCACCTCGAAAAGTCGGCGACTGCCTGGGAAAAGCTTAGTTAAAAAGTCGGTACGAAGCCCGAAACACAAAACGGGAATGTCATATAAATCAACAATTTTTCTTAAATCATCAATCTGATTTGGGGTTAAAAATTGACATTCATCAGCGATTATAACATCAATATCTCTATGATTTTTATATTCGGTCATTAAATCTTTATCGGGAGTTACAACATACGCTTCGGCATAAAGGCCAATGCGAGATTTAACAGCGTTTGCGCCATCGCGGTCATCCACCGACGGTTTAATAAGCCAAACCTTCATACCGCGTTCTTCATAATTGAATTTTGTTATAAGGGCATTTGCCGTTTTTGACGAGCCCATTGCACCATATTTAAAATATAATTTAGCCATTGTTATCCCCCCACAACATCTAAAATAAGCGGCATTTCACAGGGCTTTTGGTCACCGATTACAGTAGCATTAACAAAGCACTTTTCTGCAGCGGCAAATTTGCTTTCATCCTCGGCATAAAGTACTGCGATTTTTTCGCCTTTTTCAACATAGTCGCCTGTTTTTTTGCAAAGGTGAATACCTGCGGCAAAGTCAATTTTGTCTGCCATTGTATTTCGGCCCGCACCCAAAAGCAAGCTTGCAACACCGTATCCTTCGGTGTTAACGCTTGTAATATAGCCCGATTTTTCACTTAAAACTTCACTTTGATATTTGGCTTTTGGGAAGTTTTCGGGGTTATAAATCCATTCCTTGTTGCCGCCCTGTGCCTCAACCATATTTGCAAAGGTGTTAAGTGCTGTACCATCATTTATAACGCGCAAAACATTTTGTTTGCATTCGTCATAACTGCCCTTTTCTGCCAAAGACAACATATACGAAGCCAAAGCCACACAAAGTTCGGTCAAATCTTCGGGACCATTGCCGTTAAGGGTTTCGATTGCCTCAATAACCTCCAACGAATTGCCTATTGCAAAGCCAAGAGGTCTATCCATATCAGTAATAAGTGCACACATTTTTTTGCCTGCACGCTTGCCGATATCAACCATAGTTTCAGCAAGGTTTTTGCTGTCCTCAACCGTTTTCATAAACGAGCCGCTACCTGTTTTAACATCCAAAACAATGCAGTCATCATCGGCTGCTAATTTTTTGCCCATAATGCTTGAAACAATTAAGGGTAAGCTGTCAACCGTTGCGGTGACATCCCTTAAAGCGTACAAAAGCTTGTCAGCGGGAGCAAGTGTGGCGTTTTGACCAACAATAGCAATGCCGGTTTCATTGACAATTTTAACAAAATCAGAAACCGAAATATCGGTGCAAAAGCCCTCAATCGACTCTAATTTGTCAATTGTGCCACCTGTGTGACCAAGACCGCGGCCGCTCATTTTAGCAACCTTTACACCAAGCGACGCAACTATCGGTGCAACAATAAGACTTGTTTTATCACCCACGCCACCTGTTGAGTGCTTGTCAACACGAAGTCCGTCAATATTTGAAAAATCTAACCTTTCACCCGAATCACGAATGGCAAAGGTAAGTGCGGTGGTTTCATCAATGGTCATGCCTTTATAATATATAGCCATACAAAGTGCGGCGGCCTGATAATCGGGTATTTCACCCTTTACATAACCGTCGATAAACCAAGCAATTTCCTTATCTGAAAGCTGACCGCCGTCGCGTTTTTTCTTTATAATGTCAAACATTCGCATAACTTAATACCTACGCTTATTCTAAATCGTTTTTACCAAAGGAATAGGGCAAAATCTCGCTTAAAGTAACAACCTTTATACTGTTGGGTGTGCCCATAATGACTCTAAAATCACCGTCGCAAAATTCACTAAGCACCTGTCGACAAACACCACAGGGAGCGCATAAATCATTAAGGGTATCACCCTTGCCCGCAACAATTGCAATGGCGGAAAATTCCCTTTCACCCTCACTTACTGCTTTAAAAACCGCTGTTCTTTCGGCACAGTTTGTGGGGGTAAAGCCCGCATTTTCAACATTACATCCGGTGAAAACCTTACCGCTTTTTGTAAGCAAAGCGGCACCAACCTTAAAGTTTGAATAAGGTGAATATGACATTTCGCGTGCCGAAACCGCAAGTTTTATAAGTTCAATATCAGTCATTTGAAATCTCCTTTAAAAAGCTGTTGCCAAAAAGCTCATCATCAGCTTCGCCGAGCCATTCCAGAGCGGTTTTACCAATATCGGCAAAACATTTGCGAGTACCCAAATTAACGGGGTTTACACCCTTAAAATAAGCAAGCATTGGGGTGTATTCGCGTGAATGGTCGGTAGATGGAGTTTTAGGGTCGCAACCATGGTCGGCAGTAATAATTAACAAATCATCATCGGTTAATTTCTCTAAAAGCTCACCTAACGAACTGTCAAATTTTGACATTGCGGTTGCATAGCCATCAATATCGTTTCTATGGCCGTAAACCATATCAAAATCAACCAAATTAACAAAGCAAAGGCCGTTAAAATCGCGTTCAATTATAGAAAGTGTTTTTTCCATTCCGTCGTCATTGCTGACGGTTGGGTTACTTTCAGTAAAGCCCTGACCTGCAAAAATATCAAAAATCTTACCAACCGAAATAACCGAATAGCCCCTGTTTTTCAAAACTGCGGGCACAGTTTTTTCGGGCGGTAAAAGTGAATAATCGTGTCTGCGAGGTGTGCGCTTGAAGGGGTAAACATCGTTAAACGGTCTTGCGATTACCCTGCCTACACCGTGCTCACCCTGTAAAATTTCGCGAGCGATTTCACAGTATTTATAAAGCGTTTCAACCGGCACCAAATCTTCGTGTGCGGCAATTTGAAAAACGCTATCAGCCGAGGTGTATACAATAAGCTTGCCAGTTTTAAGATGCTCTTCACCATAGTCACGGATAACATCCGTACCCGAATATGGCATATTGCAAATAACCTCGCACCCTGTGCGTTTTGTAAATTCATCCAACACTTCCTTTGGGAAGCCGTTTGGGTATGTTGGGAATGCTTTTGGCGAATAAACACCCGCAATTTCCCAATGTCCTATTGTGGTATCCTTACCCTTTGACGCTTCAAACATACGGGCATAAGCACCAATAGGTGCTTTTGTGTTGCCACCCACACCGTCAATTGCAAAAAGTCCCAATTTTTCTAAATTAGGGCAGTTGAAATTTTTATTATCGCGAATTGATTTCAGTGTGTTGCTGCCCTCATCCGACCAATCGGCTGCATCGGGCATTTCACCGATACCAACACTGTCAAGCACTATTAAAAAAACTCGTTTTGACATAATTTTTGTTCCTTCGAATTACATTTTTTACGCTAAATTTAAGGCAATTTCCATCATTTTTGTAAAGGAATTTTGGCGTTCTTCAGCAGTTGTATTTTCTTCGGGATAGATAAAAGAGTCACTTACAGTGCAAATGCAAAGTGCTTTTTTACCTGCACGAGCAGCATTGCAATAAAGGGCTGCAGATTCCATCTCAACGCCCAAAACACCCATTTTTGCCCACTGCATACCCGATGCGGCATCATCATAAAACATATCTGATGAGAAGATATTGCCAACGCGGTAATTTACACCGGCTTTTTCGCATTCTTCGGCAGCGCGTTTAACCAAATCAAAGTCAGCAATAGGGCAAAATGTACCCGGAAGATTATATTGAGAAGCATAATTTCCGTTGGTACAAGCACCCATTGCAACAATAATGTCACGGGCGTGTAAATCGGGCGAGAAAGAACCGCAAGAGCCAACACGAATTATTGCCTCAACATCGTAAAAATTATAAAGCTCGTAAGAATAAATACCGATTGAGGGCTGTCCCATACCCGATGCCATTACAGACACCTTTTTGCCTTTGTAATAACCTGTATAACCTTGAACACCGCGCACATTATTAACTAAAACTGCGTTTTCAAGGTAGTTTTCGGCAATAAATTTAGCGCGGAGTGGGTCGCCCGGCATTAAAACTGTTTTTGCAAAATCGCCCTTCTTGGCTGATATATGAGGAGTTGGTGTAGACATAATTTTTTCTTCCTTTCAAATATTAGTAACCGCTGCCTTCAAGACCTTGTACTGCCTTTACAACACGGCTTGTACCAAGGCGGTCAGCACCTAAATTTATAAAATCTTCGGCATCCTTAATGCCTGAAATGCCGCCTGCGGCCTTAACTAAAACGCCTTCGCCGACATTGGCCTTCATTAAGGCAACATCCTCGCGTGTGGCGCCCGCAGTTGAAAAACCGGTTGAGGTTTTAATAAAATCAGCACCTGCGGCAGTAACATTTTTGCACATGCGAATTTTTTCATCTTCATTTAAAAGGCAGGTTTCAATAATAACCTTTAAGATTTTTTCACCGCATGCGGCTTTAATTTCTTTAATTTCGTTTATGATATAATCATCCATACCCGCTTTTAAAGCGCCGATGTTTATAACCATATCAATTTCATCAGCACCATCTTTTATTGCATCCTTTGTTTCGAAAACCTTAACGGCGGTGGTGTTATATCCGTTAGGGAAGCCGATAACGGTGCAAATTGCCAATTTTTCACCGACATATTCCTTTGCCTGTTTTACAAAATATGGCGGAATGCAAACACTTGCGGTGTTATATTTCATACCGTCATCACAAATCTTTTTAATATCCTCCCAAGTGGCAGTTTGGGTTAAAAGTGTGTGGTCACACTTTGATAAAATTTGAGTAATTTCCATAAAAAGCTTCCTCCTGAATTTAGGTTATACATATTCTATTGTACATAATCATTGCACTATATGTCAAGAAAAATTATTAAAATATATATAATATATATAAATTTAATTTTTATACATTAAAAAGGTTGTTTTTTGGCGAAAAATGTGTTATGATACTTTGTGTTATTGTTATAAATGTTTATATTTGATTTTTTATACGAGGTATCATTCTTTATGATTTACGATTTGCAAAAACCAACCGTTTGGAAACGCCTTTCGGCATACCTTTTTGACATAGTTCTTATTATTACATTAGCAATTGGTTTTGCATGGACAATTTCAGGTATTACGCGGTTTGACGCCCACACCGAAAAGCTTCAAAAATTAGAAGCTAAATATTATGAAGAGTATGACATTCCCAAATTGGAAAAGGTCGAAGATATTCAAAAACTTTCTGAAGAAGAGCTTGAACGTTATAATAAAGCGAACGAAGCTTTTCAAAAAGACCCCGAAGTTTTGAAAACTCATTCATTTGTTTATAACTCCATTCTCTTGATGACTTCATTAGGTGTTTTCCTGGCGGTATTTATTTGGGAATTTATTATTCCGTTATTTTTTAAAAACGGGCAAACGCTTGGGAAAAAGATTTTTGGCATTGCAGTTATGCGTACTAACGGCGTTAAAATTTCAACCCTTCAGTTATTCGTCCGTTCAATTTTAGGTAAATACACCTTCGAAATTATGCTTCCCGTATTTGCAGTAATTCTTGTTATATTTGCTAATATGGCGCTTTTCGGCGTTGTGGTGCTTGCCGCTATTTTTATTGCACAGGTCGTTGTGCTTACAGTAAACCGCAAAACCCGCTCAGCACTTCACGATTTGTTGTCTGATACAGTGACTGTTGACCTTGCAAGTCAGTTGATTTTTGACAGTGAAGAAGAGCTTATAAAATACAAAGAAGAACAGCACGCCATAATGGCGGAGCGTTCACCCTATTAGTTTTGGATTTAATTTATTAAAAATTTAATCATATATAAACAATTTTAAGGAGGTTCGGTTTAATGAAAGTTGAATTGCAAAATCTTACTAAAATCTTTCCCAGCCGAAACAAAAAATCCAATGAAGAGGTAATCGCCGTAAACGATTTCACTCTCACCATTCCTGATGGTAAGCTTGTTGGCCTTTTAGGTCCTTCGGGCTGCGGTAAAAGTACAACCCTTTATATGATAAGCGGTTTACAAAAATCTACATCGGGTAAAATTTTCTTTGGTGAAGAAGACGTTACCAACGTTTCCCCTGAAAACAGAGGTGTTGGTCTTGTTTTCCAAAACTATGCACTTTATCCGCATATGACTGTTAAACAAAACATTCTCTTCCCACTTCAAAACCTTACAGGTAAGGACAAGCTTCCCAAAAACGAAATGCTCCAGCGCGCTTATGAGGTTGCAAAGCTTGTTCAAATTGATGACCTTATGGAAAGAAAGCCAAACGAGCTTTCAGGTGGTCAGCAGCAGCGTGTTGCTATTGCCCGTGCGCTTGTTAAAATGCCCAGAATTTTACTTTTGGACGAACCTCTTTCAAACCTTGATGCTCGTCTTCGTCTTCAAACCCGCGAAGAAATCAGACGCATTCAAAAAGAAACCGGCATTACCACCATTTTCGTAACCCACGACCAAGAAGAAGCAATGAGCATTTCTGATATGATTATTGTTATGAAGCTTGGTATTGTTCAACAGGTTGGTAAACCGCAAGATATTTATGATGACCCAACAAACCTTTTCGTTGCAAAATTCTTAGGTACTCCACCTATCAATGTATTTGACGGTAAGGTACAGGGCGGAAAGCTTTACATAGGTGAAGATGCTGTGTTGGATGTAAACATTGAAGACCGTGATGTTTTCGTTGGTATCCGTCCCGAAGGCTTTGTTCCAAACGACAAGGGCGAGCTTAACTGCAAACTCAACAATGTTGAAGTTATGGGCCGTGATGTTAGCATTGTTTCAACAAATGCCGCTTCAATTAACCCCGTTATCCGTTCTATTGTAAGCTCTGACTGCGTTAAAAAGTTAGCTGACGGTCAAGAAACAATTTCATATTCACTTGTTCCTCATAAAACATTTATCTTCGACAAAGAAACCGAAGAAAGAATTTATTTTTAAGGAGCGTGTGAACTATGGTTGAAAATAAACATCAATGGAAAGCGTGGCTTTATCTTTCACCCGCTATCGTGTTGTTGTTGGTTTTCACCGTTTGGCCCATTATCAACACTCTTATAATGGCTTTCAGTGAAAATTACAGCTCACTTGCAGGGCTTGGCGGTCAAACCTTTAAATTTGGTCTTGGCAACTTTAAGCATGTTGTTGGCTATAAAGGTTTTGTTACCTGCCTTAAAAACACAATGATTCTTTGCGTACTAACAGTTCCGCTTTCAACAATTTTAGCACTTTTAATTTCGGTTTGTCTTAATGCAATTAAGCCATTCCAAAAATTGCTTCAAACCATTTACTTTTTACCGTATGTTACAAACTCCATCGCAATCGGTATGGTGTTCGCTGCAATGTTTAATATTGTTGGTAACATCTCATCCCAAGACCAAATCATCACCACCGCAGGTATTATAAACAACTTCCTTGGTGTCTTTGGTGTTGAACCGATTAACTGGATAAATGCGGGCTCGAGCTATTGGGCAAATATAACCGTTATGGTTATCTACATTGTTTGGAACGCATTACCCTTTAAGATTTTAATTCTTCTTGGCGGTCTTCAAAGCGTTAACAAGCAATATTACGATGCTGCTAAAATCGACAGCACACCAAAATGGCGCGTTTTAACCAAAATTACCGTTCCGCTTTTGTCACCGATGATTGCTTATGTTGTTATTACCGGCTTTATCGGCGGCTTTAAGGAATATTCAAGCATTGTTGGTATATTCGACGTTGGTATGGGCCCCGCGGGTGACCACGGCCGCCTTAACACAATGGTTGGTTATATTTACGATTCTATCAAAAATCAGCAAGGTCGTGCATCGGCCGCGGCTCTTATCTTGTTTGGCATTATCTTTGTGGTTACAATGATTAACCTTTATGTCAGCAAGAAGAAGACCCACTATTAAGGAGGTGCCTTTTGAATGTCTAAAAACTCTTCTTTACAAGTAATGCAGGAAAGGGACATGCATAAGGTAGTCGTTGGCCAAAGAATAATGCGCATTGTTAGCCAATTTTTCCTTTATTTGTTCCTTTTTGCTATCGCATTTATAATTCTTTTCCCCTTTTATTGGATGATTATTTCATCTGTTAAAAACTTGGATGAATATCTTTTAACAATTCCAACCCTTTTCCCGCGTGAGTTTGACTTTTTAAACTATGCGGAAGCATTTAACACCGCAAACCTTGGCCGACTTTTCGGTAACACTGTTTTTGTTGGTGTTGTTTCCACCCTTTTATCACTTGTTATTACCATTCTTTCGGCCTTTGCCTTTGCAAGACTTGAATTTAAGGGCAAAAATGCAATGTTTGCAGCCCTTTTGGCAACAATGATGATTCCGGGTGAATTGTTTACCATCACAAACTATCAAACCGTTAACGATTTTGGTTGGTTAAACCTTAATGAATACGGCTTCACAGTTTTGATTGTTCCCTTCCTTGTAAGTGTATTTTACATTTACCTTTTAAAGCAAAACTTTATGCAAATACCTAATGAGCTTTACCTTGCCGCAAAGGTTGACGGTACAAGCGACCTTAAGTATTTATGGAAGGTTATGATTCCGTTAGCACTTCCCACCCTTATTTCAATCACCATCTTAAAGATGATGGGCTCTTGGAATACTTATGTGTGGCCAAACCTTGTTGCCGACAATGAAAAGTATTGGCTTGTTACCAACGGTTTGAGAAAATTCAATGTTACGGTTGATAACCGCCCCGACACTCCCGTTCAGATGGCAGCCGTTGCTATCGTATCCGCACCGTTATTTATGGTATTCCTCTTCTTACGCAAGTACATTATGAAGGGCGTATCACGAAGCGGTATTAAGGGATAATTTACGGATTTTAAGCAGGATTTAATAATTGGGTAAAAAAATCCGCTTTTAATTATAAAACAAAAAATATTTTTCGAAAGGACAGAAACCAAATGAAAAAGATTCTTGTAGCACTTCTCCTCATTCTTACTATCTGTCTCGGCATGGTATCAATGGCCGGCTGTGGCGGAAAGAAAGAAGAACCCAAGTTTGAACTTGAGCAAGGTATCACCTATGACGGTAGCGAAGTAGAAATTACTTTCTATCACACAATGGGTGCTAACCTCCGCGGCGTACTTGATAAGTACATTGCAAAGTTCAACGAGCTTTACCCCAAAATCAAAATCACCCACTCACAAGTAGGTAGCTACGACGATGTACGCGATAAAATCGCTACCGAGCTTACCGTAGGCAATCAACCCAATATTGCTTACTGCTACCCCGACCACGTTGCCCTTTACAACCTTGCAGGCGCTGTTGTAACTCTTGATGAGCTTATCGCAAGCAAAGCAGAAGTAAAGCGTGCTGACGGCACAACCGAAACTCTTGGTCTTACCGATGAGCAAATCGATGACTTCATCGATGCTTATTACAAAGAAGGTACCGAATTTGAAGGCGGCAAAATGCACACATTACCTCTTTCAAAATCTACCGAAGTTCTTTACTACAACAAGACCTTCTTCGACAAGCATGGCTTAAAGGTTCCAACTACTTGGGACGAAATGGAAGACGTTTGCGCTAAAATCTTAAAGATTGACCCCAAGTGCATTCCTCTCGGCTACGACTCAGAAGCTAACTGGTTCATCACAATGACCGAACAGTTAAAGACACCTTACACTTCTGCTACAGGCGACCACTTCCTCTTTAACACAAAAGAAAACCAAGCTTTTGTTAAGAGATTTGCTGAATGGCACAAGAAGGGTTATGTAACCACTGAAGAAATCTATGGTTCTTACACATCAGGTCTTTTCACCAACCTTAAGGAAACCGAAGCTCGTTCATATATGTGTATCGGTTCATCAGCTGGTGCTTCTTACCAACGTCCTACTAAGGATGCTAACGGTAAATATCCTTTTGATGTAGGCATCACCACCATTCCTCAGGCAGATGCATCTAACAAGAAGGTTATCTCTCAAGGTCCTTCACTTTGCATCTTCAACGGTACCGAACAAGAAGTTTTGGCTTCTTGGCTCTTTGCTAAGTACCTCACCACAACTGTTGAATTCCAAGCTGAATTCTCAATGATTTCAGGTTATGTTCCTGTAATCGAATCTGTTTCTGAACACCCCGTATATTCTAACTTCATTAAGACCGCTAACGGCGGCGACAACATTACAGCTCTTTCTGCTAAGGTTTGTCTTGACCAAAAGGATGCTTACTATGTATCACCTGCATTCAACGGCTCATCTGAAGCTCGTGACCAGGTTGGTCAGCTTTTACAGTACTGCATGGTACAATGCAAGACCGCAAAAGACGTTGACGCTATGATTGACAAGGCATTTAAAGATGCTGTTGCCGAATGTGAATATATGTCATAATTTTTCTTTGAGGAAATAAACTTATGAACAACTTCAGAAAAATCAGTGCGATAGTGCTGCTTATATGTGTTGTTTTAACTTCTCTTGTTGCCTGCGGTGAAAAACCCGCAGGTAACGAGGGTGGCAATGGCAAGTTTATTGACTATGCCGGCGAAGTTAAGCTTGATTTAAAGGGCGCTAACAACACCGTTGAGGTTAAAGTTAAACAACTCATTGACGGCGACACTACACACTTCTACATTGATGACGCCTCTTTTGAGGGCGATGTCATCAAGGCCCGTTATCTTGCGGTTAACACACCCGAATCAACAGGCCAAATTGAAGAATGGGGCAAAACCGCTTCAAACTTCACAAAAGAAAAGCTTTCAAATGCTAAAAGCATTGTAATTGAAAGTGAGGACAGCGGCTGGAACGCTGACTCTACCGGCGAAAGATATCTTCTTTGGATTTGGTATCAAACCGAAGAAGGCGGCGAATACCGCAACTTAAATATTGAACTTTTGCAGGAAGGTCTTGCAATCGCATCGGCTACCTCTTCCACTAAATACGGTGAAATTGGTATAAAAGCGATTGACCAAGCCAAAGAACATAAAAAGCATATTTATTCGGGCGAGAAGGACCCTAACTTCTACTATGGCGGTTGCATTGAGTTAACACTTAAAGAGCTTCGCGCTAACCCCGAAAAATATACAAATAAAACCGTTGCCTTTACAGGTGTTATCACCAAAAATAAAGGTCAGCAGGTTTATATTGAGGAATTTGACGAAGAAACCAATATGTACCACGGTATTGCGGTTTACTACGGCTTTAACCTCAAATACGGTCTCGGCGATATATTGCAGCCCGGCAACAAGGTAAGAATGGTTGGCTCGATGCAATATTACGAGGCAGGCGATTCATATCAAATAGCCGACCTTGACTATGATATGATGAACCCGACCGACCCAAGCAAAGTAATGCTTATCGAATCAGGTCATAAACCCGCGTGGGTTGCAACAACCCCCGAAAAATTTGCCAAAGGCAAGGTAGATGTTACTATCATTGAAAATGATGAAGAAACCATTAAGGAATTTGATTATTCAAAGCTTGCGATTGGTTCTTCAATTTCGATGAAAAACTTAACTGTCAAGAACGTTTACACCACCAATAATGGTGGCGACAGCGACGGTGCTATGACACTTACCTGTACAGCAGGCGGTACACAAATTTCCGTTCGTACAGTTGTGTTAACCGACAAAAACGGCAAAACAGTTAAGGCAGACTATTTTGAAGGCAAAACGATTGATGTCAAAGGCATAGTTGATACCTTTGACGGTAAATCACAAATCCAACTGCTCTCAATTGACGATGTGACTGTTCGTTAATAAAGATAAATTAGGAGGAGTAAAAACCATGAAAAAACTTTTAGCGTTACTTCTCGTTCTCGTGCTCTGCGTATCATGCTTTGCAGCATGTAAGGGCAAGGTAGAAGAGAAGCCTGTCGAGAATTCAAAACCGACAGCTGTTGTATATGACGTTGAAGATGCTGCGGCATACCTCAAGAACATGTACAAAAAATACCTTGTAGAAACCGAAACTGCGGCTGACTACACTTTGGTTTCACAGGTAATGAAGGGTGGCGTTGTTTACAAGGTAACTTGGACAACCGACCGCAATGACATTAAGGTTATTGAAGATGCAGAAAACAAGCAGGTTAAAATCGACCTTAACGAAAAAACCAAGGTTGACATTAAATACACCTTGACTGCAACTATTACCGACCCCGATGGCAAAACCGCAACCCTTACCTTTGAACTTAAAGTTCCAAAATATGTTCTTTCAAGCTGGAAAGAATATATGGCTATGGAAGCCGGCAAGGCAGTTGTAGTTGAAGGTTATGTTGCTGCTGTTCACGCTCCGTCTGAAGGCAACAAATATAACACACTTTATCTCCACGATGTAAACAACGAAGGTGGCTATTATGTATATTCAATGGCTGATAGCAAAGACCTCGTTAAAGACTTAGGCATTAAGAAGGGTATGTTAGTATCTGTTACAGGTACTAAGGATATCTATAGCGGCACACACGAAATCAAAGATGCTTCTGTAAACATTCTTGACACCAAGGTTGTTGACTTAGCTCCACTTGATATTACCGCTGCTTATAAGAATGCTACCTCTCTTAAAGACACTGCATTAACCGACAAGCTCGGTATGCTTGTTACCATTAAGGGCGTTGAAATTACTGACCAAGACCTTTCAGAAAAATCAATGTACTTAAACTTCAAGCTTGCAGGTCTTACCACCTATGTTCGTGTATATGCTACCGACTGCCCTGTAAGCGTTACTGATGCAGGTCAAAAGAGCATTATTGCTGAACACGGCAAGAAGAAGGGCTATGAAGCTGATGTTACCGGTGTTGTTGTAATGTACAGCGGCGCTATCTATCTTAACCCTGTTTCTGACACACCTTTCGATTATGGTAAGAAGATTGAAAGAACACCCGCACAAATGGTTGATGTTGAAATCGAAGATACTAAATTCGACAAAGACATTACCGTTAACAAGACCATTACCCTCCCCTTAAAGGGTAAATCTTATGAAGATGTTGTAATCACTTGGAAATCTAACAGCGATGCTATCGAAATCGTTGACGGCAAAGCAAAGATTACACTTCAAGCTGAAGCTACAACCGCTTCTATTACAGGTACCTACACATTAGGCACCATCAGCAAGGAAGCAACCTTTACATTCAACCTTGCTAAGAAGTCTACTGTTGTTCCAATGGAAGTTACTGCTCCCGTTGTTGGCACAGCATATAAACTCTTCACATTGCAAGAAAACCTTGGTGGTTATTACTACTTTGCAGGCGACTATTCTGATGATAGAAAACAATATGGTAAATCAACAAACGATGTAAACGGCGCTGTTGATGTTGTACTTGAAGCTGCTGCAGGCGGTAAATATTACCTCACCACAGGCGAAGGCAAGGACAAGAAGTACATTACTATCGTTGCTACTACCGGTACAGATAAGGATGGCAATGCAAAGTCTTACACTAACTTCCACCTTACTGCAACCAAACCCGCAGATGCATTTGCATTTAACACAACCTATAACACACTCACAATGTCTATCGTTGACCCGCTCAGCAAGAAGACAAACGAGTACTACATGGGTACCTACGGCACCTATGACACATTTAGTGCAAGTATTATTTCTTACGCTGCAACCTCATTCCCATCACACCTTGGCACTATCGTAGATACCACCAAGATTTCTGATGCTGATAAGATTGCAAAAGAAAAAGAATCACTTGAAATTTCTAAGAATGCATTCACATCTAACGAAACTATCGACCTTAAGGTTGTAGGCACAATCTACGACGATGTTACAATCGCTTGGGCATCTGACAACGCTTGTGCAACAGTTTCAGGTGGTAAATTAACCGTTAAACTTCAAGATGAAGCACAAACTGTTAAGCTTACTGCTACCCTTACCTGCGGCACAACTACCGCTACTAAGGAATTCGAAATCACAGTTGATGCTAAACCTTCTGACCTTTATGCTCCAATCTTCACAAGCGCACCTGTTGAAGGCAAAGCTTATAAGTTCGCTCTTACACAAGCTAAGCTTGGCAAGGTTCTTTATGTTAACGGCGGTGTAAACGGCAGATACCTCACCACCACCGAAAAGATTACTGACGCTGCTGATGTTTATGTTGAAGCTGCAACAGGCGGTTACAAGTTCTACATCTTAGTAGAAGATGCTAAACAATACATCACTGTTTACAACAACGACGAAGGCAAGCTTTCTGTTAAGTATGATGCAGCAGGCACTTCAGTTTACACCTATGTTAAGGAAACTAACTGCTGGAAGACCACCATGGACGGTACTGACTATTACATTGGTACTTACAATGACTTTAACACCATGAGTGCTTC
>JAFYUI010000022.1 GCA_017549565.1 Clostridia bacterium
AATTGTTAAAAGCGGATTCGACAAATATTTTGTAGACCACACCGCAGGTGTTTATCCGCAAGCCGCCGCAGGCCTTCCTTGGTGCGCTGAATATATTCAGTCAAAGGGAGATGTGCTTGCCGACCTTCACGAAGACTTGGCAGCCGAGCAAAAGGCAAGGGTAACCTATGACAACCTTATCCGCCTTATTGACGACCCCGATATTTTAGAGCCGCTAAAATTCCTTCGTCAGCGTGAAATTACCCACTATCAACGATTTGGTGAAGCTTTAAGAATTACTACAGATCGACTAAATTCTAAAAACTTCTACGCTTTCAACCCAAACTTTGATAAACAAAATTGCAAATAAAATTAAAAAGCAGATGGTTAAACCATCTGCTTTTTTGATACATATTTTATTCTTCCGAATTTCTTTCGGCGGTAACTTGTCCAGCTTCAACGCCTTCGGTGCTGTCGGGCATAAACAAAATTTTAAAGGTTAAAAGCATAAGCTTTATATCTTCCCAAACCGACTGCTTTGCGATATATTCCAAGTCCATTTGTACCTTATCATAGGGTGGGGTGTTGTATTTACCGTAAACCTGCGCATAACCTGTAAGACCGGCTTTTACTTGTAAGCGAAGGGCAAATTCAGGCATAGTTTTTTCATATTGCTCGAAAATTTCGGGGCGTTCGGGGCGGGGACCAACAACCGACATCGAGCCACCTAAAATATTGAAAAGCTGTGGTAATTCATCAATTCTAAGCTTTCTGATAATTTTACCAACAGGGGTGATGCGGTCATCATTCTCGGCGGCAAGTCGTGCCACACCGTCTTTTTCGGCGTCAACCTTCATACTTCTGAACTTAATAATTTCAAAAACCTTTTGGTCTTTGGTAAGGCGTTTTTGTTTATAAAAAACAGGGCCGTGGTCATAAAGCTTAATTGCAATGGCTGTTATAAGCATAAACGGGCTTGAAACAACAATACAGCAAAGAGCAAAAAGTATATCGATAAATCTTTTAATTACAAGGTACAAATATGAACTGCCAACACGCGAACAACGATAAATTGGAATATTTAAAAGTTGAACGGTTTTGCTGCCGTGAATAATTGTGTCGGAAATCTTGGGCTTAACATAAGCGTATTTATCGTTTGCAACACAGAATTTTACAACTTCGTTACGATAATCAGAGGGAACACCGCAAAGGAAAACAGCGTCAACCCTCATAATTTCGTCATAAAGCTTTTCAAGCGGTAATTCATCGTTGTTAAAGGTTTTAACAATTTTAAAGCGGTTTTTCATTTTACCAATGCCTTTTAGTGAGATGTAGGCATCAATATTGTTATAAACAACGATTACACGCTTTGTTTTGTGAATAAGAAAGTAAAGTCGGTTTGCCACAAATGCCCACAAAGCCGCAAATAGCGAATAGGCAACAAACATAATTAAAAACTCTTTAACGCTTACCAAATGGTATGAAATTAAAGAAAACAGTGAATAACACACGATAAGCCAAATAAAAATTGAAATAATTTGTGAAAAGATTATTTCAGTAACCGAGCGTGTGCCAATGTCAAACGAGCCGTAAACCCTGGCGATAAAAATGTAACTGATTAAAATTATAAAAAACAAGAAATAGTTACCAAGGCGGTAATATGCCTGCAGGGTTTCATTATTAAAAAACTGAACCCAGCACCAAGCGGTTGCACCGCCAAGAGTGCAAGAAATAAAAACCTTTAAAAAGGCCAATAAAACTTTTTCAATAATGTGATTTAATTTAGTCATATCAACAGCTCCATCGTAGCACAATTATCTAAACGCATTTTACTACATATTAAACGATTTTACAAGCATTTTTAACAAAATTAACCTTTTAAACTTTATTTTTGATAATTTTATGGTATAATGGTATATCATAAGTTTGGGGTTATGTTTATGTTTGCTAAAATTATTGACATTTTAAAAAAATATAATTCACTTTTCACTTATGCGTTATTTGGTGTTTGCACAACAATAATAAATATTTTGGCATTTTATTTGTTTTATAATTTTTTAGAAATTGAAAATGTGCCGTCCAATATAATTGCATGGGTTTTGGCAGTTTTATTTGCTTTTATAACAAATAAATTGTTTGTTTTTAAAAGCAAAAGTATGGTTTTTAAAACGCTTATTAAAGAAAGCATTTCATTCTTTACTTGCCGATTTCTTACCGGTGTTTTAGATATTTTAATAATGTATTTTGCAGTTGATGTATTTTTTCAAAATTCAACTATGTGGAAAATTGTTTCAAATATTATTGTTATAGTTTTAAATTACATTGTTTCAAAGCTTTTTGTTTTCAATAAAAAATGAGTGGCAACTGCCACTCATTTTTTTAATTCTTTTTAATTTTTAAGCGTTTTAAATTGTTTTCAAGGTCGCTTACAAAGAAGGAGAAAGCAAAACCGATAAACATTAAAATTATTGAAACAATAGTTACATTGTTAAAACCGAGAGCTATCGGGGTTTCGGAAGCGGTAATAAGGTTTGGTATTATTGAAATAAAC
>JAFYUI010000023.1 GCA_017549565.1 Clostridia bacterium
AAAAATGGCTGAAGATAAGCGTGGAATGGTTGTAAATAACGGCACACTTTTCGGTTCCGGTATGGTTGCGGGCGAAGGTGTAGTTGGTATTTTACTTGCAATTTTCACCGTGCTTGGTGTTAGCGATAAAATTAAAATATTCGGTGATATTAACGGCGGTTTATTTATGATTTTGGGTGCTGTTCTTTTGGTAGTTACCATTGGCGCATACTTCATGGCGTGCGTTAAAGGCGCAAAGCCGCAACAAAAGGTTGATATTGATGAATAAAAGTCAAAATCAAAATTTTTTAGAATTTGTGCCACAGCGTAAAATCGAACGGTTTTCTACCGATGAAAAGGGTGTAATAACCCTTGAAATTGAAAACAAAGGTGTTTTCAACAGGGTGGCGCAAAAGCTTTTTGAAAAGCCAAAAATCAGTTATATTCACCTTGACGAAATGGGCAGCTTTGTTTGGCCGCACATTGACGGAAAGCGGGATATAACCGAAATTGGTGTTTTGGTTAAAGAGCATTTTGGCGACAAGGCCGAACCGCTTTATCCCCGCCTTGCACAGTATTTTAAAATACTTGAAAGCTATGGCTTTGTAAAATTAAATAAGTAATAAAAAAGCAGACTGAATTTTCAGTCTGCTTTTTGTTTTAAATTATGTCATAAACTTCAACAATACCGCTTTTGTGGTAAAGGGATGGGGTTACTAAAAGTGAATAACCCTGACCGCTGTCGGCGGTCCATTCAACCGGCTTGTGTTGGGGAACTGCACAAGCACCAAGCAGCATCATCATTGCGCCGCCGTGCATAATTACCGCACCGCTTTCAAGGTTGTTTTCAAGCATATCGTTTACAACCTCGTAAAGCCCAACGCATAGGCGTTTAATAAATTCGGCATTGCTTTCACCGTTTGGGGCAGGTATTTTACCCGCAACCCATTCAGCAAAACGGGGGTCTATATCCAATTCCTCGGCGGTTTTACCTTCAAAATCACCAAAGTCATATTCCTTTAAATTATCAACGGGGTAAATTGGCATATTGGGGTATAAAACCGCGCCAGACTGCTTTGCACGAAGCATAGGGCTTGAATAAAGTCGGTCAATTTCGGGATAATCGACATTATCCTTTAAAGCGCGAAGCTCGTTTAAACCCTCGGGCGATAGCGGCATATCGGTTTTACAACCAATGTATTGACCTTTTGTGTTGGCATCGGTTGCGCCGTGGCGGATAAGGTGTATTTTTAAAGTTCGCATTAAAGCACCTCCAAAATTTCGGTGATAATTGTGTTTGAAAGCAACATTCCTTGGTCTGTTAAAGAAAAAATATTGTCCTTTAAAACCCCTAAACCGTTATTGGCAAAAAGCTCACATTTTTCAATGGCTTTTGGGGATAAAGTGTCGGTTTTAATGCCATCTTTAAGGCGAAGAGCAAGCATAATTTGTTCCGATAAATCGCCACCGTCACCGTCGGGAATGGGTGTGTTGCCTTTAATAAATTGTTTAAGGTCGCGTGGATAGAAAAAGCGCTTGCCATTAAAAAACGAATGGGCTGATGGACCGATGCCTAAATATTCATCACAGTTCCAATACTTTAAATTGTGCTGACTTTCAAAAGAATTTTTGGCAAAATTTGAAATTTCATAATGGCAAAAGCCCGCTTTTTCAAGGGTGTCGCACATTAAAAGATATTGGTCACAAATGCTGTCATCATCGGGCAAATTAAGGGTGTTTTGTGTTTTAAAAAACCTTGTGTTTTCTTCAATTTTTAAAATATAAGCCGAAATATGCTTAGGACTTAATGAAAGCACAAAATCAAGCGATTTTTTAAAGGTTTCACTGCTACTGTTTGGTAACCCCAACATTAAATCAAGCGAAAGGTTATCAAAGCCCAATTCTCTTGCAACCTTAACGGCATTAACTGTTTCACTTGCGGTGTGGCGACGCCCAAGGGTCAAAAGTTCTTCATCATCACCGCTTTGTGCGCCGATAGAAATGCGGTTAACCCCCGCCAATTTTGCGTTTTGCAAAATTTCCAAAACATTGTCTGCAGGGTTTAATTCAAGGGTGATTTCGGCATTATCTAAAACCGTAAAGCTTTCATAAACTGCCTTTAAAAGCGGCACTAAACGGTGGTTTAAAAGTGACGGTGTACCGCCACCAAGGTAAATAGTATCAATGGGACGGTTTATTTTGCCGCCCCATTGTTTTATTTCTCTTATAAGTGCAGTTAAATAACTGTCTAAAAGTTCCTCATTTGTAAAAGCCGAATAAAAATCGCAATAAGCGCATTTGCCGTTACAAAAGGGGATGTGTAGGTATAACCCTAAATTAGTCAAGAATTTCACCCATTTGGTTGGGGCCAACTAATGCAGCGTTTGCTTCGTCGGTGTCGATATGCATTGCAAGTGCGTAAGAAGGACTAACACGGGCAATAACATCACCAAAAACAAGTGAACGGCCGTTGGTTTCAACCTTAACTGAAACGATTTGCTTATCGTTGATGCCGTATTTTTCAGCATCGGCAGGGGTCATGTGGATGTGGCGCTTTGCAGCGATAACACCTTGTGCAAGTTCAACTTCACCCTTAGGACCAACAATTTTACAAGCGCCGCTGCCTGCAACATCGCCTGATTCACGAATGGGGGCTGTAACACCGATAGCGCGTGCATCGGTTAAAGAAAGCTCAACCTGTGTATCGGGGCGAACAGGACCTAAAATAGATGCCTTTAATGAAGATTTTGCACCAACAATGGTAACCTTTTCTTCACAAGCGAATTGACCGGGTTGTGAAAGGTCTTTTTTAGGGGTAAGCTCGTATCCTTCGCCAAAAAGAACTTCTAAATCCTTTTGTGAAACGTGAATGTGACGAGCAGAAATTTCAACTAATACTTCTTTTTTCATTTTATAAACTCCTTAAAGTTATTTCTTTGCCTTTATTTTAACATATTTTCAACATAATTCAAGGGTTTTGTTAGAAATTTTGTAATTGACTTTATATCGCTTATAATGTAAAATATATTTAATAATATATTAAAGTTAGGGTGTTTAAAATGAAACCTGTTTACAAGCGTGTGCTTTTAAAATTAAGCGGCGAGGTGCTTGCCGGCGAAAAGGGCGTTGGTCTTGACTTTGACAAGGTGCTTGAAGTTTGCGAAAAGGTAAGGGACTGCGTTGATATGGGCGTTCAGGTTGCTATCGTTGTTGGCGGCGGCAACTTCTGGCGTGGTCGTTCAAGCGGTAAGATGGACCGAACCAGAGCCGACCATATGGGTATGCTTGCAACCTCTATCAATGCACTTGCATTGGCTGACGGTCTTGAACAGCTTGGTGTTAATGCCCGTGTTCAAACCGCTATCGAAATGCGCCAAGTAGCAGAGCCATATATCAGAAATAAGGCAGTTCGCCATTTGGAAAAGGGCAGGGTTGTGATTTTCGGCTGTGGTACCGGTAACCCCTTCTTCTCAACCGACACAGGTGCTGCACTTCGTGCCGCTGAAATTGGTGCGGATGTTATCTTCAAAGCCACCAATGTTGACGGTGTGTTTGACAGCGACCCCAAGAAAAACCCCAACGCCAAAAAGTTTGACACACTTACCCACCACGAAGTGTTGCAAAAAGAGCTTCATGTTATGGATGCTACCGCCGCTTCACTTTGTATGGATAACAACATTCAAATTTTAGTTTTCAATTTAGACAACCCACAAAATATTGTTTCTGCTATGGTGGGCGAGCCCATCGGCACTATTGTTAAGTAATTTTTAAGGAGAAAAGTTATGAACGAGCTTATTAAAAATACCGAAGAAAAAATGTTAAAAACTCTTGGCGTTTTGGAAAGAGATTATAAATCTATCCGTGCAGGCCGTGCAAATGTTTCAGTTTTGGACAGAATAAGCGTTGACTATTATGGTTGCCCCACACCTATTCAACAAATGGCTGCGGTTTCTGTTCCCGAACCCCGTATTTTAATGATTCAGCCCTGGGATGCAACCACCTTAAAGGCAATTGAAAAGGCAATTTTAACCTCTGACATTGGCATTAACCCACAAAATGACGGTCGTGTTATTCGCCTTGCTTTTCCACCACTTACCGAAGAACGCAGAAAAGAAATCGTTAAAGAGGTTAAAAAAATTGCAGAAGATACAAAGGTTGCTATTCGTAACACCCGCCGTGATGCTTTGGAAAAATTAAAGGCACTTAAAAAGGGTAACAGCATTACCGAGGATGACGAAGCAAACGGCGAAAAGAAAATTCAAAACCTTACCGACAAATACTGCAAGGAAATTGACAGTATGTCAAGCGATAAGGAAAAGGAAATTTTAGAAATTTAATTTTTTATAAACTGCGGTCTCTATATGGGACCGCTTTTTAGACACAGCCCAAAGGGTAAGGTGATTATAAAATGCTTAAAAAGAACGAAAACCGCATTTTGCCACAGCATATTGCAATTATTATGGACGGTAACGGCCGTTGGGCAAAGAAAAAGGGGCTTCCCCGCACCGCAGGTCACATTGCGGGGGCAAAAACCTTTAAAAACATTGCGAGATATTGCAACAAAATTGGTCTTAAATATTTAACGGTTTATGCCTTTTCCACGGAAAATTGGAAAAGACCTGCCGACGAGGTAGAAGGTATTATGAACCTGCTTCGTGACTATTTAAAGGATGCCGAAAATTTTAAGGATGAAAACATTCGCGTGCGTTTTATTGGCGACCGTACACCTTTGGCGGACGATATTAAAGAGCTTATGGCGAAAAACGAAAACGATTCTAAAAACGCCACAGGTCTTACTTTGTACATTGCAATAAACTATGGCGGACGGGATGAAATTGTAAAAGCGGCGCAAAAAATTGTGGATAGCGGTATAAAGGCGGATGAAATTAACGAGCAGTTAATTTCAGATATGCTTTACACCTGTGACTGCCCCGACCCTGATTTTATAATTCGCCCAAGCGGTGAATACCGCATTTCAAATTATCTTATTTGGCAGTCGGCTTATTCTGAATTTTGGTATTCTGACATTTTGTGGCCCGACTTTACCGAAAAGCATTTAGAAAAAGCAATAGCGGATTTTAACAAACGAAACCGCCGTTTTGGAGGAATTTAAAAAATGAAAACACGAATCATATCCGGTCTTATAATGGCGGTAATTGTGCTTTCGGTTTTGGCACTTGGCTACACCATAAACCCAATTATCATTACGGTTTTTATCGCCCTTATTGCCCCACTTGCAACCTATGAGCTTGTGCACAATGTTGCAAAAATTAAAAGCAAAACCGCAATAATTGTTTCAATGCTTTACACCGCAGTCGGCGTTGTAAACTTTGCGCTCGGTGGCTTTAAAATTGGTGACTACACCATCACAACTTATCACATAACTGTGGTTTATGTTTTAATTGCAGTTTTTGTAATATTAAAAAAGCATAAGGAATTTGACCTTGCGGCAATTTTGTCACTTTGCGTTATGCCATTTATTATGGCTTACGCTTTCGGCAGTTTAGAAAAAATTGCAAACTTTGGCGCGGCTTATGGCTTTGAAATAAGTCCTATTTCAACATCAAAGGGAATATATTATTTACTGATGATGCTTAACTTTTCTTCCCTTTGTGATATGGGTGCTTATTTTGTGGGCGTTACCATTGGTAAGCATAAATTGTGCCCTGAAATCAGCCCTAAAAAGACAGTTGAGGGTGCCGTTGGCGGTATTTTAACAAGCGTGTTGTTTTCGTTTATATTCAGCTTTGCTTTCGGTATGACCGAAAAGTTAATACCTTGCCTTGTTTTAACCCTGCCCCTTTGCATTGTTGGTATGCTTGGTGACTTGTTCGCTTCCACCATTAAGCGTTCGGTAGGCCTTAAAGATTACGGCAGTTTAATCCCAGGTCACGGCGGTGTGCTTGACCGTGTTGACAGTATTTTGCTTATTTCACCCATTTATTTAATTTTAATTAGTCTTGGGGTGTTATAATGAAAAAGCTTATTATTTTGGGCTCGACAGGGTCTATCGGCACACAGGCGCTTGAGGTTTGCCGCCGCGACGGATACACCGTTGTTGCTTTGGCAGCGGGCGGAAATATTGAGCTTCTTGAAAAACAGGCAAGAGAATTTAAGGTAAAAGCCGTTGCGGTTTTCAACACCCAAAAAGCCGAAGAACTTAAAATAAAATTAAAAGACACTGACATAAAGGTTTTATCGGGTCAAGATGGTGTTTGCGAAATTGCCCAAATGGATGCTGATATAGTGCTTAATTCTATTGTTGGTATTGCGGGGCTTCGCCCAACACTTGCGGCCATTGAAAGCGGTCACGACATTGCCCTTGCCAACAAAGAAACCTTGGTTACAGGCGGCGACATTGTTAAAAAAACCGCCAAGGAAAAGGGCGTTAAAATTTTACCTGTCGACAGTGAGCATTCGGCAATTTTTCAGTCGCTTCAAGGCGCGCCTGAAAAATCGCTTAAAAAGATTTTGCTTACCGCATCGGGTGGCCCATTTTTTGGTAAAACCCGTAAAGACCTTGAAAATGTAACGGTAAAAGAGGCGCTTGCCCACCCCAATTGGTCAATGGGCGCTAAAATTACTATCGATTCGGCAACCCTTATGAACAAGGGGCTTGAAGTTATCGAAGCGGTGCATCTTTTTGATATTTCGGCGGATGATATTGAGGTTTTAGTTCACCGCCAAAGCATTTTACATTCTGCGGTTGAGCTTTCTGACGGTGCGGTTATAGGTCAACTCGGCACACCCGATATGCGACTTCCTATACAATATGCTTTAACCTATCCCGAAAGAAGTAATTATGCCTTTGAAAAGCTATCTCTTTCGGATATTGGCACTCTAACCTTCCAAAAGCCCGATACCGAAACCTTCCGCTGCTTACCCCTTTGCATAAAGGCAATAAACGAGGGCGGACTTCGCCCAACTGCCGTAAATGGCGCAAACGAGGAAGCGGTAAGACTGTTTTTAGAGGGTAAAATTAAATTTTTACAAATTGCCGAATTGGTTGAAAAAGCGGCATATTCGGTTAATAATATTAAGGACTTTGGTTTAGAGGATGTTTTAGAGTGCGACAAATTAAGTCGCGCTGCGGTAAATTCTTACATTTAGGTGATAGATATTACTATTTCAGAAATTTGGGGCGCAGTTTGGCCCCGCATAGTGACAGGCTTGAATATATTTTGGCCCTTTGTTGCGGCGATTTCACTTTTTTTAATTTTAATAGTTATTCACGAATTCGGCCACTTCCTTGCCGCAAAGCTTTTGGGTGTAAAGGTTAACGAATTTGCTGTTGGCTTTGGCCCGCGCCTTTTCGGTTTTCAGGGTGAAGAAACCAAATATTCATTTAACCTTGTGCCTCTTGGCGGCTATTGCGCGATGGTGGGCGAGGATGAAAACAGCGATGACAGCCGTGCGTTTTGTAACAAAGCGGCTTGGAGACGGTTTTTAATTGTTATAATGGGTGCGGTCTTCAACTTAATTTTGGGGCTCATTATTGTTGCAATAATTTTAGCACCTCAAAAAATGTTTGGCTCCACCACCATTGCCGAATTCAGCGAAAATGCCTTATCCCATCAAAGCGGACTTATGGTGGATGATAAAATTATTGAAATTGACGGCAGAAGAATTTTTGGCATTTACGATATGAACTATGCCTTTACAAATGTAGAGGACGGCACCCTTGATATTAAGGTTTTGCGTGACGGTAAAAAGGTAGAGCTTGAAAATGTAAAATTTGAAACCGACGAAATGGAAGGTATATCCTATATAAAATGGGATTTTAAGGTTTACGGCATTAAGAAAACACCCCTGAATTTTATAAAGCAAACCTTTTCAACCACCACCTCATACTGTGTTATAATTTGGCGCAGTCTTTTAGATTTGCTTTCGGGCAAATACGGCATCAGTGCAATTTCGGGCCCTGTCGGTATGACGGTTACCATTGCCGATGCGGCAAGACAAAACTTTATGGACTTATTGCCAATGATGGCGCTAATCACAGTTAATTTGGGCATATTTAATCTTTTACCCCTACCCGCACTTGACGGTGGACGTTTAGTTTTCATTTTGTTTGAAATGATTTTTAAAAGAAAAGTGCCCGAAAAATATGAAAACGTTATTCACACAGTTGGTTTTATGGTTTTAATCGGCATAATGCTGCTGGTTACATTTAAGGATATTATTGGACTGTTTTAATTAGGATGATGAAAATGTTTACAAATGATATTACTAAAAAGGTTGCAGTTGGCGATATTTTTATCGGTGGCGGTGCGCCAATAAGTGTTCAGTCAATGCTTTGCGCCGAAGCCCATGACATTAAGGGTAATGTTGAACAGGCGCTTCGTTTAGAAAAAGCGGGCTGCGACATTGTGCGTGTGACCGTGCCCGATACGGAAGCATTAAAAACTGTTGAAGCACTTAAAAAAGAAATTAAAATCCCCCTTGTTGCAGATATACATTTTGATTATCGCTTGGCTATTGAAAGTGTTGCCGCAGGGGTTGACAAGGTGCGTATAAACCCGGGTAATATCGGTGACGACAGCCGTGTTAAAGCGGTTGCCGATGCTTGTAAACAAGCGGGCGTGCCGATTAGAATTGGAGTAAATTCCGGCTCGCTTGAAAAGGAAATTTTGGCAAAATACGGCGGTGTAACCCCCGAAGCAATGGTGGAAAGCGGTCTTTACCACATTTCACTTTTAGAAAAGTTTGATTTTAATGATATTGTCTTGTCTTTAAAATCATCCGACACCTTTAAAATGTATAAAGCATACGAATTGGCGGCAGAAAAATGCCCATACCCCTTGCACCTTGGTGTGACCGAAGCGGGTACTGAAAATATGGGTGTTATAAAATCGGCGGCGGGTATTGGCGGTTTGCTTCTTCGTGGCATAGGTAACACCCTTCGAATTTCTTTGACCGATGACCCTGTAAAAGAGGTAGAAGCGGGCATTAAGCTGTTAAAGGCGATAGGTATTAGAAATGACGGAATAAAGCTTGTTTCTTGTCCCACCTGTGGCAGAACACAAATTGATTTAATAAAAATTGCGGCGGATGCCGAAAAACGGCTTGCAAATGTTAATAAAAACCTTACCGTTGCTATAATGGGCTGCGTGGTAAACGGCCCGGGTGAAGCATCGGCGGCGGATATTGGCATTGCCGGCGGTAAGGGCTGCGGTGTGCTTTTCAAAAAGGGCGAAATTATTGCCAAATTGCCCGAAGAGCAGCTTTTGGATGCACTTATTGAGGAAATTGAAAAAATGTAAGGAGATTTAAAATTGGCTACCCCTTTGTTTTTGGATGTGTTTGGCGAATATTTTGGTGACGATATAAAAAGCGATTTGTTGGCCGCTGTTATGTCAAAATGCAACCTTGATATTGAAAGCAGAACACTTTTGGTTTCTTTAAATTCTGATAAATACATAAAACGGTCGGTTTTGGGGGAAATTTCAAACACCCTTAAAACCTATTTAAAGCTTACAAAATGCGAAATTGACATCTGCTTTTCGGCAGATGCATTTTGTGTTGCCGCTTGTGAAGATATAATAAACGAAATAAGGCAAAAAAGTGCGGTTTTAAACGGATATTTTAACGGTGCCGATTATGGTATAAACGGTGATGAAATAACCATAACCTTAAAGCACGGCGGTTTTGAGAAAATTAAAAACAGCGACTTTGAAAAAATGTTTTTAAATATTTGTGGCAGTCGTTTTGGCAAAAAGTTTTCGGTTAAATTTGACGGACAGCTTAATGATGTTGAAATTGAAGCGCCAAAGCCGACAGGTAGCGCCGCACCAAAGCCACAGCCCAAAAAAGCCGATGAAAAACCGCAAATTAAGTTTGAAGCAAGAAAAGAAAAGCCCGAAAACGGCGTAGTTTATCTTGATAACCCCAAGCTTTTTTATGGCAGAAGAATTGATAACAATGTAAAAAGAATGATTGATGTCACCCCCGATGATACAATGGTTTCCTGTTGGGGTGAGGTTTTTGGCCTTGAAACACGCAAAATCAACACCCGCCGCGGTGAAATGAATATTGTCAATTTTGCCGTTTCGGACTATACAAATTCTATCAGTGCATCGCTTTTTATTGATATAAATAAAATGGATGATATCAAAAACCTTAAAAACGGTAATTTCATCCTTATAAACGGTAGTTATGAATTTGATAATTATAAAAAAGAGCATATTATAAAGCCAACCGCAATGGCACTTTTGCAGCCCTATTTTGAAATGGATGAATACGAGGGTGAAAAAAGAATCGAGCTTCATTGCCACACCAATATGTCGGACAAGGATGCCGTTTGCCCTGCCGAAGCGCTTATTGAACAAGCGTATAAATGGGGGCACAAGGCAATTGCCATTACCGACCACGGTGTTGTACAGGCATACCCCGCTGCCGCAGGTGCGGTTAAGAAAATTCGAAAAGCGGGTGGCGATTTTAAGGTTATTTACGGTGTCGAGGGATATTTCGTTGATGACATAAACAACGATATAACAAATCTTGCACCTAAACAAATTAGACGCTATCACCAAATCATTTTGGTTAAAAATATGGTTGGCCTTAAAAATCTTTACAAGCTTGTGTCGGATGCACATATAAACAATTTTAAAGGCAGACCGCTAACCCTTCGCAGTAAATTAGATGAGCTGCGTGAGGGACTTATTATCGGCTCGGCCTGTGAAGCGGGCGAGCTTTATCAGGCGATTTTTGAGGGTAAGCCCCACGAAGAGCTTTTAAGAATTGCAAGCTATTATGACTATCTTGAAATTCAACCGCTTGGCAATAACGACTTTATGGTTAGAAAATCGACCGAGCCGGATGAAAAGAATAAAAAGGGCGAGGTTATCCCTAACCCTTACCGCCATGTAACAAGCGTTGAAATGCTTAAAGCATACAACCGCAAGGTTGTTGAAATTGCGGACGAGCTTCATAAACCTGTTGTCGCAACAGGGGATGTACACTTCCTTAAAAAGAGTGATGAAATCATCCGTAAAATTTTACTTGCGGGTCAAAATTATGACGATTTCGACCACCAAGCACCGCTTTATCTTAAAACCACTGGGGAAATGCTTGACGATTTCTCATATTTCGGCGACAGAGCGTATGAATTTGTTGTGGAAAATCCAAACAAAATCGCTGAAATGGTAAGTGATGATATTATCCCCGTTCCCGAAGAAAGCCACCCCCCTGTAATCGAGGGGTCGGATGATATGCTTCGTGAAATTTGTTGGGCAAACGCCCGCAAAAAATATGGCGAGGTTGTGCCCGAGGTTGTTGTAAAACGCCTTGAAAAAGAGCTTAACGCAATTATTTCCAACGGCTTTTCCATAATGTATATTTCGGCGCAAAAGCTGGTGGCGTTCAGCGAAGAAAACGGCTATCTTGTGGGATCGCGTGGTTCGGTTGGCTCATCCTTTGTTGCCACAATGGCAGGCATTTCAGAGGTTAACCCCCTACCACCGCACTATGTTTGCCCCGAATGTCAATATAGCGAATTTTTCTTAAAGGGCGAGGTTGGCTCGGGCTTTGATTTGCCCGAAAAGAAATGCCCACACTGTGATAAAATGTTAGTTCGCGACGGTCACGACATTCCGTTTGAAACCTTTTTGGGCTTTAAGGGTGATAAGGTGCCTGATATTGACCTTAACTTCTCGGACGAATTTCAAACCGAGGTACAACGCTATACCGAAGAGCTTTTTGGCAGCGAAAATGTGTTTAAAGCGGGTACAATTTCAACCATCGCCGAAAAAACCGCCTATGGTTTTGCAAAGGCGTATGCCGAAAAGAAGGGTATCACCCTTTCAAATGCTGAACTTGACCGTTTGGCAAAGAAACTTGAAAAAAGCAAAATCAAGGCGACAACAGGTCAGCACCCTGCGGGTATGATTGTTGTGCCAAGAAACGAAACAATTTACGATTTTTGCCCCATTCAATACCCCGCAAACAAGCCCGAAGCAGGGGTTACCACAACCCACTTCGACTTCCATTCGATTCACGATACAATTTTAAAGCTTGACGAACTTGGTCATGTTGTTCCTACTACATATAAGTATTTAGAGGAATACACCGGCATACCTGTTGCCGATGTTTCAATGAGCGACCCCAAGATTTACAGCTTGTTTACTTCGACCGAGGCGCTTGGCGTCACACCCGAAGAAATCGATTCAAATACAGGTACTTATTGTATCCCCGAATTTGGTACATCCTTTGTTCGTGGTATGCTTGAAGACTGTAAACCTAAAAACTTTGCCGATTTACTTCAAATTTCAGGTCTTTCCCATGGTACTGATGTTTATCTTGGCAACGCCAAGGACTTAATCGACAACGGCACCTGCACCATTTCGGAGGTTATCGGTACCCGTGACAATATTATGGTGTATTTAATACATCAGGGTATGGAAGAGGGGCGCGCCTTTAAAATTACCGAAACCGTGCGTAAGGGTCTTATTGCAAAGGGTGCAGTTCCCAAAGAAGTTTGGGATGAAATGGCTGATGATATGCGCAAGGTAAATGTGCCCGAATGGTATATTGACTCTTGCCGTAAAATTAAGTATATGTTCCCCAAAGCACACGCGGCGGCTTATGTTATCGGTGCTCTCAGACTTGCGTGGTACAAGGTTTACTATCCGCTTGAATTTTACTGTGCATATTTCACCGCCCGCCCCGAAGATGTTGATGTTCCAACCCTTATGGGTGGCAAGGAAGCGGTGCGCCGTTATCTTCGTGATATTAAGGCAAAAGGAAAAGACGCCACCCAAAAAGAGCTTGATGTTTATGAAAATATGCTTATTTTTAATGAAATGTTCTCCCGCGGGCTTGAAATATTGCCAATTGATATAAGCAAGTCACACGCTATGAAATATGTGCCCGAAAATGGCAAAATGCGTTTGCCGTTTGGCGCACTTTCGGGTGTTGGCGAAAAGGCGGCCTATGCAATTTATGAAGCTGCGCAGGCGGGCAACTATATTTCAAAGGAAGATTTTCAGTTAGAAGCGGGTGTTTCTAAAACAATTATTCAAAATTTAAGCGATTTGGGTGCCTTTAAGGATTTACCCGAAACTAATCAAATTTCAATGTTTTAATATATACATTATATAAATATATGTTAAATCGCACTAAAACCAAGGTAAAACGGTTGTTTGCCTTGGTTTTTTTGTAATAATTTTTAAGAAAGTTGCAAAAATATTAAAAAAAGGTTGCAATTTTGTAACCTTTTTGTTATAATTGCTCTTGTAAATGTTACAAATTGTAATTTTTTAAGAAAGGTGCTGACTTTTATTTTTAACAAACTTTGCGATAAACTACTCACAAAAGCGCAAAATTTAATTAAGAACAATAAAGTGTTAGTAAAAATCACCTGCTTTGCATTAGTTATGACTTTAAGCTTTGTTATAAGCTTTGTTACTTGTGGAATTACTTTCGGCTTCAGCGTTATTTATAACGGTCAAAACATTGGTGTGGTTGAAGACACCGCTGTTTTTGCAGACGCTAAGGATTATATTATTGAAAACACCGAGCATCAAAAGGTTATAAATAATATTGACGATGCTTCCTTCCGTCTTACCTTTGCTTTAAAGGAAAACTTTTTGGGTGAAAAGCAGCTTGCAAATGCTATTGCTGAAAACACCGATGAAATTACCGAAACAAGCATTTTATATGTAAACGGCAAGCCAATGGCATTTATTAAGGCACAAAATGCTGAAAAAATGCTGGAAGATGCTCGTTGCCGTTATTATATTGAAGGTGCCGAAAATTCAGCCGAATTTATTGATGAAATCAAAATCGAAAAGGCATATTCTTACACACCCCGTGTGGATAGTGAAGAAAATGTTAAAAACATCATTTCAAATTTAAAGGTTAAAACCGTTTCAAAGGTTTCCTTTGAAGCTCCTATTGCTTTCTCAACAAAGGTTGTAAACACCAGCTCACAATATGTGGGTTATTCAAAGGTTACTACCAAGGGCGTTGAAGGTCGTGCCGCTAAAACCGAATTGGTTGAAACTGTAAACGGCGCCGAAGCTTCACGCGAAACCCTTAAAAACGAGGTTTTGGTTCAGCCCGTTACACAGGTTGTTGTAAAGGGTACCGCTATAAATATGGCATCTGCCACCGAAAAAGCCGAAGCTGCTTCTAAGGGCTTTATTATGCCCCTTAAAACCTATGTTTATGTTTCTGCATATTGGGGTGACGGACGCAACCACAAGGCAATAGACTTTGCAGGCCACAGGGGTACAGCTTTATTTGCCGCAAAGGGTGGTGTTGTTACTTGCGCCGGATATCGTGGCAATTATGGATATTTGGTTGAAATCGACCACGGCGACGGCTTCAAAACCCGTTATGCACATTGTAATGCACTTTGTGTAAAGGTTGGACAAACAGTAGCCCAAGGCCAGCAAATTGCAACAATGGGTAATACAGGCCGTTCAACAGGTGACCATTTGCATTTTGAAATACTTAAAAATGGCGTTGCAGTTAACCCTGCACCATATTTGCCAAAATTCAGATAAACATAATAAAAGCTACAGCACCCTTGGTTAAAAGGGTGCTGTTTTTGTTTTAAATTGCAAAAAAACCTTGACAAATGTGGTAAATTATACTATTATACTTGTATACAATTATAATGGAGGCAAAGAAAATGAAAAAGATTTTACTCGCAGTATTGGCTATAATTTTAGTTTTCTCAATGGTTGCTTGCGGCGGTGCCACTGAAAATAAGGGTGCAAGCAAAATGGCAATGGGCACAGGTGGTCCACAAGGCACATATTACGCTTATGGCGGCATTCTTTCAAGATATATGAAAGATAACGCAGGTATTGCTGTTACTGCTGTTTCTACCGGCGGTTCAAAAGCAAACATTCAAGGTATTGATATCGGCGACTATCAGTTAGGTACTGTTCAGTCTGACGTTATGCATTATGCTTATACAGGTACTCGTTCTTTCGAAGAAGAAGGCAAGGTTGAAACCTTCCGCACAGTTGCAGGTCTTTATGCAGAAGCAGTTCAACTTGTTACCACCAACCCCAACATCAAAACCGTTGCTGACTTAAAGGGCAAAAAGGTTTCTATCGGCGCTCCCGGTTCGGGCGTTTACTTTAACGCTATCGATGTTTTATCAGCTGCCGGCCTTTCTGAAAGTGACATTAAAGCACAATATCAAGACTTCGGTCAAAGTGCTGACTCACTTAAAGACGGTAAAATTGATGCTGCGTTCGTTGTTGCAGGTGCTCCTACACCCGCTATTACCGAACTTTGCATGACCAATAACAAAGCTCGCATTGTTCCTATTGATGGCGCAATTGCTGAAAAACTTATGAAGGACAACACCTTCTATTCAGTTTACAAAATCCCTGCAAAAACTTATGCTAATCAAGATGCCGATGTTACAACAGTTACCGTAAAAGCAACACTTATTGTAACTGCTGATGCTACCGAAGATGATGTTTATAATTTAACAAAGGCAATCTTTGACAATATCGATGCTATTACAAAGGAACACGCAAAGGGTGCAGAATTAAGTCTTGAAAATGCTACCGAAGGTCTTACTGTTCCTTTCCATGCAGGTGCTGCAAAATACTTTAAAGAAAAAAATATTGAAGTAACAACCAAATAATTAACAGCGGTTAATTTTAAACAATGTAATAGCTGCGGCTTTACCGTCGCAGCTATTTTAGTGTGTTTATGAAGGGTAGGATTTTAGTTGGCTTTATTTAAGAAGAAAACAGTTGCGGCCGAAGGCCCAATGGATGTTGAAGCCGTAATGAAAAAGTATGACAGAGAATCCAACACACGCGTGTGGGAAGGCGTGCCAAAGGTTATTGTAAATTCACTTTTGGCAGTTTTTTCTTTGTTTTGTATTTATGTTACATTTTTTGCAACCTGGCTTGATTTAGTTCGTCTTGCAAGCTTTGTTGGTGCAATTGTTTTTATTGGATTTTTGGTTTTCCCCGCCCAAAAGGGAACTCAAAGAGTAAATTATATCCCGTGGTATGACATTGTTTTAATGCTTGTGGGCTCGGGCACATTTTTCTATATGGTGGTTTATGCTGAAAAAATTATTCAGCAAGGCACCAAGTTTGAAGATTATCAAATAATTATTGCAATAATTGGTGTGCTTTGTCTTTTGGAACTTTGCCGCCGTTGTGTAGGTATTCCGATTATTGTGGTTGCGGTTGCGTTTATGGCTTATGCGCTTATATTTGCTTATACCAACCCCGATTTTATGAGAAGAGTTACCCGTTTGTTTGGCGATGTTTTCTTTAAAACTGCATCGGGCGTGCTTTCAACACCTATTGATACATGCTCTAAATATATTGCAATTTTCATAATTTTTGGTGCTTTTCTTGAAAGAACAGGCATTGCCGATTTCTTTATTAAAATTTCCAATTCTGTTGTTGGTGGTTTCTCGGGCGGTCCCGCAAAGGTTGCTGTTGTTGCTTCTGCCATGGAAGGTATGGTTTCGGGCTCGTCGGTTGCTAACACTGTTGGTTCGGGTTCAGTTACAATTCCGCTTATGAAGAAGACCGGTTATAAGCCCGAATTTGCAGCCGCTGCAGAAGCTGCCGCTTCCACAGGCGGACAAATTATGCCCCCAATTATGGGTGCAGCCGCTTTCTTAATGGCTGAAAACATTGGTGTTCCTTACAGTAATATAGTTGTGCGTGCGATTTTGCCTGCTGCTCTTTACTTCTTGGGCGTGTTTATTACTGTTCACCTTGAAGCAAAGAAAGAAGGTCTTCGCGGCCTTACAAAAGAAGAATTACCAAGATTTTTGCCACTTTTAAAACAGTCTTATTTATTGCTTCCGCTTATAATTCTTATTGCTCTTGTAAGCTCTGGCTCACGTTCAATTGCTTATGCTGCGGCTATTGCGATTATTGCGGCTATTGTGGTTGGTCTTTTCAACAAAGAAAACCGCATCACACCAAAGCGTATTTTCGAAGCTTTAGCAGCGGGCGGACAGGGTATGATTACCGTTGCGGTTGCTTGCGGTGTGGCAGGTATCATTGCGGGTGTTATTACTTCAACAGGTCTTGCACAAGACCTTATGAACGGAATAGTTAGTTTAGCAGGCGGTCAAAAAATTATTGCGTTGTTCCTTACAATGCTTGCCTGTATTGTTTTGGGTATGGGTGTGCCTACTACTGCAAATTACTGCATTATGGCGGCTACTTGCGCCCCAATTCTTATTGAAATGGGCATTCCAATGCTTGCGGCTCACTTCTTCGTGTTCTATTTTGGCATTGTTGCCGACTTAACACCCCCTGTTGCTTTGGCGGCTTATGCGGGTGCGGCAATTGCACAAGCAAACCCGATGAAGACGGCCTTTACCGCAACCAAACTTGCCATAGGCGCATTTATCGTGCCTTATGTATTTGCGCTCAGCCCCGAAATGTTGTTTATCAATACAGTTTGGCATGAAGTTGTACTTATTTGCATTTCGGCAATCATCGGTATGTTTGGCGTTTCGGCCGCGCTCGAAGGATATATGATTACCAATATGAAATGGTATGAACGCATTATTTCTGCGGCGGGTGGTTTGTTGCTTATTTACCCCGGCTTAGTTACCGATGTTATTGGTTTAGGTCTTGTTGGTTTGGTTTTAGTTGCACAAATTATTCGCAAAAATGCACATAAAAAATCATTAGTATAATATAATTTTAAGGAGATATTTCGGCACGAAATATCTCCTTAATTTTTTTCTTGACAAATAAGAAAATTATGGTATAATAATTTTCGGTTAGCAATGGCTAACTTAACTTTTTGGGAGGTTTCAAATGAAAACTTTGAAGGACCTTAAGGTCGGCAAAACTGCAAAAGTTGTAAAAGTTCACGGCGAAGGTGCTGTAAGGCGTCGCATAATGGATATGGGCATTACAAAGGGTGTTGAAATCTTTGTGAGAAAGGTAGCCCCACTTGGTGACCCAATGGAATTGGCAGTCAGGGGTTATGAATTGTCACTCCGCAAGGCCGATGCTGAAATAATTGAGATAGAGTAATTTATTTTTTGTCTACGAGTTAGCATTGGCTAACCGCATTTGAAAGGAAAAAATATGAGTATAAAAATCGCCCTTGCGGGCAACCCAAACAGTGGTAAAACCACACTTTTTAATTTGCTTACCGGTTCTAACCAATATGTTGGTAACTGGCCGGGGGTTACGGTTGAAAAAAAGGAAGGCAAGCTTAAAAATAACGGCGATATAATCGTTACTGACCTTCCGGGTATTTATTCACTTTCTCCCTATACCTTGGAGGAAGTGGTGGCCCGAAATTATATGGTGGATGAGCGCCCCGATGTTATTTTAAACATTGTTGACGGCACTAATTTAGAGCGTAATTTGTACCTCACCACCCAACTTATCGAGCTTGGTATACCTGTTGTTATTGCCATAAATATGATAGATGTTTTGCGAAAAAGCGGTGAAAAAATTGACACCGCTGAACTAAGTCGCAGAATTGGCTGCAAAATTGTAGAAATTTCAGCGCTTAGGGGCAGTGGCATTGATGAAGCGATTGATGAAGTAATCAAGGTGGCAGCCGCCCCTAAAAAAACACCAAGTCATATCTTTTGCGGTGATGTTGAGCACGCCCTTGCCCATATTGAAGAGGCGGCGGTGCACCAAATGGATGATGAAAAGCAGCGTTGGTATGCCGTTAAAATTTTTGAACGCGATAAAAATGTTTTAAAGTCATTAAAGCTTTCTAAAAAGGTTTTAGACCATATTGAAGAAGATATTAAAGCGGTTGAAAGCATTATGGATGATGACAGCGAAAGCATAATTGCAAATGAAAGATATGAATATATTGCAAGAATTTTGCAGGGCTGTTATAAGAAAAAGCCAATCAACCGTTTAAGTGCATCGGATAAAATTGACCGCATTGTCACAAACCGATTTTTAGCACTTCCGATTTTTGCGATTATTATGTTGCTTGTTTATTACATATCAATCGGCTCAATCGGCAACTGGACGGTCGGCTTTATGAATGACACCCTTTTTGGCGAGTGGATAATTCCTTTTGTTAGCGATACCCTTACAAATTGGAATGTGGCTTCTTGGCTTGTAAGCTTAATTGCTGACGGTATCGTCGGCGGTACCGGTGCGGTGCTTGGCTTTGTTCCGCAAATGCTGATACTGTTTTTAATGCTTTCTCTTTTAGAAGACTGCGGTTATATGTCCCGCGTTGCCTTTATAATGGATAAGCTATTTAGAAAATTCGGTCTTTCGGGTAAATCGTTTATACCAATGCTTGTTGCAACGGGCTGCGGTGTACCCGGTATTATGGCTTCCCGCACTATCGAACAGGACCGTGACCGTAAAATGACTATAATGACAACCGGCTTTATACCTTGCGGTGCCAAAATGCCTATTGTTGGTATGATAGCGGGGGCATTGTTTGGCGGCAGCGCTTGGGTTGCCTTGCTTGCGTATTTTGTGGGTATAAGTGCCGTTGTTGTGACCGGCTTAATGCTTAAAAAAACAAAGCTTTTTGCGGGCAATCCCGCACCCTTTGTTATGGAATTACCCTCATACCATGCACCTGTTTTTGCAAATACATTCAGAGCAACCTGGGAGCGTGGCTGGTCGTTTATTAAGCGCGCGGGCACAGTTATTGTTGCGGCAAACATTATAATTTGGTTTTTGAACACCCTGTCGTTTGAGGGCGGTGTGCATTTTATTACCGCACAAAATGGTGGTAGCTCGGTGCTTAAGGATATTGGCTCGCTTATAGCGTGGTTGTTTAAGCCACTCGGCTTCGGCAACTGGCAGGCATCGGTTGCAACGCTTCTCGGTCTTATGGCAAAGGAACAGGTGGTTGGCACCTTTGGTACACTTTCTTCAATGGCAAATGCCGATTTGGCAATAGAGGGCAACAACCAAATGTATGCCGTAATCGCGCAGGAATTTTTCGGCGGCAGCGGTCTTGCAGGTATATCATTTATGATATTTAACCTTTTGTGTGCACCCTGCTTTGCTGCAATGGGCGCAATTAAGCGTGAAATGAATAACTGGCGTTGGTCGGTTGGCACAATTTTATATATGTGCGCCTTTGCCTATGCAATTTCGCTTATGGTTTACCAATTTGGGCTTTTGTTTATCGGTCAAGGCACAATAATCGGTACGATAGCGGCAACAGGTGTTTTGGCGTTTATGGTCTATATGCTTTTAAGACCAAATAAAAATTTAAGGTGATTTTATGTGGCCTACAATAATTGTTGGCAGTATTGTCGCAATAATCTTTGTGGCAATAATTGTAAACGAAATTAAAAAGAAAAAATCAGGCAAGGGCGGTTGTTCTTGTGGTGGAAATTGTGGGGCGTGCGGTATGAACTGCCCGTCCAAGCAACAAAAATAAAAAGAAAGCACTTGCTTTATGCAAGTGCTTTTTAATTTAAAAATTTATTACACCTAAATGCTCGAGCAAAATTTTAACACCAAGCAAGATTAGAATTAAACCGCCGGCAAATTCGGCCTTGGACTTAAATTTAGCGCCGTAAATGTTGCCGATTTTAACACCCATTGCCGACAGGGTAAAGGTGATTATACCTATAAACGCTACCGCAATAAATGCATATGTATGGTTGCCCTTTAAATCCATCGCAAGTGAAATGCCTGCCGCCAAGGCGTCAATGCTGGTGGCAACCGCCATTACAAGCATTTTTTTAAAGCCATAGCTGTCACAGCCGCAGTCTTCTTCGGCTTCTTCCTTTTCAAATGATTCTTTAATCATATTAAAACCGATACCGCACAGCAAAACAAGTGCTATATAGTGGTCAATGGCGGTAACATATTTTGCAAAAGCGGTGCCCAAAAAATAACCGACAAGCGGCATAAGTGCCTGAAAGCCGCCAAACCACGCACCTGTTATAAGCATATGGCGGGGTTTTAGCTGTCTTGTGGCAAGCCCCTTGCAAATTGCAACAGCAAAGGCATCCATCGAAAGACCGACGGCCAGGATAAAGAGTTCAAAAATACCCAAATGAAAACATCCTTTTAACAATAATGTGTTTTACATTATATATTAAAAGGATGCATTTGTCAAATAATTACGGGCTCGATTTGCTTGCCCAAAAGTGCCGCTTCAACAGTCTCGGGTATAAGTGAAAAGTCACATATCATTGAGTTATTTTTGTTTTTTGCATCATCTTGGCGATAGGGCACAAAGAAGATGTTTTTGGTGTTGTGTAAAAGCCCAATGTTTTTGGCACTGCCGCCCAAGGCATCGTTGGTGGCAACACCTAAAACCACGGGCTTGTTGTTGCGAAGGTGGGCTTTAATTGCCATCGTGACAGCGGTATCGGTAATGCCCATTGCGTGCTTTGAAAGTGTGTTGCCTGTAACAGGGGCAACCACCAAAATGTCTAAAAGGTTTTTGGGGCCTATCGGCTCGGCACCGACAATGTCGTGTATAACCTTTTCACCGCACAGGGCTTCAACCTTTTCTATCAGGTCTTGGGCTTTGAAAAAACGGGTGTCGGTGTTATAAACCATTTCCGACATAATGGGTTTTATTTTAATCGGCAGTTTTGAAAGTGTCTCTAAAGCTGAAAGAGAAGCTTTAAGGGTACAAAACGAGCCGGTGAAAGCATACCCCAAAGTTATATTTTCCATAAAATTTCTCCAATCAGTTGTGGTGTTTAATAATTTCCGTCAATGTTTTTGCTAAAATCTTGCCTGCGGTTTCGGGTGCGGTAACCCCCGGTATACCGCCCGGCTTAAAGGCCTTAAAGCCAAGTGTGGTGGCATAGCTTAAATCAAAACCGCCCTTGCTTGAAAGGTCAATCAGTAAATCAGCGGGGCAGTTTTCAAGGGTTTTGTCTGACAAAACGGGAAAATCAACCGTGTTAAAAATTATATTAAAGTCAAGGTACATATCCCCCAGCTTTTCGGTATTTATGTATTTAAAACCTAAAGCCGAAAGGGTTGCAAAATCCTTGGGTTTTCGGGCGCTTACGGTAACATCGGCACCAAGCGCTTTAAGGCGGTCGGCCATAATTTTACCAACCCTGCCATAGCCAATAACCAACACCTTGCTTTGCCAAAGGGTGTAATCGGTTTCGCGAATGGCAATTTCAATAGCGCCCTCGGCTGTGGGCACGGCATTTAGCAGTGAAAAGCTGTCAAGGGTGTTGTAGTCGATAAAATTTTTACCCAAAAATTTATAATTACAGCATAAAACAAGCTGGTTTTTAATTTGCGCTTCAATATCGTTTAAATAAATTTTTCGGTTGGTAAGTGGGCAAAAAACGGTTTGACTGTCCTTTGTGGTGGGTACAGGAAAAACTATCACATCGCTTTTTTCAATATCCGCACGGTCATCGGGAAAAAGTCCAAGCGTATCGACATAAAAATTTTCCTTTTCAAAATGGTTTTTAACAATTTTAAGCCGTCTGTCTCCGCCCACAATTAAAATTCGTTTCATCAAATCACCCGCTAAAAAAATAAAGTGCCATACACTATAATATATGGCACTTAAATTTATTTGGTGATTAGATTTAAAAGTCTTGCTTTTGTGTTTTGGGTGGGGTTTTCAATTACCTCGTTTTGAAGTGTTTTTAAAATTTCGCCAACCCCTTCACCCTTATATCCCAAACTTAAAAGGTCGTTGCCTGTAATTTTAAGGTGACCTATAAGATATGGCTCGCGGTTTTGTAAAATTTCATCAAGTTCTTCACACGAAATATCCAAAAGCGTTAAAAATTGGCGGGTGATGGTTTCGTTTGTTGCGGCAAGACAGCGCTTAATGTCGGCTTTTGTTTTTGGAGAGGGCATTTCTTTAAGTCGGTTAATGCCGTTTATAAAATCTTTTTCAATATTTGAAAGCTTTAAATCGGTTTTAATATTGCCCTGGAACAAAAGATAAAGGCATAAAAGTGGGCTGTTTTTATGCTTTGAAATTTTTTCGAAGTCGGGGCAGGTGTCAAGCCCTAAAAACGAAAGCGCTCCACAGTCAATAAGCGGTTTTATAACCTTAAAGCTTTCACCTAAAACGGCTGTTTTAAGCTCGGTCATAATACGCTCAACACTAATCTTTGAAATAAGGGGGGCACATTTAATCGCCGCGTCAAATGTGTTTTGTTCAATTTGAAAATTAAGGGTTGAAGCAAAACGGAAAAGCCGCAAAATGCGAAGCGCATCTTCTTTAAAACGGGTTTCGGGGTCGCCAACCGCACGCAAAATTTTTGCCTTTAAATCTTCCTGTCCGCCAAAAAGGTCGCAAAGTCCACTCTCGTTATTATAAGCCATTGCGTTAACCGTAAAATCACGGCGGGAAAGGTCTTCCTTTAAATTTCGCACAAATTTTACATTTTTGGGGTGGCGGGCATCTAAATAATCGCCGTCACAACGAAAGGTGGTGACCTCAATCGGCTCACCCTCAATTAAAACGGTCACCGTGCCGTGCTTAATGCCTGTGGGTATGGTTTTATCAAAAACTGTCATAATTTCATCGGGCGTGGCGGAGGTAGTTATGTCATAATCGTGGGGCGTTTTTAAAAGCAAAATATCCCTAACACAACCGCCCACAATATAGGCATCAAACCCGTTTTTATTAAGTTTTTTAATGACATATTCTATTTTTTCGGGAATTTTGAACATTTATTTTGTTCACCTGCCAAAAAAGTATTTATTTTTTCCTTAAAAAGTTATATAATAGAAAGGATAATAGAAAAGGAGAATTTTTACAATGAAACAGCTCCGTAAAGAAGACATGATAATTGATAATGTAAAGCATATCCATATGATAGGTATCGGCGGTAGCGGTATGTGTCCGCTTGCCGAAATTCTTCACAGCAAGGGATATGTTTTAACCGGTTCTGACAATAACGAAAGTGACCCCTTAAAGCGTGTAAAAGCGCTTGGCGTTAAGGTGTTTATGGGCCACGCCGCTGAAAATATTAAGGGCGCCGAATTGGTTGTATATTCAGCCGCAATCAGTAAAGAAAACCCCGAAATTGTCGAAGCCGAGCGTTTGGGCATTCCGCTTATGGAAAGAAGTCAGCTTTTGGGGGCTTTAACCCGAAAGTTCGACAATGTTATAGGTGTGTGCGGCACCCACGGTAAAACCTCTGTTACCTCTATGATAACACAAATTTTAATTTTAAACAAGATGGAACCTACCGCAGTTATCGGCGGTAAGCTACCCCTTATAAATTCAAACGGTATTGCAGGCAAAAGTGAAATTATGGTTTGCGAAAGCTGTGAGTTTGTTGACACCTTTTTACAGCTTTCCCCTGACATTACCGTTTTACTTAACATTGACAACGACCACCTTGACTATTTTAAAACAATGGAAAATATGGTGGCATCTTTTAAAAAGTTTATTTCAATGGGCAAGGTTTGCTATGTCAATGGTGATGATGAATTGGCATATTCTGCCGTAAAGGAAGCGGGCGTCAAAGCCGTAACCTTTGGCTTTGACTGCAAAAACGATTTTTATGCCAAAAATGAAAAAGCAGGCAAATTCGGTTTTTCGTTTGATGTTATGAAAGGGGAAGAAACCCTTTGTAATATCGAACTTAAAATCCCTGGTCACCACAATATTTTAAATGCACTTTCGGCTTTTGCGGTGGCTTATGATTTGGGTGTTTCGGCCGACGGTATAAAGTCGGCACTTGAAAGCTTTACAGGTGCAGGCAGGCGTTTTGAATTTTTGGGCGAATTTAATGGTTTTGTATTGGCGGATGACTATGCCCACCACCCAACCGAAATTAAAGCGACTTTAACTGCCGCTAAAAACCTTGATTATAACCGTGTTATTGCGGTTTTCCAACCATTTACTTTTTCACGCACCGCACTTTTGAAGGATGATTTTATAAAAGCGTTATCTATCGCTGATAAGGTTATTTTAACCCCCATTATGGGCTCGCGCGAGGTTAACACCTTTAATATTTATTCGGAAGATTTGGCGAAAGAGCTTCCCAGTTGCGTTATAGTTGATGGCTTTGAAAATATTGCAAACGAGATTATAAATACCGCCAAAGAGGGCGATATCGTAATTACTATGGGCGGCGGCGATATTTATAAAGCAGCATATATAGTTAAGGAAAAATTATCATGACAGTAAAACTTTATGATATTGATTCGCATTTAAAAGAGTTTGAGGCGACGGTTATTTCGTGTGAAAATGCGGTAGCGGTTTTGGATAAAACCGCCTTTTTCCCCGAAGGTGGCGGACAAACCGCTGACACGGGCGAAATTGACGGCGTTCGTGTTTTAGATGTGCAAATTAAAGATGGTGTGATTTATCATTATCTTGAAAAAGATATAGAAATCGGTAAAATCGTAAAATGCAAAATCGACTGGGACGAGCGTTTTCGCAAAATGCAAAACCATTCGGGCGAGCATATAATATCAGGTATTGTTCATTCGCTTTACGGTTTTAACAATGTTGGCTTTCATTTAAGCAAAGCCGAAATGACAATGGACTTTGACGGTATCTTGACCCGTGAAGATTTGTTGAAAATTGAAAAACTTGCAAACATTGCGGTGTGGCAAAATGTTAAATTTAATTGCTATTACCCCGAAAGCTTAGAAAATTTAGAATACCGCAGCAAGCTTGATTTAACAGAGGATGTCAGAATTGTTGAAATTGAAAATTACGACCGTTGTGCTTGCTGTGCGCCACATGTTAATACATCCGCCGAAATAGGCGTTATAAAAATATTAGATTTTTGTAAGCTTCGCGGTGGGGTGCGCTTGTTTGTGAAATGCGGTAGCGACGCTTTGGATGATTACAACACCCGCTATCAAAACGACCTTAAAATTTCTTCGCTTTTGTGTGCCGAACAGTCGGAAATTGCCACAGCAGTTGAAAAACTTATTGAAACCGAGGGCAATTTAAAGTTTTTAATTACCGATTTAAAACGCCGACTTATTGCCGAAAAGGTTAAAAACTTTAACCCCGAAAGTGATGTTACCGCCGAATTTGAAAGCGGTATGGACATTAAGGAATTACAGCTTTACGCCGACCAGCTTTACAAAAAAGCAGGTGGTATAAGGGCAGTTTTAAGCGAAACCGACGGCGGCTATTATTTTGCAATTTGCGGCGACGAAAAACCTTTGGGCGAATTTTTTGCTTGCTTTAAAAATGCCTTTAATGTAAAAGGCGGCGGCAGAGGAAATATGGTGCAGGGTACCGTTTTCGCATCGCACGATGAAATTGTTAAAATAATTCTTTAAAAACATACCTTTTTATGATAAAATAATTTGGTTAAATAAATTTTGGAGCTTTTTATGAACTGGACTGAAATTACAATTAAGGTTAATCAAAAAGATACCGACACCGCAGCAGCCATTGCCAATATGACGGTGCCTTATGGTATTTATATTGAAGATTATTCCGATTTAGAGGAAAAGGCGGAGGAAATTGCCCACATCAATTTAATTGATGAGGAGCTTATCGCAAAGGACCGCACAACCTCGCTTATACATATTTACATAAGTGAATGTGACAATGCTTTGGAGGCGGTAGAGTATTTAAAGGAGCATTTAACCGCCGCTAATATTGAAAATTCAGTTGAATCTATCGGCGTAAATGATGCCGACTGGAACGAAAATTGGAAAAAATATTTCCACACCACCGAAATTGGTGAAAAGCTGGTTATTGTGCCAAGCTGGGAAAGCTATGACAACAAAAACGGCAGGGTTGTTTTAAATATTGACCCCGGTGCCGCTTTTGGTACAGGTACCCACGCTACAACCTCGCTTTGTCTTTCGCTTTTGGAAAGTCATATTAAAAACGGCACAAAAATGCTTGACATTGGCACAGGCAGCGGCATTTTAGCAATCGCTTCTTCGCTTTTGGGGGCTGAAACCGCCATTGGTGTTGATATTGATGCACAGTCGGTTAAAACCGCAAAGGAAAATGCCGAAATTAACAAGGTAGAAAATAAATGCGAATTTATCGTGGGCGACTTGGCCGATAAAATAAGCGGTAAATATGATGTTATTTGCGCTAATATTGTGGCTGATGTTATTATCAAGCTTTTCGATAATGTTAAAGATTTTATGACCGATGACGGTGTTTTAATTATTTCAGGTATTATTGATATAAGAAAAGATGATGTTTTAAATTCTGCCGCAGCACACGGCTTTAAAATAGCAGAAGAAAACTATAAGGATAACTGGTGTGCATTTACCCTTACAAAGTAATGGAGGAAATTTATGCTTGAATTTGAGCAGTTGGGGCTTAAGCTTTCAGCCTTTGAGCCCGAGCTTCGCGATTTGAAGGATGCCCTTTCGTATAACGCACTTTGCCGTGAAATTGAAGAGCTTGAAACCAAAGCAGCCGCTCCCGGTTTTTGGGACGACCTTGAAAATTCGCAAAAGGTTTTGCAAAAAACAGGCAAGCTTAAAAATACGGTTTCGCGTTATGACGGGCTTTGCCAAAGCTATGATGATTTATTGGTTTTAATTGAACTTGGCAATGAAGAGGGCGATATTTCTTTAATTGAAGAAATCGAAAACGGTATTGAAGACTTCGAAAAAGGTCTTGCCGAGCTTCGCCTTACCACCCTTTTAACAGGTGAATATGATAAAAATAACGCTGTAATTACATTTCACGCGGGCGCAGGCGGTACCGAAGCTATGGACTGGGTTTCAATGCTGGTTAGAATGTACACCCGTTGGACCGAACGCCACGGCTTTAAGGTTTCAATGCTTGACTTTTTAGACGGTGATGAAGCGGGTCTTAAAAGTGCGGTTATTGAAATTACAGGCGAAAATGCCTATGGCTATTTAAAAAGTGAATCTGGCGTACACCGACTTGTGCGTGTGTCCCCATTTGATGCATCGGGCAGGCGACATACTTCATTTGCTTCCCTTGAAGTAATGCCCGAAATTACCGACGATATGAACATCGAAATTAGGGAAGAGGATATTAAAATGGATGTGTTCCGCTCGTCAGGTGCTGGCGGTCAGCATATCAATAAAACCTCTTCTGCGGTGCGACTAACCCATATACCAACAGGTATTGTGGTGGCCTGTCAGAATGAGCGCAGTCAGTTCCAAAACAAAGAAAAGGCATTAAAAATGCTAAAATCAAAGCTTTTAGAAATTAAAGAACGCGAACACCTTGAAAAAATTGATGATATTAAAGGTATTCAAAAGGAAATTGCCTGGGGTTCGCAAATACGCTCTTATGTATTTATGCCCTATACCTTGGCAAAGGACCACCGTACAGGGTTTGAATCGGGCAATATAAATGCGGTTATGGATGGCGATTTAGACGGCTTTATAAACGCATATTTAAAGGCCTCCTCTAAAGGAGAGCTTAAAAACGATATTGGAGAAAATGAATGATGAAAAAAATTATTGCTTTAATTTTGGTGCTTACCTTTGTTTTTGCACTTTCGGGCTGTAAAAACGACAAGGGCAGAATAAAATATAATTTAAAATTAGAAAAATATGTAACCCTTTGTGAATATGAGGGGCTTGTAATTGATAAAAAAGGTAACGATTATAAAAAAGCTTATGAAAGCACTATAACATCTGATGTAGAATCTTATGATTTACACGAAAAGATTACCGAAGGCAAGCTTAAAGATGGTGATGTTGCAAATATCGACTATGAAGGCAAGATCAATGGCGTTGCTTTTTCGGGCGGCACAGCCAAAGGTTATGATTTAAAACTAGGTTCCGACACTTTTATTGACGGCTTTGAAGATAAACTTGTTGGTGTAAAAATTGGTTCTACTGTTGACCTTGATTTAACATTCCCAAAAGATTATGGCAGTACCGAATTGGCAGGTAAGGATGTTGTGTTTACTGTTAAGGTTAATTATGTTAAAACTGAAACGGCCTTAAAACCCGAAGCTTTTTATAAAGACCTTGGTTGTGAAACTGTTGAAGAATATTATGAAACAGTCGAGAAAAGAACCATTAACGATCTTCTTTTAAACAAGGTTTTAACCGATTCAAAGGTTAATAAATACCCCGAAAAAGAAAAAGAAAGCGTAACCGAACAGGGCATTGAAAACTTTGAAATAAATATGCAAAATTATTATGGTTCGTCGGTTACATTAGAAAGTTATCTTTCTGCTAATGGTCAAACCCGTGAAGAATTTGAAGATTATGTTTTTGAAAATTACACCAAATCGGTTATGGCTGAGGAAATGGTTATTTACGCTATTTTTGATGATGCGGGCATGAAAATGGACAAGGACGCTATTGCTAAACGCATAAAAGAAATTGTTGCTTCTTATGATAGCGACACAATTACCGAAAAAACACTTAAAGAAACATATGGTGAAGATTATTTTGAATATCTTTATACCCAAGAAAAGGTTTTAGAATATCTTAAAGAAAACGCAAAAATTTCTTAAAATAAAGCGGGGATAAAACCCCGCTTAAAAAATATATGAAAGGCGGTGTGGTATGCAGTATAAAATTCAAAACGGCGTGGTTGAGCTTTCGGGTCAACCAATTTTAAAGCAAATTGATTTTGAAATTAACGATAACAGTAAAATTGCAGTTGTAGGCCGAAACGGTTGCGGCAAAACCACACTGCTTAAACTTATTTCGGGTGAATATTCGATAGTTAAAAAAGACAGCGACAAGGAAAGTTTTATTGCAGTGTCGGGTAATGTCAGTATTGGCTTTTTGTCGCAAATGACCTTTGAGGATGATAACCGCACTCTACTTGAAGAGGTGCGCTCGGCTTACCGTGAAATTCTTGACCTTAAAGAAAAGGTATATATTGCCGAAAACAAAATGCGTGAGTCGGGTGACGAAAACGACATTAAAGAATACACCAATTTGCTTGATACCCTAACGAATTTGGGCGGTTTTTATTTTGAAAAGGAATATGAAGCCGCAATTAAAAAATTTGGCTTTTCGGAAGAGGAAAAGCACCGCAAATTATATGAATTTTCGGGCGGTCAGCGCACAAAAATTGCATTTTTAAAGCTGCTTTTGTCAAAGCCCGATATTCTTTTATTGGATGAGCCGACAAACCACCTTGACATTGAGTCGGTGCAGTGGCTTGAAGAATATTTAAAAAATTATAAAAAAGCATTTGTTGTGGTATCGCACGACAGAATGTTTTTAGATAATGTTGCCACCACGGTTTATGAAATTGAAAATGGCAAAACCCACAAATATGTTGGAAATTATACTCGCTTTGCCGAGCTTAAAAAAGAACGCCGCGCTTTACAGCTTAAGGAATATGAAGCACAGCAAAAAGAAATTGAAAGATTAGAGGATTTGGTTGACCGTTTTCGTTATAAGGCGACAAAGGCGGCAATGGCACAGTCAAAAATTAAACAGCTTGAAAAAATGGAGCTTGTTGATGCTCCCGAAAGGGAAGACCTTTCGGTTTTTCATTTCGATTTAACACCCATTGATATTGGTGTTAAGGATGTGCTTTCGGTAAAAGATTTAAAAATTGGTTACGACAGCGTTTTATCAACCGTTTCACTCGAAATGAAACGGGGAGACAAGGTTGGTATTATAGGCGGTAACGGACTTGGCAAATCAACCTTTATTAAAACACTTGTGGGTGAGACCACAAAGCTTGGCGGTGAAATTAAATTCGGCCCCCGTGTAAGTGTTGGCTATTTTGACCAACAAATGGCGCAGTATTCGACAATCGACACTATTTTAGATGATTATATGAAGGCATATCCTGCCTTAACCCCCTTTGAAGCACGGTGTGATTTGGGTGCGTTTTTGTTTACGGGAGAGGATGTTTTTAAAACGGTTAATATGCTGTCGGGTGGCGAGCGTGTTCGCTTGGCGCTTTGTAAAATTTTTAAAAAGCGACCAAACTTTTTAATTTTGGACGAGCCCACAAACCACATGGACATTGCTTCAAAGGAAGCACTTGAAGAAATGCTGCAAAATTTTGAAGGTACGCTTTTGTTTGTTTCGCACGACCGTTATTTTATTAAAGAAATTTCAAATTCGCTTTTAAATTTCACCGAAAACGGCGTTGAATTTTATGGTTATGGCTATCAGCAATACCTTGAAAAGCAAAAAACCGCAAAGCCGGTTTTAAATGATGCCTTACAAAAACCAAAAGAAAAGAAAGCATATACAACCCCTTTAAAAGAAAAGGCCAAAAAAGAAAAAGCAATTAAAAAATGCGAAGAAAAAATTGCCAAGCTTGAAGAAGAATTGGCTTTAATTGAAAGTGAACTTTCAAAGGAAGAAAATATATCAAACTATGTAAAGCTGGGCGAGCTTAACACCCGCCAAGCTGAGATAGAGGAAGAGCTTTTAATCACAATGGAAGAGTGGGAAAACCTTTTTGGATGACCGCTTGACAATGGCTATTTTAGGTGTTAAAATTTATAGGCAAAGCAAACCCAAAAGTGAAAGGTTTTAACCTTTCTTAAACTGGAATAGGGGTGAAAATCCCCTGCGAACTCGTCGCCGTAATTTGCGTTAAATCCTTTCAATATGTCACTGCCGCAAGGTGGGAAGGCGAAAGGATAGGGTAACCCGAAACACCCGCGCAATAAGTCGGAATACGGGCTTTTGGTGGTTAATACAAATGTGTCACGAGTAATTGACGGTGTATTGTGCTTAAGTGGCCTTGTATTGTGGCGCACTTTTTGTACTTATATCTCCTTTTGTATTGATATTGTTTTGACAACAATACAAAAGGAGTTTTTTATTTTGAAAAACAAAAGAATTTTAAAGAAAATCTTGGCACTTACCCTTGTGGTTTTAATGGCGGTGTTCACCCTTGCCGCTTGCCAAAGTGCTGACACAAATTCCGATAATTTATCGGGCAGTGTGGAAAGTAAAACAATCACCATTACAGTAACGGTGGTTGCAAAGGACAAAACTGAAAAGGTGTTTAATATCGAAACCGATAAGAAAACGCTTGGTGATGCACTTTTCGAGCAGGGCTTGGTTAAAGAAAGCGAATATAAATCTGGATTTTACAGCCATATCGACGGTGCTCGTGCGGATTATACCCTTGACAAATGCTGGTGGTCCTTTACAAAGGGTGGCGAAACCGTAATGGTTGGTGCAAACGATTTAAAAATAGCAGATGGTGATAAATTTGAAATCACAAACACGCCGGCTTAAATTAGTCGAGCTTTTAATACTTGTTTTAATGGGCGTTTTAATGTATGTTTCACAGGTTATAATGGCGCCCTTGACTAATATTGAATTAGTCAGCTTTTTAATTATAATAGTTGCTCGGCGGTTTGGCGTTAAGTCTTTAATATCGGTTTATATTTTCGCTTTTTTAGAAATTATGACCTATGGCTTTCATATATGGTCAATAAATTATCTTTATGTTTGGGCAATATTAGTGCTTATTGTTCTTCCTTTAAGGAAAATTGACAATGTGTTTTTGTATACTGTTGTTTCGGGGATATTTGGTATAGCTTTCGGCACACTTTGTTCAATTCCTTATTTTGTAATGGGCGGGTTTTCAATGGGTGTTGCGTATATAATAAGCGGCTTTTCGTTTGATATTCCTCATTGTGTGGGCAATATTGTTTTAACTGCAATTTTGTATATTCCAATCACTAAAGCGTTTAGTTACATACTAAATAAAACCCTTAAATAAGCAAATTCTCGCGGCAGTAGAGTTGATTTTTAAAACTCTACTGCCGCACTCTTTTGAATTAGAGAGGCAAAAACTGTCAGTAGGTTGTATTATTTCCACCAACATGGCTATAATCTTGGTATCATGTTTTTTGGAGGCATTTTTGCAAATGAGTTTTAAAATTGTGACAGATTCTTGCGCCAATTTAACAGGCGAACTTATTGAAAAATACGGTGTTGAAATTATCTCACTTCAATACCATATGAACGATAAAAGTTATGATAGTTATGTAAAAGGTCAAAACCCCGATTTTAGCGATGCATATAAATTCTTGCGCGAAAAGGGCAAAGTCACCACATCGCTTGTTGGTCGTGATGAATGTGACCGTGTTATAATCCCACTTTTAAAGCAGGGTGAAGATGTGCTTGTTCTTGCTTTTTCTTCGGGTCTTTCGGGTACATACCAAAATATTGTAACCGCCGCCGAAGATTATAAGGAAGAATTTCCCGACAGAAAAATCATTGTGGTTGATACCCTTGCGGCATCAATGGGTCAAGGGCTTTTGGTGCATTATGCGGTAGAGCTTAAAAACCAAGGCAAAACAATAGAAGAGGTTGCACAATGGGTTGAAGAAAACAAGCTTAACCTTGTGCATATTTTCACACTTGATGATTTGTTCTTTTTAAAGCGTGGTGGTCGCCTTTCGAGCACAAGCGCCATTGTTGGTTCGGTTTTGGGTGTAAAACCGCTTATGCATGTTGCAAATGACGGAAAACTTTATGCAACGGGCAAAGTTCGTGGTAGAAAAGCAGCTATCGAGCATCTTATCACTTCATTAGAAAGACAAGGCAAAAATATAAAAGGTCAAACCGTTTTTATAACCCATGGTGACTGTTTTGAAGATGCCAAGTTTATAGCGGCGGCAATTAAAACAAAATATGGTGTTGGTGAAGTTGTAATAAACTGCCTTGACCCCGTAATTGCTTCCCACGCAGGCCCCGGCACCCTTGCAATTTTCTTTGTGGGAAATGAAAGATAACAAAACGCACCCTGCGGGGTGCGTTTTTTAATTCGGAATGCGTATATATAATTTAAATATTGCCAACAATAAATTTGTATATCTTGACTTTATATTAAGGTTTTGATAAAATATAATGTGACATAAAATATCATTTTTCGGGAGGATAAAATCTTTGAAAAATTTCAGTAATTATAAAGATTTCAGCACAAAGGAAAATTTGCATTTTGAATCTAAAGCGGTTCACGGCGCATTGGGAACAGAGCCAATTACAGGTGCTGTAAGTATGCCGATTTTTCAGTCGGTTACTTTCCGTCATCCCGAGCTTGGTAATTCAACCGGCTTTGATTACAGCCGTCTTGAAAACCCCACAAGGCAAGAGCTTGAACGCACAATGGCTATTTTAGAGGGCGGTATCAAGGGCTTTGCTTTTTCAAGCGGACAAGCTGCTAATATGTCGGTATTTTCGCTTTTAAACCCAGGCGACCATATCATTATGTCGGACGATATTTACGGTGGCACCCACCGTATTGTTAACGACATTTTTGGTAAATATGGCATTGAACACACAAGCGTTGATTTGGCTGATTTGGATGCTGTTAAAGCGGCGATTAAGCCAAATACAAAAATGATATTTATTGAAACCCCAACAAACCCCGTTATGAAGGTTGCCGATATTGCAAAGCTTTCAGAAATTGCAAAATCTATCGGCGCATTAACGGTTGTTGATAACACATTTTTAACACCCTATTTCCAAAAGCCGTTGTCACTCGGTGCGGATATTGTAACCCATTCTTCCACCAAATATCTTGGTGGTCATAACGACACCATTTCGGGCATTGTGGTTGTTAAGGAAAGTGAAGAGCTTGTTGATAAAATCCGTGTTCATATGAAGTCACACGGCAGTCAGTTGGCACCTATGGACAGCTGGCTTTTGCTTCGCGGTATTAAGACACTTCATCTTAGAATGGACCGCCACAACGAAAATGCTTATAAAGTGGCTCATTGGCTTCGCACACAGCCAAAGGTTAAAAAGGTTTATTATGTTGGTTTTGAGGACCACCGTGATTATGAAATCACCAAAAAACAAACCACCGGATTTGGCGGTATGATTTCTTTCACGGTTGACAGTTTTGAAACTGTTAAGAAAATTTTAAAAAATGTTGATATGGTTATGTTTGCCGAAAGTCTTGGCGGCACTGAAACCCTTATCACATACCCAACCACCCAAACTCACGAGGACACACCAAAGCATTTAAAGGAAGAGCTTGGCATTACTGACTGCTTCTTGCGTTTGTCTGTGGGTATTGAAAATGTTGACGATATTATTGCCGATTTAGACCGTGCAATAAATTCATAGGTGATAAAATGAAATTTACAAAGATGCAGGCGTTCGGAAACGACTATGTTTATATTGACGCCATACATCAGTCTTTGCCCAATTTGCCGGAGCTTGCAAGGTTTGTAAGCAACCGGCATTTTGCTATCGGCTCTGACGGTATGGTGCTTATTTGCCCGTCTGATGTGGCAGATTTTAGAATGAGAATGTTCAACCTCGATGGTACCGAGGGTGAAATGTGCGGCAATGCACTTCGCAGTGTGGGTAAGTATGTTTACGACCACGCTTTAACCGATAAGACCGAGGTTAAAATTGAAACCTTGGGTGGTATTAAAACCGTTTGGCTCACCGTAGATAAGCGTGAAGCCAAAGACGGCGAAAAGCAAATGCCTTATAAAAACCGCGGGTTTGTAAGCGATATTAAAGCCAATATAGGTGCGCCTATTTTGGATACCGAACTTATACCTGTCAACACCGATTTAAAGGAATTTGTTGAACAGCCCGTTAAGGTGCTTGATAAAACATTTTATATCACTGCGGTGTCTTGGGGCAACCCCCATGTTGCAATGTTTGTTGATTCTGTTGCCGATTTGGATGTTGAAAAGTATGGCCGCGAAATTGAAAATATGACCGAACTTTTTGTGAATAAAACCAATGTCACCTTTGCCGAGTTTGTAAACCGCAATTACATAAAAATGCGTGAGTGGGAACGCGGTACAGGTGAAACCATCGGCTGCGGTACGGGCTGTTGCACCGCCGTTGTTGCGGGTGTTTTAACTGACAGATGCGACCGAGAGGTTACTGTTGAGCAAATTGGCGGTCCTTTAAAGGTTTTGTGGGATGAAAAAACCGACACAATGTTTATGACAGGCGCTAGCCATAATGTTTTTGAAGGCGAAATTGATATAAGCCATATAGGAGAGTAAAATGAAACTTTCAAATCTTTTAAAAGAAATTGAATATGAAGTTTTACAAGGCGACATAAATTGTGAAACAACCGATTTGGTTTATGATTCACGCAAAATTACCGAAAAAAGTGTTTTTGTGTGTCTTGTTGGCGCTAATGTTGACGGTCACAGCTTTGTAAACCAAGCGGTTTTAAAGGGTGCTAGCGCCGTTATTGTTGAAAAAGCAGTTAGCGGTATGCCCGAAAATATGGCGGTTATTAAGGTT
>JAFYUI010000024.1 GCA_017549565.1 Clostridia bacterium
AAAAAAATATGGGAAAATAAAAAGCTTCTTATTGTTGAGGGTGAATTTACCCGTAACGGTGTAGGCAACGATTTGTTCGCAAGTGCAAAAAGTGTGTCGCGTGTTATTTGCCCTGCCGAAAATGCATACGACAGGTATGAGGAAATTGTCGAGTATGTGGCGTCGGTTGCTGATTCTTATGATGAGATATTAGTCACATTAGGGCCTACTGCAAAGGTTGTTGTTTACGAGCTTTCAAAGCGAAATATAAGGGCTATTGACTTGGGACATTTAGATAACGAATATGAGTGGTTTTTGGCGGACAAGGGTGTCAGAGTGGATATACCCGGAAAATATGTGAATGAAATTTCCGGCGGAAAAACTGTGTCAAATGAAAATATAGACCCAAAATATTGGGAGGAAATTATTTTTGAAATAAAATAACAAGGTATTTGTAATTATATTGTATGCATTGGGGCAAGGCGGTATTTACCGCAAAGTGTCGATAAACAGCACAACATATAATCTATAGGTATAGAGAGTTTTTAATATGTTAAAACAAATTTATGCAATGCCACTATTTTCGGCTTTTATTTTGGCAGTTACTTTTATAAGTATATATGCGGTGATAAATGCACTATACAGTAAATCAAAATGGCTTAAAGCCATAAGCGTTAGTGGCTTTTTGGTGTCGCTGTTTGGTATATTCTATATAACTGTATTAAGTCGCGAGGTTGGGAACTTTTCGCTTGAATTAAGGCCCTTTTACAGCTTTGTAATGGCAAATGAACAGCCCGAAATGTACCGCACCGTTTTTATGAATGTGCTTTTGTATGTTCCGTTTGGTGTCTTTTTGTCATACTCGATTTCACGAAAGCATAAAGCAATAAGTGTTATAATTACAGTTATATCTGCTCTTATTGTTTCAGTATGTGTTGAAGCAATGCAATATTTATATTCACTTGGCAGATGTGAGATAGATGATGTTATTTTTAATACCTTGGGTGCATTATGGGGCGCTTTGGGGATTTGCCTTTTTGGATATTTAACAAAGGAACTGGAAAATATGAAAAACAATTTAACTGAAAACCAAAATATTTTATGTGACCTTTGTGCTAATGTTCTTTTTGATAAAAAAATTGATTTGCCAAAAGAAATAGATATCGACGAGCTTTTGAAAGAGGCGAATCAGCAAGCGGTATTTACAATCGCCTATACCGCACTTAAAAAGCTTTCTTTTAAAAATGATTTTTGGGAAAAGTTGATTTTACACTCGGCTATGAAAAACGCAAGGGTGTGCTATGACCATATTGAAATTGGCGATATTTTAACCGAAAACGGCATTGAATATGTTTTATTTAAGGGTGTTGCATCGGCGGCGTATTATAAAAAGCCCGATATCAGAGCGATGGGTGATGTTGATATTTTAATTAACCCCCAAGATATCGAAAAGGTTCACAATTTGCTTTTAAGCATCGGCTATACCACAAATGATGATATATTTAAAAAAGATAATCACATCTCTTATGTTCGACACATAAACGGTGTGCGCTCGGTAATTGAAGTGCATTTTAAGGTTAGCACAACCCCCGACGCTGTTGCGGATGAATTTGATAACTGCTTTAAAACCGTTTTTGAAGACAAGAGAGAAATTTCGGTTTTGAGTGGCAAATGTTTTGTGCCAAGTCATTTTCACCACGGTGTAATTTTGCTTTTGCATACCGCAACTCACCTCACAAAAGAGGGAATAGGCCTTCGCCATATTTGTGACTGGGCGGTTTTTGTAAACAGCTTTTCAAATGATGATTTTGTAAAAACCTTTGAAGCACCCCTTAAACAGATGGGGCTTTGGCGCTTTGCACAGCTTTTAACCCTTTG
>JAFYUI010000025.1 GCA_017549565.1 Clostridia bacterium
AACCAAGCCATTGGCATAATAAAACATAAAATTAAAGGATGTGTAGAGTTTCTACACATCCTTTTTTCTGTTTTTTACAACTTAATGTAATGGATATTGATAATATTTTGTGTTTGCAGTTGGAATTCTATCATAAATTTGGGAGCTGGTTGGATTATAAGGCAGAGGTATGGTAACATTTTGGCCCCAAAAAGATATAAACTGCTTTACATTGCTGCTGTTTACTAACCATTTATTAGCTGCATTTTTATATACCCTGTTTTCATCCACATGTGAAACTGGCACTAAAACATATTTTGGATTAACAAAAGAATAAAAATCAACCGTTCCATTTTGGCCGTGGTGCGCCATTTGCAATATATCGCTTTGCAAATAATTGCCAAATATGTTTTTCATAATATCCATAGCAGGACTTGTTGTATCCGCCGTAATTAGCATGCTTTGATTATCTATGTTTATTTTCAACACAAGAGAAGAATTATTAAAATCATTCAAGGCACCATTTTGGAAAGAATCCGGGAAAAAGCTTTCGTAGGAAAACATTACATCAATAACCGCATTAGATATATAAATTTTTTCGCCCGTGTGTGGTCTTATAACCTTGGCCCCGGGATATTTTTTTACACATTCATAGAATTTTGGCTGCGAGTAATATTCATTATGTGAAAAACCTGATGTCTTATTCGCAATAACCCCATCCGATGGGAAATTATAATAAAAAGATTCTACTATGACCTTGTCATGAAAATCCATAGTGAAAGCATTAAATGCACCGGTATGGTCATTATGGGCATGGGTAAGTATCCATGCAGCAATAACCGGCTTTTTTGTGCCCACAGGTGATTGTTCGCGAAGGATATTTAAAATATTATTAGAATCAACGGAATTATAGTCGCCGCCACCGCCGTCAATTATAATAAATCTTCCATCAGAAAGTCTTATAATAAATCCCATTCCCGAATAAATTGGGTCGTTTTGGTTTTTCATGCCGGTAAACAAACTTTGCATATTTTTACTTTTATATTTATTATCTGCAGCACGTGGGTAAAGATCACCTAAAGGTTCCGAAATAACTGTAATTTTCTTTTCGCTTGCCATATAAGACATTGAAACAAAAGTTTGTTTATTAATTAATGTCATGAATTTACAGTTGTTAATTGCATTTTCATCATATTTAGTGAAGCCGGAGTTAATCAACTTGTTTGCATAAATGTTAAAATCACCTATACTCGCTTTGCTCACCACTTTTATATATCGACTCTCTTCACTAAATACCTCTAAATTAATTGCATTTAAATTATAATCAGGTAATTGATTCGTGCCTTGTAGCAAATCTTCAATTTGAAATGAATTATTATTTGAAGTTGTTTCATTTTTGCCGGATGATGAATTTTCAGTTGAGCTTATATTAGAAGAAACGTCGGTATTCGAAGATGTATCAGAAAAACTATCAGCCGAACTGTTATCAAGTTTTGAAGATTCATAATCACCATCCAAATAACCTGTTTGAAAACGATTGCCGTTTTGTTTGCCACAAGCCGAAAAAACAGCCGTAATTAAACAAACGCAAAACATAATTGAAATTATTTTTTTCATTTTAAAACTCCTTATTTATAGAAAAATTACGTTATGCGTGGTTTGCATCAAAAGAAGAACTTAAAATATAACAATCAAAATCTTAACAAGATTTTTTAATAGCTCACACTTTAATTTATTATACAAAAAAATGAAAAAATTTTCAAGTAATATACGAAACTTATCTTAACACAGTTTTTAAAAGCAATTATTTTATATACACAATAATCCTTAACTTTTAGTAACCTTTTCCTATAAAAAAGACTGCCTCTTTCGAGACAGTCTTTTTATTTGGAATTAAGAGAAATTATGCTCTTTTCTTAGCACGAACAGTAAGAGTTGTCATTGCAAGACCGCTAACAGCTACTAATACGAAGAGTAAAGTAATGTTAGTGAAGTCACCTGTTTGTGTGCCGGGGTTTGGAGCAGGTTTTTCTTCAGTCTTATTATCTTCAGTAGTACCGCCGTTATTATCGGTATTGTCGTTTGTTGTATCATCACCTGTGTTATCATCAGCAGGTGTCTTATCAAATTCGCAATTATCACAAACGTTGTCATCACCGAATGCGTGTGCTTCGTCAGCAGCAACTACAGCGCCACAGCAAGCGTTCTTCTTGGTGTGAGTTTCACCGCCTGCATTTTCAACATAGGTAAATTCGGTGCTTTCATGATTTGCAGCGTCTAATTCACCATATGCTTGAGCACAGTTAGCTTCAGAACATACAGCTTTATTTGAGCAAGTAGCAGTACCACCTGTGTGGTTTGCTTTTGCACCGGCTACAGTACCGCAACCGTCGCATTCTTGCCAGTGTTGATTTGCATCAAACTTCCAAACATTGTTGTGTTCGCCTGCAGGCATTTCAAAACCGCAAACTGTGCAAGTAGCACCATTCTTGCAGTTGGGTTGTTCTGTACTTGCTTTATGGTCGCAAGCCGTCCATTGTGCATATACAGTAGAAGGAGCTGTAAATACAGTATCAGTAGTAACTTTTTTACCGCCGGTAGCTGCATCAAACCAACCATTGAAGATGTAACCAACCTTAGAAACAACAGGAAGTTCTGCTAATTTACCTGAAAGTTCAGTTTGAGCATCTGCAGGGTTTGTTGCACCTTGAGCATCAAACTTAATGGCCATCTTGCCGGCTTCGTTGTTAACGGTTACTAAACCATTGTCGGTAAATGTGCAACCGTCAGCAGCTCTAACAGCATTTGTTGATAAACAAGTAAATGTAGAGGGTGCACCTGTTGCAACCAAGCTTACACCCGAATCACGAAGCCAAATTGTAGGCATTACAGAAGTAAAGTTACAACCGTCAACATAAACGGTATTAGCATAGTCACCTTGACCAACAACAGCAGACCATTCATCAGTACCTGTATGAACTGCAGTTATGTTTTTAAGGGTGATTGTTGGAGCGGGTTCGTTATCACCGGCCCAGAAAGCAAAAATTGGTTGAGGACCGTTGTTAGAAAATGAAGAATCAGAGAATGTAATTGTACCTGTAACATTCTTTCTAAAGTGGAAAGCACGACCGTGACCGTCATTAGTTACGGTGCAGTTTGCAACATTAAATACGTTTTCTGCGTTGCCGCCGCCGTTGATATAAGCAGCGTATGTATTTTTACCGGTTGCAGTAATATTAAATGTTGCATTTAAAATATTAACATTGTAATTGGTAATGTTATCAAAGTAAACAGCAGCAGTATCGCCACCGCTTGCACGGCTTACAACATTGAAAGTACCACCGGTAATTTCAAAATCGCCTGAGGATGCATAAAGTGCAATAATGTGTACATTGTCGTTTTCAACAGCGTTGTTAAATGTACCGCCGTTGATAGTAAGACCGGAGTTGGTCTTAACACTGAATTGGCCGGTAAATGTACCAGCATTAACTGTAACTAATGCTTTATTTTCAGCATCAGCGCTTTCAAGAATAACTAAAGCATCTGCGCCGTCTTTTTGTGTTGTAGCAAATGAAGGACCGTTAAAGATAACTTCAGCACCCGCACCAACTAACAAACCGGTTTGTGTAGCATTGGCACCATCAAATGTTACAGAGCCTTCACCTGTGAAGGTGAGCTTTTTGCCTGTAATTTCACGAAGTTCAAGGTCGTCAACAATGTCAGCGGAAATATTAATAATGTCGCCATTTTCGAAGTTTGTGATTGCTTCTTCCCAAGAATCATAGTCAAAAACTTCCCATGTTTCAGGTTCTCTTGGTTTTACAGCAATTGTCCATATACCGCTTTCTTCGGTTACTACAAATTCAGAAGAAGCGATATAATCACTTGGGTCAAAGTCGTATTTACCGGTTTCGAGTATAACTTCACCATCACCGGATTTCAAAGTATTTGCGCCATTATTAATAGTTACATCTTTAAGGGTAACTGCTTTGCCTGAATTGATGTAAATTGCAGCGCCTTCTTCACTTGTGTTGTTGATAGTGGCGCCTTTAATAGTTATAGCTTCAGCACTGTCTGCCTTTAAATAGAGTGCATTTCCTGTGCCAGAATTATTAAATGTACCACCGTTTACAACAAGGTCACCACCTACTAAACGAATAGCACTTTCTGCACCGGTAGAATTGAATGTACCACCATTAATTATAATGTGTTTATTAGTATTAGAACCGCCGGTTGTTTCGATAACTTGAGCACTCTTGGTGTTATCATCTTTACCATAGAATGTACCACCATCAACAGTTAATGTGGCATTTTCTTGAACTTGGATAGCACCTGTGAAAGTACCTTGCTTGATAGTTACTGCAACAGGATCAGCTTCGGTCCATAATACGAACAATCTACTTTTTGTATTGGCAACAGTAAACGAAGGACCATCGAATATAACATTACAGTTGTCATAAATATGTACACCTGTATCACCATCGCCGTCAAAGATAACTTCGCCATCACCTGTAAGTATAATGGTTTTATCTTCTCCGAATTTTAATCTTTCGGTAGTATTAATAGTGCCAACAATTTTAATTCTAGGAGCATTTGCATCAACAGCTGCTTGAAGTTCTGCAAAAGTGGTAACTGTTGTAGTGGTTAATTCGCCAATAAGGCCAACAGTCCACTTGCCTGCAGATTCAACTGTTTCATATTCTTCTGTGTCAATATAAGCAGCTGGATCAAAGTTATATGTACCACCTGTTACAGTTAACATAACCGAAGAGTCAGTACCAAGTTTTACAAAATCAGCAGTACCTTTTGTGAAATTACCGCCGGCAATGTTAAGCTTACCTTTGTTAACTTCCAATAATTCGGTATCGGTTTCAGCTGCAACGAAAGTACCGCCATTGATATTAGTAACAGCAGAAACACCATCAGTTTCAATTGCGTTTTCGGCATTTTGTGTGAAGGTACCACCATTGATGGTGAGAACGCCGCCTTCACCGCTACCATTACCTTGGTTATGCAAGAATCCAACAAAACCACCGCTTTCTACAGTGCAGAAAGATTCCCAAACAACCAAAGCTCTCTTCTGGCCTCTTGCACTATTAGGTTGTATGAAAACAGGACCATCAATAGTAACATTAGAACCACTGGTTAAAACCATACCGTCGTTGTCAGTAAAGGTTACCTTACCTGTACCGGTAAAGGTAATGGTTTTGCCCGCAATCGCCATTTTTTCAGCATAGTCGATATCATTAGCAATTATGATTTCGCCGCCGTTTTCAATTGCAGCTTTAAGTTCACCTGCATTAGTAACTGTTGTTGCTGCGTTAGCAAAAATTAAGCCGGTAGCTAAAACAGCCACTGTCAAAACTAATGCTAAAAGTAAGCGTAGAGTCTTTTTCATAATTTTTCTCCTTTCGATTTAGGCATAAAATGCCTATAAAATTACACTATAACTTTACCACTTTTATTTCAAATTGTCAATTACATTTTAAGAATGCAAAAACTTTTTGTTCATTTTGCACAATATCGCATTATAAATATTGTTTGATTTAATCGTCATAAAAAACAGCCCACCTTTTAAATTGAAAAAAGGTGGGTTTGCGACACAATTTAATATGTTTTTTATTTGATCTTAGGCAAACTTGCAGCAGCCACAGACTGACCAACACGGCGAGCTTTTTCATCGGGAATATGTAATTCACATTTCTTTGCAAGTTCGGGGAATTCTTCTGCAATAACCTTACTTGCACGGTCAAGAATAATTTCGCCACCCTTGCCCGAGGTTACACGGCCCATAATAAGCACATGCTTAATATCATAAAAAATGCTGTAATAAGCAATGGCATAACCGAAGTAAACACCTATGGTATCATAAATAGCAGCGGCACGGGGGTCACCCTGCTCCATAAGACCTTGCACAACCTTTAATTTTTCAGCGGGTGAAAGTGCTTCGTCAAGCTCAATACCGGCGGCGGGGGCCAGCTTAATTACACCGTCTTGCGAAAAATACTTAACACCGCAACCATAGTCGCCTGACCATTCATCCACCATAGCATCTTTTGAAAAATCAACAGGTGCAAAAGCAAATTCATTAAGCCAACCGGTAATATTACCTGCGTTGTCAACATAACCTGCGGCCTCGCTTGTACCCATTGCGATACCTAAAACGCCGTTATCTTCAAGTGACATTGCACCCGCTAATGCGGTAACATCGCCATCGTTGGCAACTTCAAGCGGAACATCACCAAATTCTTTGGCAATGTCGATATACATAGTTTTAACACGCTTTTCAAATTCGTCCTTTGGAACCTTAATGAAAAGGGATGCAACCATTATCTTATTATCAATGTAAACACCTGCGGAAGAAACACCGATAGCATCAACACGGGGCATATGTGCGGCAGCCGATTTCATAGCCGATAAAATTCCGTCATATTGATATTGAGGGTCCGCATTAAGTTTTGGAAACCAAACAACTTCTTCAGAATATACACTTTCGCCGTTGATAACAGCCGAAACCTTACGGTCGGAACCGCCCGCATCAAAGCCAATGCGGCAACCATCTAAATGGCGACCAACAGGTGCTGCACCCTCGTTGTCCTTTGGTGTTTCTTCAATAGGCACCCACAAAACTTCAAATTCTTTTTCGTAAACGCCTGCCATAAAATCATTATCGAAAGCACGGGCACCATCTTTAGCATAGGCCTTGGCAATGCCTTCGTAAATGGTTTTAGAACCCGCAATAATTACCTTATAACCGCCGCGGAACCACAAAAGTGATTTCACAATGCGTTCAATCATATCAATATTTTCTTGGTCTTTACCACTACCATCAGGGAAAACAACGGTTTTAAAGGTAGAAACATAACCATTATTGCGTTCGATACCTATTATAAGTTTTTCACCGCCTGCTTTGGTTGCTTCATTTACAAAATCACGGTAAACAACCGACATAGGCATAAAGCCGGGGTCAAGCTTTGCATCAAATTTAAGCTTCATATCTTACTTCTCCTTTTATAATTGTCTTTAACACATTAAAGTCGCTGTCAGTAATAATAATATCGGCATCCTTACCCGCATCAAGCGAACCCTTTCGGTCATCAACACCAATAGCTTTTGCAGGGCTAAGTGTTGCCGCATTGACAACTGTCCAAAGTGGCATGTTTGTATTATTGAAAACATTTTTAACTGCATTGTTAAGCTTTAACACGCTACCTGCTATTGTGCCGTCTTCCAATAAACATTCAATACCATTTACAATAATTTTTTGTCCGCCAAGGGTATATTCACCGTCGGGCATACCGCCGGCACGGGTACAGTCGGTAATAAGCACCAACTTTTCACCTTTAACCTTTGCAATAAGCTCGAAAAGGCCTTTATGCACATGGAATGTGTCACAAATAAGCTCGGTATAAACATCGCTTTGAAGCGCCGCGCCAACAACACCGGGGTTGCGGTGATGAAGCGGAGTTTGTGCGTTAAAAAGGTGGGTTATGTGTGTGGCACCCGCATCAATACCCGCAAGGGCTTCTTCAAAGGTGGCATCGGTATGACCGATTGAAACCTTTACATCACAGCTTTCGCAAATCTTTTTAATTGCATCGCAGCCACCATTCATTTCGGGAGCAATGGTTGCAAGTGAAATAATGTCAGCGTTATCAATTATAAACTGTGCGTCAGGCGGCAAAATGTGGCTTTCGGCCTGTGCGCCCTTTTTCTTGGGGTTAATAAACGGACCTTCAAGGTTTACGCCTAAAATCTCAGCACCATCCCAATTTTTGCTTTCTGCTTTTAATGAACGAACGGTATCAAGCGCTTTGTTAATTTCGTCCATACTAACGGTCATAGTGGTGGGGCACCAAGAAGTTACACCGTTTTTCATAATGCCGTTAGCCATTTTTTTAATGCCGTCGGCACTTCCGTCAGAGGTATCCTCACCAAGATAGCCGTGAATATGTATGTCAATAAGACCAGGGGCAACAAAACCGCCGTTGGCATCAATAATTTCAGCATCAGCAGGAATTTGCTCATTTGAGGTTATTCCCAAAATCTTATCTTCAAAAGCAAGGGCACAACCTTCAACTATTCCGTCTTTTAAAATTATGTTTCCGTTTACAATATATTTCATAATCTACCCTTTGCAATAGCCCTTAACAATGGCTTTCATTTCGTCCCATTTTGCTTCCATATCAGCCACAAGCTTTAACTGTGTGCGGCAACGGTCAAGGTTATGCTCGGGATATGCAGTTTTAAAATATGTATCCCCTGCAAGATAATCGGCCAAGAAACGCATACCGCATTCAATGGTCATCATCTTTGCGCCTTCGGGCAATAGCATTATTTCGCTGTCAAGAAGCTGACCGGCAGAGCCATCCAAAAAGCCCTTGGTGTAAATTCTAAACATTTCAATGTCCATACTTACCTTTGAAAGGTCTTTTTCATCCTCAGCCGCGGTGCTTGCGCCAAAACGGATAGAATCGCCAAAGTCGGTAACCGAAAAGCCCGGCATAATTGTATCAAGGTCAATAACACAAAGTGCATTGTGTGTTTTAGCGTCAAGCATAACATTGTTTGACTTTGTGTCATTATGGCTTACACGCAAAGGTAATTCACCCTTTTTGTTGGCGTCAATAAGCACACTGTAAAATTCCTTGCGGGATTTTATAAATTCAATTTCATCTTTCACAGATGCCGCTCTTTGGCATTTATCCTCTTCAACTGCTTTAAGAAAATCATTAAAGCGTTTAGGGGTGTTATGGAAATCGGGAATAGTTTCATATAAAGTATCAGCCGGAAATTCACTTAAACAGCGTTGGAAGTTGCCAAAAGCAACCGCACATTGATAAAAATCGTTAATATCATCAGGGCGGTCAAGACAAATTGAATCTTCAACAAAATCATACATACGCCAAAACAAACCGTCACTGTCTTGATAATAAATACCGTCCGAATATGTGCGTATAACATTAAGCACCTCGCGTGAGGTTGCAACCTTTTCCTTTAAAAAGTCAGTAACCTTTACGATATTTTCCATAACCTGTGTGGGTGCTTTGAAAACATCGGTATTTACGGCCTGCAAAATATAATTGTGCTTTTCGCCGTTTTCATCCACACAATTCACTAAAAAAGTTGAATTGATATGGCCGTTACCATAAGGTGTTGCGCTTTTGGCTTCACCCACAATTTTAAAGTTAGAAATTGCATTTGTTATTTGCTGTAAATTTGCCTTTTTCATTTATAAAACCACCTTTTATAAATTTTTCTAAATTCATATTAACATTTTTACTTGACAGTTTCTATAAATAATATTACAATAATTAGTATAATCTTGCAAAACAACCGATTTTGCTATAATTAGGGGGATAGAATGAAGCGAGAAATTGAAATAAATGAAATTTTAAAGAACTTTTATGAAATATCAGGCATTAGAATTTCTATTCACGATACTGAATTTAACGAGCTATATTCCTACCCTGCTGAAATTTCGCCTTTTTGTAAAAGTGTGCAACAAAATGCAGAGGTTTTTAAAACCTGCAAAAACAATGACAAAACCGCTTTTAAATATGTAAAAGAAAACCAAGAGGTATACATATATAAGTGTCACTGCGGTCTTTATGAAGCCGCCGCCCCAATTTACCATTACGGTATTCTTTCGGGTTATCTAATGATGGGGCAAATTCGCGATAACGACCCTCATGCACTTGAACATATAATAAAAAAATCAACTGAAATTCTTGGTAACGAGCATAAAGCCGTTGATATTTCAAATTCTATAAAATCCATTGACCGCGGTCTTATATATTCATATATAAATATAATGTCGGTCTTGGCGGAATATATCACCGCATCAAATAAGCTTTTTAACTATAACGACAAACTGCCGCAGCTTATTATGGAATATATAACAAAAAACTATTCTTCAAAAATTACCCTGTCACAGTTGGCACAAAAATTTGGGTGCTGCAACTCTACACTAACTCAATGCTTTAAAAAAGAATATAACACATCCATAATGTCATACATTTGTGAGTTAAGACTTAAAAAAGCGGAGGAGCTTTTAAGAAAAACTCGAAAATCATTAAAAGAAATTTCTTATCAGTGCGGATTTTACGACCAAAACTACTTTTCAAAATCCTTTGCTAAAAAGCACGGCTGTTCACCATCGGCTTATCGAAGTCAAAATCAATAAAAACACAACATTTTTTACAACTAAATACAGTATACATAAGGGCAATATTATACAATATTGCCCTTTACTTTTTCACTTAAAAACAGTATAATATTTGCGGTTTTAAAGGAGATGTTATATTTTGAAAAGCTTTTATTTAACCCCTAAATTCTTTTCGGTTATAAAAGAATATTCCGCAAAGCAATTTATAAACGATATTATTGCAGGTGTTATTGTTGCAATTATTGCATTACCATTATCCATTGCATTGGCGCTTGCATCGGGTGTTGAGCCCGCTTGCGGTATTTACACCGCCATTGCGGCCGGCTTTTGCGTTTCACTTTTTGGTGGCAGCCGCATACAAATTGCGGGCCCAACCGCCGCGTTTGCTTCAATAATTGCCGGCATTGTTGCCACACAGGGTATGGACGGACTGTTTATCGCCACCATTATTGCGGGTGTTATACTTATTTTAATGGGTGTTCTCCGTTTGGGCTCACTTATAAGGTTTATACCCCACACCATAACCACAGGTTTTACATCAGGCATTGCCATTACCATTTTAATTGGCCAAATTAAAGATTTTCTTGGCATTACATATTCGGGCGGCATAAAGCCCATTGAAACGATAGAAAAAATTGAAGCCAATATCGAATTTATCGGCACTTTTTCTTGGCAAGCACTTGTTGTTGGTGCTGTATGCCTTGCAATTTTGATAATTTATCCCAAATTTGAAAAACGCATTCCGCCCTCGCTTATTGCGGTTATTGTGGGTGCAGTTATGGTTGCTTTTATCCCCGGTTTCGATAAAGGTGTGTATACCATTCGTGACCTTTATACAATTCCTACCGGTCTGCCAAAGGTTGATTTTGCCGGTATGAATTTTAGTGTTGAAAAAATCTTAACCGTTTTGCCCAACGCCTTCACAATCGCAATTCTTGCGGCTATTGAATCACTTCTCTCCTGCGTTGTGGCTGACGGTATGGTAAATTCCCGCCACAATTCTAATGCCGAGCTTGTCGGCCAAGGTATTGCCAACATTGCATCGGTGCTGTTTGGCGGTATCCCCGCAACAGGTGCTATTGCAAGAACAGCGGCAAATGCCAAAAACGGTGGCCGAACCCCCGTTGCAGGTATGGTGCATTCGGTTGTGCTTTTACTTGTGCTATTGTTCCTTATGCCCTATGCGGGACTTATCCCAATGCCTACCATTGCCGCAATACTGTTTATGGTTGCATATAATATGAGCGAATGGAAAAAATTCGTCGGCATTATTAAAACCGAAACCAAAAGCGACATACTTATTCTTGTTGTCACCTTTGTTTTAACCGTTATTTTCGACCTTATCGTTGCAATTGCTGTTGGCATGGTTCTTGCCGCTATAGTATTTATTGTGCGAAAGTACACCAAAACCAACCGCATATAAAATCACACATTATATATGTAACGCACCGCCCAATTCCAAACGGAATTGGGCGGTGTCGTATTATTTTAACCCTAAAACTTTTTTGAGCTTGTTTATGGCTTTTCTAACATTAGAATTAAATGTTAAACTAAAGTGAAGAATGAAAATTATGTCAAAAATTAAAAGCGCAAAAATTGGAAAAATCGGTTCCACAGAGCTTTCCAAAACAGCTCTTATAATGAAATAACATATAAGTCCAGAGTGTAAAAGTGCCATTATGCAAAACCCAATTTTATCATTGCGATGTAGCCCCACCTTAATATCCACCTGTGTTGTGTTGGATTTTTCGCCAACGACTGCGTTAATTTTGGGATTTAAAACATTATTACCATAAAAGGACCTGACCATTACAGAAAAACTTTCTTCCGTAACATCACCCACAAATACATCGCTGTTTTTCATTTCTAAATATATCGCCTTTTTTGAAAGGGGGCTGCAAAAGTGAAATTCTTTCATACACTCACCACCTTAATTGGATTATAACATAAACTCAAAAATTAAACAAGATATCATATGCTTCGGGCGTTCGAATCCACCTTGACGGAGATTTTTATATTCGTCTGCGGAGCAGACACCGAACTTCTTCACTATTCACTATTACTTCTTACTTTCCAAAAATCCGAGTAAATAAGAGAAAAGTGAAGAGTGAAGAGGTAATAGTGAAAAAGTAAAAATCCCCGTTCTTGCGAACGAGGATTTCTGGTGGGAGCGGGTGGATTCGAACCACCGAAGTCGAAGACAACAGATTTACAGTCTGCCCCCTTTGGCCACTCGGGAACACTCCCATATTCAATTAAATGCGCTGGAGCTGGTGGACGGACTCGAACCCCCGACCTGCTGATTACAAATCAGCTGCTCTACCAACTGAGCTACACCAGCATTTTCAAGCGCCTAAATAATATACCATAGTTGTCGGCTTTTGTCAAGCAATATTTTAAACTTTTTTAAAGTGAATTTTTTCATAATTTTGGTTTTTTGGGTAAAAGTATAAAAAGAACTTTTATTTTGGAGGAAAATAAAATGAAAACAAAAATTATGGCATTGTTACTTTCAATAATTTGTCTGCTTTCCTGTCTTTCACTTGCAGGGTGCAAATCAAACAAAAGCGAGGCGTTGGTTTACTATTTAAACTTTAAGCCCGAATCAGCTTCGGTTTTTGAAGAGGTTGCCAAAAAGTATGAAGAGGAAAAAGGCATTAAGGTAAAGGTTGTTACCGCTGCTGCTAACACCTATGAACAAACCTTAAAGTCAGAAATTGCAAAAAACAATCCACCCACCATTTTTCAGGTAAACGGCCCCGTTGGTTATGATGCTTGGGATGATTACTGCCTTGACCTTAAAGACAGCAAGCTTTATTCATATTTAAGCGATAAATCTTTGGCAATTAAAGAGGACGACGGGGTTTATGCTATCCCCTATGTTGTTGAGGGCTATGGCATTATTTACAATAACGCAATTATGAAGCGTTATTTTGCATTGCCCGATAAGAAAACCAACTTTTCAGATATGTCCGAAATTAAAAGCTTTAAGGATTTAAAGGCAGTTGTCGAAGATATGTCCGCCAACAAGAAAAAGCTTTCAATTGATGGCGTTTTTGCGTCTACCTCGCTTTCAAGCGGTGAAGACTGGCGTTGGCAAACCCACCTTTTAAATGTGCCGATTTATTATGAAATGGCAAAGGGTGACACCGACCCCACCCTTTCGCTTTTGGATGCCGATGAAATCGCCCTTAAACACAGCAATAATTTTAAAAATATTTTTGATTTATATATAAACAACTCAATAACCGAAAAAAATCTTTTAGGTTCGAAATCGGTTGCAGACTCTATGGCGGAATTTGCGCTTGGCAAGGTTGCGATGGTGCAAAACGGCAACTGGGCGTGGTCGCAAATTTCGGGTGTTAAGGGCAACACCGTAAAGGCCGAGGACATTAAAATGTTACCAATATACACCGATGTTGAGGGTGAAGAAAAGCAAGGTCTTTGCATCGGTACAGAAAATTATCTTGCAATTAACAAAAATGTAAGTGAAGACAAACAAAAAGCGTCACTCGACTTTTTGGACTGGCTTTTTTCAAGCGAAACAGGTAAAAAATATGTTACCGACAAGCTTGGCTTTATAACCCCATTTAACACCTTTTCAGAAAAAGAAATTCCATCCGACCCATTAGCAAAAGAAATTTTTAGATATTTAAAGGA
>JAFYUI010000026.1 GCA_017549565.1 Clostridia bacterium
ATATCGTTCTTGTGAGTTAATTCTATTAGGTTCATTGCACGCACCTACAAATTCTTATATATCAAACTGATTATATCATATAATTATGAAAAATTCCACTATTACGATTTGAATCACCACATAACTGTACCACCATTGAGTAGGGGTGCGTGGATGGGGTTGAACATAAGATTTAATGATAGAGCAATTAGGAATACGAGTGCAATAAAGCAACCATTGACGATAAGTATTTTTGACAGTTTATCCTTTTTGGCAGTTTCGGTAAATATGACATAGTAGACAAAACCGACAATGGCGCAAAAGATAAGAGAAAAGCCGAAAGGTCTGCGCCAATAGATAGCGTAAAACACGCCCCACAGGCAGACTGCGGTCAACATAAGATAAACGAGAAAACGTACCACTTTTGATTTTGCATCCACAAGGACAAGAACTGCAGGGATATATAACATCGACAGTGCAAATCTCATCACGATAGCATCGTCAAGATAGATAAATATGTAACCGGTCATTATTCCTGCTACAAGTTCGATTAGGTATGTACAAACCATACAACTATTACTGCGTGACACGGTAGATTACCTCGCTTTCAATTAGATTTCGGCAGGTCTTATCGGGAAAATACGGTATGTATTTGGTGATTTGCTTTTGGGTTATACGGTTTTCGTTAATATAATCGGATATAAGTTTGCGTTTATACTCGTCAAGAGTTTCTACATCAATACCGTTCATTAATTCTAGAAAGCAAAGAACAGGTGCATTAAATTTATCGATTTTGGTTCTTGGTTTGCGGAGTATAATTCTCTGACAGCCAACCATCACTCGACGCATTCGGGTTGTTTCGCCATTTGTATAAATTACGATAGTATTAGGCTTGACCTTGGTTAACCCTAATCTGTATTCTAATTCAGTACCAGAATAATAACCAAACACTCGCTCATCGTCTTTTATGTACTTTTTCTCAACTATCTTTGATTGGTTAAAAATAACTGTACCAAACTTATTTGTTTTTGGAATATAATATATTCCAGTTTCAAATCTTATTACTTTACCTTTCTTGCAGAGTTTTGTCATCTCCATACATATTTTTTCTTTTGAGTAATCTTCAAATTTAATCTCGCTGGTTTTGAATGGCTCATTATAGCCAAAGCAATTTAATAATGATTCATATAAGGTCAAAATTCTTCCTCCTTTTTATAATAGTTTCTACTCTGTGCGTAGATTTCATTAACGGATTTTTCGACAATTTTTTGCGTTAGAAAATCCTTAAAAAGTGCTCTAAACCCCCTTAAATACTGGATTTGTGTGTAGAAAAAGACCATACCCTCGTTTGTTGGGTATGGTCTTATTTTAACATCATCAGGTGCCATAGCAGCACCCATATTGTTTGCATCTTTAATGCCTAAATCCTCTATTGTGCCAAAGGTAATTGCATTTATATAAGGTAGGTTTTCACCCTTGCCGATTACAAGTGCGCCCGAACCTGTAACAGTCCACTGCGCTGTTGGGGTGCGTTGATTACCATAATTTAACGGAAATCTATACTGCCTTTCGGCCGAACAAAAATGTGAAGAAGTAACTGCAACTGCTTTCTCTGCTGCACCACAGTTTACAAAAATGGATGCCAATGATGTTGATAATGCCATTGTAGAACACGCACCATATAAACCTATAAACGGTATTTTAAAACCCATAAGCCCAAAAGAAGAGCCAATGCATTGATTTAAAAGGTCACCCGCAAAAATGTTGTCGATATCTTCCTTTTCAAGCCCTGCTTTTTTAAGTGCAATTTCCACCGCGGTGGTTTGCAGCTTGCTTTCGGCCTTTTCATAGCTTTCTTCACCAAAATAGCTGTCTTCAATAAAAGTATCAAATTCATTTGACAAAGGGCCCTCGTGCTCTTTTTTGCCAACAATTGAACCATAACTTAAAATAGTGGGTTTGCTTTTTAAAATTAAAGTTCGTTTACCAATTTTTTCAATCATAAAAATCATCCTTATTTTTTTATTTATTGTTCCCTATTAGGATAATTTTTATAACAAAAAACCGCCCAAAAGGGCGGTTAAAAAACTATATTTTTTTAATAACAAAGCTTGAACGCGATGGAATGTAAAGCTTTACGCATTCCCTGCCGTTTACCTCTTCAGTTTTGAAGATATAATTTTTATCAATTCGGTTGTGACCACCAAATTCCGAGTCATCACTCGATAAAATCACCTCATATTCACCCTTTTCGACAGGTATTGCATAACCCTCAAATGATTTATACGGATGGAAATTGAAAACAAAAACGCAGTCGCCTTTTTTATATGATAAAATTTTATCGTCCTCGTGAATAAGTGAAAGCTCGCCATTTTTTGAAAGAATTTTTTCTTTTTTAAGGAAAGAAAGCATTGCCTTGTCAAATTCATTAAGACCTTGATACATAAGGTCAGAATTATCAACAAGCGACCATTGACGACGGCAGTAGTGATAGCTCCAACCGTTACCTTCACGTGGAAAATCAATCCACTCAGGGTGGCCAAATTCATTACCCATAAAGTTTAGATAGCCATCCCCTGCCAAAGAAGAGGTTAAAAGGCGTATCATTTTATGAAGTGCTATTCCCCTATAAATTACAGGGTCGCCGTTGCCCTTATTCATACCCGAATACATATTTGCATCGCACAAGCGGAACATTATGGTTTTATCACCAACAAGGGCTTGGTCGTGTGATTCACAATAACCGATTACCTTTTCTTTTGGACGGCGAGAGTTAAGCTCCCACCACAAATTCCCCATATTCCAGTAATCATCAGAAATATCTTTCAAATATTTAATCCATAAATCTGGCACACCCATTGAAAGACGGTAATTAAAGCCAATACCGCCGTCTTTAATAGCAATACACATACCCGGCATACCCGACATATCTTCGGCAATAGTAACTGCCTTAGGGTTAATTTCGTGAATAAGGTCGTTTGCAAGGCATAGATAAGTTATCGCATCGGTGTCGGCGTTCATAGAAAAATACATATCATAATTTACAAAAGCACTTCCAAGACCGTGGTCGTGGTAAAGCATTGAGGTAACACCGTCAAACCTAAAACCGTCAAAATGAAACTCGCAAAGCCAATACTTAACATTTGATAACAAAAAGTGTAATACTTCGTTTTTAGCATAGTTAAAAAGCTTTGTATCCCAAGCAGGATGGTTACCCTTGCCGCCTTCGTGAAAATATTGATATTCGGTGCCGTCAAATTCATTAAGACCTTCGTTGGTGTTTTTAACAGCGTGTGAGTGCACAATATCTAAAAGCACCGCAATGCCCATTTTATGCGCTTTATTTATAAGGTATTTAAGTTCGTCAGCGGTACCAAAGCGTGAAGACGGCGCAAAGAAATTTGAAACTTGATAACCGAATGAGCCATAATACGGATGCTCCATAACAGCCATAATTTGAATAGTGTTATAGCCAAGCTTTTTAATTCTGGGTAAGATATTATCGGCAAATTCAACATAAGTGCCAATACCGTATTTATCCTGTGCCATACCTATATGGCATTCATAAATAAAGGGTGTTCTCGGCATTTTAAATTTGCTGTCTTCCCACGAAAATTCGTTTGTTGGCTCATAAACCTCGGCAGTCCAAAGATATGTCACATCATCCTGCACAACACGGGTTGCATATGAAGGTACACGGCGCAAAATATTGCCGTTTTTTTCAACAATAGCTTGTACCTTGCTGCCCTCTTTAAGCTCGTCACCAACATATATTTCAAAAACACCGTTTTTCAAACGTGTCATTTGGTTTTTATAAACATCCCACCCGTTAAAATCACCGGTTAAAAACATTTTGTCAGCAGCAGGTGCCCATTCGCGATAAACCCAACCGTTGTTAGTTTTATGAAAGCCGAAATAATTATAACCGTTTGCAAAATCACTTAAAGAGCCGTCAGCGACAAGCTCTTGCTTTTTTGCTTTATAGTTATTTATTCGTGCGTTAAGGTCATTCTCATAAGGTGCTAAATATGGATCAATTTTAATAATCTTGGGTGTCATAAAGCGTTTCCCCCTTTTCATAAGGTATTATACCACAAAATTATAACCACTTCAACGAAAAATATTTGACGAAAACTGTTGCAATAAATAAATTTTGGTGTTAATATTTTAATATAACTGTTCGGGGGGTGACACAGTGAAAATTAAATTGCTAATTTCGGTGATTATTAACACCGTTTTAACCTTTTTTGTTGCCAACAGTTATAATTTAATTAGGCACAATAAAAATTTTATAATTTTAGCGATTTTGGCTTTCATTATTGTAAATTTTTTGTCGGGTTTTATAATACCATTTATCAAAAACAAAAGGTTGGCAGTTTGTCAGCACGGCACTGTTTTGCTATCTTCCTTTTACATATCGGTAATTGTTAGTGCAATTTACCAAATTTTCTTGGCAATTTACACCACTATAACCTTTGATTTTACTTACATTTTTAATTTATGTCTTTGTATTTTTACGCATTTTATTGTTTTTTGGAATGGAATAATTTGTGTGTATTTAACCTCAATACAATTGGGTTTGAAAATTCGAATTATCGGTGTTATTTGCGGTATGATACCTGTCGCAAACCTTGTTGCACTTTTCTTGATTTTAAAAACAACAACAACCGAATGCTTGTTTGAGGCAGAAAAAATTAAAATCAACTTTCAAAGAAAAAAACAAAAAATTTGTGCTACTAAATATCCCATTTTAATGGTGCATGGTGTGTTTTTTCGAGATACACAATTTTTAAATTATTGGGGTCGCATTCCGAATGAGCTTGAAGCAAACGGCGCTAAAATATTTTATGGAAACCATTCCTCTGCATCATCTATTGCCGACAGCGCACAAGAATTATCACAGCGTATAAATGAGGTGCTAAGTAAAACTGGTGCTCAAAAGCTAAACATTATTGCTCATTCAAAGGGCGGTCTTGATTGTCGATATGCACTTTCTAAATTGGAAATGGCTGATAAAGTAGCATCACTTACCACAATTAACACGCCACATAACGGGTGTCTTTTTGCTGATTATTTACTAAACAAAATACCTGTTGCCTTGAAAAACAAGGTCGCTAATACATATAATTCAACATTAAGAAAATTTGGTGAAGAAAGTGCGGATTTTCTCTCCGCAGTCAGCAATTTGACCGATTCTTTTTGCAAACAATTAAACGAAGAATTGCCCACCCCACAAGGCGTTTTTTGTCAAAGCGTCGGCTCGGTTTTGAGAAAAGCCACAAACGGAAAATTTCCATTAAATTTTTCCTACCATTTGGTTAAACATTTCAGTGGTGAAAATGACGGTCTTGTAAGTGAAAGCTCGTTTAAATGGGGTGAAAAATATACACTTATTAAACCAAGAAAAAAGCGTGGTATTTCACACGGTGATATGATTGATTTAAACCGCGAAAATATCCCCGGCTTTGATGTGAGAGAATTTTATGTAGAGCTTGTCCACGACCTTAAAGAGCGTGGTTTATAAATATAACTTTTAATATAAAAAGGAGAAAAAAATATGAAAAAAATTATAGCTATTTTACTTACAGCAATACTGCTTTTTGGCGTTTGCTCTGTGTCAGTTTTTGCAAGCGAAGCTGATGATATTAAGGCCTGCAAAAACAAAACCGATTATGCCGATTACTTTTTCGGCGGTTACAATGTCGATTATGTTGTTTACTATGTTTCGATGATGTTTGTCAATCAAGAAGACGAACTTTTCGATAACAATACAATGACATCACCATTTAATGGCGATACCATTAATATGTTTCTAAACGAAAATTTTATTTTATCTGAAGATATGCTTAGTTTAGTTAAAAATGGATTAGGATATGATGCAACAACCAATATCTATCATATTCCTTTTATTGGCGGTTTTGGTGGTATGAACAAGCCACGCGAATATGTGAGCTATGTAAAAAATAGCAATAACACTTATTCGCTTTATTATCAAACTATTGATTGGATAGAATTATCACAGGCAGGATATGACAAAATTAACGCAATGGAAGATTATCCTTCAAAATTTGAATTTGAAGGCAAAACCTATGAAAGCACATCTGAGGGTTATTTTTGCAAAAACGGCTATAAAAACGATGGCTTGGTGCACACATTAGAGGTTAAAAACAATATTGCCCGCTTTATTTCTACCGGAAAGTATACCGGTTCTAAGGTGCCTGTAACACCAAAGCCCGACAATAAGGAAGAGCCGAAAAAGGAAGAAACCAAGAAGGAAGAAACAAACAACAATACCTCAAGCGAAGCTGAAAAGCCGGTTGAAACCGCACCCCAAACAGTAACCAAAACTGAGGGCTTGGTTTTAGAAGCAGTTAAAAACATCTTTGACAAGGACACTGTTGTAAAGGCGGAAAAAGTTAAAGAAACTGCCCAAACATATAAAACTGTAACTACTTCCTTAAAAGAGGTTGCAACAAAATTTGTTGCTTATGAAATTACTGCAACAAAGAAAAACACAACCGTTCAGCCCAATGGCACCGTTACTGCAACCTTTGATATTCCAACCGATTTTGACACCGCAAAGGTTACAGTATATTATGTTTCGAAAGACGGTCAGTATGAAGAGCTTAAAACCACAGTTGATGCAGCAACCCGCAAGGTAACTGCCACATTAAAACATTTTAGCACCTATGTTGTTGCTGAAAAGACCGCTGAAGCAGTTAATGACAATATTGATAACACACCAACTAACAACGACGAAAAAGACCCAATTTCACCTTGGGTTATTGCTATAATTATTGTTGGCGCTTTGGCAGTAATCGCTGTTGCAGTTGTTCTTGTGCTTAAATTTAAAAAGAAATAAATTAAACATTTTGAAAATACAAAAACAAGAGTCAATACCATTTGGCTCTTGTTTTTTGTTACAGTTTTGTCACTTGTTTTTGCTTAAAAACAGTATTAAAATAATAATACAATTTATGGGAGTCGGTGTGAAAAATGAAAAAATTATTTGCTTTATTTTTATCAGTTATTCTTACCTTTTCGCTTTGTGGTTGCTCTTTTACACGCAAAAATACTCTCCCCCTGCCCGAAAGCAGTATGGAATTTAGTTTTTTAAGCGGCGCAGGTGCTTGGCGAACTGTTATTACACTAAACTCTGACGGCACTTTTACCGGTTTTTATCTTGATTCTGAAATGGGATCAATGGGCGAAAATTATCCAAAAGGTACTGCTTACACCTCAACATTCAGCGGTGAATTTACAAAAATTAAAAAAGTTAATGAATTTTCATATCAAATGGAATTAACAAATTTAAAAACCGAAAAACCCAAGGGTGAAATTTGGATTGAAGATGAAATAAAATATATTGCAAGCGAACCTTACGGTTTTGAAAGCGGTGAAAATTTTATTTTCTATCTTCCAAAAACACCAATAAATAATCTGCCCGAAGAATTTTTATCTTGGTGGCCTTATAGATACAACCAAGACACCAACACTAAATCTACACTTTCTACCTATGGTATTCGTAACACAAAAACAAATTACGGCTTTTTCAGCGAGGAATAATTATGAATAACTCTATCTATGAACAAACAAAAAATGCCATTGCCGAGCTTTGCGATGCTGCAAAGCTTCAAAAAGGCAATATTGTGGTGGTTGGCTGTTCTTCAAGTGAGGTTATCGGCTCAAAAATCGGTACAAATTCAAGCCCTGACACCGCCAAAGAAATATTTAATGCACTTTATGATTATTTAAATGAAAATGGCATTTTTCTTGCTGTTCAGTGCTGCGAGCATTTAAACCGCGCAATAGTGACCGAGCGTAAAGCACTCCCCTTTACCGAAACGGTTAATGTTGTGCCACAGCCAAAGGCGGGCGGTTCTTTGGCAACCAAAGCATATTCGTCTTTTGAAGACCCTATTGTTGTGGAAGAAATTAAAGCAGATGCAGGGCTTGATATTGGCTTCACCTTAATCGGTATGCATTTAAAAAAGGTTGCAGTACCTTTACGGCTTAAAAACAATATCATTGGCGAAGCGATAGTTTTGGCGGCTCGCACTCGCCCGAAATTTATCGGCGGCGCAAGAGCTTTGTATGATGAAGAAATGTTGTAAACAAAAAAGCTTGACCAAATAGGTCAAGCTTTTATTCATTTATTCCTAAAATATAGTCAGTTGTTGTATTGTAAAGTTGAGCTAATTTTATAAGAATATCAGTTGGTATATCGCGCACACCACGTTCATATCTACTATATTGCGCTTGTTTCATACCTAAATATTCTGCAACATACTTTTGGGTATAATCGTGGTCTTCTCGCAAATCACGCACCCTTGGATAATGATTAAACATACTAAATCATCCTTATAACCATTTGGTATTGACATAATAACATTTATGTACTACAATAGTTATGAAATATAACCATTTGGTTATGTGCAAGGAGGATAAATATGAAAAAATTATTGGCACTATTATTAACAATTTTTTTAACATTGACATTTTCAGGATGTCTTGATGAAACATTATATGAGGAGCCAAATACCTCTCTAACAAGTTCGAAAGCAAATTCAGAAAAAATTGAAATTACTCCTAATGTAGATAGTATTGTTGAAAACAGTTCTGAAATATTTATTCAAGATGATAAAGAAACCACAAACAATTCAAATGAAAGTCCCTCTAAAAATAATAGCAACGACACTTCAGCCACAAGCGAAAAACCTGTCAGTTCTGAAACTATAACTTCTCATATTCATAAGTATTCAAATGCAACATGCACCGCTCCAAAAACTTGCTCATGCGGTACAACAACCGGTAAAGCCAATGGACATAATTGGAAGGCTGCAACATGCACCGCGCCAAAAACTTGTACTATTTGTGGAACAAAAACCGGACTAACCGCAGGACATAATTTTGCTGATGGTTCTTGTGTGACTTGTGGAAAATCGGACCCTGCTTATACAAATAATTATATGGTGTGGATTCCTACGAATGGTGGAACTAAATATCACACCCATTCTGGTTGCAGTAATATGGAAAATCCCGAACAAGTAACTAAATCCGAAGCCGAAAGTCTTGGTTTTACTCCCTGTAAGAGATGTGATTAAAATTAAAGCTTGACCAATTTGGTCAAGCTTTTTCTATATCATCTGCATTATCCAATATATAAAACCATACACCACACTTGCAACTGTGCCGTACATAATTACAGGGCCTGCTATTGTAAAAATTTTAGCCCCTACACCTAAAATATATCCCTCACTTTTAAATTCGATTGCAGGCGAAACAACGGCATTTGCAAAGCCGGTAATTGGCACTAATGTTCCCGCCCCTGCAAACTTTGCAATTGGGTCAAACCAACCAAGACCTGTGAAAATTGCGGCAAGGGTTATAAGGGTTGAAGGCACAAGCATTTTTACCTCATCAGTTTTGAAACCACAGTTTTCATAAATTGCAATTAAAAGCTGACCGATTGTGCAAATAAAACCGCCAACCAAAAATGCCAATGTGCAGTCTTTAAGCTTTGGTGACGGCGGTGATGCTTTCTTAGTCATTTGGTCATATACCTTTTTGGTGGGTTGCATAAAAACACTCCTTTTATCCGTTATTTTTAGGACAAAAGGAGTGTTTTATTCTTAAAAATTAAATTTCAATAATTTCGATGCTTTCAATAGTAACATCAAACATTGGTTTGTCGTTCATACCAACCTTTGTGTTGGCAATTTTATCAACAACATCCATACCTTCAAAAACTTGGCCAAAAACAGTATGGCGGAAATCAAGCCAAGGTGTGCCGCCCATTTCAGCATACGCTTTTGCACATTCAGGCGGATAAGCATCAGTTAAATCTTCCATTTGGGCAAGCATATTTTGTGGGCAAGTATCTGCCTGAACAATAAAGAACTGACTGCCGTTTGTGTTAGGACCTGCATTTGCCATTGAAAGTGCACCGCGAAGATTGTGAAGATTAGGGGTAAATTCATCCTCAAAGCTTCTTCCCCAAATTGATTCGCCGCCCATACCTGTGCCCATTGGGTCGCCGCCTTGAATCATAAAATCTTTAATTACACGGTGAAAAATAAGACCGTTATAATAACCGTTTTTAGCGTGGGTTGTAAAGTTTTCAAAGGTTTTGGGTGTTTCATCCTTAAAGAGCTTAATCTTAATGTCACCCATTGTGGTGTGCATAATTGCAACTGTATCGCCCGAAATTGGCTTTTCTAACTGTAAATATGGCATAAAACCTCTCCTAAAAAATAAATTTATGCTTGTATTTTACCACTATATATAGTATAATACAAGTAAAATTTGGATAATTCTTTAAATAAGGGGTAATATTTTATGAAATGTCCGTTTTGCAGCTATGAAGAAAGTAAAGTAATCGACTCACGCCCTACCGATGAGGGTCAGCGTATTCGCCGCAGACGCGAATGCTTACAATGCACTAAACGCTTTACCACCTATGAAATAATCGAAAGTCTTCCGATTATTGTCATTAAAAAGGACAAGTCACGCGAATCATTTAACCGCGACAAACTTATGACTGGTCTTTTGCGCGCCTGTGAAAAGCGTCCGGTATCTATTGACACACTTGACAATATGATAGACGAAATTGAAGTTATCATCCAAAATTCACTCGACCGTGAAGTAAGCAGCGAAAAAATTGGCGAGCTTGTTATGGAAAAGCTTAAAGGCATTGACGAGGTTGCCTATGTTCGTTTCGCTTCGGTTTACCGTCAGTTTAAGGACATTAACACCTTTATGAACGAGCTTAACAAGCTTCTCGCAAAATAGTTTTTAATTCACACAAAGGGTATTTTTACAGTACCCTTTGTTTTTTGAAATTTAGGAGTTTTTTATGACAGACAATATTGCACTTGCAAATCTGCTTTTGCCGAATATCGACAAAACACCAGAATATTACGAAAACCTTTACCCTGCCCGCAATTTGCCCGAGGGGGCAAGGGTTGTTCGTGTAGCACCAAGCCCCACAGGTTATTTACATTTGGGCACACTTTTTGCCGCCCTTGTAAACCGCATTACCGCAACCTCATCGGGTGGTGTGTTCTTTACCCGTATTGAAGACACCGACAAAAAACGCGAAATTGAGGGCGGTATTGAAAACATTATAGACGGGCTCAACCGTTTCGGCATCACTATTGATGAGGGCTTTTTCAGCGGCACAAACCAAAGGGGTGACTATGGCCCATATCAACAAAGCTTGCGTGCTGAAATTTACCAAACCTATGTTAAGGATTTAATTATTAAAGGTTATGCCTACCCTTGTTTTTGCACTGCCGAAGAATTAGAAGCTGTTCGCGAAATACAGGAAAGCCAAAAAATCCGCACAGGTTATCACGGCAAATGGGCAAAGCACCGCGACATTACTTTTGAAGAAGCCAAGGCGTTAATTGATGAAGGCAAGCCCTTTGTAATTCGCCTTAAATCCCCGGGTAATGAAGAAAATAAGGTTATTTTTGAAGACGGTATTAAGGGCAAAATTGAAATGCCCGAAAATGATGAAGATTTTGTTCTTTTAAAGTCTGACGGCATTCCCACCTATCACTTTGCACACGCAATTGATGACCATTTAATGCACACTACACATGTTATGCGTGGCGATGAATGGATTTCATCTGTACCAAAGCATATTCAGTTATTTAAGCTTTTGGGCTTTAAATTGCCTAAATTTGCCCATATTTCACCTATTATGAAGTTGGACAATGGCGCAAAACGAAAAATTTCAAAGCGCAAAGACCCCGAAGCTGCAGTACACTTCTTTGCTGAGCAGGGCTTTCCGAGTGAAAATGTTATTGAATATTTAATGACAATTGCGGCATCTGACTTTGAAGACTGGCGCCGTTGTAATCCAACCGCTTCTTATAAAGACTTTAAGTTTAATTTAAAGAAAATGAGCGTTTCGGGTGCTTTGTTTGACGAAGTTAAATTGCTTGACGTTTCTAAAAACCGCATTTGCCTTTTAAATAGCGAACAAGTTTATGACTATGTTACCGCATGGGCGAAGGAATTTGATAAAGAATTCTATGAAATTTTGGTGTCAAACCCCGAATATACAAAGGCAGTTTTTGCAATTGACCGTGATGTACCCAAACCCCGTAAGGATATTGCAAAATGGAACGAGGTTAAGGAATATTTCTCTTATATGTTCAGCGAACTCTATGTTCCCTGCTTTGATTTACCCGAAAATATCGCAAAAGAAGATGCGCTTGCATTTTTAGAAAGCTATAAAGCAGTTTATGATGCAAATGATGATAAGCAAGAATGGTTTAACAAAATTAAAGCAATTGCTCCCACTCTTGGCTTTGCGGCTGAAACCAAAGAATATAAGCAAAACCCCGATGCATATAAAGGCAGTGCGGGTGATTTATCAACAGTTTTACGCCTTGCAATTACAGGCCGCCGCAATACCCCCGACCTTTGCAGTATTATGCAGGTGCTTGGTCAGGAAGAAGTAATTAAACGAATTGACAATGTTTTGAGAGGTTAATTATGGAAGAAATTATTTTAAATGCTACTGAAAATAAACCATCAAACTTTATTCACGATTTTATTGATGAGGATTTAGCTGAAGGCGTTTACGAAAAGGTGCAAACCCGTTTCCCGCCCGAGCCAAACGGTTATCTTCACATTGGTCATGCCAAAGCAATTTGCATTGACTTTGCAACTGCTGAAAAATACAACGGTAAGTGCAACTTGCGCCTTGATGACACCAACCCCACTAAAGAAGATGTTGAATATGTTGATGCCATTATGGAAGATATTAAATGGCTTGGCTTTAATTGGGATAATGTATATTATGCAAGTGACTATTTTGATTTTATTTACGAATGTGCATTAAAGCTTATTGATAAAGGCCTTGCATATATTGATGAATCAACCCCCGAGCAAATTAAAGAAATGCGCGGCACACTTACCGAAGCAGGTGTAAATTCACCTTATCGTGACCGCCCTATTGAAGAAACCAAAGATTTATTCGCAAGAATGACCGCAGGTGAATTCGAAAACGGCGCAATGGTGCTTCGTGCTAAAATTGATATGTCATCATCTAACCTTAATATGCGTGACCCAATTATTTACCGCATTATGAAGGCAACCCACCACCGCACAGGCGACAAGTGGTGCGTTTACCCAATGTATGACTTTGCTCATCCTTTGAGTGATGCCAAAGAAGGTGTTACCCACTCACTTTGCTCACTTGAATTTGAAAATCACAGACCACTTTACAACTGGTTCTTAGAGGTTTTGGATATTCCTACCCCACCCCGCCAAATTGAATTTGCACGAATGAATGTAAATTACACCTTAACAAGTAAACGCAAATGCTTAAAACTCGTTAATGACGGTTTGGTATCAGGTTGGGATGACCCAAGAATGGCTACAATTTGTGGTATGAGAAGACGCGGTTACCCCGCTGAAGCTGTACGCGCATTTGTTGATAAAATCGGTGTTTCAAAGGCATACAGCGTTATCGACTATGCCCTTTTAGAGTCTTGCGTGCGTGATTATCTTAATGAAAACGCTGATAGAGCAATGGCTGTTCTTCGCCCCTTGAAAATCGTTATTGATAACTATCCCGAAGATAAGGTTGAAAATATTGAGGTTGATATTAACCCCAACAAGCCCGAGCTTGGTAAAACCACCGTTGAATTTTCGAGAGAACTTTATATCGAACAAGATGACTTTATGTTAGAACCACCGGGTAAATATTTCCGCCTTTGCCCCGCAAAAGAGGTTCGTTTAAAGAGCGCATATTATGTTAAATATGCATCCCACGAAACCGATGAAAACGGCAATATTACTGTTGTTCACTGCACCTATGACCCCGAAAGCTTTGGCGGTGAAACACCCGACGGCAGAAAGGTTAAGGGTACTTTACATTGGGTTAGCGCACATTCGGCTATTGACTGTGAAGTTCGACTTTATGAACGCCTTTTCAATGTTCCAAACCCCAGTGATGAAGAAGGCGTGTCATCCTTTGCTGATAATTTAAACCCCGAATCATTAACTGTTCTTAACGGATGTAAAATTGATAAATCTTATAAAAATGTTAAGGTTGGCGACACTTTCCAATTTATGCGCCAAGGTTATTTCTGTGTTGATAACGATTCAACCGATGATAACATTGTCTTCAACCGCACCGTTGCCCTTAAAGATTCTTTTGTTAAGAAGGCATAATTTATGACAGTACAAAATATTTTTGACTTTTTAAACAGCAAATACCCCATTGAAACTGCCTGTGGCTTTGACAATGTCGGCACCTTGGTTGGCGACCGCAACAAAACCGTAACAAAGGCGGTTGTGGCGCTTGACTGTACTATGCCCGTTATAAACGAAGCAGTAAAAAACGGATGCGAACTTATAATCACCCACCACCCCATTATTTTTAACGGCATTAAGTCGGTGCTTGAAGATACCTTGGTTTATGAAATTATTAAAAACGGCTTAACCGTAATTTCAATGCACACAAACCTTGACCAAGGCGTTGGAGGTGTTAACGATGCTTTGTGTGAGGTTATCGGTCTTAACAATGTAGAAACGGTTGAAGCACCTGATAAGTATTTGCTTAAAAAGGGTGAAATTTCTCCCCTTTCGGCTGATGATTTTGCAAAGCAGCTTAAAAATGTGCTAAACTACCCCGTTAAATATGTGGGTGACGGCATAATTAAAAATGTTTTGGTTTGCGGTGGCTCGGGTGCACAGTACCACGCAATTGTAAAACAAAACGGATGCGATGCATTAGTTACCGCCGATGTAAAACACAACCACTTTTTAGAAGCAGCACAAAACGGCGTGGCACTATATGAATGCGGTCACTTTAATACCGAGGTTGTGGTTATTAAACCGCTTTATGAACTGCTTTCAAACGAATTTAATAATATTGAATTTATCGCTAATTACGATTCACAAATAAAAACCGCTTAACAGCGGTTTTTATTTTTTTATGGGCATAATATTTGCGGTGATTAAATGGTAACAATAATTTTTCGCACAGCGATTTTATTTTTATTTGTAACAATAGCAATTCGCCTTATGGGTAAAAGACAAATTGGCGATTTACAACCAAATGAGCTTGTTGTGACCCTTTTGCTTTCTGAAATTGCAGCAATTCCTTTGCAAGACAGCTCTCAACCAATATTAAACTGTGTTATCGCAATTTTTATTCTTGTAATAATGGAAATATTTATTTCAATTCTATCATTAAAAAGCACATTTATAAGGCGTATTTTAAACGGACAGGCAGTTGTTATTATTAAAAACGGAGTCATTGACCAACAAGCAATGAAAAGGGTTAGATTAACCGTTATGGATTTAATAGAACAGCTTAGGATACAAAATGTGTTTGATGTTTCAACCGTTGCCTTTGCTGTGCTTGAAATTAACGGCGATTTAAGTGTGCTTTTAAAAAGCGCAGACCAACCCGCGACCGCGAAGGATGTAGGCGCCAAAAATGACAAGGCAGTTCTTCCCTTACCAGTTATAACAGACGGAAAAATTATAAGCGAAAATCTAACTGCACTTAAAATAACACATGAGGATGTTGAAAAAATTTTAAAACAAAACAATTTAACAACAAAAGAAGTATTTTTGCTAACACTTGACCGCAAGAAAAATATGACACTTGTAAAAATGGGGTGAAAAATTGAAACGGCTAATTCCCGCACTAATAATTTTAGCAATAACTATCGGCATATTTATTGGCAGTTATTATTATGTAAATTCCACCTGTAAAGAAGCAACAAAGCTTATTGATGAATGTATTGATGAATATAAAGAAAACGGCACGACTATAAATAAGGCAAAGGAATTTAAAGATTATTGGGATAAAAAAGAAAAAACTCTTTCAATTTTTGTAAATCATATTGCCATTGATGAAATTGAAGTATCGGTTGCCGAGCTTTCTTATCATTCAAATTTTAAGGATAATACTATGTTTTACGACTCGGCAATACGCATTAAAACCTTAATTCATCAGATTTTAGAGGACACAAAGGTGACAGCGCACTCAATTTTTTAAAAAATATGCATAATATTCATAAAAATATGCATAAAAATTGATTTTTTGCGAAATTTTTAGAAAAAATTGAAATATTTATGCAAAAAAGTGTTGACACTTGCATTTTTCGGTGATATACTTGCAACATACTAAAAAACACATGTTGCTTTGCAACAAATTAAAAGGAGATTTTTAAAATGAAAAAAATTATTGCTATTGCCCTTATGGCACTTATGCTTATCGGCTGCTTCGCAGGTTGCACCGGTACAAAGAAATTGTTGGTTGCTACCAACGCAGAATTTGAACCCTTTGAAAGCTTAACCGCTGACGGCGAATTCGTTGGCTTCGATATCGACCTTATGAACGCTATCGCTGAAAAGATGGGTTATGAAGTACAATATGAAAATATGGAATTTGACGGCGTTGTTGCTGCTGTTTCAAACGGCACTACCGACCTTGCAATTTCAGGTCTTACCATTAACGCTGGCCGTTCAAAGTATGTAAACTTCTCTAACCCTTATTACAGCGGCGCTGCTCAAGTTCTTATCGTTGGCAAGAATGATACATACTACACCGGCACTGACAAGACAACACTTGATACTCAGCTTAAGGGTCAAAGCATTGGCGTTTGCTCAGGTTACACCGGCGAATTCTATGCAAAAGGCGACGAAGACTGGGGCTTTAAAGCTATTGAAGGCGCTAATGTAAAGATTTATGAAAACATTTCGCTTGCTATTGCTGACCTTAAAGCAGGCAACATCAATGCAATTATTATGGACGATTCAGTTGCTAAGGAAGCTGCTGCTGCTAACGATAAGGTTGCTAAAGTAATCGATGTTCCGCTTACTGTTGAAGAATATGGCATTGCTATTGACAAAACAAACAAAGAACTTAAAGAAAAAGTTGACGCTGCCCTCGCTGAACTTGTTGAAGACGGCACTGTTGATAAACTTCTTGAAAAATATGATTTAAAATAATTTAAAAACTGACAAAGCACCGTCGGTAAAGGCGGTGCTTTGTTTTTCTGATTTTATTAAAGGTTGTGTTAAAACTTGTTTGACAATTTTTTTGAAATTTTTTACGACATTTTTATTGTAAATAAAGCATACAAGCTTATGATTGAAGGCTTAGTATATACCCTTGTTATTGCAGTTTTTGCTGTATTATTAGGTGTAATACTCGGTGCGTTATTGGCAGTTTGCAAGGTTATTCCCCAAAAAAATATTATCGCTAAATTCTTTAACGGTGTTGCTAATGTATATATCACTGTTTTCCGCGGCACACCGGTTATGGTACAGCTTTTACTTTTCTATTTCGGTATCTTTTCTCGTTCAATGCGCGGTTTTGAACATAAGGCCTTAATTATTGCAATTTTAGTTTTCGGTCTTAATAGTGCCGCTTATGTTGCCGAAATTATCCGTTCGGGTATTTTATCTATTGATAAAGGCCAAATGGAAGCCGGCCGTTCGCTTGGCTTTACATATTCACAAACAATGATGAAAATTATTTTACCCCAAGCAATTAAAAACATTTTACCGGCTCTCGGTAACGAATTTATTGTTATGATTAAAGAAACATCTGTTGCGGGCTTTATTACTGTTTTCGACCTAACCCGTGCTACCCGTTCTATCGTTGCCGACTATTATAACCCCTTTGTTCCCTATTTCACTTTGGCGGTTGTGTATTTGGTGCTTGTAATGATATTTACATTTATATTAAATATTTTTGAAAAGAGGTTGAGAAAGAGTGACCACTAATGATGTTTTAATTAAAGTTGAAGGTTTGGAAAAATCCTTTGGCGAAAATGCAGTTTTAAAAGGTATTGACACCGAAATTAAACGCGGTGAAGTGGTTTGCATTATCGGTGCTTCGGGCAGCGGTAAATCAACCTTTTTGCGTTGCCTCAACCTTTTGGAAGAGCCAACAGGCGGTAAAATTTTCTTTAATGATGTTGATATTACCGACCCTAAAACCGATATTAACCTTCACCGTCAAAAAATGGGAATGGTTTTTCAACAGTTTAACCTTTTCCCACATATGACCGTTCTTAAAAATATGACTATTGCGCCAATTAAAGTTTTAGGCATTTCAAAAGAAGAGGCCGAAGACCGCGCAATGAAACTTTTGGAACGTGTTGGTCTTGCTGACAGGGCCGATTCCTACCCATCACAATTATCGGGCGGTCAAAAACAACGTGTGGCTATTGTTCGTGCACTTTGTATGCAACCCGATGTTATGCTGTTTGACGAGCCCACTTCAGCTCTTGACCCCGAAATGGTTGGCGAGGTTTTAGATGTTATGAAGCAGCTTGCCAAGGAAGGCATGACAATGGCAGTTGTAACACACGAAATGGGCTTTGCCCGTGAAGTTTCCGACCGTGTTTTCTTTATTGATGAAGGCATTATTATGGAAGAAGGTTCACCCGAAGAAGTATTCGGTAATCCCAAATCCCCTCGCCTTCAAGACTTTTTAAGCAAGGTTATATAAAAATTAAAAGTTCTCATTCACTGAATGAGAACTTTTTTTTATTTAAAAAACTTTTTAAGCTTTGGCTGTACTCTATAAAAATAAAATATAGCCATTTTTGAAATTGTAATATCATAAACCACAAAGACAGGATTTGCAACCGCCAAAACAATATAAACGGTGTATTTACCGAAATCGTTAGTGTCACTTAAATTAACGCCAAAAAGCTTTGCAATAAAGCTGTAAACCAAAATCACAACTGCGTTAAATACAACAATTTTAATAGGCCATTCAAAAAATGGCTTGTTTATACGCTCTATAACGGCTTTAAGTATTGGGTAATATCCAAGCAAGAAGACATACATAAGCATTGCTTCGGGCTCACATAAGAGCACAGTAAGTACAGCAGAAACTATATAAGCCGAAACCGCCCATTTATTCCCCAACTCTAACAGCACAACCATAATACAAAGCCCCGCAAAAGCAGGCACGGCATAGGTTAAATAAGGAAAATATGCCGTTAACATTATAACAACTGCCAAAGCCGACATTAAAGCGCAAAGGGTAACTTTATTTGTATGTTTCATTTAACGGCACCCAAAGCAAGAACAAACATTGCCGCCCATCATTTCACAGCAACAGTCGGCACAAATAAGTGTTTGACACATATCACAAGCATCACAGTCGCCGCCACGGTTATAGGTGCGGTATGGGTTGTGTTGTTGGCGCGATGCCTGGCGTTGCGCGTTGTTTACGGCGTTACGGTATTCGGGGTTGGAGGGGTCCATACGAGAAGCCGTTGCAAAGCTTGTAAATGCCTGGTCAAACCAACCGCGGCGATAAAGCACCGTACCATTTAAAAAATACCATTCGGCATTGCGGTTTTGAACGGGCACACCATCTAAAATTTCTTGTGCCTCTTCAAGTCGGTTTTGGTTTATAAGCTGGCGAATTTCGGGAAAATTGGTGGGACCGTTATTCGTTCTGCCATAACCTGTGCCCTTATTACCTGAACGGCGGGATGCCATAATAGAATCGTATGCCTCGTTAATTTCCTGCATTTTATCCTCGGCCAAATCGGCAAGTGGGTTGTCGCCGTAATTATCGGGATGATATTTTCTTGCCAAATTTCTATAAGCAGTTTTTATTTCCTCATCGGTTGCGTTGCGGTCAATGCCTAAAATTTGATATGGGTCTTTCATTTATTAGTCTCCTTTAAAAATGTTTCTTCAAGTCCTAAATAAAGTATATTACCTAATATGTTTTTATATTTTTTTATGTCTAAAAGTTCAAATGCCTTACATGCTTCGTTAATAGAAAAATATAATTGTTGTGAAATGAGTTCTTTTTGGTTTTCACGCTGTTTTAAGGGGTTAAACGATTTATGCTTTATGTCATCATCTAAATCACAATAAGCATCAATTAAGTAAATATATCGCCCAATGCAGTAACCAAGGCGGTCAAGGACACGCTTTTGAGCGTTATCATCACTAAGTTCCATAAGCAGTGCCGACAGCATTTTCGCCGTTGGGTCAGCCGCCATATCTAAATCACAGTTAGGACTTTTTTCTGCTATGGTTTGCGAAGTAATATATTCAGACAAAATTTCATCGATTTGCGGATATTTTTTTGCCGCTTTTTTGTATGGTGCTTTAAAAAAAGGCTTTGCAATAACAAACCCAAGCTTTTTTAAGCCTTTTTCATCATTGATATTATCAAGCACCTTATAATAATTAAGCATTACAGCCGTTGCGGCGGGAAGTTTTATATCATCATCATTTTTGCAAAATATACATTTTTTAAGCGGATTAAAAACACAGTGCTTTCGCTCAACTGCATCGCACTCATCTTTAAGTGCCATATTTAAAAGTGCTAAAAAAGTAAAATCATAGCTTAAAGTAAAGCGTGAAAGCAGGCTGTATTCCCTGCCCATTGTTTTACAAAGCGAACAGTAAACCGCCTTGTAAAACTCATATTCTTTTACCTTTAAGTCGCCTTTTGAGGCACGAATATAACCAAACAAGAAAACACCCCTTTCTTTCATTTTAGCTTTAAAGTTTTAAAATTAGTGAATAATGTGTTAATTATAACACACTTTTAAGAAATTTACCCGTATAAGATTGCTCGCAAGCGGCAACCTGCTCGGGTGTGCCTGTGCAAACAACTGTACCGCCCTTTGTACCGCCTTCGGGCCCTAAATCTATGATATAGTCGGCGGTTTTAATAACATCAAGGTTGTGCTCAATAACCAAAACAGTATTACCCGCATCGGTAAAGCGTTGCAAAACCTCAATAAGCTTGTGAACATCGGCTGTGTGAAGCCCTGTTGTCGGCTCGTCCAAAATATAAATAGTTTTGCCTGTTGAACGCTTTGAAAGCTCGGTCGCAAGCTTAACACGCTGTGCCTCACCACCCGAAAGTGTTGTAGCGGGCTGACCGATTTTAACATAGCCAAGACCAACATCACAAAGCGTTTTTAATTTGCGGTGAATTTTTGGGATATTTTCAAAGAAATACATACCCTCTTCAATAGTCATTTCTAAAACATCATAAATGCTTTTACCTTTATATTTTACATTAAGCGTTTCACGGTTAAATCGTGTACCGCCGCAAACCTCACAAGGCACATAAATATCGGGCAAAAAGTGCATTTCAATTTTTATAATACCATCGCCCTGACAGGCCTCACAGCGACCGCCCTTAACATTAAAGGAAAATCGCCCTGCGTTATAGCCATGCATTTTGGCATCCTTTGTGGCGGCAAAAAGCTCACGAATATCATTAAACACACCTGTATAGGTTGCTGGGTTGGAGCGTGGTGTACGGCCAATGGGTGCTTGGTCAATGCAAATAACCTTATCAAGATTTTCAACACCCAAAACCGATTTATATTCACCCGCAATGGTTTTAGCACCGTTTAATTTGTTAGCCAAAACCTTATAAATAATATCATTTACAAGTGAAGACTTACCACTGCCTGAAACACCTGTTACACAGGTAAAGGTGCCAAGCGGAATTTTAACATCAACTTTTTTAAGGTTGTTTTCGGCAGCACCCTTAATAACAAGCGACTGACCGTTACCCTTGCGGCGTTCTTTGGGCACAGGCACACATTTTCTGCCAAAAAGATAGTCAGAGGTTAGCGAATTTTCACATTTTTCAAGGTCGGAAAGATTGCCCGAAAATACAACCTTGCCACCGTGAATACCCGCACCCGGGCCAATATCTAAAATATGGTCGGCGGCACGCATTGTGTCCTCATCGTGCTCAACAACAATTACTGTATTACCTAAATCGCGCAGTCGCTTTAAAGTGGCAATTAAGCGCTCGTTATCGCGTTGGTGAAGACCAATGCTTGGCTCATCAAGAATATATAAAACACCCATTAAGGATGAGCCAATTTGGGTTGCTAAACGAATACGCTGACTTTCACCGCCCGACAAAGTACCCGCCGAACGAGAAAGGTTTAAATATTCAAGCCCAACGCTTTGCAAAAATGTTAAACGCTCACGAATTTCCTTTAAAATTGGCTTTGCTATCATACCATCACGCTGACCAAATGATAACGAGTTAATAAATTCAAGCTCGTCATCGATGGACATATCGCAAAATTCAATAATATTTTTGCCCCCAACCGTAACCGCCAAAAATTCGGGCTTTAAGCGTTTGCCGCCACAAACCTCGCAAGACGATTCAGTCATTAAGCTTTCAATTTCATTTCGTGAATAATCACTGGTTGTGTTTTTATAACGGCGTTCAAGGTTATTTACAACACCCTCAAATTCGCTGTAATAGGTGCCACCGCCAAAGTCGGTATTTCGCACCAACTTAATTTTTTCACCCTTTGTGCCGTATAAAACGGCATTTTGCGCCGCTTTTGGAATGTCCCTCCAAGGTGTATTTATATCAAAATTAAACCTTTCGGCAATGGCGCGGTAATACATTTCGGCAATGGTTGAAGCATCGGGGTTAAACCAACTATTTACACCCCAACCCGACGCCTTAATTGCACCTTCAAGCAACGAAAGTGAATCATCGCTGATTAAAAGCTTTGGGTTAACCTTCATAAACATACCGATGCCCATACAGTGTGGACAAGCGCCCATGGGGTTATTAAAGGAAAACATTGTGGGTGTTAATTCGGGTATGCTAATGCCGTGCTCCTCACATGCATAGGTTTGTGAAAATTTAAGCTCTTCCCCACCGATAACATCAACCGCAACCAAACCGCCCGACAAATTAACGGCGGTTTCAATACTGTCACTCAAACGGGACTGAATTTCATCCTTAATAACAAGTCGGTCAACAATAATTTCAATAATGTGTTTTTTATTTTTTTCAAGCTTAATTTCTTCCGAAAGGTCGTAAGTAATGCCGTCAATTCTCGCCCTTACATAACCTTGTTTACGGGCGTGTTCAAGCTCTTTAATATGCTCACCCTTGCGGTTCACAACAGTAGGTGCTAAAATTTGAATTTTACTGCCATGTTCTAATTTCATTACGGTGTCAACAATTTGGTCGGTTGTTTGCTGACTAATTTCTTTACCGCAAACAGGACAATGTGGAACACCCACACGAGCATATAAAAGGCGCAAATAGTCGTAAATTTCGGTAACTGTACCAACAGTTGAACGCGGGTTTTTAGAGGTTGTTTTTTGGTCAATAGAAATTGCGGGTGAAAGCCCTTCAATAACCTCTACATTCGGTTTTTCCATTTGCCCCAAAAACTGACGGGCATAGGATGAAAGCGATTCAACATAACGGCGCTGACCTTCGGCATAAATGGTGTCAAATGCCAATGAAGATTTACCGCTGCCCGAAAGCCCCGTAAAAACAATAAGCTTGTCACGGGGTATTTCAACATCAATATTTTTAAGGTTGTGCTCGTTCGCACCTTTAATAATAATTTTGTCAGAAGCCAACGCTTACTTTCCCTCTCTTAATTCGTTAATTTTATCACGCAGCTTTGCGGCATATTCAAATTCCAAAATCTTGGCGGCTTGCTTCATTTCTGCGGTAAGTCGTTTGATTTCGGCCTCGCGCTGTGCACGGCTTAAATTCTTAACAGGCAAATCCTTAACCTTGCTACCAATTTCAAGCACATCGCGGACATCTTTTATAATAGTTTTCGGCACGATGCCGTTTTTAAGATTATATTCGTTTTGAATTGCTCGTCGGCGCTCGGTTTCTCGAATTGCATTTTCCATCGAGCGTGTAACCGAATCGGCATACATTATAACGGTACCCTCGGCATTACGGGCGGCACGGCCTATGGTTTGCACAAGCGAGGTTTCACTTCGCAAAAAGCCCTCCTTATCGGCATCCAAAATCGCCACAAGCGATACCTCCGGTATGTCCAACCCCTCACGCAAAAGATTGATACCAACCAAAACATCAAAATCACCAAGTCGCAAACCGCGGATAATTTCCATACGCTCGATAGTGTCAACATCATGGTGCATATACCGCACCTTAATGCCCGCTTGGTTTAAATATTCAGTTAAATTTTCCGCCATTTTTTTGGTGAGAGTTGTCACTAAAACACGCTGCTTTTTAGTAATTCTATCGTTAATTTCGCTTATTAGGTCATCAATTTGTCCGTCCGTTGGTCTAACCGATATTTCAGGGTCTAAAAGCCCTGTCGGGCGGATAACCTGCTCTACAATTTGGGTTGCCTTTTCCTTTTCAAAGTCACCTGGTGTTGCTGAAACAAACACCGCTTGGTTTATGTGACTGTAAAATTCATCAAAATTAAGTGGGCGGTTATCAAAAGCGGATGGCAAACGAAAGCCGTATTCCACCAAATTTTCCTTTCGCGCCCTATCACCGCCGTACATACCACGAACTTGTGGTAATGTAACGTGTGATTCGTCAACAAAGAGCACAAAATCATCGGGGAAATAGTCAAGCAAAGTTGACGGCACACTTCCCTTTGGTCTGCGCGCCATAACACGCGAATAGTTTTCAATACCCTTACAGGTGCCGATTTCTCTTAACATTTCAACATCATATTTGGTGCGCTGGCGAATACGCTGTGCTTCAATTAACTTTTCGTTTTCTAAAAAGAATTTTACACGCTCTTCCATTTCGTCTAAAATTTCTTTAAGTGCGTCCTTCATTTTATCCTGCGGCACAATATAATGTGATGCGGGGTAAATTGCCACATGTGACAAAACCGCCTTAACCTCGCCCGTTAGGGTGTTGATTTCGCATATTCTGTCAATTTCATCGCCAAAAAATTCCACACGAATAGCATTTTCCATTGAATAAGCGGGAAAAATTTCCACCGTGTCGCCACGAACACGGAACTTATTGCGAACAAAGTTTATATCATTGCGTTCATATTGCAAATCAACAAGCTTTGCAATAAGCTCATCTCTCGATTTTTCCATACCTTGACGGAGCGATATAACCATACTGCGATAGTCAATAGGGTTACCGAGCGAATATATGCAAGAAACCGATGCGACAATTATAACATCTCGCCTTTCGGAAAGTGCACAAGTTGCACTGTGTCGAAGCTTGTCAATTTCATCATTTATAGCACTGTCTTTTTCAATATAAGTGTCACTACCCGGTAAATACGCTTCGGGCTGATAATAATCATAATAGGATACAAAATATTCAACCGCATTTTCAGGGAAGAATTCTTTAAATTCCGAACATAACTGTGCGGCGAGAGTTTTGTTATGAGCGAGAACAAGCGTTGGACGGTTTACTTTTTCGATAATATTCGCCATTGTAAAGGTCTTACCACTGCCTGTAACACCTAATAAAACCTGTTCCTTATCGCCACGGTACAAACCATCAACCAATTGCTTAATTGCGTCAGGTTGGTCACCCGTTGGCTTGTATTGGCTTTTTAAAACAAACTTGTCCACGCACTCACCTCATTTGCATAAATTTCTACAAATATATTATACCACAAAACATTTGATAAGTAAACAAATATCACTATAAATATAGCAAAATGATATTGAAAAAATATTTTTAGTATGATATTATTAAATAAATATATATTAGGAGGAATCCCCATGAAAATTTGCACTAATTGTCGTAACGTATCAAATGATGATAATATGAACTTTTGCCCATTGTGTGGTGCACCACTTGCAGCCCTTCAACCCGCACCCCAACCTGAAGTTAATCAGTTCTATGCTGAAGAAAACTATCCAAAACCATCACTTGGTTTGAAAATCACCGGAATGGCACTTTCAATAACAGGATTTTCTTTCTTACTTCTTGGCTTTTTCTACACACTTATTGGGCCTATGGAAGAAGGCGTGGCTTTTGGTATGGCTTTTGCATTTTCACTTTTATTCTTACCACTTTGCATTGTGGGTATGGTGCTTTCAAACAAATGCCAAAATGCAGGCGATAATTCCGCATTCAGCCGTCTTGGCAAAATTTTCGGTTTAATTGGCATTATTATTGCCGCGGTTTCAATGTTTATTGGCTTTGTTTCATTGGCAGCAATTTAATCTTTAAGGAATTTTTATAATGAACAAAAACCTTAAAAATATTATCCGTCATAATAAAAATGCACTTGTGAATTCGCAAAAAACACTTTGTGATATTTACAAAATTATGTTTAGCTGCAAAGATAATGTTCTTTGCGAATATAGTGACGGTTTTCGTGTAAAAAAGGATACATATTTTGAAATTTCACAAAGGATAGAATCGGTTGCTGCAGGTTTATGTGAAAAAATCGGCAGCAATCACGAATTTATTGCGCTTGCAATGGATAATTCGGTTGAATGGATTATTGCATTTTGGGCAATTTTAAAAAGCGGCAACAAGCCATATCTTGTGAATTTGCGTTATCCTGATTCTTTGACAAATAAAATTTTAAAAACGCTTGAAATTAAATATACCCTGTGTTTAAAAGAAACAACACTTGAAGCGGAAGATATACTTTTTTCTTCACTAAATAGCACCAAAACCGTGCCCGAAAGTGAATTTGAAAACGAAATTGCTTTTTCATCTTCAGCCACATCTATGAACGAAGTTATTTGCTTTTACACAGGTTATCAAATTTCGGAACAAATTTTAAATTTCGAAAATATTATAAAGCTTGAACCACGCATAGCCAAGCATTACAAAGGCAGTTTAAAGCAACTTGCTTTTCTTCCCTTTTATCATGTTTTTGGTTTGTTTGCTGTTTATTTTTGGTTTACCTTTTTTGGTAGAACCTTAGTATTTTTGCGCGATTATTCTTCTGATACTATTATAAAAACTTGTCAAAGACATAAAGTTACTCATATTTTCGCTGTTCCTGTTTTGTGGCACACAATTGAAGCTTCAATAATTGCTGCTGCCAAACAACAAGGCGAAAAAAAATATAAAAAACTTATGCGTGGCATTAAACTGACTACTGCTATTCAAAACCTTTTCCCAAGCTTTGGGCCTGAAATCGCAAAATCAATTATGGGCGAAGTAACAAATAAAGTATTTGGCAAATCGGTTATGTTTTGTATAAACGGTGGCAGTTATATTAAAAACGACACTTTAAAACTGCTTAACGGCATTGGTTATAACCTATATAACGGTTATGGTATGAGTGAAATAGGTATAACTTCGGTTGAACTTGGCCGAACACCAAAGCTTCGCAACCTTAATTCAATTGGTGCTCCATTTACATCGGCTGAATATAAACTTGACAATAACGGTATTTTACAGGTGCGCGGCAGTTCTTTGTGCGTTAAAAAACTTGTAAACGGAAAAGAACAAGTGTTAAACGACTTTTTTTACACCGCTGACAAAATGGAATTTAAAGATGGCAGATATTATATTCTTGGGCGACTTGGCGATATGGTTATAGGTGAAAACGGCGAAAATATTAATCCTGACACAATTGAAAAAAATATCAGCCTACCCGATGCATTGGCATTTTCGGTTTTGGGTTTAGAGGGTGAAAATGGTCAAGAATTATCAATTGTTGTGCAGGTTGGCGAATTTGTTTCTGAAGCCAAAATCAATAAAATTAGAAACGAAATTTATAAATTTAACGACACCTTACCAAAAATCACCACAATTAGAAAATTTTATTTTACTACTGACGCTCTTTGCCCGCCAACTGCAATTAAAATCAGTCGTGCGCAACTTGTTAAAAAAATTGAAAGTGGCGATGTTAAACTTATTGAATTTTCTAATATGCAGGCAAGCGATTTAAACTGCGAGGATTCACCCCTTACTGATGCAGTAAAAGAAATTATTGCTTCAGTTTTATCGATAAATATTGAAGATTTTAATTCAAATTCACATATTTTTTATGACCTTGGCGCAACAAGTATTCAATATTTTTCAATTTTAACCCGCATTTCAGAAAAATTTTCAATAACTGATTATCAAAAAACCGATACATTTTGTTATACTGTTAAAGAAATTTGCGAATATATAGGAAAACGAATTTAAAATGAAAAACAAATTGTTTATAAATTTATTTCTTGGTTTCACTAAAATTACGGGCATTCTTCCTGCTTATATTTTTATGAAGCCAAAGGTATACCTTGAAGATGGCGCTAAACGCAGTTTACCAAAAAACTGCTTGTTGATTTCTAACCACAAATCCCTATTAGATTTTATTTTATATCTTTTAATTTTTCCTTTTAGCACGGTTCACTTTTTAATGGCCGAGGTGCTTTATAATAAAGGTAAATTTTTCAGCTTTTTGCTAAATTCTTGGGGCGGAATCAAGGTGGAACGCACCGAGCGTAATTTTTCCTTCATTGCCGAAAGTATTGAAATTTTGGATAATGGTGGCAAGGTAGGTATTTTCCCCGAATCACGCTTACCTATTAACGGCAAGCCGTTCCCCTTTACTACAAGCGCTGCTTTTATTGCAATGCATTCCAACGCGCCTATTGTTCCCGTTTATACTGACGGTAATTATGGCCTTTTTAAACGGGCTTCGGTTTGTATAGGCAAACCAATATATGTTTCGGATTATTTAAACAATGACATTAACGAACAAGAACAAATTGAGCATTTGACCAGTGTTATCGAAGAAAAGGTTTATAAATTAAAGGAACAAATTGAATATAAATCTTCACTTCACCCACTTTTAAGTTTTAAAAGCATACCGATGGATATGGCACGCCTTCTTTGTAGTGTTTTGTTACCTATTTTAAGAATTAGACGCCTTACACCCGAAGGTGTAAAATATAATAAAAAAATTAGAGGCGGTGCAATAATTGCCGCCAACCACACTTCTTTTGTTGACCCATTTGTTGTTGGTGTTGCTTTTTGGTATAGAAGAATGCACTTTCTTGTTGCAGAAATTGTTATGAAAAACAAATTAAGGGCTTTATTATTGAAAGGCATTGGCGCAATTAAAATTGACCGAAAAGCCGCAGATATTGAAGCAATCACAAATTCTGTAAACAAATTAAAGCAAGGATATTTGCTTACCGTTTTTCCACAAGGCGAAATTCATCGTGATGATGAAATTGATTCTATAAAATCGGGTGTTGTATTGTTGGCGCTTCGTTCTTCAACCCCCATTATACCAATTCACATTATGCCAAGGAAGCATTGGTACAACACACGAAGAGTTATTGTGGGAAATGCCATAAACCCTAAAGATTTTTGCAGCAAAAAGTTCCCAAGCACAACTGATATTAAAAACATTACCGACGCTTTAATTGACGAATTAAAACGTTGCAAATCAGCAAATAACGATGTTGTTGGAGGTTAATATGAATACTTTTGAAAGATTACTAAAGGTGTTTTCTGCCGTTTTTGATGGCGAAATTGACACTAAAAATATTTCTTTAAATTCCAATCTTCGCCAAGATGTTGAAATAAATTCTATTGGCCTTTTATATATGGCAATGGCCATTGAAGAAGAATTTGGCATTAAATTTAATAATGAAGACTTTTTAAATATTTCAACAATATCTGATGTTGTAAACATTATTGAAGAAAAAGCAGCGATATGAATTGGATACATACTACCCCAAAACCCTCACAGATTGTAAGAACTAATGTTAGTTTTTATTATCATTACGGTATTTTTATCAGCGAAGATGAAGTTATACAATTTGGTTTGCCCGACGACCCCGGCAAACCGGCCGAGCAAATCAAGGTGCTTTCAACCGATGTTTACACCTTTTTGTGTGGCGGTAACATTGAAGTTGCAATCCCTACAAAAGAAGAGAAAAAGCAAATGTTTAGTAAACAAGATATAATAAAAGCCGCCCGTGCCCGTATTGGCGAAGGCGGTTATGACATTTTACATAACAACTGCGAACACTTTGTAAATAGTTGTGTTTTTGGTAAAAGCAGTTCATCTTTTGTTGATTCAGTGCGTGAAAAAATTAAAGAAAAATTAAAAAATAAAACTTAAAAGGCAGGAAAAACTATGATATGTAAAAAATGTGGCCACAAAATTGAAGAAAATCAAAAATTTTGCGCAAATTGCGGTGCCGAAATTGATTTTAACAGCACAGATGTAATACCTGAAAACCTTAGACCACTTAGCCCTTGGGCATATTTTGGTTTGCAAATTTTGTTTTCTATTCCAATTGTTGGTTTTATTTTTCTTATAATTTTCAGTTGTAAAAAAAGCAATATTAACCGCAGGAATTTTGCGCGTTCTTATTGGTGTTCTCTTATACTTGTAGCGGTTATATTGGTTATATATTTATTAGTTTTTATAAATGTTTTTCAGAGCATAAATATATAATTTGATTTTATTTTCGCTTTGGAGGTGATTTGGGTGTGGATTTTTCTTTCAATAATTTCATTTATTATAATTTTAATAACAATAATTTTATTACTTCCCTTTTCTTTCATTCTTAAAACTGACGAAAATGGTGAATTTGTTTTACTATATAAATTTTTGTTTAAAACCTTTGGCGAAAACCCGGACCCTAATCAGCCAATTGTTAAAGCTTTAAAAGAAGTATCCGGTGTTACAAGACTTGATACCGAAAAAATCAAAGAAAGTTCCAAAAAAGGCGAGCTTTTAAATACTCTGCGTGAAAATCTTTCTCTTGTATTAAAGTTATTTAAAGAATTGCTTAAAGTACTTAAAAACTGCACCTTAAAAGTTCTGAAAATAGATATTGTTTGTGCTGAAGATAACGCCGCTGATACCGCAATGACCTATGGCATTTGTTATGCGGTTATTTCACCTTTTTTAAACATTATTCACAATACAATGAAGGTGTGTAAAAAAGGCGAAAAAATCAATATAAACGCTGATTTTGAGGGTAAGAATGAAAGCTTTAAATTCGAAGCCGTGCTTGTAACCCGCGTTTACAAGCTTTTAATTGCGCTGTTTAGATTAGCACAGGATGAAGCAAAGCGTATTTCCGAAGAAGAAGCAAGAAAAACTACGCAAAAAACTCAAAAGTAAGATTTAAAACCTGCGATATAATGTTTTCATCACTTGCTAAAACGGCATGTGTCGCATTTTCAATAATTTCAAACCTACAATTTTTGCACTTTTTATAAAAAGTTTCTTGGATTTTATTGTTTACCATTGTGTCGGCCGATGCCGAAATTATAAGAATTGGTGTTTCGATTTTTCCAACAACACGCCCTCTCAAAATTCTTTTTGAAAGCATTAGCGAATTTGATACCCAACCAAAACTCATGGGGGTTGATTGGTAATTGGGATTTTCTCGGCGTAGCTTCATATTATGTTCAAATCTTGCTTTGCTTAAACCCTCTACATAGTTGAACTTAATGTCGGGGTCGAATTCATCACTAATAAAAAACTTACGTTTGCTACCAAAAATAACCTTTCCTATTTTCACGCTATCACGAGCAATTAAAAAAGGTACATTTTTAACAATAGGTTGAAACATTGGTGCTGAAAGTATTGCCTTTTGAATTTTATCCTTAAACTTTGCCAAATACAAAGCTGCAATTGCACCTCCCATTGAGTGTGCATATAAATATATTGGCTTGTCCTCAGTTTTTAAGACGATTTCATCAATAAAATAAGTCAAATCTTTTACATAATCTTCAAAACTGTCAACATGAAGTAAATCTTTAACAGGGGTTAATCTGTCCGATTTACCGTGACATCTTTGATCATATATAAACACATTATATCCTTGATTTAAGATGTAATAAATAAGCTCATAAAACTTATTTGTAAATTCACTAAGACCGTGAACAATAACCACATTTCCCCTGCTTTGTTCAGTCAAGAAATATTCGTAATAGATATTTATTCCATCAAATGCAGTAAAATTTCCGCTTTGCTTAACTGCATTAATTTCCGCCTCTATTTTATATATTGAGTCGGCAAACTGCTCTTCAGTTATTATGTTTAACTTGTAATTTGGAATATACCTCATATTTCTCTCCTTTGATTTAAAAAACGAAAAGTGGTGATAATAATGATATCAAATAAAAAACTCAAAAAGGTTTTGATATCAATTATTGCTGTAATCTTGCTTTTTTTATTGCCTTTTTTGGCAACAAAAATTATATATGATAATATTTTCAAACGCTATGATTGTCAAAATATTACTTTATCTGATGAACTTGAAAACATAGTTTTAACCCGCAAAAACTTTAATTATAAATGTAAAAATAATGATTTGACGGGCTTTTTATATGAATGTCAAAAAGATAAAAAGGACACGCTGATTGTTTTAGCACCCGGTTATAATGCTTGCTGTGACAGTTATTTATGGCAGATTAAGGAGCTTTTAGGTTACGGTTGGTCGGTTTTCTCCTTCGACACAACGGGGTCGTGCCATTCTGAAGGTAATTCAGCAGTTGGTTTTTCGCAAGAAATTCTTGATTTAAATGCAACACTTGATTTTATTGAAAGCAACAACCGTTTCAATTACAAAAACATTGCTTTATTCGGTCACAGTCGCGGCGGATATGCCGTTTGTTGCAGTTTAGCATCCGACTATGACATTTCAGCAATAATTTCAGTAAGCGGAATTAACAGCGCAATGGAAGGTGTTGTCGGTGCAAGTTGTAAACATATTGGTAATATTGCCTATGCCAATTATGGGTTTTTATGGCTTTATCAATCAATAATTTTTGGTAAAGACATTGTTGATATGAAAGCTGATGAAATATTAAGCTCAACCGATACACCCGCACTTATAATTCACGGCGCTAATGACAGTAACGTACCCATTGACAAGTTTTCAATAATATCGCATAAAGAAAAAATAAAAAACAAAAATGTAGAATACTTTGTATGCGCTAACCCTAAAAATTCAGGACATACCGATTTGCTTTTTGAACAAGATGGCACTGCAGACAACACTTTAATAGAAAAAATTAACGACTTTTTAAACAAAAGCATTAAACAAAAAGGACTTGAATAAATGAATATCGTTTTAATACCGGCATTTGAACCCGACCGTCAACTAATTAAAATTGTAAATGAATTATATCAAAACAATTTTCAAATTATTGTTGTTAACGATGGCAGCGGCGAAGAATATGACAAAATCTTTGATGCTATTAAAGATAAAGCCGATATCGTAAAACTAAATAAAAATTCCGGTAAAGGTGCTGCATTAAAAATGGGTATGCGCCACATAAAAGAAAATTATACAAGCTGTGAAAATTTTATCACCTGCGATGCTGATGGTCAACACCGTATCGAAGATGTTTTAAAGGTTAATGAACAACTTGACTCGGGTAAAAAACTTGTTTTAACCATAAGAGAACGCAAAGGCAAAATTCCTTTTCGTTCTCGCTTTGGAAACGACCTTTCAAAATTTGTTTACACACTGCTTACAAACAGTTATTTATCTGATAATCAGTCGGGCTTACGAGGTTTTTCGATTAACAATATTGACTGGCTTTTAAATGTAGAGAAAAATAATTATGACTATGAAATGAATGTTCTTTACTATGCTGCAAAAATAGGTTTAGAAATAACCACTGTCCCCATTGAAGCAATTTATATAGAAAATAATGCGTCTTCCCACTTTTCACCTGTTAAAGACACCATACGAATTTATAAGAGCTTGTTTTCTTTAGCATTTGGAACACTTCTATCTTTTGTTTTAACAGAAATTCTTATGCTTGCGGCTTCAATTGCTTTTGATATAAAATATTTGGGATTCATCGTGTCATCAATCGGTGCAATTGGTTTATTAATACATATCTTACTAAACCGTTTCGTTTTTTTAAGAAAAATCACAATTGGCGACGATATTTCAACAATTGTTTTTACAATAATTTATTATTTTGTTTATACCCTGATTTGCAAATTATTCTATTTCATTTTCCCTGATGTATCACTATTTATAAACTTTAATGTTGTTTACATAGTTTGTTTACCTTTAAGATTTTTCTTGCATCAACTAATTTTTATTGCCACTACAAATAGAAATAAAACGCTATAATGATAAAGACAAACATTTTATGTTTGTCTTTATTTTTTTATTTTGCAAATATATTTGACATTTCTTTCGAAAAGTTTGCCTTATTTAATCTTAAAATTTGTTCTATTGAAGCTAAAACTGTAAATTCATTAGCACAGCCGTGCATTTTCACAACTGTTTTCTTTGTGCCTAAAAATGTTGCCGCACCACGAGAATTAAAGTCAAACTTATTAAGCAACTTTGCCTTGATTTTTTCAACAAACTCAGGTGAGGCATCAGCAAAGCTTTCAACAATTTCAATAGCTTTTTGTCCTACCGCTTCGGTGTTTTTAAGCAGTATATTTCCCGAAAAACCATCAGTTACGATAACATCAGCATATCCAGACACCATATCACTTCCCTCAAGGTTGCCAATGAAGTTTAAATTAAGCTCAGAAAGCTTTGTAAATGCCTCCAATGACAAGGCACTTCCCTTTGCGTTTTCGCGGCCTACAGACATTAAACCAATACGTGGTCTTTCGATTCCACAATAACATTTTGCAAAAACATTGCCCATTTTTGCAAAGCGCACCAAATCATTTGAAGTGCAGTCAATTACCGCACCACAGTCAACCAAGGTTACAAGCATATCTCCGGCGCAAGGCAAGGCACTGCAAAGTGAAGGAAATTTTACCGAAGGTAACAAACCCAAACGACAAATTGACCCAACAAGTAAAGCACCGGTGTTTCCAGCCGAAAGAAAAGCTATAACATCGTCATCTTCTTTAAGGCGATCATACGAAAGTGCAATCGAACTTTCGTTGCGCCCACCAAAAATGCAAGTGGCAGGTTCATTATTAGTGATATAATCTGTTGTGTGAATAATTTCATAACTATTTTCGGGAATGTTTTCTTGGTTCATAATTTCAGAAATAAGCAACCTGTCGCCAACCAAAATCGGGAAAATGCCATATTCTTTTATTGCTTTTGAAACACCAAAAACCACAACTTCAGCGCCTAAATCCGCGCCGTATATATCAACAATTATCTTTTCCATAAAAACACCTATTCTAAAGAAATAATGTAATCATATATATCTTGTTTACCTTCAATAAAACCGATATCGGCAAGTGGATATTCGTTTTTAAGGTAATTTTGCAAAGCATTAACTTCGCTTTCGTCGGCATTTTTACCGTAAAAAACAATTATAATTGATTTATCTTCATCACACATAATTTGATTTATTAAATCTCTTGTGACTTTAAGGCGATTTTCACCACTTAAAATAATATCTTTGTTTTTAATGCCAAGATATTGATTTTTAAAAATTTCAACATTACCAATTTTTGCATCGCGTGTAGCGGTTGTAACGCTTGCCGTAACAACATTATCAAGACCAGAAGACATTTCAGTAATTAAAGTTTCAACATCCTCACACCATAAATTCATCATAGAAAGTGCGCTATACCCTTCTACAATGGTTTTTGTAGGAATAATATGTACAGGCACTTCATTATAAATTTGCGCAACCTGATTTGCAGTTAAAATAATATTTGAATTATTGGGAAGTAAAATTATATGTTCGGCGTCGAATCTTTTAATAACATTTAAAAAATCTTCAACCGATGGATTGTTAGTTTGACCGCCATTTATGACAGCGGTAGCACCAATGCTTTCAAAATATTCAATAATTCCATCACCGCTGACAACAGGAATAACCGCATATTTAACCTTTTCACGCTTTGCTTCAATTTGAGTTTCATTATGTTGAACTGACATATTTTCAATTTTTAAATTTATAAATTCACCAAAATTTCTGGCATAAGCCAAAACCTTTTCGGGAGTAAAGGTGTGAATATGTAATTTTAAAATGCTTCCGCTTAAAGCGCAAACAATGGAATCGCCCATTTCTTCAAGCTGTCTTAAAAATTTGTCCCTTGAAAAAGCAGCAATATCCACTTTTTTATTCATCAGTTGTAAAATGAATTCGGTGCAATATCCATATTCCATCACACTATCAGGTCCAAAATCTACCGTGCCGTTAGAAACTTGTGTTGGTATCAAATCAATGGTTTCAACACTGTCAATAGAAATGCCACAAAAATAGGCGTAAATACCTTCAAAAAAGCAAACCAAACCTGCTGCACCACTGTCGACAACGCCCGCCTCCTTTAATACAGGCAACATTTCGGGCGTTTTCGCAAGTGTAGACTTCATAAGTTCTAAAAGTGCCTCAAAACCCGATTTAAAGTCTGAAAACTGCTCTGCATTTTTATCTAAAAATTCGGCTGATTCACGAATTATTGTTAAAATTGTACCTTCGGTCGGAACCATAATTGAATTATAAGCATCATCCTTAGCATATTTAAAAGCCAATGCTAAATCACCAAAACAAATATTTGTTTTATCCTTAAGACCGCGAGCAAATCCATTCACAAACTGTGAAAATATTACACCTGAATTTCCCCTTGCGTTCAGCAAAACTGACTGCGCAAGTGATTCGGTATATTCGTTAATATTATTGCTTTGCTTAACAGAAGCAAGGCCACCGCCAAAAGTGTGAACCATATTTGTACCCGTATCACCATCGGGTACAGGAAAAACATTCAAATCGTTAATGATTTGAATGTTTTTTTTAAGATTGCGGTACCCCATTGTAAATAAATAGTTAAGGGTTTTTCCATCAATATGTTGCTGCATTCTTATTCATTCCCCTCGATAGTTACTTCCTCACCAAAAGTAAATCCAATAACTGTACCTGGACCAACAGAAGCACCAACAATTGGACCTATATAGCTTAAAATAACTTCTTTAAATTCAGCGCGTTTAAGTATTTCATCTCGTAAAAGAATTGCATCATCCAAACAGTCAGCATGACTTATTAAAAGCGTATCATAAACACCATTTGCGGCATTAACGAGATGTTCAGCAATAGCAACACGAGCATTAGGATAGCCCTTCACCTTTTTATATGCATAATTTTGGCCCTTTCTATCCGAAATAATTATAGGTTTAACACCGAATAGATTGCCAAAAAACGCCTTTGATGCTTTAACTCTGCCCGCACGTGAAAGATATTCCATACTTTCAACAGTGCCACATTGATTAACTTTTAAACGAATATTTTCTATATAGTCAGCAGTTTCATTAACCGAAAGACCATTTGACCTTTGTTTAGAAGCTTGAATTAAAAGATAACCTTGTCCAAGCGAACTTATCAAAGAATCAACACATCGAATTTGAGCATTGGGATATTCTTCTTTAAGTTCGTTTGCAACCTTAACAGCCATATTTACAGAAGCCGAAAGCGCAGATGAACAAGAAATATATAGAACATCCTTTCCGTTTTCAATACATGCTTTAAAACTGTCATAATAAACGTTTTTAGGCACCTGTGTTGTAAAAACACGTTTACCGGCACGCATAATATCATAATGTGCTTTTGCTTCTTCGCTGTTCCAATCAAGTGATGCAGGATATTCTACATCATTAATTGTGAAATTCATTGCTACATATTCAATTCCAAACTGTTCGCGCAATTCTTTGCTTAAATCGCAAGTTGAATCACCAAAAATTACAAAATCACGCATTAATAACTCCCCCCAAAATTATTTTTGATTATCAATAATTTCTTGCATAATTTCTTTTTCAACAGAAAAATCTTCGCTAATTTCACTGCCCCAATAAAACGCTGCACAAAGCCCGGGACCAATAGAAACACCGCACGACATACCAACCGAATTGATAATAACTTCTTTTGGATTAAATTCCTTTATAATCATATCTTTCAAAAGCTGAGCCGCTGCTTCGCGATTTGAATGAGCAACAAAAATTATTTGGTCACTTGGGTTTTTAATGGTTTTTTTCATATATTTTATAACCGCGTCAAAAGCCAGTTTTTTACCCTTAAATTTACCCAACACTTCTGCAAGTCCCTTGCGGTTAAAGTCTGCAATAGGATTTATACCAACAAGCGTACCAAAAAATGCCTTAAAATTAGAAATTCGGCCTGTTTTGCATAAAAAGAACAAATCGTCCATTGGACCACATTGATGTAAACAATGCTTGTTTTTTTCAATATATTCTGCAGTTTCCTCCAACGAAAGACCTTCGTTTCTTTTAAGTGCTGCTTCAATAACCAACATTGAAAGTGCGGTAGAATATCTCATAGAATCAACACAAATAATCTTTCTTTCGGGATATTTTTCAAGCAGTTGATTTTTAACTAATTCACAAGTTTGGTATGTACCCGAAAGCGCAGACGACAAGGTTATAGCCAAAATATCTTTGCCCGCTTTCAGATGTTTTTCGTATACCCTAATTATGTCACCCGTTGTTGCACAAGCGGTACGGTATGAGATATTTTTATCCTTCATTGATTCAAAAAAATCTATTGGGTTATAGGTTTCCCAATCAATATCAGATTTTATCGCTGTACCATCAGGAAGATAAACAATACCTTCTATATAATCATCAATTCCAAAGCGCTCGCGCAAGGGTTTTATAAGGTCGCACGACGTATCAGGAATGATTACAAAATTTGACATAGATTTCCTCCAAAAAATAATCTAAGTATTGAATTTAATTATAACACAAAACACCCTTTTTTCAACATTTTTTTCGCTTTTTTATAGAAATTTAAAAAAAGATATGATATAATAGCACAAAAGCATTTTTGGAGGCAATATGGAAATTTTTTTGATTGTTCTTTCATTTTTAATTTTATCTGGTTTTGTTGCTATGCTTATATACACATATCCTATTTCAAAAAAGGTGTATAAAGAACAACTTGTTAAAACTAATCCCGAAAAATGGAGTCGTGTTTGCTCTGCGCCGGAAAACGAAGAGCAGATTAAAATGTGGAATGAAGGCATTAAATGGGCTAATGCCCACAAACAGTGTATGACCGAGGTTGAAATTGAAAATGACGGTTTGAAATTGTTTGGTGAATATTATGACTTTGGCAATCAAAGATGTGTTATAATTATTCCGGGCAGATGTGAATGCCTTGTTTATTCGTATTATTTTGCCGCGCCTTATAAAGAAGCAGGTTTTAATGTTTTGGTTATTGATACGCGTTGTCACGGCAAAAGCGAAGGTATTTACAACACTATCGGTGTTAAAGAATCAACCGATATTATTGCTTGGTCAAAGCTTATGTCAGAGCGCTTCGATAACAAGGAAGTTTGGTACCATGGTATTTGCATAGGCACCGCTTCAGCAATTTTTGCAATGATAAATAAAGATTGCCCCAATTATGTAAAGGGCTTTGTGACCGAGGGTTGCTTTGTTTCGTTTAGAGAAACCTTTAAACAACATATGGTTGCTGACAAACGCCCCTTATTCCCTGTTTTAGACTTGGTAATGCTGCAAATAAACATCCACACAAAAACAAATGTATATAAAGACAAACCCATTAAAACAATTAAGAAACTTAAAAAAGATGCCAGGGTTTTGTTTTTATATGGTGAAAAAGATATTTTTTCATTACCCCAAAAGTCTCAAAAGCTTTTTAATGCTTGTTCTGCCGAAGACAAGAAACTTGTTTGGTTTTCAAAGGGTGGTCATTCGCATTTGAGAATTAATAACAGCGAAGAATATGATAAAGCAATTATAAATTTTTTTAAAGGATAATAAAATGTTTAAAAAAAAATATGCCATTTTTACAATGGATGTTGAAGCATTTACCGATACAGAATGTGTTGCATATTCTAAGGAAAATGTTGATATCGACCTTTTGGACGGTTTTGATGAATACATTAAAATCCTTGATGAAAACAACATTAAATGCACTATGTTTACTGTGGGAAATCTTGCTCCAAAGATTTATGACAAGCTTCAACGCTGCATTATAAACGGTCACGAATTAGCGCTGCACAATTATGAACATATCCCACCGGCTAAAATTGAAACTGAAACATTTAAGAAAAACCTTGTAAAAACTAAAAAAGAACTTTCTCAAATGTTTAATGCAGAAATTTCGGGTTTTAGAGCTCCTTTTTTCAGCATTGATAGACAGCATCTTGACATTATTAAAGAAATTGGTTTTAAATACGATTCCAGCCATCTTGATTTCTTAGCTGCAAGGCACACCGTTAACTTAAAAATAAATGATTTTGAAAAAATTTCAAAAAACATTTATTCAAACGGAAACTTTTTTGAATTTGGTCTGCCTATTTATAAAATGTTTGGTTTTCCATACCCAATTTCAGGTGGTGGCTATATTAGACTTGGAAATTGGCCATTTATAAAAACCCTAATTAAGCAATATCTTCAAAAAAACGACTATTATGTTTTCTATTTACACCCGTTTGAATTGACAAAACAACAAATTCCGGTTTTAAAAGGTTTGAAACTGTATGATAAATTCTATTTAAGATACGGTATTAAAAATTATGCAAAACATATTAAACAGTTGATTGCTATTCTTAAAAAACTTGGTTATTCATTTGTAACCTTTGATGAACTTACAAATAAATTATTGAAAAAAAAGTCTGAGTTTTAAAATAAAGCTCAGACTTTTTTAATACACAATAGACACAACATACTTGTCATCAATTACTACTTTTTCAATATTTTTTTTAATAGGTTCGCTAATGATTGCTAATCCTTTTCCAATAAATTTGGCGTATGCTTCCTTAGCTGTCCATATTTCGAAAAAACGAACTAAAATTTCAGTATCCTCAGTGAGTTTAAAATCTTTATTGTTAGGCGTAAATCCGAAAATATATTGTAATTCAAGATCAGTACAAATTCGCTTTGCAATAGATAAATCAATAGGTCGAATTTCTTCAATATCAATGCCAATAGGGGTTTTATCTACCGCACAAACAACCATATCGCCCGAATGACTAATGTTAAACTCTATATTTAAATCTCTTGCATAAGGTTTATAATGTTCGCCTAAATCAAAACGAATTTTTTCAACATCTATGCCACAAGAGTCAAAAATTGCTTTACGACATAGCATTTCGCCCACAACTGTGCGCTTTTTGTCTTCAAAATTACGGGCTCTCTCAACCCTTTTCTTCTTTTTTTCGTCCATTAAAGAATACCATTTTTCATATTCTTCATTGGTTAAGTCGCAAATATTGAATTTATACCATTTCATTTTATATTCTCACAATCAAATATTTCTTTAGTTAATATAACATAAATTATTAATTATGTAAATAAAACTTATTTAATTTTCATAAAATGTTAAAATTTTGACAATTTTCCCTTGAATTTTGAAATTTTTGTGATATAATAATCGTTATCACTAAAATTTATAATATAAAATACTTATATTTCTCAAATTTTACTAATGAAGGGGATTTTTATGGAAAAGTTACTCGTAATCTTAACCTTTGCCGGTGCTTTGTTTGCGTTGTTATTCGCTTTTATAATGTCGCGCAAAGTGATAAAGTTTTCTGAAGGCACTGACCTTATGAAAAAAATCTCACTTGCTATTCGCAAAGGTGCTAACGCTTATTTAAAACGCCAATACAAAATTGTTGTAATTTTCTTTGGCATTATGTTTGCTGTACTTTCAGTTATGGCAATATTCAAGCTTTTGACACCTTATGTGCCCTTTGCTTTTGTAACGGGCGGCTTCTTCTCGGCTCTTTCGGGCTTTATTGGTATGAAGATTGCCACACTTGCAAATGCGCGTACCGCAAATGCTTGCCGTGAAGGGTTAAATAAAGGTCTTCGCATTGCTTTTTCAGCGGGCAGCGTTATGGGCTTTACTGTTGTAGGTCTTGGCCTTTTAGATATTTCGGTTTGGTTTTTCCTTTTAAAATTTGTGTTTAAACTTAATCCTGCCGAAATTACAAGTGCTATGCTTACCTTTGGTATGGGTGCATCATCAATGGCACTGTTTGCCCGTGTTGGTGGCGGTATCTTTACAAAGGCCGCTGACGTTGGTGCCGACCTTGTTGGTAAGGTTGAAGCAGGTATTCCCGAAGATGACCCCCGCAACCCCGCAGTTATTGCCGACAATGTTGGTGATAATGTTGGTGACGTTGCAGGTATGGGTGCCGACCTTTATGAATCTTATGTTGGCTCAATAATTTCAGCATCCGCCTTGGGTGTTGCAGCTTTACATTCGATTGAAGCAATGGCTTTACCAATGCTTTTGGCAGCTATTGGTGTTGTTTGTTCAATTATTGGTACATTCTTTGTAAGAACAAAGGAAGGTGCAACCCAAAAGCAATTACTTTCTGCACTTTCACGTGGTACTAATTTTTCTGCTATTGCAATTGCCGTTATTTCTCTTCCGCTTATTTACTTTATCTTAGGTGAAGCTAACTGGAAAATTTACTTTGCTATTTTAGCTGGTTTACTTGCAGGTGTGCTTATCGGTAAAGCAACCGAATATTACACCTCTGACGGCTTTAAGCCCACACAAAACCTTGCTGCAACAAGTGAAACTGGTACAGCAACCATTATAATTGGCGGTCTTTCGGTTGGTATGCTTTCAACCTTGATGCCTATTATTATAATTTCGATTTGTGTTTTGGTTGCTTTCTTTGTATCGGGCGGTGCAAGCAATGCTTCTCTTGGTCTTTATGGTATTGGTCTTGCAGCAGTTGGTATGCTTTCAACCCTTGGCATAACCCTTGCAACCGATGCTTACGGCCCCGTTGCCGATAACGCAGGCGGTATTGCCCAAATGGCAGGTCTTGAAGAAGATGTTAGAAACCGTACCGATGCGCTTGACTCACTCGGTAACACAACCGCCGCCACAGGTAAGGGCTTTGCTATCGGCTCGGCCGCACTCACAGCACTTGCTCTTATGGCATCATATATTGATAAGGTTAAATCTATCAGCGGTGAAATTGACGAGATTGTTTTAAGCATTACAAACCCCACAGTTTTAACAGGTTTGTTTATCGGTGCTTGTCTCCCGTTCGTTTTTGCTGCAATTACAATGAACTCTGTTGGACGCGCAGCACAAAGCGTTGTTAAAGAGGTTCGCCGCCAATTTAAAGAAATTGCCGGTCTTATGGACGGCACAAATGAAGCCGATTATGCTTCCTGTGTTGACCTTTGCACAAAGGCAAGTCTTCGCGAAATGATAGTACCAACCATAGTTGCGGTTGTTGTTCCCGTTATTGTTGGTATGACTCTCGGTTGGACAGGCGTTGTAGGTATGCTTGCAGGCGCTACTGCTTCGGGCTTTTTAATGGCAATATTTATGTCAAACTCGGGCGGTGCTTGGGATAACGCTAAAAAGTACATTGAAAGTGGTGTACATGGTGGTAAGGGCTCTGAAAACCACAAAGCCGCAGTTGTTGGCGACACCGTTGGCGACCCCTTTAAAGATACATCCGGTCCCGCAATTAACATTTTAATTAAATTACTTTCAATGGTATCTATTGTGTTTGCAGCACTTGTTGTAAACTTCTCAATTTTATAAAAAATTAACGGCTTGTCTCGTGACAAGCCGTTTTTTTATTTTAGTTATAATATTCATCAAGTGTTTTAAAGGCATAACCTTGCGAATTTGCAATGTCTATCATCTCGACAAGACCGTCTGCATTGGCTTGTGACACCGCATGAAGTAAAATTACCGCCCCGTTGTGATAACGGCTTGTAACAGTGTTTACGGCGCTTTCTTTGGTGGGTTGCTTTGCCGTATCCCAGTCGGCATAAGCTACCGACCAAAATATTGATTTATACCCCATTGAAGTTACAAGTTCCAAAGAACATTCGCTGTGCTCACCCGACGGAAAACGGAAATATTTGCTTTCATAATTAAAATTCTTTTTAATATAATCTTCTAACTGCCAAATTTCCTGTGCCATTTTCCCGCGCGAAATTGTTGGAAAGCTCTTATGACCCCAACTGTGATTGCCAACAATATGACCCTCATCTATCATTCTTCGTACAAGCGTTGGATTTTTCTTAACATAGTCACCCGTTAAAAAGAAAGCGGCCTTTACCTGTTTTTCTTTTAAGGTGTCTAAAATATTGGCGGTAAGGTTTTTATATTCATAACCGCAGTCAAAGGTCAAATACATACGCTTGTCGGTGCTTTTTGTGTCAAGTGCCAAGGCGTTGACATTTTGCATACTGTCAAATTTTGTTTGGTTATTTACTGATGTTATATTTGGTTGTCCGTTTTTAGCAACACCAAAACTATAACCCGATTTTGTTGTGTTTAAACCTCTTGTGTTATTAGCGTCATAAATTTCATAAGGCCCAACCATCACATTTTGAAGTGTTGGTGCGGGCTTGGGTGTGCTTACGACACTTTCAACCTTTGAAGATGTAACAGGTGTTGAGGTTGGTACTGAATTTTGTGATGATACCTCGTCCATGCTTTCTATCTCATCTTCAACCTTGCTTTCGGTTGATACATTAACATCACCCGATGGTGAGGGTACAATAGAAAGATTATCTTCAACCTCACCACACGCTGTAAACAGTAAAACAAAGGTTAAAATAAACGATATTATAGAGATTTTCTTTTTCATTTGTATTAAACTTCCCTATTAAAATTATTTTGTTATAACTTTTTTAATTACAGTTACATTATACATAAAATTATAAAAGCAATTTTATGTAAAGTCAACAATCTAACTACTATTTACTATTCTTTTCAAAAATCTTTTATAAAATGATTAATAAAAAGTGAAGAGTTAATAGTGAAAAAGTAAAATCGACAAGCTCTTGACGAAGCTTGTCGATTTTTGGCTGGGGTGGCAGGATTCGAACCTACGAATGCAGCAGTCAAAGTGCTGTGTCTTACCGCTTGACGACACCCCAATGGGCTATTTAATTTAAAGAAATTTTACTGTGCCAAAAGGCACAGTAAAAAATGTGGGGTGGAAGATGGGACTCGAACCCACGGTCTCCAGTGCCACAAACTGGCGCTTTAACCAACTAAGCTACATCCACCATAAGCAAAGACTATTATACCATAATTATTTGTTTTGTCAACAAAAAAATTCCAATTTTTTTAATTTATTTTTTTCTTTCAAAACCAATTTAAAAAGCCACTCAAAATGAGTGGCTTTTCGTTATTAAATTTCCTTTAAAAATTCACCGATACGCTTAATTGCTTCGTTAATATGTTCAACCGAATAACAGTAAGAAGCACGAATAAAGCCCTCGCCCGAATCACCAAATGCAGTACCGGGTACAACCGCAACATTTTTAGCGTATAAAAGCTTTTCGCAAAATTCTTCACTTGTCATACCTGTTGATTTAATTGACGGAAAAGCATAAAACGCACCCTTTGGCTCGTTACATTTAAGGCCAATGTCATTAAAGCCCTTAACCATAATTCTGCGGCGCATATCATACTGCTTCATCATATATTGCACATCTTCATCACAGTTTTTAAGTGCTTCTATTGCAGCATACTGACTTGTTGTCGGTGCACACATAATAGCATATTGGTGGATTTTTGTTATTTGAGAAACAATCTCTTTCGGGCCGCAAGCCCAACCCATACGCCAACCGGTCATTGAAAATGCTTTTGAAAAGCCGTTAACAATAACTGTACGTTCTTTCATACCGTCAATACAAGCGGGTGAAATATGCGCTTTACCGCCAAAGGTAAGCTCGGAATAAATTTCATCTGACAAAATCAAAATGTTTTTGTCCTTAATAACCTCATAAATCGCTTCAAGGTCTTGCTTTTCCATAATTGCACCCGTTGGGTTGCAAGGATATGGCAAAATTAAAAGCTTTGTTTTATCGGTTATTGTGGCCTCTAACTCTTTTGCGGTTACCTTAAAGTTGTTTTCCGCTTTAACATTTATAATAACAGGCACACCGCCCGCAAGGCGTGTCATTGGCTCATAACAAACATAGCTTGGTTGTGGAATTATAACCTCATCACCGTCTGCCACAACAGCACGAATACAAGCATCAATTGCCTCACTACCGCCGACAGTTACCAAAACCTCTTCATCGGGGCAATATTTTAAGTTAAGCTTTCTTTCCATATAATTAGAAATTTCTTCTCTTAACTTAACCAAACCCCAGTTTGAAGTATATTTTGTTTTTCCTTTTTGAAGTGACTCTATACCTGCTTTTCTTATAGCCCAAGGGGTTTGAAAATCAGGTTCGCCCACACTTAAAGAAATAACATCGTCCATAGTAGCGGCAATATCAAAAAACTTTCTTATACCCGACGGTTTAATTTCGGTGACAGTTTTATTTAATATTTTGCCGTAATCTATCATACCCAGAGCTGCCCCCTGTCATCATCCTCAGCGGAAATAAGATTAACATCCATTTCCTTATAACGACGCATTACAAAATGGGTTGCAGTAGCCGAAACCGAGTCAATTGTTGCAAGCTCGCGTGCAACAAAGCGTGCAACATCTTGAAGAGATTTGCCCTTTACGATAACATTAAGGTCGTAGTTACCTGACATTAAATAAACGGCTTCAACCTCTTTATAAGCCATAACCTTTTCGGCAACCTCTTCAAAACCAAGGCCTGCTTTTGGAACAACATTAAGCTCAACAACAGCCGAAACATAAGCACCATCAAGCTTGTCCCAGTCGATTACTGCCTTATATCCACGAATATAATCATCCTTTTCAAGTTCTTTAATTGTATTTGAAACTTCCTTTTCATCAGCGCCAAGCATTGTCGCTATTTCAGAAGCAGTGTATTTTGCGTTATTTGCTAATAATTTTAAAATTTCGTATTTCATAATATTCACCTAACCTTTACTAAATAATACTATTATTTAAAACTTTTGTCAAGAAAATCAACAAAACACTTGCAATATTGATATTAAAGTGTTATTATATGAAATATAAATGCAATGACAAAGGAAAGTAAGTAATCTTTAGCTTTTCAGAGAGTGTCCGCCTTGGCTGAAAACGGACATAAGTGTGAATTTTACCGAAGTTCCCTTTTGAGCAGCAACCTTGAACTTACAGTAGGGGTTGACGGGAAATCCCGTTACAGATTACAAGAGTGTTTGCTTTTGGCAAAAATTACGGGTGGTACCGCGGACTAAATTGTATTTTTTACTCCGTCCTGTTTATACAGGGCGGAGTTTATTTATTTTTGGAGGAATTTTAATGAAAGCACAACTTGAAGCAATTAAATCGGCTGCTATTGCGGCGGTTAATGCTGCAAACGACCAGACGCAAATTGAAACATTGCGCGTTCAGTATCTTGGCAAAAAGGGTGAGCTTACTGCCATTTTAAAGCAAATGGGCAGCTTATCCCCCGAAGAACGCCCTGTTATGGGTCAGCTTGTAAACGAAGCTAAAGCCGTTGTTGAAAACCTTATCACAGAAAAAACAACCGCTATGAAAGAAAAGGCACAGTTAGAAAAATTAAAAGCCGAAACTATTGACATTACCTTACCTGCAAAGCCGGTTAAAAAGGGCAAATTACACCCACTTAACACAGTTTTAGATGATATGATTGATATCTTTACCTCTATGGGCTTTGATGTTGTAGATGGTCCCGAGGTTGAAACCGACCATTATAATTTTGAATGTCTTAATGTTCCTGCCGACCACCCAGCACGCGATATGCAAGACACCTTCTATCTTGGCGAAAACTTACTTTTACGCACACAGACATCTGCTGCACAAATCAGAACAATGGAAAACCGCAAGCCACCAATTCGTGTTATTTGCCCCGGTCGTGTTTTCCGTGCTGACGAGGTTGATGCAACACACTCGCCCGTTTTCCACCAAATTGAAGGTCTTGTGGTTGACAAGGGCGTTACTATGTGTGACCTAAAAGGTGTTTTAGAACAGTTTGCACAGGAAATTTACGGCAAGGATACACAGGTTAAATTCCGTCCTTCCTTCTTCCCCTTTACCGAACCTTCGGTTGAAGTTGATGTTACCTGTTCAGAATGTGGCGGTAAGGGTTGCCGTGTATGTAAAGGCAGCGGTTGGATTGAAATTTTAGGCGCAGGTATGGTGCATCCTAATGTGCTTCGCAGTTGCGGTATTGACCCCGAAGAATATTCGGGCTTTGCGTTCGGTATCGGTCTTGACCGTTTGACCACCACCCGTTATAAGATTAGCGATATCCGTTTGTTGTTTGAAAATGACAAGCGTTTCTTGGAACAATTTTAAAGGAGGCCTGTAACTTATGAAAATTTCACTTAATACATTAAAATATTATGTTGATATCAACACATCTGTTGAAGAGCTTTGCGACAAAATGGTTATGGCCGGCTTTGAGGTTGAAAGCATTGAAAAGCAAGGCGACAACCTTGTTAATGTAGTTGTTGGTAAAATCGAAAAAATCACACCACACGAAAATAGCGACCATTTGCAAATTTGCCAAATCAACATTGGCAAGGATGAGCTTGTGCAAATTGTTACAGGTGCTCAAAATGTTTTTGAAGGTGCACTTGTGCCTGCTGCACTTGATGACAGCTATCTCCCCTGCGGTGCTCACATTGTAAAGGGTAAGCTTCGCGGTGTTGAGTCTAATGGTATGCTTTGCTCGGGAGAAGAGCTTTGCATTACCGAAAACGATTACAAAGGTGCATCAGTTAACGGTATTTTAATTCTTAATGACACCGAAGTAATTGGCACAGATATACGTGAAGTGCTTGGTATGGATGATTATATCATAGACTTTAAAATCACCGCAAACCGCCCCGACTGCAACTGCTTTATTGGCGTTGCTAAAGAAATTTCGGTTGTTTTGGGCACCGAGTTTAAAGCACCTGTTCCCACTTACAAAACCATTGGTGGCGACATTAACGATTATGTTTCAATTAAAGTTGAAAACTATGACCTTTGCCCCCGTTACATCGGCCGTGTTGTTAAGAATTTAAGAATTAAGGAATCGCCCGACTGGATGCAAAAATCACTTATAGCATCGGGTATGCGCCCCATTAACAACATTGTCGACATTACAAACTTTGTAATGCTTGAAACAGGTCAACCAATGCACGCGTTTAACTATAACGATTTGGCAAATCACCAAATTATTGTAAGAAATGCAAATGTTGGCGAGAAAATTACAACTCTTGACGGTAAGGATTATGAACTTAACACCGATATGCTTGTTATTGCTGACGGCGAAAAGCCCTCTTGCCTTGCAGGTATTATGGGCGGTAAGGAAAGCGAAATTGAAGCCGACACTACCGACTTGTTCCTTGAATGTGCTAAATTCCGCCGTGACAACGTTCGTCACACAGGTCGCGCACTTGGTATTCGTACCGAATCAAGCGGTCGCTTTGAAAAGGGTGTAGATATTGTTAATGTTGAATACGCTATGGAGCGTGCATTACAGCTTATTTCCGACCTTGATGCAGGTGACATTATCGACGGTGTTATTGACTGTAACAACGGCTTACCCGAGGAACGCGTTTTAACCGTTACCACCGACAGTATTGTTGAGCTTTTAGGTGTTAATGTCCCCGATGATGAAATTGTTCGCATTTTAAATGCTCTCGGCCTTGAAACCACAATTGATGGCAACACTTTAACAACAAAAGTTCCATCTATTCGCGATGATATTGAAGGTCGTGCTGATTTAGCCGAAGAGGTTATGCGAATTTATGGTTATGATAAGATTATAAGCACCGCAATGAATGGCAGCGTTATGCGTGGTCGCAAGCTTCCCGAAAGAATTAGAACCGACAAAATCAAAGCGCTTATGCTTTCAGCCGGTGCAAACGAAATTGCAACCTATTCTTTCATTTCTTCAAAGGCGATTGACACCTTGCTTTTGAATGATGACGATGTTCGCCGTCAGCAAATTAAGATAATAAACCCGCTTGGCGATGAATATTCAACAATGCGTACACAGTTAACCACTTCCCTTTTAACTGTTTTAGCAACTAATATAAATAAGAAAATTGCCGATGGCCGTTTCTTTGAAATTTCAAAACGCTTTATTGCAAAATCGCTTCCTTTGACCGAGCAACCCGAAGAAATCCCCACAATGTCTATCGGTATTTACGGCGATGGCGAAGATTTCTTCACACTTAAAGGCATTATTGAAGCAATTTGCAGTTTAATGGGCGCTCATACACAGTATGAAAGAAGCTCTGAACCATATCTCCACCCGGGCAGACAAGCACTTGTAAAGGCAAACAACACCGAATGTGCAGTATTTGGCGAGCTTCACCCAACCGTTGCCAAGACCTATGGTATTGACACAAAGGTTTATGTTGCCGAAATTAAGTTAGATGTTCTTTTAGCAATTAACAAACGCAAAACCATTTATAAGCCACTTCCCAAATTCCCCGCTGTTGAGCGTGACTTTGCAATGCTTTGTGATGCTGACATCCCTGTTGGAAATTTAGAAAAGGCAATTTCACAGGGTGCAGGCCGTTTGCTTGAAAAAATTGAGCTTTTTGACATTTACCAAGGTGCTCAAATCCCAGAAGGTAAAAAGAGCGTTGCGTTTAGTGTATATCTTCGTTCTGCCGATTCAACCCTTACCGATAAGGAAATTGATGAGGTTAGCGCTAAAATCATTAAGAAATTAGAGCTTATCGGCGCAGAACTTAGAAAATAATACTTGAATTTTTATAAGTTTCGTTATAAAATATAATAAATAGTTTAAAAGAGGTGTTATTTATGAATGATAGGACGATGACTTTCTCTATCGGCGACCAAACCGAACAACAAATTCGCAATATTTTAATTACGGTTTATGACGCTTTGAAGGAAAAGGGCTATAACCCGATTAACCAAATTGTCGGTTATATTTTGTCAGAAGACCCAACCTATATCACAACCCATAATAATGCCCGCAACCTTATAAGAAAAATTGACCGCGATACACTTTTGCAGTCACTTGTTAAGTATTATATCAATACCTAAAAACAATTTTTAAAAGCACACCAAAATGGTGTGCTTTTTTGTTATATTATAAAATTTAGGTAATAATAATTTTCAGGTGAAAATTATGGTACTACTTTTAAGTGATAGAAAAAACAAATGCGAAAGCGAAATTATTGAAATTTTGTCGAAATACGGCGCACAGCACATTTCTGATAAATTTATAGGTAGTGACAGCGGAAAATTTGCAATTTTAAGTCTCTATAAAAAAAGCACCGTAAACCTTGCGAAAGGCATTACTGTTTTTCTTGATAACGGACACCGTTTTATAAATCAGGAAATACCTGTTGGGATAATCGGTATTTGCGAAGAAAAAAATAAAACCGCATTGGAAATTTTTAAGAAAAACGGAATTGCGGTAATTTCCTGCGGTTTATCATCAAAAAACTCAATAACCCTTTCAAGCATGGGAAACGAACATCTTTTTGCCTGCCTTCAAAGGTCGGTGCAAAATTGTAATGGCGAAATTATTGACCCGTGCGAGCTAAAAATTAAATTAACAAAAAATTATGAACCCTTTTCGGTGATGGCAAGCACCGCAATTTTACTGCTTACAAATATTACACCGCAAGAATTTTAATGTATAAAACAGGAACTTTTGCCAAAAATATACACAGGTGATTATTTTGCAAAAGGTTAAAAACAAAAAAATGTTGGCTTTGGGACTTATTTTGGGTGCATTTTTAATTGCAATAATAGTTGCAACCGCACTTTCACTTAACATCAAAGGCCAAAACCCTGACGGTTGGATTTTACAGTCTTACGAAAACACGGTGGTTCTTTTAAACAACGGAGAGGTTGTAGAGGTTTTTAGCGATATTTCGCTTGATACACTACCAAAAGAAGACTTAAACCATTTGGCACGCGGTATTGAATTTTTAACAAAAGAAGAAGCACTTTTGGCTATTGAAGATTATGACGGATAAAAAATGCCTTTCAAGAACAAACTTGAAAGGCATTTTTTATATAAAGTCATTTGGATTTAAACCATAAAGCTGAACAATTTCAACCTTGTCAGAATGTAAAATGTCATAAGTGGTAGCAAGTCGGCCACCGTCGGAATCTAAATCAACACCAAAGTTATTCCAAGCATACCACGCAAGGTATGAGCAATGAAGAGAAAAGTTTTTACTTTCACAGTCAGGTGCTTTTTTAATACCAAAGCCCGAAAGTAAGCTGTATGGTTTACCCACAAGCTTTTCCTTTGCAAAATCAGCAACGGCTTTTCGTTCTTCGGCGGTTTTACCCTTAACGCGAAGAACGGCAAAGTTTGTATAACCGGTCCAATAATCACTGTTTTCTTTTGAAGAATCAACACCCATCATAATGCTTTCAACAGTGTTAAATTCATCAATAACAACAGCTGCGTGACCGTGCCGCCAACCTAATGAATGGGTTGAAAGGGTTACCAATATATCACCCGGCTGTAAATCATAAAAGGTTATAAAATCGTCAGTTAAACGGTCTTCACGCGTAAACCAGTCGAATAATGCATTACATTCAGTTTCGTGTTTTTCAAAAAAGAATTCTTGCGCTTTTAAAACCTCATCAAATCTGTCATTTTTAATGAGCTTGTCAACCGCCGATTTAGAAAGACCTGTTTGCAAAAAAATTGTTTCATAATCGGTTTCTTCGGTTAGTGTCACCTTTTGATAATTTGGCACAAAATGTGCATTATTGTGCGCTATAAAGCGTTGTGCAACATAATTTGCTACTAAAAGAATTATAGCAATCAAAACAACCGATATTAAAACCGAGAAAGTGCGCTTAAACCATTTTGGTTTGTTACTTAATAAGTTCATTAAATTCCTGCTCGTTAATTACTTTTATTCCAAGCTGATTTGCTTTTGTAAGCTTGCTACCCGCATCCTCACCCGCTAAAACAATGCTTGTCTTTTTAGAAACTGAAGATGAGGTTTTACCGCCAAAGCTTTCAATAATTGCGGCGGCTTCGCTTCGCTGATAGGTTGGTAATGTGCCTGTAAGCACAAAGGTCATACCTGCAAAACGGTTATCCTTTACCTCTTTTAATGATTTTGTATTTACACCAAGCACTTTAAGGCGGTCAATCATTTCCTTTGTGTCATTAAGCGAAAAGAAATCAGCAGCTGACTGCGCTAAAATACTGCCAAAGCCCTCGATTTTTTCAAAATCATTGGCCGAGGCATTTAAAATGGCATCAATGTCGCCAAAATGCTCCGATAAAAGCTTTCCTGCCTTTGCACCGATATGACGGATGCCCAAGGCAAAAAGAAGCTTAGAAAGGTCATTTTCTTTAGATTTTTCAATAGCATTTTTAAGGTTTTCAACAGTTTTTTCGCCTGTTCTTTCTAATGTTGCTACCTTTTCATAATCAAGGTCGTAAATATCAACAATGTTATGAATTAAATCAGCATCCAAAAGCTGTTCAAGCATTGCGGGGCCCAAGCCCTCAATATCCATTGCATCGCGTGAAGTAAAGTGAATTAAATGTCTTAAAAGCTGTGCAGGACAGTCGGCATTTGTGCATCTGATAACCGCTTCATCATCTTCACGAAAAACGGGCGAATTACAGGATGGACAAATTTGTGGCATTTTATAAATTTCAGAATTTTCACAATGCTTTGCAACTGCCAAAACTTCGGGGATAATATCCCCCGCTTTTCTAACAATTATAGTGTCGCCAATGCCAATTTCCTTTGAAGTGATAAAATCCTCATTATGAAGTGTTGCACGGCTGACAGTAGTACCGGCAAGCTGTATAGGGTCAAAAATTGCAGTTGGGGTTAAAGCTCCCGTTCTGCCAACATTTATTTCAATTTCTTTTAAAATAGTTTGCTTTTCTTCGGGTGGGTATTTAAAAGCAACCGCCCATTTAGGAAACTTTGATGTGCTACCAAGCACTTCACGATAAGCCAAATTATCAGCTTTAATAACCGCGCCATCAATATCAAATGGCAAACCGCCACGGCTTTGACCTATGCGTTCAACCTCATTTACAACCTCATCAGCGGTGTTGCACCTTAAATAGGTTGGCAAGGTGTGAAAGCCCAAATCGGTCAAAAAATCAAGCGTTTCAATATGGGAAGAAAATTCCTTACCAACAACACGCTGAATGTTGAAAATAAAAATATCAAGCTCGCGCTCTTTAACAATTTGTGAATTTTTTTGCCTTAAAGTGCCCGCTGCGGCATTGCGTGGGTTTTTGGCGGGGGCTTCACCCAAAAGTTCTTGCCTTTCGCGAAGCTTTAAAAAGCTATCACGAGGCATATAAACCTCGCCCCTAACTTCCAATTCACCCATAAATTTAATTGCTTTTGGAATGGCTTTAATTTGCATTAAATTTGCGGTAACATCTTCACCGGTCACCCCATCACCGCGGGTAGAGCCACGAAAGAAAAGCCCATCGCGGTATTCAAGCGAAACCGAAAGCCCGTCAATTTTCGGCTCAACCGACAAAGCAGTTTTTGAAAGATCTAATTTAGAAATAAATGCACGCAATTCTTCAAAACTGAAAACATCTTGCAAACTTTCCATTTTAACGGTGTGCTGTACTTCAGAAAAAAGCTTTAGTGCCGCACCGCCAACCATTTGCGTCGGGGAATCCTCCGCCTTAAATTCGGGAAACTCCGCCTCTAAATTCTCAAGCTCGCGAAGAAGCGCATCATACTCAAAATCTTCAATTTCGGGGGCATCTTCAATATAATATTTGCGGTTATGATATTTTAAAACATCAACCAATTCTTTTATTCTGTTTTGTGCTGAAATCTTATCCATTTTAATCTCCTATTGATGCTCCGTAATCGTTTATAAGACCTGCTGTAAGGTCGTTTTGGGATTCAATAACATTTGTAAATGCTTCGGGCACGGCACCAACAATTACAGTTTGCGCCGCAATGGCTGTGGTAGAAGCCGAAATGCCACCCTTATACCACGCCACAACAAAACTGCCGTGTATGTTAATTTTAATATTTATTAAATGCAAAACCTGGTTTATGCCTGCCGATTTAAACTCGTGCTCAAAATCGACAAAGGCCGTTGTAGTAACCTTCATATTAAAGGGCAACCGCGGGCCCATACCAACGGTATAGGGTGTATCAAAAAAGTTGCCAAGGGGTATTTCGAGTTTAAACTCTTCCCTATTCGCAATAATTTTTGCAATTTCACTTGAAATTCGGCTTTTTAAATTGTTGATTTTATAAACATCAATTTCAAGACTTTTAACATTGCCGTCTTCATCACGCGAAAGTTTTGCAATCTCATCATAAGAAATACCATTTTCATCAAGTATTTTAATGACCGCCTCATTTGCCGAATTAAGCATTTCGGTTTCGGCAATGCTTTTGGCATAGGCAATTATCACGGGAAGCATTTTATAATAAGAAAAGCCCACCGCAACAATTATTATTAACAACAAGCAAAGCCAAGACCTTAAAATTATATAAAAGGTATTTTTATGTGATTTTCGCATCATTTAACCCTCATTTCCTTAATCCATAATACGAAAAAAGGAAAAAACGGTTAATAGGTGTTATTTAAGACGCCCCGCTAAAATATAGTCTGCTAACAAATCTCTTGCATATACATCGGGCCCAAGCCGTTCAATTTCGGTTAGATTATTGTATTTATAGGTCGAGGTGTAGGAATCAACAATTATGTAATATGTCTTGCTTGACTGAATGTTATTTTTAACACTTGAGCCATACGAGCCGTAATAAATGTGATAGTCTTCATTGTCAGTTTCAAAGAACTTTGATTTTAAATCACTGCCCTTAATACTGCACAAAACAAGCTCGTTATCAAATGGTAAAATGCTTAAAAGGTCCGAATAACTGACTTCACCAGCATATAAATAATAAGGACTTCGCAGTCTTAAAAAGCCACCACCAAGCACAATGTCATACTTATCGCCCCATTTTTCAACACCCTTTTCATAGTAAAGCTGTGCAACAAGGTCTTCAATATATTCACTATTTTTTGTTGTGGGGTTTTTGCCCAAAACCTTACTTGAAATTTCAAGTTCACGTTCATATTTTTTAAGAAGATTTTTAACAATATTATCTTCTTCAAGGTTTTGATAAATTGAATTTGAAACAAATTCGGCATCGGTTACAACCTTATTATCGTTTGCAATATTAACCGCAATTTCAACATGGGTAATGCCCTTGTTTTCGCCGCCACCTTGCAAATGATAAACATCATAGCTGTCTTTTAAAACATAATTTTGGTGGGTGTGTGCTTCAAATACAACATCAACATAACCACCACTTGAAAGCGAAACATCATAATAAGATTTAAGTGTATCGTCGGCTATCATACCCTTACCACTTGAAGATTTATTATGTCCGTCGTGAAGTGAATAAACAATAATGTCAGCACCCTGTTTGCGAAGCTTTTCGCTTTCGGCCTTAACAAGTGCTGTTAATTCCTTACCGGTTTTAAAATAAACATCTTTCGACATATCCGATGCTATTGAAGAATAATTGTTACCCGCCGCACCTATAATGCCAATTTTTACGCCATCGCGTTCTATCAAAACAGAAGATTTGCAATAATCAACCCGCTGATTATCGTTTTTTGCGTAAACATTTATGGCCAAAAGCGGGAAATCAGCAATTTTGCTGTTGTTTTCAATAGCAGCACTTCCCCAGTCATATTCGTGGTTGCCGATAGCCATACCCTCAAAACCGATATAATTCATCCATTCGGTTGTAAGGTTGCCTTTTGTTAAGTTAGATTCCGAGCTGCCCTGCCACATGTCACCGCTTGAAAGCACAACAACATTATCTTCATTTTGATACATAAGTTTAAAGTATGTTGTAAGTTCGTCAACACCCGGTTGCTTTTCATTATCGTTAATTTTACCATGAAGGTCATTAACCGCAAAAAAGTCGATATAAACCAAAACCGATTTATTACACTTGTCACAACGACCGTTGTTATCCTCATCAACATGTTTTTCGTCGGTTGAGCTCGTGCTATCCTGCGGCTCTGACGGTTTTAATGTAACACTACCATCTGGCTTAACGGTTGGTGTGTAAGAATTATCTGTACTTTCATTCTTACTGCTGTTAGTCACCCAAGGCGGTCGTGTAACAGAGCTATTTCCGTTTACACTGTTGTTTCCACTTGTGACACTGTTGTTATCATCAGAAGGGATACTGTTAATTTCAACCTTATATTCACAAGAAGTTAGCAGTAAAACACAAAGCGCCAATATAATTGCAAAAAGCTTTTTAAATTTAAACATTTTTAAAGTTCCTTAATTTTAAAATATTATATAATATTTTACCATAAATTTTTTATTTAGGCAAGTGTCAATAACATTATCACTAAAACGCTTAAAAAGGTGTATATCAAAAGCGGTATAAAATTTAGTTTTATAATCTTGCCCTCTCGCTTTGAAATGCCTACAGTAGCGCAGGCGGCAACGATGTTATTGACACAAATCATATTACCTATTGCGGCGCCAACACATTGTAAAGATAATATAATTGCGGTAGGTATTTTAAGCATTTCGGCGGTGCCAAACTGCAAATTTGAAAACAAATTCATTGAAACAGTTGCCGACCCCGAAACAAATGCCCCCAAAACACCAATAAAAGGTGAAATTAAGATATAAACTCCGCTTCCCGCTTTTGAAAGCAGATTTGCCATTTGGTCCATCATACTGATATTATCAGCATTTTTAAATTTCATAACCTCTACCAAAGCCAAGCCAAAAATCAAAGCAACTGCGGCGGAAGATACCTGCTTTATAGTAGCTGTAAAAGCGGATTTAATTTGCGGCTTTTTCATTTTGTGAAGCAAAAATGTATAAAGTGACACCAAAACAAAAAATGTGCCCGGCAAATATGCCCATTTAAAACTCCAATCCAAATTATCAAAACCGAATAGATCGTCTACCCTTAAAACAAAGGGTGTTTCATTTAATATACCCTTAATTTTAAGCTGTGGTATACGGGTAATTACCAAGATTAAAGCCACTAAAACATAAGGTGTCCACGCTTTTATAAGGGATATTTTTGTGTACTCATTTTGCTTTGTTTTTTCATCGCTTAACCAGTCTTTTTTCCAGTTTTCTTTTGTTTCAAAATCCCATGTATTTTTTGGCACTAAAAACCCGATTTTTCCGGCAAAAACCGTTAAAATTATTGAAATTAAAGCACCTAAAAGTGAGGCAAATTCATACCCTAAAAGCAAGGTTATTAAAAGCATTGGCACAGTAAATGAAAGCCCCGTAAAAATTGCAAACGGTAATACCTTTAACGCTGGTTTAAAGGACCGTTCCTTACCGAAAATTTTTGTTATAAGCATTACCACAATTAAAGGCAAAAAAGTGCCTACCGCAAGGTGAATTATTGCGGTTGTAAGAGTGAAATTATTAGCAAATTCGGCATTATTTGAAAGCCCCAAGGCATTTAAAGCCGAGGTTACGGGTGTTCCCACTGCCCCAAAGGAAACGGCAGTAGAATCGCATATTAGCGCAATCATAACCGCACAAAGTGGTGGAAAGTCGAGCGACACCAATAAGGGTGCTGCTAATGCCGCAGGTGTGCCAAACCCCGCCGCTGCTTCGATAAAAGAACAAAACGAAAAGCCAATAATTAGCGCCTGAATACGCTTATCGGGGCAAATGTTCATAAACCCATTATTTATTGCCACAGCCCCGCCCGAAAGTTTTAGGGTATTCATAAGCAAAATAGCACCAAAAATTATAACAAAAATATCTAACGAATTAAGTGCCCCAAATATCGAAGACGCCAAAAGCGGTAACACCGAAATATTAAGCGAAAAAAAGCCGATAATTATTGCCAACACCCACGATGCAATTAGACACCATTTTGCCGACAAATTAAAAAATAGCATTAAAACCAAGGTTAATATTATTGGCAAAAACGAAAGCAGCTGCATAAAAAACACCTCACTGTTTAAATAATTTTTTATCTAACTGCCGTATTTATGCATAAATAAAATTTAAAACTTGACTTTTTTATAAAAAATGGTATTATATATTTACTTTATATATGCGGGTGTGGCGGAATTGGCAGACGCACTAGCCTTAGGAGCTAGCGCTTACGCGTGCAGGTTCAAGTCCTGTCACCCGCACCAACTAAAAAAGCTTCCCATTTGGGAAGCTTTTTTAGTTTAAATTAATGATAAAATTATAAATAAACTACAAACAACAACATAACAAATTATACCCGCATTAAGATATGCAGTTTTAAAAGCTGTGCCTCTTGGCAATTCAAGTTCGGTTTTGTTCCACCTAAGGCGTGTAAGCTTTACAATAAATAGCACAGTACCCGCAACGGTGATGCCTGTTAAAAGACTTGAATACATTAAATAAACTAAAAGGCCCGGTATGCTTTCAAAAAGAACCGAATACAATTCTTGCGTATTTACAATAACATCCAAATTTAAAAGCTTATCTATATCGGCAAATTTTAAAATCAAAGGCGCTATTACCGAACCCATAAAATTAACTATCATATGCAAAATAACAGTATAACGAATTTTGCCTGTTCGCATATAAATAAACCCAAATATTAAGCCCACACCGAACGCATAAAATAACTGAAAGAGATTTTTATGTAAAAGCCCAAAGGCAAATGCCGACAAAATTATTGCAGTACTTTCTCCATATTTTCCAATGCGGTCAAGCAGCAGTTTCCGGAAAATAAGTTCTTCAAACAAAGGTGCTAAAAGCACCATAACCACAACCTTAAGCGGGTTTGCATCCATTGCAAGCTCGTTAATTGGGTTTTGTGCCTTGCCACCCGAAAAAACAAAGGCCGAGACCACGCCTATCATATTGCCGGCGGAAAGTACGGCATAAGTAATTGCAAATAAAACAAACATTTTGCCAAAACTTAAAGTGTTTTGAGCAGGTTTTTGCGCGGGTAAAAGCCGCATTAAAATTGCAAATACAGGTAAGGCGAACAAATACATTGGTACAAAGTTCATAATCCATTGTCCCCAAGATGTGTTATAATACCAATTATCTTTGCCGAAAATCAACGCAGGAACATTAAGAAAGACTATTTCTGTGATAATGCTGACTGCAATATAAATACAAAGCGAAAAGCCAATTATTGAAAAGGTTTTTCTTGCTGTTTTAAAATCAAAAATTTTTTCTTCCATATTTAACCCTCCTATTTTAATTATATCACCAAACGTTAAATAGTGCAATATTTACCAACGACTATTGAATAAATTTAAAAAAGTGGTATAATATTTATGGTGATTTAAATGCAAAATTTTTATAAAACCGAATATACCGTTCAAAGCACCGAGGTTGATTCGAACTGGAAAATGCGAATCGACCGCATTGTCGAGCTTTTTCAGGCAATTACTGGTACTCATTCAATAGAAATTGGTGTTGACGGGCCAACACTTTTAGAAAAATCTAACGCGTTTTGGGTTTTAAGCAAGTTTAAGCTTAAATTTAACCGTTTGCCCGTTATGGATGAAGCCCTTACCGCTGAAACCTGGCCGACCACCGTTAAAGGTGTGCGCTTTGGCCGTGACTTTTTGCTTTGCAAGGATGATGAAACACTTGTTATGGGCTCAAGTGAATGGTGCACGCTTGACTACACCACAAAGGAAATTCGCCGTACAAACAGCGTGTGCTACCCTACCGATATGCCACACCGCGACTTTTTAAGCGGTGCGGGTGAATTTATAAGGGTGCGTGAAACAGTTAGTGATGAAGATTTTAACCACACCCACACCTGCCGTTTTGTCGATATTGACACAAACAAGCACACAAATAACATTGCCTATTTAAGAATGGCGCTTAACTGCTTTTCACCCGATGAATTTGAAAAACTAAACCTTGGTGAATTGCAAATTTCTTTCTTGGCGCAAACATTTTTTGGTGATGAAATTAAAGTTTATAAAAAGCAAACCGATTACGGCTTTTATATTGAAGGAAAATGCGACAATAAAACAGTTTTTAACTGTGTTTTGGGGGTAAAATGATGGATTGCTTTGAGCCAAAAAAATTAGCCCTTTTGCGTGTTTTGGAAATTCTTGAAACCTATAGCGACAGTGAACACCCGCTTAAACAAGAGGATATTCTTAACCTTTTGTCAAAGGATTTTGGCATTGAATTAGAACGCAAAACCATTGGTCGAAACATTGCACTTTTGAAAGAGGCGGGGTATGAAATTGAGTCAACAAAACAGGGGTGCTATCTTGTTGAGCGCCGTTTTGAAGATAGCGAGCTTCGTTTGCTTATTGATGGTGTTTTAGCAAGTAAATATATCACCGCCAACCATTCAAAAGAGCTTATAAACAAGCTTTGCGGTCTTTCAAACAAATATTTCAGGCGCCATGTTAAGAATATTTATTCGGTAAACGATTGGGGCAAAACCGACAACCAGTCGCTTTTTTACAGCATTGAGGTTGTAGACGATGCCATTGAGCAAAACAAAATGGTTGAATATGATTATAACAAATTCGGCACAGATAAGAATTTGCATAAATCATCCTTTCAGCGTGTAAGCCCTTATCAGCTTATTTTACATAATCAGCGTTATTATTTAATGGGATACAGTAAATATTGGGGACATATGGTTTATCACCGCCTTGACCATATAACAAACATTCGTGTTTCAAAGCACGATATTGTGCCGATAAACGAGGTTGAGGGTTATAAAAACGGAATAAATTACCAAAATTTAACCACCGCAATGCCCTATATGTACAACGACAAGCCCGAGCGTATTGTTATAAAAACCTGTGATAAAATGGTTGACCAAATTATTGACTGGTTTGGCAAAAGCGTTGATATTAAGCCAGATGGTGATGACATAACAGTCACCCTTAATGCAAGTCCCAAGGCAATGCTCTATTGGTCGGTGCAGTATGCTGATGAGGTTGAGGTTGTAAAACCCGAAGCCCTGCGCCAAGAAATTAAGGACTTTTTAAATAAAGCAGTTGATAAATATAAATAAAACAAAACCCACTCTTTTGAGTGGGTTATAATTTTACATTTTTTCTATTGTATCCATTACATACTGACCAAACTCTGAACAGGTTGCGCTCTGCTCACTATCATCAACAACAACCTTTTTCTCGGTTTCGGTGCAAATTGTAAGGGCTTTCGAAAGTTTGTCTGCCTTATCGGTAAAACCAATATGGCGAAGCATCATTTCGGTTGCCTTAAACATAGAGGTGGGGTTTGCATAATCTCCCCTGCCCGCTTCTATAAGGCGAGGTGCGGTGCCGTGAATTGGCTCGAACATTGCATATTTGTCACCAATATTAGCACTGCCCGCAGTACCAACACCGCCTTGAATTTGTGCGGCTTCATCGGTAATAATATCGCCGTATAAATTAGGCATTACAAACACTTGGAACTTGCTTCTGATATTTTCGTTCACAAGGTTAGCGGTCATAATGTCAATATACCACTCTTCAGCGGTAATTTCGGGGTATTCGGCCGCAATTTCGTGTGCAATTTGCGAAAATTTACCGTCGGTCTTTTTCATAATGTTTGCCTTTGTAACAATGGCAACATTTGTTTTGCCGTTTTTACGGGCAAATTCAAAAGCGGCGCGACAAATACGGCGTGTACCCGCATTTGTTGTTACCTTAAAGTCAAACGCCAAGGTGTCAGGAATATCAATACCCTTGCTGCCAAGAACATATTCACCCTCGGTGTTTTCACGATAGAAGGTCCAGTCAATATTTTGTTCGGGAACTTGCACAGGGCGAACATTTGCATATAAGTCAAGTTCTCTTCTCATAGCAACATTTGCACTTTCAAGTGTACCGCCCTTTAAGGTGGTGGTCGGTGCCTTTAAAATTACATTGCACGCTTTGATTTCGGCCAAAACATCGTCGGGAATCGCCTTATTTTTAGCTATGCGGTTTTCAATGGTTAAGCCCTCAATAGTGCGAAGCTCAACCTTTCCGTTTGCGATTTCATCCTTTAAAATGTAATTTAAAATGCGTTCGCTTTCCTTTGAAATTATTGGGCCAATACCATCACCCGAGCATATACCGATAATAATTCTATCGAGCTTTTGATAATCGGTAGCTTCACAATTCTTTTCCATTTCTTGCTGACGAGCAATTTGCTGTGTTAGAAGGGTTTTAAATTGCTCAACTGCGCTATCAATATACTGTTGCATTTTATTCACCAACCTTTGTATATTCTAAAAGCGAACCCGCCTTTAAAATGGCCTTTTGTCTTTCGGTGAAACTGCAACAAAGAACAAATTCTTCGCCAGTGGTTTCGTTTTTAAGGATAATTTCGCCCTTGTCCATACCGCTGAAAACATCAGTTAAGGTAAGCTTATCGCCTTGGTTAAGCTTATCATAATCGTCAGCATTTTTAAAGGTTAAGGGCATAATACCTGAATTTATAAGGTTTGCAATATGAATTCTTGCAAAGCTTTTTGTAATAACGGCACGAACACCTAAATACATTGGCACAAGGGCTGCGTGTTCACGGGATGAGCCCTGACCGTAGTTGCTGCCACCAACAATAATGCTTTTACCAAGTGCTTTTGCTCTTTCGGGGAAAGTGCTGTCGCACACACCGAAGCAGAAGTTTGAAAGATGGGGTATATTTGAACGGTAAGGCAAAATCTTGGCACCCGCAGGCATAATATGGTCGGTTGTGATATTATCGCCAACCTTTAACACTAACTCGGCTGAAAGGGTGTCTTCTTGTGGAATTGCTTCGGGGAAGGGTTTAATATTAGGACCGCGTAAAACTTCCAAATTAGCGGCCTCGTCCTCACTTGCGGGGGCAATAACAGCGCTGTCATCGATTTTAAAGCTTTCGGGCATTTTGATTTCGGGCATATCGCCGAGAAGTCTTGGGTCAGTTATGTAACCTGTAAGCGCCGCCGCAACTGCAGTTTCGGGGGAAACAAGATAAACACTTGCGTCAGCAGTACCGCTGCGACCAATAAAGTTGCGGTTAAAGGTACGAAGTGAAACACCCGCACTATTAGGCGAAAAACCCATACCGATACAGGGACCGCAGGCACATTCAAGCACACGAGCACCGCTTGCTAAAATATCCGATAATGCACCACAATCAGCAAGCATCGTTAATACCTGTTTAGAACCCGGAGAAATTGAAAGACTAACGCTTGGGTCAATGGTTTTGCCCTTTAAGAGAGCTGCAACCTTTAACATATCAAAAAGTGATGAGTTAGTGCAAGAACCAATGCAAACCTGGTCAACCTTTGTGCCCTTTAAGGACTCAACTGTCACAATATTATCGGGGCTGTGCGGACACGCAATAAGCGGTTTTAATTCGTTTAAATCAATATCGATTATGCGGTCATAAACTGCATCCTCATCGCTTTTAAGCTCGATATAATCTTCTCCTCTGCCCTCGGCCTCTAAAAACGCCTTTGTAACCTCGTCGGATGGAAAAATCGAGGTTGTAGCACCGAGTTCGGTGCCCATATTGGTAATGGTTGCGCGTTCGGGAACTGACAAGTATTTAATACCCTCACCGCCCCATTCGATTATAGCGCCTACACCGCCCTTAACCGACAAAATACGAAGAATTTCCAAGCTTATATCCTTTGCGGTAACAAATGGGTTTAATTTACCAATAAGATTAACCTTATACATTTTAGGCATTGTGATATAGTAAGCGCCGCCACCCATTGCAACCGCAACATCAAGACCGCCTGCACCCATTGCAAGCATACCAATACCGCCGCCTGTGGGGGTGTGACTGTCAGAGCCGATTAAGGTTTTACCCGGTTTACCAAATCGTTCAAGATGAACTTGATGGCAAATACCATTACCGGGGCGTGAAAAATAGATGCCGTGCTTTTTGCAAACCGACTGAATATAGCGGTGGTCGTCGGCATTTTCAAAGCCCGACTGCAAGGTGTTATGGTCAATATATGCCACGCTTTTTTCGGTTTTAACCCTTTTAAGTCCCATTGTTTCAAATTCAAGATACGCCATTGTACCTGTGGCATCTTGGGTGAGGGTTTGGTCAATTTTAAGTGCAACCTCCTGCCCTACGGTCATTTCACCGCTGAGCATATGGGCTTTTATAATTTTTTGTGCTATGGTTAAACCCATTTATATCAGTCCTTTCCTGCTATGTGGTTGTAAGCATTTTTAGCGTGCTCGGCAGTATATTTAGCTGCCAAATCACCGTCACGGGCAATTATTGCGCTTAAAATCTTTCTATGCTCATCAACCGACTGTGCCGCGCGCGAGCCACTTTGAATTGAGGCCTTGCGATATTTTTGAACCTTTTTATGAAGCGGTAAAAGCGTATTATAAAAAACATGACTTCCGCTGATTTTATACAAAAGCTCGTGGAATTTGTTATCCATTACCCTTATTTGCTCGCTATTGCTTTTAGCAAGATAAAATTCTTGAAGCTCTAAGGCGGATTTAAGCTCGTTTATATCCTCTTCACTTGCGCTTTCAGCCGCCATTTTTGCGGCAAGACCTTCAAGATGCTCGCGAATAAGATAAATATCGCATAAATCCTTTTCGCTTATACCCAAAACCAAAGAGCCCTTGCCTGTTTCAATTATTAAATTTTCTTGTTGAAGTCTGCGAAGTGCTTCACGAATTGGTGTGCGGCTTACACCCAAAATTTCACTCAACTTATTTTCGGTTAAAATATCACCGCGTTGGTATTTGCCGCCTAAAATATCGGTTTCAAGATGTTCAAACACCTGGTCTGCCAGAGAAACAGTTTTATGTTCCATTTTCTATTCTCCTAAATTCTTTTGAATTTACCGTTAGATAATTCTTCAATTTTGGTTTCAAGCTCGAAATTTGAAAGGGCGGTTTGTCTGCCATCTTCATATTCGGCATCTACCCATTCTTTAAGCTTAATAATAAGCGGGTCTTTTTTATCTAATGCATTATCACCGCTTAAATGATAATTGGTATTTATCCAATAAGCGATGCCGGCAAGACCGCTTGTTTTACCGATTGAAACACTTGCGGGACGGTTTAAGATTTTTTGGGTGTCGAAAATATTATAAATTTCTTCATCCTTTAAAAGACCGTCAGCGTGTATGCCTGCGCGTGTTACATTAAAGTTTCTGCCAACAAAGGGGGTCATTGCAGGGATATCATAACCCATTTCGTTTTTAAAGTATTCAGCAATTTCGGTAATTGCGGTGGTGTCCATACCATCAAGCGAGCCACGAAGTGAAGCATACTCCATAATCATTGCTTCAAGCGGAATATTACCTGTTCTTTCACCAATACCCAAAAGTGAGCAGTTAACCGCACAGGCACCGTAAAGCCAAGCGGTAGATGCATTTGCAACTGCCTTATAAAAGTCATTATGGCCGTGCCATTCAAGCATTTCAGAAGGCACATCAGAATAATGCTGAAGACCGTAGATAATACCTGGTACGCTTCGTGGCAAGGCAACCTCGGTATAAGGTACGCCATATCCCATTGTGTCGCAAGCACGAATTTTAACAGGTATGCCTGCATCCTTTGACATTTTCATAAGCTCGTTTACAAAGGGCACAACAAAGCCATAAAAATCAGCACGGGTTATATCTTCAAGGTGACATCTGGGCATAACACCCGCTTCAAATGCCTCGGCAACGGCGGCAAGATACATATCAAGAACTTCTTTTCTTGACTTTTTAAGCTTTTTAAAAATGTGGTAGTCGCTGCACGAAACCAAAATACCCGTTTCACGAATACCCAAGTCCTTAACAAGCTTAAAGTCTTCTTTGCTTGCCCTTATCCAAGTGGTAATTTCGGGAAATTTAAGCCCTAATTCCTGACACTTTTGAATTGCCTCTCTGTCCTTTTTGCTGTAAACAAAAAATTCAGTTTGGCGAATGATACCATACGGACCGCCAAGCTTTGACATAAGCTTGTATAAATCAACAATTTGCTTTACGGTATATGGTTCTACCGATTGTTGACCGTCACGCAAGGATGTATCGGTTATCCAAATTTCCTCAGGCATACCCATCGGCACACGGCGGTGGTTAAAGGCAACCTTTGGTACTGAATCGTATGAATAAATGTCGCGATAAAGGTTAGGGTCGGCGACATCCTGTAAATCGTATTTGTAAATTTTTTGCTCAAGCAAATTTGTCTTATTAGAAAGTTCTAACAAAATTATCACTCCTTGTACTATTGTATACAATTATACCTGTTTTTATGTTTATTGTCAATATTTTATCAAAAGAAAAACCGCCAAAAACGGCGGTTTTTAGGTTAAATTTCAATTTTTTCTTGTAAATTATTAAATTCTTTTAAAAATTCAGTGTTTATATTAACAATATAACGCTTTTTCTTTTGGGCATATTTCAATGTGTTTCGCGTACCGCCTTGCTTTCCATCGTACCAAGTAACAACATAATCGCTATTGTCAACCATATATTTATTGCGGTTTTGGTAACAACCTGCGTGGTATTCATTTGATAAAACCAAAACCTCATCACAAGCATTTAATACTGTATTGTAACGGGCTTTCCAGTCAAGCGAATATGCTTTTTCCTGTTCCTCAAAAGGTACAACGGCACAAAGCTTTAGGTGTGGGTGCTGTTTTTTAAATTCCAACACAACCTCACTTGCAATTATATCAAAGCCGGTTGCCATACCTGTGTAAAACACAGCGCACTCATCATCAATAAGCGCCGAAATTGTAGTGTTTAAATTTCGCATAAACACCTGAAAATCGGCACTTTCTTGCTTTAAGGGAAAAGGAAATTTAGATGGCCTGTATCCCGAAAAACAGCATTTTTTAAAGGTCACAAAATCACCTTTTCTTTAAAATCTTTGGACAAATATCATTTAAAACACAGCTATCGCATTTAGGACTTCGTGCGATGCATACATCCCTGCCGAAAAGCACACTGCGGTGGCAAAAATCGTTTGATTTATCACCCGGTAAAAGCTTTCGCATTTCTTTTTCGACAGTAAGCGGGTTTTCAGTTTTAACAAGCCCCAAGCGGTTGCATAAACGAATAAAATGTGTGTCGCACACAACGGCGGGCTTTTTATAAATATCCCCAACCACCAAATTTGCGGTTTTTCTGCCAACACCCGAAAGTGTTGTTAATTCTTCAATGGTATCGGGCACCTTGCCGCCGAAATTTTCCACAATTTGCTGACCGATTTTTACCAAATCCTTTGCCTTTGTTTTGTAAAGACCGCAGGTTTTAATAAGCTCCTCTACCCTTTCAATATCGGCATTTGCCATTTTTTCAGGGGTGGGAAATTCACGAAATAAATCAGGCGTTACCATATTAACACGCTTATCGGTGCACTGTGCCGAAAGGCGCGTTGCAATTAAAAGCTGAAAAGCATCGTCATATTCAAGTGAGCAAATTGCATTGGGATATAATTTTTCAAGGCGGTTTACCGCCTCAATAGTTCTGTCAATCTTACGCATTTGCAGATACCAGCTTCATATCGCCTGATTTTATCCAGCCAAGCTTTCGCATTGCTTCGGCAATACCCAAGGTAACAACTGCGGGCAATACAAAATGCATAAGTACAATTTCCAAAAGGGTTACAACGGGTGAAACGCCCGCTGAAACCATACTGTCATAAGCCATAAATTGACCAACAAGACCTGCCGAGCCCATACCCGAGCCAACAGGGTTGCTTACCATTTTTAGCACAGCAGATGAAATTGGGCCCAAAATTGCGCTTGAAATAATTGACGGGAGCCAAATTAAAGGATGGCGCACAATGTTTGGCATTTGAATCATTGAAGTACCAATGCCCTGTGCAACAAGACCGCCAAATTTATTTTCGCGGTAGCTAATAACCGCAAAGCCAACCATATTACAGCAGCAACCGATAGTTGCTGCACCCGCTGCAAGACCTGTAATACCCATTGAAATGCCCACTGCCGCCGATGAAATAGGCAAAGTAAGTAAAATACCCATTACAACCGAAACAAGCATACCGCCTAAAATTGGGCTTTGTTCAACGTTAACATTTACAAGCTCGCCAACCCATTTCATAAAGGTTGAAATGTAAGGTCCAACAAAGTAACCCGCAGCAGCACCTGTTAAAATGCAGCAAATAGGGGTGACAATTATATCAACCTTTGTTCTGCCCGAAACAAGATAACCGATTTCAATGGCAACATAAGCCGCAATAAAAGCGCCCAAAGGTTCGCCGGGTGCACCGACAGCAAAGGCAACCTTTGCGAAATCAGGAAAAGCGCCAACCATACCCGCAACAGCGGCGGCAACGGTGGTTAAGGGCGATGCTTTAAGCTTACACGCAACACCAACACCTATGCCCGCACCAGTAAGGGTTTTAGCAACACTGCCCATTGCATTAAGATAATCTGCAACGGCATTATTGCCCAAAAGCGAGGCGATTTGGCAAATGATTGTACCGATAATTAAGGTTGAAAATAAACCATAAGCCATACCCGAAAGTCCGTCAATAAAAAGTCGATTAAGATACTTTTTCATACTTACCCTTCCTTTTTAGAATTATTAAGGTCATTATACAAAAAAACGACAAATTTTACAATAGTGTATATAAACAAAATTTATGAAAATAATAACCTTATATTTTAATTAGAGGTGACAATTTTTGAAAACTATTGCCTTTTTTGACACAAAAAGCTATGACCGTGAAAGCTTTGAAAAATTTAAAAGTGATGACCTTAATATCCGCTTTTTTGAAAACAAATTAAACGAGGATACCGTTAGTATGGCTGCCTGCTGTGACGGTGTGTGCGCCTTTGTAAACGACAATATTAACCGAAATGTTATTGACAAGCTTGAAAGCTTTGGGGTTAAAATTGTGGCGCTTCGTTGTGCGGGCTATAACAATGTAGACCTAAAAGCAGCGCGTGGCAGAGTTACAGTTGTGCGTGTACCCGCCTATTCCCCCTATGCCGTTGCCGAGCACACAATGGCGATGATTTTACTTCTAAACCGCAAACTCCACCGCGCATATATCCGCACCCGCGACCACAACTTTTCGCTTGATGCTTTAACCGGCTTTGACCTAAAAAATAAAACCGTTGGTATTATCGGCACAGGTAAAATCGGTCAGGTATTTGCCGATATTTGCAAGGGCTTTGGTATGAATATTATTGGTTATGACCCTTACGAAAATAAAGATTTTTGCGGTGAATATGAAACACTTGAAAATTTGTTAAAGCAGTCGGACATTATTTCACTTCACTGCCCCTTAACACACGACAATAAATATTTAATCAATGAAGAGTCTATTTCGAAAATGAAAAAGGGCGCATATATCATTAACACCTCACGCGGTAAATTGGTTGACACAGGTGCACTTATTGCAGGTCTTAAAAGCGGTCAGGTAGGGGCTGCGGGGCTTGATGTTTATGAAGAAGAAACCGACCTGTTTTTTGAAGATTTTTCGGATGAAATTATTCACGATGACACATTAAGCAGCTTGATTTCAATGCCAAATGTTATTGTAACCTCTCACCAAGCGTTTTTAACCCGCGAGGCACTGTCAGCCATTGCTGAAACCACCATTAAAAATCTGAATGATTTTTTTGAAAACGGAAAAAGTGAAAACGAAATTTCGATTTAACCTTGTTTTTATGTCAGTAAAATGATATAATCGTTTTGGTGATTTATTTGACAAAAGTTTATATGGTTAGACATTGCGAAGCTTTAGGCAATGTTATGCGCATTTTTCAAGGCATAACCGATTTAGATATTACTGATATCGGTGAAAAACAGCTTAAATGTTTGGAAAAGCGTTTTGAAAATATCGCGCTCGATAAAATCTATTCAAGTCCGCTTATAAGGGCTTATAAAACTGCATTGGCAATTAAAGGTAACCGCGACATAGAGCTAGAAAAGCTTGGCGGACTTATCGAAATAAACGGTGGCTTCGTTGAGGGCAAGCCCTTTCTTGAAACCTTTAATGCCCACCCCGAAATGAAGGATGCTTGGTTTAACCACCCCGAAGATTTTTCACCCGAGGGTGGCGAGGCAATGCGTGATGCCTATGTAAGAAGTGAAAACGCATTTTGGGAAATTGTAAAAAATAACAAAGGTAAAAGCGTTGCCTTTGCAACACACGGCGGTGTTTTACGCTGCATTTTGTGCCGTTTTATGTTTAACGACATTACCCGCCTTAAAGATGCACCTTTGCTTGACAATACAGCCGTTTGTTATTTAGAGGTTGACGATGATTTTAATGTTGATTTAAAATATTATAACGATTCTTCACATTTAACCAAAGATTTAATTCCCCAAAGAAGTCGCCTTACCGCATTTATGGGAAATGAGGTGCAAAAATGATTATAATGTCCGTCGATTTGGGAAAAGCACGCACAGGCATTGCTGTATCCGATAAAAGCGAGGGCTTCGCATTTCCCAAATGCGTTATTAACGAATATAACACCGAAAAGCTAATTGTTAAAATTTGTGAAAAAGCAAAAGAGCTTTCGGCTGAGCTTATTGTGGTAGGGCTGCCAAAAAATATGGACGGCAGTTTGGGATGGCGTGCTGAAGAATGCACCGAAATTGCAAACAAAATCAAAACCGCAACCAATTTAGAAGTTGTTATGTGGGACGAACGCTGTACAACCGTTTCGGCACATACGGCGCTTAATTTTACCGACACACGCGGTAAAAAACGCAAAGAAGTGGTTGACGCTGTCGCCGCAGTTATCATTTTAGAAGATTATTTAGCATATAGAAAAAACAAGAGCTAAACGCAGTTTGGCTCTTGTTTTTTGTTACAATTTTGTTACTTGATTATTTTCGAAAAGTGTATTACTATAATAGTACAGTAATACCGGAGAGGTGATGAAATGAACTTTAATATTGACAAATCTTTTCCGATTTGTCCACAAATTTGCGATTATATCTCTTCGCTTATAGCTTCGGGTGAGTTTCCGCCTGACAGCAAACTTTTATCGGTGCGAGAGGTTGCAATTAAAGCGGGCGTAAACCCTAACACTGTGCAAAAATCCTTTGAACAGCTGGAACAAAACGGTCTTATTTACTCAATAAGAGGTTCGGGTTGGTTTGTTTGCAATAATATCGACCTTGCAAAAGAACAAATCAGCACCCTTGCAATTAGAAAAACTAAAAGCTATTTTGAAGCTATGGCACAAATCGGTTTTGATAGCGAAATGGTTAAAAACTATATTAAGGAGTGGGAAAAATGAGTGAGCTGTTACATTGCCAAGACCTAACCAAAAAATATGGCGGTCTTACGGCGCTTGATAATTTAAACCTAACCGTTGAAAGCGGCAAAATAATTGGACTTTTGGGCCCAAATGGTTCTGGCAAAACCACTTTTATAAAGCTGGTAAACGGTCTTTTAACACCAACCTGGGGCTCTATTTGGATTGATGGCAAAATCCCGGGTGTAGACAGTAAAAAAATTGTTTCATATTTACCTGATAACAGTTTTTTAAATTCTTGGATGTCGGTTTCACAAATTGTTGATTTCTTCTGCGATTTTTATGATGATTTTCGCAAGGATTTGGCTTATGAAATGTTTAAAAAACTTAATATAGAGCCAAGCAGAAAACTTAAAACCCTTTCAAAAGGTAATAAAGAAAAGGTTTGTCTTATACTTATAATGAGCCGTAACGCAAAATTATATGTTTTAGATGAGCCCATCGCTGCAGTTGACCCTGCCGCCCGCGATTATGTTATTTCAACCATTATAAATAACTATAATCCCGAAGCATCGGTTATTATTTCCACCCATCTTATTGCTGATATCGAACCAATTTTGGATGAAGCAATTTTCTTAAATCACGGCAAGGTTGTTTTGCATAAATCGGTTGAAGATATCCGTACAGAATACGGAAAAAGCGTTGACGAGCTGTTTAGGGAGGAATTCAGATGGTAAGAAAGCTTTTTAAACACGAGGCGATTTATTATGCCCGTACACTTTTGATTTTTGAAATCATATTATTTTCTCTTGCAATTTCAACCCGTTTCATAATGTTTTTTGAATTTGACCATTGGGTTTACCGTTTTATACAAGGTTCTTCATTTGTGCTTTTCGGTTTGGCGGCAATTGCTTGTATTTACGCCTCTATTGCAATGTCGGTTATAAGGTTTTATCGCAACCTGTTTTCACAAGAGGGATATTTAACCTTTGCGCTACCAGTTAGCACAAACCAACATATTACGGTAAAGCTCATATCCTCACTTATTTACCAAAGTGTTGTTAGTTTTTCAATTTTTATTGCAACGCTTATTGCAATTTCAGGCGATTTTTTAAACGAACTTTTAAAAGCAATTTGGTATATTTTAAACAAAGCATTTGAAGTGATAAGTTTTAAGGATGGCTTAAATATATCTATTTATCTGATTTATTTTTGTGCTATTCTTTTATTTTCGGGCATATATAATATTTTGTTATTTTACACCTGCATTTGTATAGGACAACTTGCTAACAGAGCACGTATTTGGTTGGCTGTTGGTTGTTATTTCACCTATGCCGCTATTGTTGAAATTTTATACACTGTCTTTATGATAGTGATTAACGTTATTGCCGAAACAGTAGATATGACAAAATTCTTTGATTTTATTTCTGAAAATCCGCATTTAAGTTTACATGTCTTATTTATCACAATAATTTTATTACTGTCAGCTTTGATTATTGTCTTCTATATTGTAACACACAAAATCATCAGCAAAAGATTAAATCTTGAATAGGGGGAAATTTTTATGAAAACTGTTAAAAAACTGATTTGTTTATTACTTTGCTTTGTAATTTGTTTTTCCCTTTGTTCCTGTAACTTTTTGGATGAAATGCGAGAAGAACAGGCGTTTTGGGGTAAAGACAACACAATAATTTATAAAAACAAAACATATAAGAAATTAAGTGACTGTGAATTTTTAAGCCCCGAAATCGATTCGGAAATGTATATTAAGGTTACCGCAAGAGATGTGCCTGTAATGCTTTCAGGTGTGTTTGGTGACAGTGGTGAAATTTCAATTGACCGTTCAATAATTTCAATTGATTCATATAATGATTCGTCTTTCTCATATATTCCATCATATTTCGCAAGAGAAGATATTTACGACACCATTCAAGATAAAATATTTTCTTTAAATTATTTTGACGGATATGCTTTCGAATACGCCGACTATAATGATGAAAATAAATTGGGATATGAAATTGTCGAAACAAAGTATAAAATGATTTCAAGTGATGCAACCGAAACCCTTGATTTCTTGTTCAATTTCGGTGGCGAATTCCTTGTAGACCCAGAATACATTGAACAATTTTATCTTACAGATATTTACAAGGTTAGCAAAGACTTTAACTTCAAGAAAAACTGCGGCACGCTTTATAACACACCCGAAGGTATATATATTTCGATCTTTGATGAATATACCGGTACGAAATATATTCAAATTTCAGTAATTTATCAAGACATTTTTAACCAAATTGTTGCAGATTTTGAAAAACTTGATGAGAAAGCAAAAATAAACTTAGATGAAGATTCATCAACATACTACTAAATAATAGTTGTAGATTTTTGAAATCTGTTATATAATATAAAAGATTTCAAAATTTACGAGGTTTTATTATGGCGTTTTTAATTGAATTTATTAAAACATTACTTAAAGGTATTGTGGTTGGTCTTGGCGCAATTACCCCGGGTCTTTCGGGCAGTGTGTTGCTTGTAATTTTCGGGCTTTACCAAAAGGCGCTTAATGCTATCAGCACACTTTTTAAGAATTTTAAAAAGAACTTGGTCTTCTTAATTCCCTTGGCGCTTGGTATCGGAAGCGGTATGCTTATTTTCAGCGGTATTGCAAGATATTTTCTTGACAATTTTGAAATGCAGACCCGCTTTACCTTTTTAGGTCTTGTTGTGGGTACGCTTCCCCTCTTTATACGCGAGGTTACCAAAGAGAAAAAGGCCGAAGGCAAAAAGTTTCCAAAGCGTTATATCTTCTTAATTTTGGGTGCCACTGCCGCAGGGCTTTCACTTTCATATTTCGGTAATGTTAATTTCCCGCAAATCGAAAGCCCAACATTTTTACAGTCTATACTTTTAGGTTTGGTTGTTGCAGCATCATACATTATCCCTGGTGTTGACAGCGCAGTAATTTTAAATTACTTTGGTATGTATAACACTTGGCTTAATATGCTTCACCTTGACAACCTTAAAATTGATGGCTTTATTTTAAAGCAGGCGCTTCCAACAGGTATTGGTCTTATAATTGGTGTTATTTTAATTTCCACCCTTATAAACTTCCTTTTAAAGCGTTATTACACAATTACTTTCTCGGTAATTTTTGGTTTGTTTATTTCAATAATACCAAACCTTATTACCGCTTCCGAAACCCCGATAGCTCTCGGTTTTAACAATGTAACTATTGTTTCAATAATTTTAATGTTTATCGGTTTTGCTTTCTCCTTCTTTGTAAGCGACCTTGAAAACAA
>JAFYUI010000002.1 GCA_017549565.1 Clostridia bacterium
AGTTGGTGTTGATTGCGGCGAGGGTCCACCCGTTCCCATACCGAACACGGAAGTTAAGCTCGCTTGCGCCGAAGATACTTGGCGGGAAGCTGCCCGGGAAAATAGGTAGATGCCAACACTTTTTGCCCTAATAGCTCAGTCGGTAGAGCATGCGGCTGTTAACCGCAGTGTCACAGGTTCAAGTCCTGTTTGGGGCGCCAAAAATCCCGAATGCGTAAGCGTTCGGGATTTTACTTTTTCACTATTCACTATTCACTCTTCACTAAACCTCGTATTCGGGATTTTTGGGAAGTAATAAGTAATAGTGAATAGTGAAGAGGTATTGCGGCTTCGCCGCTTTTATGCTATACTACACACAAGGCGGTGATGAGATGAAGCATTTAGTTGTCTTTATTTTATGTGTTATTATTTGTTTATCATTTTCTGGTTGTAGTTTGTTGTATGATATAGATACTGTTGATAACTTTGATGTAGGGTATAGCACGAGTCTTAATAATGCATTTCTGTCGTCATATATTTGGGATGGGACTGATGAAACAACTAATATTGTGGTCCCGGAAAAATATGAAGATATTCCTATCACAGAATTTGGTGGGTATTATGGCAGAGGTGTTCCGTGTAGTTTCAATATAAGACCCACAGAATCTGCGAAAGAAAAACTTTGCGATAAATCAGACGAATGGTTTTATATATCCGATATTCGTAATGATAAAATAAGAAATATTAGAACAATTAATTTCAATGTTCATATCAGTAAAAACATTAAAAAATAGAAAATATGTCTTTAGGCGGCTTTATTGGTTGCGAGTATAATGAAGATGGAAAAGAATATTATGATGTTTTTGTTTTGGTATGCACTGTTACTTGCGACGATAAAAATAGAAGTTTTTATGCAAAGAACGGTAAACTTTATTTTAGTGAGAATGACACATTAGTTACAGATATTCTATATTACGATTTTGATATAGATGGATATTTGTCGGAGCAAAAAGAGGGAAATACTTATTTTAGTGCATTTTAATATGCTATATAAAGAAAATTAGGTTTTCGACCAGTTCTTTTTGGGAAGTAAGAAGTAATAGTGAATAGTGAAGAAGTATTGCCCCGCCACCGCTTTTATGCTATACTAAACCCAAGGCGGTGATGTTATGAAGAATAATAAAATTTTTTCTACTATCAACGGAATTGTTTTTGGAGTTGTTTTTGTTCTGATTTTAATAGAGGCAGTTTTCAATATTTTTGGATTGTGGACTGCTTGGAATCTGTTTGGTTTTCTTATAGGTTTACTCTTGTTACCCATTCTAAATATTTTTGCTCTAATATCAGCTGTTGGATCGATAATAACATTTTATAGTTATAAAAAAACTAATGACAATGTTTCGTTTAGAAAGATTGGATTATTACCAATAATATTTTTCACTTTAGGATTATTTCTCACAATTATAGCGTACATATTTGTTTTTACTTGGGGATTCTGAATTTTATATCAATAATCTAGGTTTTCAGGCATATTTCATTCGTGTCATCAAGTTCAAACTACCCAAAAAATCTCGTTCTTCGGAAGTGCTTTATTTTTTGTGTTTGTGTCCGCAAGGACACAACATCGTTTGACCGCTTGTGGTCAACATCATTTCGAGTGAAGCGAGAACATCGTTTCGCCTTGGCGGACACAAAATGATGTTACACCTTACGGTGTAAACGAGGTTGCCTTCGGCAAACAGTGCCCAGCTTCGCACAAACGATGTGGGCTTACACCCAACGATGTTGCGACTTCGCCGCAAACGGCCTTGCACCCCCTCCGCTTTTATGTTATAATACATCCAAAATGTGATGTTTTCAAAAAGGACCGGTGTGCAATGAAAAATTTTTTAGCCGTATTTTTATGTCTTTTAATATGTGTATCGTTGTGTTGTTGTAAAGGCGATAAAATAGATGGTAACGACGCGAGACAGGCATTGGAATGTGTGTTCAATAAGGAGCAAAATTTCACATATAAGTCATTGGTATTTGATGAGATTACCCAAGAAAATTTAACGGATTTTGAATTTCAAACACCGTCAAGCGCACGCGAGGTTTTTATACCGCACAGTTATGCATATGTTGATTTTGACCGCGATGGCGTGGAAGAACTGTTTATTGTGGATGCAAGATTATCGCATTTTTTAATCTTGCGATATGATGGGGAAAGGGTCAACGGATATATGGTGGACGATAATGTAGATTTACAAAATGTTAAGACAGATGGAACATTTTTGACGGTATCATATATTTTTGATGATAATTTTAAGATTGTTGGCAAGGACTTTTATGTGTGTGAGGTCGAGTTTGATGGTTTGGAGTATAGGTTTAATACACTTGCCTCTCAAAACCATGAAGAAAATATCTACAAAATAGGGAAGCAAAGCGCCACCAAGGACGAAGTGGAAGCATACATTAACAATTGGAAAAACAATACCACACAAATTGAGTTGTGTACTATAAAACAGGAATAAAGCTTTAAGCAAAAGCCAAGTGTTAATAATAACACTTGGCTTTTTTGCACCTTGTAACAAAAAGAAAAAATAAATTTTAAAAATAGTGAGTGAACTTACATATTTTTCCGTCTAATAGATAAGGAGTAAAGAAAGGGGCAAAAAGTGGATATTGGACAAAATAATTATCGCCGTTTTCTTGACGGTGATGATGAGGGATTAACACTAATAATAAAAGAATATAAAGACGGTTTGATTTTTTATATTAACAGTTATGTTAACAATATTTATATAGCAGAAGATTTAATGCAGGAAACCTTTTTTAAAATTGCAATAAAAAAGCCAAAATTTAAAGGCGAAAGCTCTTTCAAAACATATCTTTATGCCATAGCACGAAATATTGCACTGGATTATTTAAGAAATAAATCAAAATTTGCGTTATCCTCTATCGAGAATGACCAAAACTATATAAGTGATGAAATAAATCTTGAAACCCAATATATAAAAAATGAAAGTAAAATTGTTTTACATAAGGCAATGAAAATGCTTAAACCCGAATATAGCCAGGTTTTGTGGCTTGTTTATTTTGAAGGTTTTTCAAACGCCCACATAGCACTTGTTATGAACAAATCTAAAAAACAGGTTGAAAATTTGGTTTTTAGGGCCAAGCAGTCACTGAAATCAACACTTGAAAAGGAGGGGTTAGATTATGAAAAACTATGAAGAAATAGCCAACATTGTCTTTAAACGCAGAGATGAATATTTAGCAAAGCAAAAAAAGAAAAAGAAAATCATTATGGCATCCACAACCCCGCTAATTTGTTGTTTAATTGTTTTAATAACGGGCGTTGGGCTGTGGCAAAGCGGAGTTTTTGAGAACAAAATCTATATTGTGGATAATTCGCAAAGCAATTTAACAAGCTCTGAAAACCAATCGCCAACGGAAAGTGATAAAAGTAACCCTCAAACGGGAAGTGATAACAGCAATAAACCCGCAGATGAAAGCTATCCTTGGATAGAAGATTTTTGGTACACCCCGCCGTATGATTATGATAGCGATTACCAAGGCGGCGGTTACACCGAAAATGGCACATCCAACTCACCCCCTGTTTCCGAGAATAACCGTTTTATAGACAGCATAGACAAAATGAATTTTTATTCGGCAAAGAAAATTATTGATGAAAATTCTCTTTGGCCCCTTGGGACGAAAGGCAGTGGCGCGTTTACACCAAAAACCGCTTTGTTAAGTAATATTTATCAGTATCCTATCAATGCAAACAAAGTATTTACAACAACAATGGTTACATATTTTACCATAAAGCTCAATGATGAACGCGGCTTTTTAGCCCAAAAGCTTGGCGGCACAGGTGAGGTAGAGGTTGTTGTGACCCAAAATGATATCGACCCATTGGGATATATGATAACATTTAAGCGGGGAAACAATTACTATTCTTGCTTCCCAAATGCGCGCGGTGTGGGAACAGAATCAGGTCTGTCGTATATTGCTTTTTCTTCGCACAAATATATAGAGGGGTTCGATATTGTTAAAAATTTCGAACAAGAAAATTATATTTTTACGGTTCGTTATAATGGAGCAAAGGTTGTTGGTTTTGAATGCGCACCATTTGGCAGCACGCCGAAAAATTATAATGTTGATGATGTAACCTTGGTTGATGATTTTTGTGTGGTGCTTTATACCAAAAAAACATTTACCATCGACCAGTTGGAAGCATATTTTAAGAGTGCAAAAGTGGAAAGTATAGTATGAAGAAAATATAACGGTTTTAAAAGTACGCTTTGACATTATAAATTTTTGTTAGTATAATATAATTACCATAGTATCTTATATTTAAGAGGTGGATAAAATGAAAAGGTTTTTAAGTTTAACAGTTTCACTTGTTTTAATTATTTGCGTTTTTTCCGCTTGTAATGATAACCGAAAACAATATATTACAAATAATAATGCTTCTAGCGAACATAACTCTACCCCAATAGATACAAGTAGCACCAATTCTGACAAAAATTCAAGCGTTTCAGATTTTGACCCAAATTATTTGAACGATATAAAAGAAGATTTTTTAAATGAAACAAATTCTTCTGCCCAATCAGATTCTTTTATTGACTCAAATTCTTCTAACAACTCAAATTCTTCTAACGAAACAAATTCTTCTAATGAATCCGAAACTGTATCAAAAGAGGAAGAATTTAATCAAAACGAAGATAAAGAATCTACCGAGGAATTGGTTGGAGTGAATAAGCTGCGTCCGGATTATGATTTGGGTAACTGTCGGGATTTGAGCGGCGATATTACGGTTATTGTTTTTTATTTGGATGATTTTGAAAGCAATTGGACAGCGGCAGAAATTAACAACTTTACTGAAAAAGAAATCAAGCCCGGTTTGAAGTTTTTAGAAGATTCGGCCCAAAAATTTGGAATATCCCTTAACCTTAAAATTGAAGAAGTTCATTCTTCTATATACTACGACGACAAGGTCGAGGAAGATATAAAAGCGTCTGGATATGCCACAATAGATACATTATATACAGCGGCGCGAAGTTTGGGATATAAAAGCGATAAGGATTTTATATCGAAATATGAAGAAAAATATTCCACCGAAGTTATTTGTTATTGTGTTTTTAATAAAGAGGGTGGCTCATATGCATTAAACCCAAAGCGCGGATCAGATGTAGATATAGCAGAGCACGTTTTAATGTTTGCTTATGATGCAGAATCCACAGGTTACGAGCCCGTTGGATGGCAATCTTCTGTGGTTGCACATGAAACGCTACACCTTTATGGAGCGGAGGATTATTATAAGCCCGCCGAGCGAAAAGCTTTGGCTCAAAAATATTGTCCAAATGATATAATGCTTTCTTGCAAATATTTTTTGTTGCTAAATGATTTTGGCGACGCTACGGCTTTTTATATTGGATGGACGGATGTTGTGCCTGCCATGCTTTACGAAGAAAATTGGTGAGTGCAGGTTGTATAAAATAGGCGGTGATTATTTTGAGTTGGAGAGATAAGGCGTCTCTACGGTGGGAATATAACACCTTGCATATTCTTGTTTTCACAGCTATAATTTAAGTATGAGGTGAATTTTATGAAAAAATTTTTAGGGTTAACACTTTCACTTGTTTTAATTATTTGTGTTTTTTCTGCGTGTGGGGATGATTCAAATAAATACATTACCGACAATGGTGAAAACTCACAAGCTTCAAGCTTGAACAGCACAGCTTCGGGCGAGAGTAAACCCGACAATTCAAAGGGAAATGCTTCGACAGGCACAAACCAAACGAACAATTCAAGCAAAAACGATAAAACCGAATCGACAGAAAAC